>CAZVYJ010000049.1:0-22423 GCA_964631565.1 uncultured Planctomycetaceae bacterium
AAATCGGGCAGAATCGGGCAGGCGGGGGAATAGAAGGCAATCAAGGGCAATGGGCAGCAGGCAACAGGCACTAGGTGGAACGAAACGGCATCAACAGCAGCGGATGGGCCAAAATTGCGGAACCCGGAATCCGTTTCTCTGAACTCTGAACTCAGAACACTGAACTTGTTTTTAATTCGCGGCTCGCGATTCGCAACTCGGAACTCTGAACAGAGGTCTTGAAACGTCGCGGCCGGAAGCTTATAAACACGAGGACAAAACGGAATGCACATCAAAGCGGAAGGAAGGCACGCGCCATGAAGGTAATTGCACAGACATCGGCCCTGCAGGAAGCGCTGGCACTTGTGGGAAGCATCGTCGCAACTCGCACACCCAAACCGGTGCTGCAGTGCGTCAAGCTCGTCGCGAAGAAGAAAACCCTGACGCTGCTGGCGACCGACCTTGAAGCCGGCGCCCGCTACCAGATAACGGCGGTGCAGGTCGAGGAAGAAGGCGAAGCGCTTGTTCCGGCCGACCGGCTCAACGGCATCGTTCGCGAGGCCGGCGGCGAGGAAAGCCTGACGATAGAGACGGAAAAGGAAACCTGCCACATTCGCGGCTCCGGCAGCCACTTCAAGATTTTCGGCTATGACCCGGCTGAATACCCGGCTGTCCCGGAATTCAGCGGCGACGGCAATTTCCAGATAACAGCCGGCGAGCTTTCCGGCATGATAGGCCGAACGCTGTTCGCGACGGCCAAGACGCACAGCCACTACGCGATTTCCGGCGTTCTGTGGGAGGCCGGCGGCAAGAAGCTCCAGCTCGTGGCGACCGACGGACACCGGCTGGCCCAGGCGAAAGGCTCGCTGACGAAGGCTGCCGAGAAGGCCGTCAGCGCCATCGTGCCGGCCAAGCTGATGAGCCTTATCCAGCGGGTAGCGGGCAACGGCGAAGAAACGCTGGACGTCAGCGTGCAGGAAAACCAGATACTTGTCCGCACGGCCCGGGCGGTGCTCGTAAGCTCGCTGGTGCAGGGCAACTTCCCGAAATACGCCGACGTCATCCCGAAAGACTGCTCTCGCAAGGCGACGATAAAGACCGGCGAGTTCGAGCATCGCATCCGCCAGGCCGCCCTGCTGACCAACGAGGAATCCAAGGGCGTGAAGCTGAGCTTCAAGGCCGACGCGGTTACTCTGTCCAGCCGGGCGCCGGAAGCGGGCGAGGCCGAGGTTACATGCCCGGTGAAATTCACCGGCGACGGGTTGGAAATGGCGTTCAATCCGCTGTTCCTCACCGACGCGCTGCGCGTGGTCGCGTGCGATGAGATATCGTTCGAGATGACGGCCTCCAACAAGCCGGCTGTCATCAAGGCGGGCAGCGATTTTCTGTACGTTCTGATGCCTGTCGATCTCGGCTGACAGCGGGCTGTAAAGGTGCGATTTTTACTGAATTTTTTCGTCCCTAAGGGACGATGCAGAAAATAGTCCCTAAGGGATTGGTTCGGTCCCGGCTCGCCGGGATTGCCTTGTTGCGGCTGTGCCCGGAAGGTAATGCAGAACCAGGCACGGACGCCACAGGGAGGAAAGTCATGGACGATGCGCAACTCCAGACAGTCTGGCAGCAGCGGCAGATAAGGGATTTCACCGCCCCCATCGGCCAGCCGCTCGCGCTTCTCATGAAGCACAAGCTCGCCAAGCGCGTCAAGCAGCTAAGCAGGCTTGCCGAGGTCTGGGACGAGGTAATCCCCGAAGAAATAGCCGAGCATACCGCGCTGGAGGGTTTCAATCGCGGCACGCTGACGGTCCTCGTCGATTCCGCTCCCCACCGCTTCCAGTTGAACCTGCTGCTCGCCGGCGGCGTGAAAAAAGAAATCCAGAAACGCTTCTCCGGCACGCTGAACCATATCCGCCTGCTTCCCGGTCAGTTTTACTCGGTGGATATAAACGGCTCCCAGCGATACGAATTCTAGAGCGGCAGAGGTCCGAAACAGGCATTGCCTTGAAGTTGCAGCCTACAGCGGCCATAATGGTTCCCGTGCAAAAGCATCCGACAGGTTCCAAACTAAAACAGGTCTATCTCGTAACAAGGAAGGTTGCCTCATGGCGGCGAAGATAGCCTGCATCGCAGGCGAGGAAATTTATCGTCAGTGGAAGGCCGGCCATGTCTCCGGCAAAAAGCTCGGCCAGCGCGAGACCCCGTTCGGACGAAGCGGCGAAATTTTCGAGGTCGACGCGGACGGCGGGTCGTTCCTGCTGATGTCCCGCTATGCCGAAGGGCTTGGCAAAACCTCGCCGCACAAGATAAACGACCGGGCGAACATTTACGCGTTGAAAGACATTGGCGTCGGCTGCGTCCTGTCGTGGGGGCCGGGCGGCGCGATAACACACAACATCGCCGTCGGCGACCTGGTGATTCTCAGCGACCTCATCGACCAGACTTACCTGCGGGCAAGGACATTTTTCGAAGACTCGCCGCTGGGGTTTATCCGCGAATTTCCGGTCTTCTGCCCGACGCTGCGTTGCGTCGTCGGGGAGGTGCTGCACTCGATGAAGCTGGTGTACCACGGGGGCGGCATCGCGGCGGTTCGCGAAGGTCCGCGGCTGGAAACGCCGGCCGAGGTCAGGATGCTCGGCACGATAGGCGCGGAAATCGTGACCCACTCGTTCGTGCCGGAGGTGTTCCTGGCCAGGGAGCTTGAGATGTGCTATGCGGCCGTCTGCTACGTCGTAAACTACGCCGAGATGGGCAGCAGGCACCGCCCCTTCGCGCCGGGCGGATTGTTCGGCGGACTTACAAACCAGAACGAAAGCGACCGCATCGCCGGAACCGTCGGGGCGATGAGCCAGATTGTCCGCAACGTGGTCGAGGCGATGGGCGCGGCCGAGAAAAAATGCGACTGCGACAAGACGATGGCCGCCGTCGTCAAGGAATACAACATCTCCCCTGACTGGCGAAAGTGGTTCAGTTGAATTGCGAACTGCAAATTGCGAGTCGCGAATTTAAGGTTGTCCGTCGTAACGTGAATTTTTAATTCGCGATTCGCAACTCGCCATTCGCGACTCTCTACAGGTTGTCCAGCATGTGGCCCAGCTTGTCGCGCTTGGTTTTGAGGTAGCCGCGGTTGTTGTCGTGAGCCGGGATTTCCAGCGGGACGCGCTCGACGATTTTCAGCCCGAAGCCTTCCAGGCCGTATATCTTGCGGGGGTTGTTGGTCATCACGCGAAGCTGCGTCAGGCCGAGGTCGCGCAGAATCTGGTTGCCGATGCCGTAGTCTCGCCTGTCCGCCTCGAAGCCCAGGTGCAGATTGGCCTCGACGGTGTCCATGCCCTGCTCCTGCTGCAGCTTGTACGCCCGCAGCTTGTTGACCAGGCCGATGCCGCGGCCTTCCTGGCGAACGTAGATAAGCGCGCCTTTTCCGGCGTCGACTATGCGCTGCAGCGCGACCTTGAGCTGCGCGCCGCAGTCGCATCGCAGCGAGCCGAACACGTCGCCCGTAAGACATTCGCTGTGGACGCGAACGAGCACCGGCTCTTTGTGGATGACGGGCTTGCCGTTCTTGTCCGTCGCGCCGACGCCGCCGCAGCACAGCGCGATGTGCGGCTCGACATCGACCACCGAGTTGTACGCGATGAGACGGAACGTGCCCATCTCCAGCGGCATGTCGATTTCGACGGCCCGCTCGATCAGCCGCTCCGACCGCAGTCGATAGCGGATGATTTCCGCCACGCAGCCCATCTTGAGATTGTGTTTCCGGCAGAATTTTTCAAGGTCGTCACGGCGGGCCATCGAGCCGTCTTCGTTCATTATTTCGCAGATGACGGCCATCGGCTTCAGCCCCGCCAGCCGGCAGAGATCGACCGCGCCTTCGGTCTGCCCGGCGCGGATGAGCACTCCGCCGTCGCGTGCCCGCAGGGGGTGCATGTGTCCCGGCCGCGCAAGGTCGCCCGGTTTGCAGTCGTCTCTGCATGCGACCTGAACTGTTCTCGCCCGGTCGGCTGCGGATATGCCGGTGGTGATGCCGGTGGCGGCGTCGATGGAAACCGTAAACGCCGTACCAAGCTTGGACGTGTTGTCGACAGTCTGAAGCGGCAGCGCCAGTTCGTCGGCGCGGGCGTTGGTCATCGGCAGGCACACCTGTCCCCGGCCGAATTTCACCATGAAGTTTATCGTCTCGGGCGTGACGAACTCGGCGGCGCATACGAGGTCGCCCTCGTTCTCGCGCGACTCGTCGTCCACCAGCACGATCATCCGACCTGCCTTGAGTTCGGCAAGCATCTCTTCAATGCTACTCATGCAATCCATGTGTTTCTTTCGACTTTCCTGCCGGTGCGTCCAGCGGTTTCTGCTCGGTCGCGATAATTCGCAGGCCCAGCCTGGTGTAGCTTATCACCGAAGCCACCGACAAACCGGCCACTATAAAACTGAAAACCAGGGCTGTGCGGGAGCCGGCATCCCAGCCCAGTTTGTCCAGGTCAGGCGCTATCAGCGTGAAGCCGACCATACAAAGCTGCCCGAACGTGCACAGTTTTCCGGACCGGGTCGGCTCGACCCTGAAACTGTCCGTGACCATATACAACACCAAAAAGCCGACAATAACCCAAATGTCCTTGCCGACCACGAACACCACGACGAAATTCGGCAGCACAAAAGCATCAGCCGTCGCAATGCTTTTCATGCTCAGCAGCACCACCGCGCAGATGACCAGCGCCTTGTCCGCCAGCGGGTCCAGAATCGCGCCGAGGCGGGTTTTGGCGTTAAGCCTTCTGGCCAGCAGACCGTCCAGCATATCGGAGACGGCCATCACCACGAAAATCACCAAGGCGGCATGTCTGGCGAAATCCATTTTCTGCTGATTGATAAGCAGCCAGACAAACGGGGCCACCAGCACCAGCCTGCCGATTGTGATGCGGTTCGGCCAGTTCAAAGACGCCCACGGCTTGACATCCTTGGAGGTCACTTGTAAGTCCTCCCGGTCAGGTCCCACCATCGAACCGGGTCACCCGTCCCTAAGGGACGGCCCGGTTTAAGTGGAGAAATTTATCGAAGCTATCTTTGAGTTTTCTGGATTTCGTTGTGGAACATCCAGGCGCCCAGCATAAGTATCGCCGCCAGCAGGAACGAGCCGACAGCCATGGGCCAGCCGAATCCGCCCATAAACGGGCCGTTTTCGCTCCTGTGCGACTGCATCATCATGACGGTCGCGATGCTGATCAGCAGGAGCATGGCCCCGACGACAAGCAGTAGCGGTATCATGGTGCGTTTGAACTGCTCGGCGTGGGCCTTGTGCATCCGTCCCTGGATGCCGGCCTGTCGCGCCCGCTTCGCCTGTTCCGTGTTAACCACCGTCACGCCGATATCTATGGCCGAATCGGCCTGCTCAAACGCATCTCCGTCAAGCGGATTGCCCGGCGATTCGTCCTGCCGGTCGGGATTGATTTCCTCGCCGCCGGCCATCGCGTTCAGAGCGTCTATGTGATCCGCGTGCATATCTTCGTTGTTTTCTGTCATAACGTCCTCTTGCTGCTTACTATAATGCAGTGATGATACCATAAGACTACCGATTTCAGCCAATGCCATTTTAAGGGGCGCTAAGAGCAATGAATATAAGGCACGCATATCGGGCAGGCAGCTTTTACGAAGACTCCCCCGGCCCCTGCCGGCGGCACGTCGAGAAACTCTTTGCGGCAGCGAAGTTACCGTCGAAAATGCCGCAAAAACTTTACGGCGGTCTGGTTCCCCACGCCGGATGGGTGTATTCCGGCGCGGTGGCAGCAACCACGCTTAAGGCCCTTCATGCAGCCGGGGGGATGAAAACAGTAATTCTGCTGGGGGCCGACCACACCGGTTCGGCCAGGCTGGGCGAAGTTTTCGACTCCGGCATATGGCAGACCCCGCTTGGCGAAGTGCAGATAAACTCCGATCTCGCAGCCAAACTGCTCGCCGCCGGTTCCTGCCTGAGGGCCAACCCGCAGGCCCATCTCGTCGAGCATTCACTGGAGGTGCAGGTTCCGCTGCTGCAGGTGCTCAACAGCTCGGTGCAGATAGTTCCGATAGCCGTCCCGCCTGCCGGCCTGGCGGTGGAAATCGGGCGGACTATCGGCGGAGTTGTCGCCGGCCGCGATGACGTGAGCATAGTCGGCAGCACGGACCTGACGCATCACGGCGGGCATTTCGGCAATCCTGGCGGCAGCGGCGAAGCCGGCGTAAAATGGGCCGAGGCAAACGACCGGCGAATGATCAAGCTCATCGAGTCGATGGCTGCCGACAAAATAGTCCCCGAAGCCCGCGCAAACGAAAATGCCTGCGGAGCGGGAGCCATCGCCGCAGCCATCGCAGCGTGCAGCGAAATGGGCGCGACAAAAGGCCTGTGCCTCGAATACACCAACAGCTACCGTGTAATCCGCAGCATGTACCCGGGCGAGACCGACGACACGACAGTCGGATACGCCTCGATAGTCTTCGCGTAACGTTGCTTATTCAAGCGTGCCGTATTCGCGGCAGGCGTCGAAAAGCGCGTCGATATTCTCAATCGGCACATCCGGCTCAAGAATATGCGTCGGCGAAATAATCAGCCCGCCGTCGCGGCCGTACTTGTCGATGATTTCTTTCACGCGGGCTCGCACTTCTTTCGGCGCGCCGAACGGCATGGTCGTCTGCGTGCCGATGCAGCCGTCGAAGGTAACCCTTTTGCCATACTTGGCATATATCGCATCGACATTCAGGCACTCCGGCTGAAGCGGGTTCAGCAGATCGATGCCGCCGTCAATAATCTCGCCCACGACGTCGGATATGTTGCCGTCGCTGTGATACCAGATGCGGCAGTCGGGATTAATCCGCTTCACCTCGCCCCAGATTTTCAGCCAGCGGCGATGAATCATTTTCCGCCACATCTCCGGGGCGAACATCATGGCGTTCTGGTTGGCTATGTCGTCGCCGAAGATAAGTTCGTCCACGCCGGCTTTGGTGTAATTAACCGCCAGCGCGCGGATATAAGCCGCCACGCGGTCAAAGAGGCACTCGGCCCAGGCGGGCTGGCTTATCATATCCATGAGAAACTGCTGGTAGCCGCGAATCTGCCACGAATTCTCGTAAATGTGCCCGATTAGTCCGGCCGCCACCTTGCCGGCTGCGTGGGCTTCTTTGACGCCTTTGGGAACCGGCGACCAGTCGTACTCGTTCGGGTCCGGCATCGGGTAGTTTTCGATATCGGCCAGGCTCTCGGCCTTGCGCAGCGGCGAGACGATTTCGCAGAAGTGATACATGCTGCCCGGCCTGTTCGCCACGCCGAGTGCGTTGTACGTATCTTTCTTGCTGAGCGTCTCGCCCTCATAGTAACGGCCGTAAACCTCCGCCCTGTTCACTTCGGGGGTTTTGGGATACGGCTCGACCTTGCGGAAGATTCCGTAATGCCCGTCGATATCATCGGTGCCGATGTGGTCGATAATCCGCTGTTTCAGGTCCGGGGTGAAGTCGGCGCGGTACAGCACTCGCTGCGGCCGCTGATGCGAGGTTATCGCATAGTAGGCTTCCAGATCGGTTTGCATAGTCTGAACAACTCCTTTTCCAAGAGATAGAGGCTGGGGATTATATCTGACCGGCAGCATATCGGAATGCAATTTTTGCTCCAAACGGGGAATTGTCGTGCAGGACATTGTTCTGATTGCCTTGCAGAATATCGCCCCATAAGCGTATACTTTGCGGGTCCCGCCGGGGCCTGCCCCCGCAGGGAGCGGCCGTAAGAGCCGTAAAATCAAGGAGCCTGATGCTATGAAAGAATATCAAGGCAAACTGGCTGCACCGAAAGACGCGAAATTCGCGGTTCTGGTCAGCCGATTCAACGAATTCGTCACGAAAAAACTGCTGGACGGGTGCATCGATTCGCTCCGGCGTCACGGTGCAGGCGACGATGCGATAGATATCATCTGGTCGCCGGGAAGCTTTGAGATACCGGTGCTGGCCCAGAAGCTGGCCGGCAGCGGCGGGTATTCAGCCGTCATCTGCCTCGGCGCGGTAATACGCGGCGGGACGGACCACTATCAGTACATCGCAGCCGAGGTCGCCAAGGGCGTCGCCGCGGCGTCGATGAAGACAGGCGTGCCGTGCATCTTCGGCGTGTTGACATGCGATACGATAGAGCAGGCGGTCGAGCGATCCGGCGCGAAGGCCGGCAACAAAGGCGCCGACGCCGCCGTGACGGCTATCGAGATGGTCAATCTGATATCGCAACTGCCTTCCAAATGAACCGGGTAACCAAGCAGTGAGCCAACGCCATAAGGCAAGAAGGCTGGCCTTGCAGGGGCTTTGTTGCCTGGATGTCCAGGGACAAAGAGCCATCGTCATGGTCCGGGACTTCATCAAGGACAGCAGCGAACCGGACGATACCCTGCGCGCCGCCGAGCAGATTATCGAGGAGTGCTTCAGCATCTGCGACAAGTGCGACGAGCTGCTGGCCCGTCACGCGCGGCACTGGGAGCTGAGCAGGCTCGCCCTGGTGGACAGGAACATACTGCGCCTGGCCGTCTACGAGCTGCTCGAAGGCAAGACGCCGCCGAAAGTGGCGATATCCGAGGCGCTGCGGCTGGGACAGGAATTCTCCAGCGCCGAAAGCCCGCGATTCATCAACGGCGTGCTCGACGCCGTCCTGAAAGAACTGGAAAATAAAAAGCAGGGATAAACACAGACCTTGCTAATACTACAACGAAACTTGGTTGACTTGTTAACTGGTTAACTGGTTGTCGAGTCAGAAACTGTGCTCGAATCGACCCGTGGTAGTTCGCGAAACGGGCAAAAAAGCCGCAACTTATCCCCAGTTAACAAGTTAACTAATTAACCAGTTAACGACGTTTGTAGTACTAAGCAGTCAGGAAATAAGAAATGGCGTTATTCAGGAAAGCGGTGGCCAGGCTCGCAGCCGGGCTCAGCAGAACTAAGCAGAAATTCCTTGGCTCGCTCAAGGCGCTGCTGACGGGGCGGAAACTCGACGAAGAATTGCTCGACGATCTGGAGGCGACGCTCATCCAGGCGGATATCGGTGTTGCCGCCGCCATGCGCATCCGCGAAGACCTGCAGACCGCTTACAACGAAAAACGCATCGACAAGGGCGACGACGTCATCGAATTCCTCAAGAACGAGCTGAAGCAGTACTGGCCGGCCGCCGACCGCACTATCCACTACGCCCCCGCCCCGCCGACCGTGATACTGGTCGCCGGCATCAACGGCTGCGGCAAGACGACGTCGGTGGCCAAGCTCGCCCACATGTTCAAGAGCGAAGGCAAGAAAGTCTGCCTCGCCGCGGCGGATACGTTCCGGGCGGCCGCCGTCCAGCAGCTTACGGTCTGGGCCGAGAGAATCGGCGTGGACATAATCAAGGGCGGGGGGAGCGACCCGGCCGCCGTCGTGTTCGACGCATGCGACGCCGCTATCGCGCGCCACGCCGACGTGCTGCTGGTGGACACGGCCGGCCGGCTGCACACGCAGGACAACCTCATGCGCGAGCTGACCAAGATCCGCAACGTCGTCGCCCGGAAAATCCCTGGCGCGCCGCACGAAGTGCTGCTTGTTCTGGACGCCACGACCGGCCAGAACGCCATCAACCAGGCCAGGGCCTTCATGGAGGCCATCAGCGTCACGGGCATATTCCTGGCCAAGCTGGACGGGACGGCCAAGGGCGGCATAGTCGTCGCCATCCGCAACGAAGTGAACCTGCCTGTCAAATTCATCGGCATCGGCGAGTCATACGAGGATGTCGAGCACTTCAACCCCGACGAATTTGTCGAGGCCCTGTTCGCGTAGGCTTCATCTAGTTCAACAGACACATTTATGTTGCAGAAAATCGTTGACTGCTGTAATGCAGCGATTTAGTGTCATTCCAGTATCACATGTCGTAAATGGGAAATTCGTGGTTTTGTCACGTTTGGGCGAACGAAAGCGTCTGCGCCAGCAGAACGGAAAATCTGTTAAGGAGAACGCGCCATGGGATTCGTCGGAATAATTTATCTCATCGTGATTGTGTTGGTTATCGCCGGCATATGGAAAACTTTCACCAAGGCGGGGCAACCGGGCTGGGCTGCCATCATCCCGATTTATAACTACATCGTGATGATTCAAATCGCCGGCAAACCCATATGGTGGATAATTCTCTGCCTGATTCCATTCGTCAACATAATAGTGATGTTCATCGTATGCATAGCCATTGCAGAGAAATTCGGGAAGGGCACAGGCTTCGGAATAGGCCTTGCCTTGCTTGGTTTTATTTTCTTCCTGATTCTTGGATTCGGCGACGCTAAGTATCAAGGCGCTGTTGCCGCATCTGCTCCGCCGGTGCAGCAGTAGACTACTGACTGCATTAAGAAACGGCTGCGAATTGTTTTTCAGGACTACCACTTGCCCGGCGGAGAAGTTGCTTTTCCGCCGGGCAGGCTTTTCCTGCGGGGAAATCAGATATAAAGGTGCCCGATGGCATTATGGTATTGTCACATCAACGGCAAGCAGTACGGACCTGTAGACGAAAGTGAATTCCGAGCCTGGATAGCCGAGGGCAGAATCAGGCCGGAAAACCACGTCTGGGGCGAAGGCATGGCGAACTGGGTTCCGCTGTCATCACTGCCGCAATTCGCTGGCGTCCAATCGATGCCGCCACCGCCGCCATACAGCGGTATTCCACCTGCGCCGGGCGGCACCGGCGGCCAGACGCCGAACGCCGAACTTATGCGACAGGCAAGGGAACGGCTCCGCGGAAAATGGGGAGCAGCGATAGGCTTCTGCGTACTGATGGTATTGGTCTCATTGACTGGCGCAATTCCATTTGTCGGAGGAATAATAAGCCTCGTCATAAGCGGGCCGATTGCACTCGGCCAGGCAATTTTCTTCCTCAGTCTGACACGCCGCGGCAACACCAATGTTGGAATGCTCTTTGAGGGCTTCAAGAATTTCGGCAATGCGTTGGCAGCTTATATTTTGATGGCGATCTTTGTCTTTCTCTGGTCGCTGCTGCTTATCATTCCGGGCATCATCGCTCAACTCGCCTATTCGCAGACCTACTACATACTCGCAAATGACAAAAAGGTAGATGCGCTTGAAGCAATAAGACAGAGCAAAAAAATGATGTACGGCCACAAGTGGAAGTACTTCTGCCTGGGCCTGAGATTCTTCGGCTGGATGCTCCTGTGCATCCTGACGCTTGGAATCGGTCTTTTATGGCTGTACCCCTATATGTTTGCAAGCTACGCGCGTTTTTATGACGACCTGCATGGACGCGCGACAGCGGCTGCGGTTTCAGGGACGGTCGCTATAGATTCCACGCAAATCACACCCGCTCAGACCGACAAGCGGATCGGCGACGCTTCAGGCCCGGTAAATGATACGTTCGGCGATGACCTTATCGGCCGCTCGTGATAAAATCGCCGCGTGGCTGCTAAAGACTTCGACATCGTGGTAATAGGCGGCGGGCACGCCGGCGTGGAGGCTGCGCTGGCCGCGGCGAGGCTCGGCGCGCGGGCCGCCCTGGTGACGCTCATTCCCAAGACCATCGCGCAGATGTCCTGCAATCCCGCAATCGGCGGAATCGGCAAAGGGCAGATTGTCCGCGAAGTCGATGCGCTTGGCGGGCTGATGGGCCTTGCCGCCGACGCGACGGGCATACAGTTCCGCATGCTGAACCGTTCCAAAGGCCCGGCCGTCTGGGGCCCGCGATGCCAGTCCGACCGCCACGCCTACGCCGCATGGGTGCAGGCTGAACTGGCGAAAACCGCGAACCTCACAGTAATCGCCGGCGAGGCGACGGAAATAATCACCGAAAATTCCCGCGTCGTCGGCGTGAAAACCGGCGCCGGTGACATTTCCTGCCGCGCCGCAGTCGTGACGGCCGGCACGTTCCTGAACGGCCTGATGCACATGGGCGAGAAAATATGGGCCGGCGGGCGATATGACGAGCCGGCTTCGATCTCGCTCAGCGATTCGCTGCGCGCCTGCGGCCTGCAGCTGGACAGGCTGAAGACCGGCACGTGCCCGCGGCTGGCGGCGGAAAGTATCGACTACGGAAAATGCGTCCGCCAGGACGGCGACGAGCCGCCGACGCCGTTTTCGTTCATGAACGACTCGCTGAACGTCGAGCAGGTTCCCTGCTGGATAACCGCCACCACGCCGGAAATACACGACGCAATCCGCGCCAACCTGCACCGCGCCCCGCTGTACACCGGGCAGATAAAATCGGTCGGGCCGCGATACTGCCCGTCGCTGGAGACGAAAATCGACCGCTTCGCCGACAAGTCCAGCCACCAGGTGTTCATCGAGCCGGAAGGGTTGACGACAAACTGGATATACTGCAACGGCATTTCGACTTCGCTGCCGATTGACGTGCAGGATTTCATCGTGCATCACATTCCCGGGCTGGAAAAGGCCGAGGTGCTCCAGTGGGGCTACGCAATCGAATACGACTACGCCCAGCCGACGCAGCTGAAGGCAACGCTGGAGACGAAGACAACGTCCGGGCTTTATCTAGCCGGGCAGATATGCGGCACGACAGGCTACGAGGAAGCGGCCGCCCTCGGCCTGATGGCCGGCGCGAACGCAGCCCTCAAGCTTGCCGGCCGGGCGCCGCTGGTGCTGCGGCGCGACCAGGCCTACATCGGCGTGATGATAGACGACCTCGTCACGCGCGGCGTGACCGAGCCGTACCGCATGTTCACCAGCCGGGCCGAGCATCGCCTCACGCTGCGGGCCGACAACGCCGACCGCAGGCTCACGCCAATAGCCTGCGAGCTTGGGCTGGCCGACGACAATCGCCGGCAAAAATTTTCCGCCGTCATGCAGACCGTCGCGAAGGCCGAGAAGCTGCTGACAGAAACGCGTCTCGACGGCAGCAGCCTGCAGCAGCTCCTCAAACGCCCCGACGTGAATCTTGCTGAACTCATCGGCCGGACCGGCTGCGAAGAACTCTCGGCCCTCCTGGCTGAACACCGCTCGCCGATGCAGTCGCTGGCGACCGACATCCGATACAGCGGCTATCTCCAGAAGCAGGACCGCGCCCTCGACCGGATGCGAAAACTCGAGGACAAACTCATTCCCGACGGCATCGACTACTTGGCTGTCCCGCATCTGCGCCACGAGGCGAAGGAAAAACTCCAGCAGATCCGCCCCCGCAGCCTGGGCCAGGCGCTGCGCATCAGCGGAATCACTCCGGCCGACATCACAGTCCTCGCGATACACATCACGGGCAGGGCGTAAAATTTTTTCGCGCATCTCCGCATCTCAAAAAGTCGCCACGATTACATGCAGAAAGTGAAGAAACGCCTGTTAAAATGGGTAATCTGCGTAGGTGGGCTAAAATTTTTGCCGGTCGTGAGGAGATAATTTTTGGCATATATTTTGGCTGTCCGATTTGCCGCCTGCAAGAACTGTTCTTACAGTAAGTTACAGAAAACAGGAATAGTCGGATTGGTTCAAGATAACAGTGAAGTTAGTCGAGATGACATGTGCAGGGATGCTGCAAGAGCCGTTCGCGAGGGAGCGTGCGGGCGGTTCTATCATAACTGATACTTTTTTGGCGACGGCCTGAGACCGGCACCACAGTAAGGCACAAGGATGTGTCGGACTGAAGCGTCGGCCGAGCCAAATACCCGCACCGGTGCCCCGGCGGGATATGTGAGGCAGAGAAATGGTAAACGTGAATGGCGTCCAACCTCCGACAGCACCAAAGGTGATTGAGCCCGCCAGTGCAGTGAGACCACAAAGCCAGGCAATCGAAACCACCAATGTTTCCGATACCGTGGAGATCTCAACTGTTGCGAAGCTGGCCGCCAAGGTACAGCAGTTGCCCGAAGTTCGCACTGAACTCGTTGCGAGAGTAAAGGCGGAAATCGAAGCCGGCACGTATGAAACGCCGGAAAAAATCGATATAACTGTAGACAGGCTCATGGATGAGCTTTTCAATTTGTAGCCGGTTGGGATTGTAACCGGAAATACTGAACGGGTACGGATGGACCTGTACCCGTTTCTTTATGCGCAAAATAATGCAGAAACCGTTCGAAAAGACCATATCCGACACAAAGATACAGAGGAATAGAAATTTTAATTTTAAAAACAGTATCTCTCTCTGTTCCTCTGAGTTCCCCGCCTGCCTGAGATTTGCGGCAGGCAAGTTCGTGTCGCATGATGTTTTTATAAGTCTCATTCCCGCCGCTTCGCCATAACCTCAAACATTCCAGTGATTTTTGATTTGCCACACACCAAATCGAAATGTAATGTTAAAATAAGCAGTATTGGCAGAGTGTACCGTTTAGGGAAAATGAGTCGTGGTTATGGCTTTCGGGAGGTACTGCCGTGCAGAAAAAGGCAGTTTATACGACTGGCGAAGCCGCAGAAATCTGCAAGTTGTCCCAGCAGACGATCATTCGCTGTTTCGACAGCGGGCAGCTGCAGGGATTCCGCGTTCCGGGCAGCAAGTTCAGAAGGGTTCCTCATGACTCGCTGGTGAAGTTCATGAAGGAGCACGGCATTCCGCTCGACTCGCTCGCCAGCGGCAAGATTCGCGTGCTCGTCGTTGACGACGACCCGCAGATTGTCGAACTGTTTGTCGACGTTCTGACAGCCGACAAGCGCTTTGAAGTGAGGACCGCCCAGAGCGGCTACGACGCCGGCGTCGCCACGCAGCAGTTCCGTCCCGACATCGTCGTGCTGGACTACATGCTGCCGGATATCAACGGCAACGTGGTCTGCAGAACGATTCGCGAAAATCCTGACCTGTGCGACATTAAAATCCTGATTATCTCCGGCATGGTCAATCCAGCCGAAGTTGAGAAGCTGATGGAGGCAGGGGCTGACGATTTCATCAAGAAGCCCTTCAACATCGAAAACGTCGTTGACCGCATAGTGGAGCTTGTCCAGGCGTAAAGACGTTTTTCAAATTTTAAAAGCACAAGAAGTTGAGGAAAACCCGTAACGTGTGCGCTGAGTCCGAAAAGCGAGGGTATTCATCGGGCAGGTTGACAACTGCGCAGCTCGACGGCATGGTGCGTGAACTTGACGCCCTTCCGGTCGATCCCGCGGTGTCATCGCGTCTGGTGGAACTGCTGGCCGAGCCGCAGGCGGATTCGACGAATGCCTGGGATCGCGTCGTCGCCGTAATCCGGACCGATCCGGCCATGTCGGCCAGGCTGCTGACGATGGCGGGCGACGCCGGTTCGCCCGCGCGCACGATTGTTCATGCGATAGAAACGCTCGGCCGCGACGCCGTCGCCGCCGCGATACTCACTCAGGCGGCACATCTCGCCGGAATGGACATCGCCGAGTTCAGGCGGCACAGCCTGGCGACGGCATGTGCAGCGGAACTTATAGCCAGAAGACTCGCCATGCCGATAGACCCCGCCGAGGCGTACACGTGCGGCCTGCTGCATGATATCGGCAAGCTGGTTCTGGCGGCCGCCATGCCGAAAAGCTACGCCCGCGCAATTCAGGCAGCCGAAAAGCACAACGCAAACATCGCCGAATTTGAGCGAAAAATAATAGGTCACGACCATACGGTCGTCGGCCGGCGGTTCGCCGAACACCGGCATTTTTCCAACGCGATAGAGGAAACGCTCTGGCTGCATCACCAGCCGTTCGAAGCCATTCCCGAAACCGTAACCGACCGCCACCTTATCGCCGTGGTGAGCCTGGCCGATACGATCGCCCGCGAGCAGCGATGCGGATTCTCCGGCAACTTCACGTTCCCTCGCCCTTCCAGCCTGCAGGCGCAGCAGATGGGACTGTCTCAGGCCGATCTGGATCAAATCGCCGCCTCGCTCGCCGGGGAAGTCGCCAGCCGATGCCGCACGCATGAAACGGCCTCTCACGAAGACAAAGCCGGCGGCGAAACACTCGCAATGGCCAACGCCGCAATGGGCCGGCTGAACGACGAACTGCTCGCCCGCTCTCAAAAGCTCGCCGACCAGGCCCGCGCGTTCGAGCTGATGCACAGCTTCTTCAGTGACGTCCGACCGGACGCCTCCGTAACCGACGTGCTGCTGGCGATCGCCCGCGCAGCGGCTTCGTGCTGCCGCGCGGATGCGAGCAGGTCGCAGCCCGTTGTCGCATATTCGCTGGAGGAGCACGAAAAATTCGTCACCGCACTGCGGTGGGAAGGCGGAAAGCGGATATCCGTCCGCACCTTCGACTGTGCCGATACCGCAGCCGCCGCCATGCCCGGCAATGCTGTCGCTGCGATAAACATGCTGCTGGCCGAGCCGGCCGACTTCACCGTCTGGCTGAACCCGGGCGCGTACACGCACATGCCTCTGACATGCGCCGGCCGATACGTCGGCGGCGCGTTTGTGCCGGCGGAAACGCACAACATGAAAAATTCGGCAGCCGGCGATTTCGAAACCATCGCCGGCGCCATGTCGTTCGCCCTTGCAGCCGCTCAGGACAAACAGAATGCCAAGGCAATGAGCGAGCAGCTCGCAGCCGCGTCTCAGGTGCTCGCCGAAACACAGGAAAGCCTCGCCGAGGCCAAGACCCTGGCGGCGATAGGCGAAATGGCAGCCGGGGCCGCCCACGAGTTGAATAACCCGCTTGCAGTGATTTCCGGCCGGGCGCAGCTTATGCGCGACAAGGCCGGCGACGATGCCGCAAAGAAGACCTGGCAGCTTATAGCCGACCAGGCGCATCGCATAAGTGACATTATTTCTCAACTTATGGAATATGCCAATCCGCCGGTTCCCGTACCCTCTGATGTGAACCCCCTGGAAATACTTTCCGAAGCAATAGAAGCATTTTCTTCTTCAGATCATCCTCAAGCCGCATCTCTACAAGCCGATATAGAGGTTGGAGGCCCTGTTCCGCTCGTGCGAGTGGATGCGGGTCAGTTGCGTGCGGTAGTTGTGGAACTGATTACCAACGCAGCCAACGCCACGAAAACTGAGCCGCAGCTCAGCTTGACAACCGAAGCGGACGACACGAACGGCACGGTCCTGATTTCCGTAAAGGACAACGGCCCGGGCATGGACGAGCAGGTGCTGGCCCGGGCATTTACGCCGTTTTATTCCTCGCAGCAGGCGGGGCGCCGCAATGGGCTGGGACTGCCGCGAGCGAAACGCTTCGTGGAAAGCAACGGCGGAAGGATGTGGATAAGTTCGGCCAAAGGCAAAGGCACGACCGTCCATATCGAGCTTCCGCAGGCAAAGGCGAGACAGTTAAAGTAGAGGCGGTATAAATGAGCTCTTTTCACGGTCACAAAAAGCCGCGCGTGCTTGTCGTGGACGACGAGCCGGCAATATGCGAACTTCTCGTGGACGCCCTCGCTGATACGGGCTACGAAGTCTGCACGGCATGCAGCGGCAGAGAGGCCATCAACCTCGCGCGCGAGCAAAGCCCGGATATCATCGTCACCGACATAGAACTCGGCGACCGCAACGGGCTGGACGTGATAGACGCCGTGCGTTCAAACGTCGGCGACATACCGGCAGTGGTTATCACGGGCCACGGAAACGTGGAAGTATTCACCAGCGCCTCGCGCCGCCGACCGGTTGAACTCATGACCAAGCCGCCCGACATACATCGCCTGCGAGACGTCATCCGCCAGGAACTCAGCCGGCAGGCCGAAAGCGACCATCTCCGCAAGCGCAACAGGCGTCTGCGCGGCGCGGTGCAGGCGGCGAACAAAAAGCGGAAGAACACACATCGCCAGCTCAACGCGACCTGCGAAGGGCTGGCCACCGCATACGATACGCTTCGCGGGCAGATGGCGATGCAGAAAGTCGTCCTCGCCTACCAGCGAGAACTTATCGCCGCCAAGACCGACGACGACGTGTTCCGCTCGCTGTTCAGCCTGTACGTCAACCGCAGCGGACCGGTTTACGGTGCGGCACTGGTATGCAACACCAACGCCGAGCTGCAGATAGTCGGCCGATTCGGCGTTCCGACGCCCGACAGCATAAAATTCTGCGAAATGCTCAGCGGGCCGATTATCGACGCCCTGCTGACGACCCCGCAGACAATGCTCATCGACGCCGGCGACGAATGCGATCTGTTCGACGAGTCGATACAGAAATTCCTGCCCGGCATGACACTGCTTGCCGTCCCGCTGCTGCCGACCGCAGGCGAGATGATCGGCGTCGTCCTGCTGTACCGCAAGGGCGAGCAGCCTTTCACCGACGACGACGTGGCGCTGGCGGAACTGATAGCAACGCCCACCGCCGCCGCGATACGAAGAAACGATTAACAACGATTGATGAGGAGCCCCTCTGCTTAAAAACAAAGCCCCCGTACGGGGGCTTTGTTTTCCTTTGTTTCAGTCAGTCATTAGTACCTGTAATGCTCCGGTTTGAATGGGCCTTCGACCGGCACGCCGATGTAGTCGGCCTGCTCGGGACGGAGCTTAGTCAGCTTCGCGCCGATCCGCGACAGGTGCAGGCGGGCGACTTCTTCGTCGAGCTTTTTGTCCAGGCGGTAGACGTTTACCGGTCGGCCCTTATTGGTCCACAGGTCTATCTGGGCCAGCGTCTGGTTCGTGAACGAGTTGCTCATCACGAAGCTGGGATGTCCTGTAGCACAGCCGAGGTTCACAAGCCGGCCCTCGGCCAGCAGGTAGATGCTGTGGCCGTCCGGGAATGTGTACATGTCGACCTGCGGCTTGATATTCGTCTTTTTTATGCCGGGCCAGGCCTGGAGTCTGTCGACCTGTATTTCGTTGTCGAAGTGCCCGATATTGCAGACGATGGCCTGGTCTTTCATTTTGGACATGTGCTCGGCCGTGATGATGTCCCTGTTGCCCGTGGCGGTTACGTAAATGTCGCCGTAAGGCAGCGCGTCTTCCACTGTGGCGACCTTGTAGCCGGCCATCGCCGCCTGAAGGGCGCAGATGGGGTCGATTTCCGTCACCCACACCTGTGCGCGGTGGTTTTTGAGCGTCTCGGCCGAACCTTTGCCCACGTCGCCGTAACCGCACACGACGGCCGTCTTGCCGGCGATCATCACGTCGGTCGCGCGCTTGATGCCGTCTACCAGCGATTCGCGGCAGCCGTAAATGTTGTCGAACTTGCTCTTGGTCACCGAGTCATTAACGTTGATGGCCGGCACGAGCAGTTCGCCGCGCTCCATCATCTGGTAGAGCCGATGCACGCCGGTGGTCGTTTCCTCGGAAACGCCCTTCCAGTCGGCTACCAGCCGATGCCAGAATTTCGGGTCTTCCGCGAGTATGTTTTTCAGCGTATTGTTGATTATCTTCAGTTCCTTGTTGTCGGTCGGCACGTCGAGAATCGACGCGTCGTTCTCGGCTGCGTAGCCGCGGTGGATCATCAGCGTGGCGTCGCCGCCGTCATCGACGACGAGGTTTGGGCCTTTGCCGTCCGGCCAGGTGAGGGCGTACTTTGTGTACTGCCAGTATTCTTCGAGGCTCTCGCCCTTGTAGGCGAAGACCGGCACGCCGGCTTCGACCATGGCGGCCGCCGCGTGATCCTGCGTGGAGAATATGTTGCAGCTCGCCCAGCGAACGTCGGCGCCAAGCTCGCGGAGCGTCTCGATGAGGACGGCCGTCTGGATGGTCATATGCAGGCTGCCCATAATGCGGGCGCCGGCGAGCGGCCTGGTCTTGCCGTACTTGGCACGGGTGGCCATCAGGCCGGGCATCTCGTGCTCGGCAATCATGATTTCCTTGCGGCCGAAGTCGGCCAGCGAAATATCCTTGATCCTGTAATCCTGTTTCTTGGACATCAGTCACCTTTCATGAATCCGCCCCGTTAGGCGGTCCGCCCCCTGGGGGCGTGTCTGTATCGGGGATATTGTCCAGATTTGGGGCGAAAAAGCAACGCCGCTTAATGTTAACGGCCCCTGACTGCCCGGATAAAGGCCGCCACTTTGGCCATATCTTTCACGCCGGGCGAGCTTTCCACGCCCGATGCGGCGTCGACGCCCCACGGTTTTACCGTTTCGACCGCCTGACGGATGTTGCACGGGTTCAGCCCGCCTGCAAGTATGAGGGGCCGGCCGCAATCCAAACCCGCAGCAAGTTTCCAGTTGAACTGCTTTCCCGTGCCGCCCCGGGAAGACGGGTCGTAGGCGTCCAGCAGCACGGCAAACAGATTATCTCCGGCTGCTTTTACCCAGTCGCTAATTGCGGCGACGCTTGCGGCATCGCGAATGCGAAACGCCTTTATGCACGGCACTGAAATACGCGGGACGACGTTCGGCTGCTCGTCGCCGTGCAATTGTACGTAATTGATGCCGGTTTCGGCAATGACGGCGTTAATATCCTCGACGGACGCGTTTACGAACACGCCTATCGTCGCCATGCCGGCCGGCAGGGCCTTTACGATTTCCGCGGCCTGGGCGACAGTCACCTGCCGCGGCGAATCGGCGAAGACCAAACCTATCGCATCAGCGCCCATTTTTGCGATTTCGACCGCGTCGGCCGGGCTGCGAAGGCCCTCTATTTTCACATAAACTTGCCGCATTGTCGCAATATAGCCCGCCGGCCGGCCGCTTGCAATGCCGCAACAAAAGCCGGAACTCGGCCATGCGGGGTTGACAATTAAGCGTTTCTGACATAATGTTAGCCGCTCGCCCCGAAGCGGGGCGACGAGCTTTTGTGTTTATGCCCGGGTGGCGGAATTGGCAGACGCGCCAGGTTGAGGGCCTGGTGGGGTAATACCCCATGCTGGTTCAAATCCAGTCCCGGGCATTTTTTTGCGCCCGTTTTCCGGCCTCCTGCGGCGGTTGCGCAGCCGCAGGCGAATCCCCAAAAAAATGAGCAAAATTACCCCGGAATTACACTCAAAATATCCTCTTCATTTTCGTTGTTTCTTGCACATTTCTCATTCCCATGCGATAATAATATGGCTCGACTTTCAGGCCATATCCGACGGCAGGGAGACTTGTTAAATGAGCGGCGGCTCCGGCAGCATTTCAAACGAAATGTCGGCCATGTTGAATGTGGAAAAGCAACTGGCGATGAGTCTCACTGAGGCTTCAGAAGAGATTGCGCACACCGAATGTCTCGATAACGAGCAGCGGGCTGAAGTCTACACAATAATCCAGGCGCTGACGGCCGACACCAAAAACCACTGCGAACTCGTCAAGCTCCTGACCGCCGCAAACACCGGAGTAAAAAAAGATGCTTGAACAGGAAATGCTCCGTGAACAGTTTCAGGCCCTGCTCCAGCGCGAGCAGGAGGCCGCCAAGGCCTACGCCGACCTGCTCGCCAAGGCTGCCGACGCATCGACGCGGCAGCAGGTCGAGCAGCTCTACATCGGCAAGCAGCGCCACGTCCAGCTCGCAGAACGCCTGCTGGAAATCGTGGATTAATCGACTCTAATCGCGCGATATCCGCAGTTTCTTGCAATCTGTCCTGCACAAGATCGGAGAGCCGACATGATTGAGTACACACTCGATAAAGAGCGGTCAATCGTGCATGTTCGCGTAATGGGGCCGCTGCAAAAGCAGGATTTCAACGAACTCGCCAAGACGGTCGACCCCTTCATCGAAGAAACGGGGAAACTTGCCGGCCTGATACTGGAGACAACCAGCTTTCCCGGCTGGGAAAACATCGGAGCCGCAATTCGCCACCTGCGATTCGTCCGTGACCATCACAAAAAAGTAAGCAAGGTCGCCGTCGTGACCGACTCGGTTCTGGGAAAGCTGGCCGAGCAGATTGCATCGCATTTCGTCGCAGCCGAGATCAAACGCTTCCCCGCCGGCCAACTCGAAGCGGCAAGGGAATGGATAGCTTCTTGATATAAAGCAGATTTTTACGGGGTTGTGATGTTGGACTCCGAAGTCTCCGTATTTTCATCGTGAAAGAATTTTTCTTCCACGCAGTTGAGCGTCGCAGTGTATTTTGCAGCCATCATTTCGAAGAATTCATAACTCCCGTCCTTTGCATCCTCCCCCTCTTCCTTGGCTTCCTGCATATATTTATGGCATTCCTCTATCTGCTCAATCAGGTATCCCCTCGCAGCCATCGCCGAAACATAACGATAGTCCTGCTTGTCCACGATGACCGGATACCGCTTCATCGCCTCAGCCTTCCAGCCCATATCATAAACAACAACCTTGATTTCCATTTTGGACAAATCAAGACCGTCGGCCCACTCCTCCCACTGATACAAATCGTAACCGATAAACTCATAGGCCACGCATTGCGGCCCGAAATCGTCATAGTCGAGAACGAGCAGCCCGTCATCTGCAGGCTGGGAAGCACAGCCGGTGAAAAGAATCCCCAACAGCATAACACAATAAGGCAACTTATTCGTGTGTGGCATTTTTCGTCTCCCCGTAAATGTCATGCCTTTAAGATTAGCCGATGCAAAAAAGCGAGGCAAGAGTGCTGGTGGTTTACTCAGGGCAGGGAAAGTTAATATTGCGTGTGCCACGGCCCCTGAGGGGCCGTGGCACACGCAAATCGAGAATAGTCACATACTAGCCGCGAACGGAAGGACTTTATGCGCTTTGCCCATCTTACCCATTGCGCCA
>CAZVYJ010000050.1:0-20348 GCA_964631565.1 uncultured Planctomycetaceae bacterium
TCATTATAAGACTCGCAAGAGATACGTACTTGGGGAGGCTTAGTGCATAATGTCCATGGGCAGGCGGAAGGCATAAGAACAAAACCCCGTCCTTGGCCGTCGGTGCCTTCGCGAAGTGCGCGGACGACTTTCGGCTCGAACTGCTGAGGCGGAAGATTTTCGATGTCCGCGACCTCGATGTTGCCGAAGAGCGCCATCTGCCGGCCGAACTGCTGGCGGACGTCTATCAGTTCCATGTCGCCCTGCGGCGGCGGCTCAATCGGGTCCAGGCCGTCGGCCCCCATCGCCACTATGTGAGGCAGTATGCCCCGCAGCCGCCCGTGCGAATGTATGCGAGCGAAGCCGCCGGAAGCCTGGATTGTTTTAATCATCGGCATGGTGTAGCGGACTTCGTATTCCTCGTACAGCCTCGGCGGCAGGTAAGGTTCGGAGGCGTACTCGGAGCCGACGACCCGCCACATCCGACCAGGCGCCTGCCGGCAGAAATCTTCCACGACGGCATAGACGGCCGTCGCATATTTTTCCAGCAGTGCGTGGAAGAGCCTGGCTTCCGTCATGGCCGCCACTGTATAGTCGCCCATCGAGAACAGGCTCGCAGCCATGCAGAGCGGATCGCCAATATCCAAGATGACGATGCCGGCGTCGCCAAGCTTTGTGTCGGCGTCGGCGATCCCGGAAACATCACAGCGCCACGCGAGGGCTTCGTCGGACAGTTGCAGAAAAGCCTTGAGGTCGGCGGCATCTTTCAGCAGATGCTCGAGCGTCCAGCAGGTATCTACTTCCGCGTCGCGCCGCATCAGGCTGCTGAGCGTTCGTCCGCCGACGTTCACAGTCGTGCGGGTGAAGCGGCGGTCGCCTTCCTCCCATGTCTCGGTATGGAAAAACTCGTTTCTCGCAGCCGTCGATTCCGGAAGAACCGGCGGATAAAAACCCTGCATGATGTCGGTCTGCTGTTCGGCCAGTTCCAGCAGCGGCCGCCATGAAGGATCGTTGTGCACGTTGTAGGGATCGGTGTCATCGGCGTCGTACCGGAACATGCCGATTTCATAAAAGCTCACAGGCGGACGGTCTACAGCCTCGCCCCGCATGGTCGCCAGAAGCCGCTCACGTCTGGTCATGTACGATTTCCTTATTCGATGCAGAATCCTTCGACCGGAATCAGGCTTCTACTTTGCTGCCAAGCAGTTTGAGGAACTGGCGGATCCAGTCCGGGTGGCCGGGCCAGGCGGAGGCTGTAACAAGGTTGCCGTCGGTGAAGGCGTTGGAGAACGTCTCGTTGGGGTCGGCCCACTTGCCGCCGGCGGCCTGCACTTCCGGACGAACGGCGGGATAGGCCATGCACCGCCTGCCTTCCAACACGCCGGCTGCGGCGAGTATCTGCTGGCCGTGGCAGACCGACGCTATCGGCTTGCGGGCGAAGGCGAAGTGCCTGACGGTCTCGATTACCTTCGGATTCAGGCGCAGATACTCTGGCGACCGGCCGCCGGGAATGACAAGCGCGTCGTAGTCCTGCGGCTTTATCTCGTCGAACGTGGCGTTGAGCTGAAAATTGTGCCCGGGCTTCTCGCTGTAGGTCTGGTCGCCCTCGAAATCGTGGACGGCTGTCCGGACCTTCTCGCCCGTTTTTTTTGCCGGGGCAGACGGCATGGACGGCGTGGCCGACCATCAGGAGCATCTGGAACGGAACCATCACTTCGTAGTCTTCAACGAAATCGCCGACCAGCATTAGTATTTTCTTTGCAGCCATCAAAATCCCCTTTCCATGAATTGTGAACCGCGAGTTGCGAGTCGCGAATTACTACTCGTGGTTCGTCCCTCAGGAACGAGTGGAATATGTATCATTTCCGCTCACCCAGACGGGCAGGCTTCCATTCGCGGCTAGCAAAAATCGCATCGTTGCTTTATTTACACAAATCGCGATTCGCAGTTCACAATTCGCGATTTTCAATCGTAATTTCCTTCCTGCCGCCAGACGTCGAGCATGAGTTCGTATCGTCGCAGCGGCATACCGGTGTAGATGCAGTTGCTGGTCGAGAAAATATACCCGCCGCCGGGCATGCCGTGCTTGAGGGCGTAGCGGGAGGCCTCGATTACCTGCTCGTCGGTGCCGGTCTGAAGCAGAGCGCACGAAACGTTGCCCATGAGGCATACCTTTTTGCCGACCAGCCGCTTGACCTCGGCGATATCAACGCCGCCCTGCGGGTCGAGGCTCTGCAGCGCGTGCGGGCCGGCCGCCACGAGCCGGTCGAGTATCGGCATGATGTTGCCGTCGGTGTGCAGCATGGTGTAGAAACCCATCTCGCGATATGCGGCGACGAGCCGCGTGAGGTAAG
Organism: uncultured Planctomycetaceae bacterium; assembly: GCA_964631565.1. GTDB lineage: Bacteria > Planctomycetota > Phycisphaerae > SM23-33 > SM23-33 > CAZVYJ01. Next base: position 2,334 of record CAZVYJ010000050.1, read on the forward strand.
GCATGACGAACTCGTCGAACATCGCCGGCGATAGGAACGGGCCGTTGTTCATGCAGTAGTCGGTGCAGAGCGTGTAGCCGTCCAGCACGCCGTGCCTGTGAAACTTTTCGACGCGGGCGAGCTGTTTGTCCACCATGCGTGCGGCCTCGTCCTTGAGCTGCTGCGGGTGCTCGGCGAGCTTGACGGAAAATTCGACCATTTCCTCGCCATTGGGCACGCCGAACGTCGCCCCACCGTGCATGGTGAGATAGTAGTCCATGCCGGACTGCTCGCGGATGCTGTCGAGAACGCGCATGATATCGTCATCGTGGTCGAAGAACGGCGGGTCGTGGAAAAATATCGCCGAGTGCTCGTATTTCCGGGCGGTCTGGATGTGCAGATCGGCCATGTCGCGGATGTGCAGGTTGCGCTCGGTCCGGCTCATCTGGTCCCACTGGTAGTAGTACCGCTGCTGCGGGTGGATTCGCCCGAAGGCTTCCATCGTCAGGTAAAACACCAGCTCGAAGTGCGGCACGCGCCCGGGCGGCTGCTTGCCTTCAAGGGCCATGATAAGTTTTTCACGCGGCGTCATATATTACAAAACTCCTGACAGTTCCTTAGAGCGGTTTGCTCCATGAATCGGCAGAGAATCGCACACAGACACTCCACATTCAAGCAGGCAGGAAATATTTTCGCAAGACCTGAAGGGCGGTTGTGTATTGCGGAACCGGCCGTCAATCGCGCAGCTCGACGTTCCAGTACGCCGCGTTGAGGAACTGTTTCCACGAGGCATACTTCTCGCTGGTGAGGTGCAGCGTGATAACCGGCGAGCGATTCGGCTTGACTGGGTCGGCTATGAGCTTCATATGGGCTTCGGCCGGCGTCCGCCCGCCTTTCTTCACATTGCACTTCACGCAGCAGCACACGATATTGGTCCAGACCATCGCCCCGCCCCGGCTGCGGGGAATAACATGGTCCAGGCTCAGTTCGCTGGTCGGGAACTTCTTGCCGCAATACTGGCAGTGATTGCGGTCGCGGGCGTAGATGTTGCGGCGGTTGAACTTGACCTCGCGTTTCGGCAGGCGGTCATAGCCTATCAGGCGGATGATGCGGGGGACGGCCAGCTCAAATTTCACGCAGCGAACCCAGTCGTGATGCTCACGCTCGTACTTGGCCTTGTACTCGCTGACTTCTCGCCAGGACTCGAAACTGTGGGAGAGATATTCATTGCCCTCGATATGGATAATTTCGGCGATACGCTTCAGAAGCATGCAGAACGCCCGACGCGCCGAGACTACGCGTACAGCGGCGTAGTGCTTGTTAAGCACCAGCACGTTGCTGTTCAACACGCTGTTGCCGGATGCTATCATGCTGCAATGCCTCCGCGGGCACAGGCTGCAGCGACAGGCTGGCAGCCTGAACGATGACTAATAATATATGGGCATTCGGCTCCGGCTGCAAGGACCAGCAGGCGGGTATTAAGCATCAGGCTGATAAATTCACACGGTCTTAGCCGGTCACGCCGACAAGCCTGAGATGCTTGCGTGATGCACGAAATTCAAGCGTGGAGGCGCCGGCCTTGACGACCGTCTTGCCGGCGGCATCTTCAATGCTCACATTGCCTGCCAGCTTGTGGCGGGAGAAAACACTGACGATAACGGCACGCCCTATTACCCCGCCGGCGGCGAGAAGCACGTTATCGCTTTCATGTGATGAAAGTCTGTGCGATGCCGTTGAAAGCTCCAGTTTTATCGTAGAGGCGATGGCGAAATTCATGGCGGCTCGCCGGCCTGTTATGGTTCCGCAGGCCCCGGCGGCGTCAAGATTAACGGCTCCGCCGGCATGCCAGAACAATTCCACTTTTTCCGGCGAGGCCAGGTTCAGCTCGTCCAGCACGACAAGTGTGTGCCCCGCTCCGCCGTCGCCGGCCGTAAGCATGACCACGTGGCGATTGAAACTCGCCGACTCTCCGCACGCATTGCCGGCGTTGCAGACAACCCAGCGATAGTTGTCTTCAATGACGGCTTCGTCGATGGAGCCCTGCGCGTCGATATTCTGACCGCTCTCGGCTATGGCGATGGTGTTGTGCGCCCGCGTCTGGACCTCGTAGAAATCGCCGCGTCCCTCGCCGAGATACGCCTTTGAAAACGGGGCGTGGCCGTGGTCTACAAGCAGCATCTCGCCGTCGACCTGCAGCTGGATGCTGTTCATGTCGCACTGGCTGTGATTGGCGGACAGGTCGCCGGTCTTGGCGGCGACGTAGAACGTCGGGCGAGGCCAGTTGTCGGCAATCGCAGCCCATCCTATCTGGTTGAAAACCTTCAGCGGCGGCGCGTTCAGTTCGGCTGGAGTCTCCAGGTCTTCGGGGCGGAACAGCAGCGCCATGCCTGCCGCCGAGTAGCCGGACGTGCTCGCGTCGCGATGGAACGAATACGTGTCCAGCCACCATGTCAGTTCCGGCGCGCTGAAGTATTTTGTCAGTATGTAGAACGCCCCGTGAAGCGGAACGGTCGGGTTGTCGCCGAAACTCGCGGCGAAACCGTTCGGCGTGAAATAAAAGCCGAACGCGCCGGTCTCGCCCATGCCGCGATGGTGGAAAATTTTCTGATCGTCCTCCAGCCTGCTCGCCGCTTCGCCCAGCAGCAGGATATACCGCATCGCATAGCCCCAGTAGCCGGTGCCTTCGTCCCAGCCGCCCTCGCGGCCGAGCGCGTCGAAGAAATGATCCAGTCCCTTGCGGGCGGCCTTGTAGGCCTTCTTCGCCTCGGGGCACTCGTCGGCGAACGCCAGCGACGCGAGGGCAATACCGCCGTTAACGACGGCGTTCCAGTTATGGTAGCAGTCGTACCAGAACGCGTTTTTCCTGACGCCTTCGAGGTACGGCTTGACGGCTTTTTCGATTATTGCGGATGAGAAGGCGTGGCGGCCGGCCTCGGTCAGGTCGTCCCACAGCCAGTCCAGCGCGACGGCAGCAGCAACGGCAGCTTCAGCCGTGCACAGGTCGGCGTCAATGTGATTGTGACAGGGATCAACCCATGTGCTCCATGAGGTCAGGTTGCGGAGTTCTTCGATGGCGCGGTCGCGGTAGGCTGCGTTGCGGTCGATGTTGTGGGCGATGAGCAGGTCGAGAATTCTTCCTTGCGCCGTCCGGGCGGCCTGAACGGCGGAAAACCAGACGCCCTTCTGCCACATCTGCCGCCACTGCTGCTCGGTGACCGGTGACGATTCCAGAATGAGCGAGCATCGCTTCAGAAGCGCCTGGTAAATCGTGTCGAACGGCTTTTTCCCAAGCCGGCCGCGAAGACGCGTCAATTCCTCTATTGTCGCAAGTATCCCGCGCCTCATATAACCCGTCCTTGAATGAGAACTAATAACTGCCAAAAGAGCCTTCCAATTAAACCCTAGGATATGATTTACGCACCGCAAGTGCAAGATGAGGGTTGATACATCCGCCCTGTTGCCTGCTTCCGCCTTCGCCAAGGCTGCCGCCTACGCTGAAGCTACGGCGAGACAAGTCGGCGTGACAAGCCCTGCCGTTCAGACTTCCAGCACTTCGGTCGCTTCGTATCTGCCGGCGATATGGATTGGAAAACCTCGCGGAAGCAGCTGCATGTGAGTCCTAAGCGCGACCTGCGGCGAATTGTTGTTCTCGCTGAGGTGCGCCAGGCACGCCCACCGCAGGCGTGCCCTTGCAGCCGGACGAAGCAGCTCGGCCGCTTCGCCGTTGGAGATGTGCCCGCCCGGCCCGCTGACGCGTCGCTGCAGCCAAATGGGATAAGGCCCGTTGGCCAGCATGACCGGGTCGTAATTGCTCTCGAGAATCACGGCGTCCAGCGAACTGATGAGCCGCGGCAAATCGTCGAAGACGTGGCCGAGGTCGGTCAGAACGCCCAGTCTCTTGCCGCCGGATGCGACAACGAAACACACCCCGTCGACGCCGTCATGCGGAGTTGGCACGGTTTCGACCACCACGTCGCCGAACTGCAGCCAATCGCCGGCACGGAAATATCTCACGTCGTTCATCGCGCCGAGTGCGTATTTGCCGCCGGCAGCAGTGAGCGTCGGGCGAGTAATGTAAACCGGCAGGCGAAACTTGCGGTTGAACACTCCGGCGTTACGGACATGGTCGGCGTGGTCGTGCGAGATAATCAGCGCGTCGACATCCCTTATGTCTCGGCCGTGTGCCGCAAGCCGCTCTTCCGCGCGGGCGCCGCTTATGCCGGCGTCGAACAGCAGCTTCGCGTCGTCGGCTTCGACATAAATGCAGTTGCCGCTGCTGCCGGATTGGAGAGATATCGCAATCATTCCGTTGCTTGCCTTTGCGGCAATTATCCCAACAGCCAGCCGCAAAGCCAATAAAGAATTGACCGCGACGCCGCCGGATACCTATCATGCCTGCGAACAGACACGGGCCGTAAAACCATGTTTTATAAGGAATGCGCCGCAACGTGGGTAAATCGCAGAAGCCAACTCCTGAACCAGTCAGCGACAATGATCTGCTTGCCCGCCATCTGGCCGGCGACACGGACGCCTTCGCCGCACTGGTTCGGCGATATCGCCGTGAGCTTTACAGCTTCCTTGCGAGATTCACCGGCAGCGAAACGCTGGCCGACGACGTGTTCCAGGAGACGTTCATCCAGCTTTACGTATCGGCCGGCTCATTCGACCTTTCCCGCCGGCTGAAGCCGTGGCTCTACACCATCGCAGCCAACAAAGCCCGCGACGCCCTTCGCAGCCGAAGCCGACGCCAGGCCGCCCCGCTGGATGCACAAATGTCAAGTACCGACGATGCAACAACTTACGCTGATTTGATGCCCGCAAATATTCCCGCCCCCGATGAATCTATTCTGAACCTTGAGGTCAGGCAGACCGTACAGAATATTGTAAGAGATATGCCGGAAGACCTCCGGAACGTGCTGATATTGAGCTACTTCCAGGAATTGCCGTATAAGGAGGTTGCGGAAATTCTGGACCTGCCGCTTGGAACGGTCAAATCGAGACTGCATACGGCAGTAAAACACTTCGCGCAAAAGTGGAAGTCGCAAGCCGCGCGACTGGGACACGAGAAACAGGAGTGATGCACGGTTTTGAACAACGTTTGAAAAATTCGCGCAAAATTGGAAGCCACAGGCCGGACGATTGAAACATGAGCGACAAGAATAAAGATGAACTGGTGCTTATCGACTACCTGACGGGACGCTGCGACGAGCAGACCCGTCTCGAAGTAATCGAGCGTCTAAAGACCGACAAGGATTTCATCGCCCTTCGCCATGATATCGCCAACACGCTCTCTGCTATGGATCTCGCTCCGCAGCCTGAAGCGCCGGCCGACCTCGCCGATCGGACAATGGACCGCATTTTCAGCCGGATCGCAGCCGCAGGCAAAGCAAACCGTCGCGAACTCTCGTGGCGGAGCATCCGCCCGACGTTCTCGTTCCGCGAGCTGGCGACGGTCGCTTCGGTCATACTTATTCTCAGCGCGATTTTCATTCCGTCGATAAGGCAGACCCGCCGGCAGCGCAATGCCGTTCTATGCGCATCGCAGGTCGGTCAGATCGGCTCGGCCCTGCAGACTTACGCCAACAGCAACAACGGTTATCTGCCTGTGCCTTACGGCTCCAGCCCGCGATGGCTGCCTGCACCGGGCGAACCCGTTTCCAGCAATTCAACCGCGCTGTACCGGCTGGTGAAGCTTAAAATCGCCGAGCCTGTGCTGTTCCAGTGCCCGTCGGTCGGCCAGAATTCGTTCGTAGTCCGCGACAGGACGAATGACTTCCCGTCCGGCAAATACGTGCACTATTCATACCAGTATTCGCTCGGACCGGGCGACCTGGCCATACATAACCCGGCGCTCAAAGACTCGGCCGGCAAAATGGTAATCCTGGCAGACATGACGCCGATATTCCGCAACGGGCAGTTCCAGCCTGACCGAGTGCACGACACGACCAGCGGCAATCACAACCACCGCGGGCAGAATGTGCTCTACCTCGACATGCACGTGGACTGGGCGAACACCGCCACTGCCGGCGTGGGCGACGATAACATCTTCCTCGTGGAAGGCGTGTACGACTACAAGGGCACCGAGGCGCCGCAGGACCCGAATGACACGTTTCTGCTGCCGGCTTATTCTTCAGACACAAAATCCGACGAATAACACAAACATTAAAACTCGCTGAAGCCGGGACTTCCCTCCGCACCGCGTGATGTTTACAATTATCGCGATGGCGAATACACCACACAAAGCGAAATCCGCATTCCGGCTTGCAGTAATTCTGTGCACGACAGCATTCACCGCAGCGTCATGCACTGCGCGGCACGTCACGGAAACTCCCGCGACTTCGCCGGTCGGGCCAGGAACATCAAGCGTACACGTCGGCAGCAACATAAGCTCACAGGCAATCGAACTGACCGACAAGGAAAGAACTCTCCTCGGCGACGTTCGCGACCAGGACGGACAACTGTACGAACCGCCGATGTACGGGCTGCTGGCAAAGACGGCCAAAATGGAAAAACCGTCCAGCCGCGATTTCGACAACCTGCCCTGGCCGGGATATCAGCAGCTTCTGGAGCATCCGTCAACTTATCGCGCACAGGCGATGAAGGTGAAACTGTTCGTCCATACGGTGCAGGAACTCACCGGCGCCGTTTCGATTTACTACGAAAAAGACAAGCCCTACTGGCTGCTCGGCTGCACCAACGCCGCCTGCAAGACGCCCTCGCAGGAGCCGCTGCTTGTTCTGTGCCCGTTCGATCCGATTGAAATTCTCGGCAAACCGGAACGCACTGAAGATGACGGCGTCATGTCTTACGAGTATCCGCAAGGCACGCAGTTCGAGCTGGCCGGCGTGTTCTACAAAATTCACACGGAAATGGACCGCGGCGACAAGAATCGTGAGCCGGTTCTGCGAGACTATCCGGTATTCATCGCATGGGACATCCGAAAAGTCGAGAGCGGCGGCGGCAACGCCATCAATAAAACGATGATTCTCATGATAATTCTCGCCATGGCCGCAGCGTTCTTCATACTCAAGCGGCATGTAAAGCGGCTGAAGAACATGGGCGAGACGGAAATCGAACCTTACAGACCGCGTCGGTATGAACCGAAGCGAGATGAACCCGAATCGCAGGATGGCGAGTCGGACGAAACGCTGGAAGTGGATGAAGACCTCAAAAAGGCCGTGCAGGAGTTTCGTCAAAAGGAAAAGCCGGATGACCGCCCAGCGAAAGATTAACCTGGACCTCGCCGGCAGAAGCTACCAGGTGCGGATCGGCGCCGGCCTGCTGGCTGAACTCGGCCCGACCGCCGCCTCGCTCGAAAAAGTCCGCAACGCAGTCGTCATTTCGGACTCGAACGTATCCGAACTGTACGGGCAAAAGGCTGTCTCGTCGCTTGAGGCTGCCGGGCTGACAGCGGCCCTCATCGACTTCCCCGCCGGCGAGGAAAACAAGACGCTCGGCACGATGGCCCGCGTATTCGACGAACTTTTCGCCGTGGTTCCGGCCGTCGACCGAAACACTCTCATCGTCGCGCTCGGCGGCGGAGTGGCGGGCGACCTGGCCGGTTTCACAGCCGCAATCGCGCTGCGGGGATTGCGATTCATCCAGTGCCCGACAAGCCTGCTGGCAGATGTCGACGCCTCAGTCGGCGGCAAGACCGCGGTCGACCACCCCGCCGGAAAGAACCTCATCGGGGCGTTCCATCAGCCGTCCGGCGTGCTGATAGACGTCGAAACGCTCAAGACGCTGCCCCGCCGCGAACTGCTCGGCGGGCTGGCCGAATGCGTAAAGCACGGGGCGATCCGGGATGCGTCGCTGCTCGACTTCATCGAGACAAACGCCGACGCCCTGCTCGCCTGCCGCAGCGAAGAGATGACCGAACTGGTCGCCCGCAACGTGGAAATCAAGGCGGCCGTCGTCATCGCCGACGAGCGCGAAGCCGGCGTGCGGGCGCACCTGAACTTCGGGCATACCGTCGGCCACGCCATCGAAACTTTCGCCGGCTACGGCAAGGTGACACACGGCGAAGGCGTGTCGCTGGGAATGGTCGCGGCGTCGCAATTGGCGCTGGCCGAAGGGCTGATAGACGCCGCCGTCGCCGAGCGGCTGGAAAAGCTGCTGAACAGACTGATGCTGCCGACCCGTCGCGGAGGGCTGGACGCCGACAAATTATGGGACATAATGCAGCACGACAAGAAGGCCCGTAACGGCAAGGTCCGCTTCGTGCTGCCGACCGGGCCTGACAGCGTAGCTGTCTTTGACAACATCACGGCAGAGGCAGCGAAAAAAGCTATCGAATACATAACCGCCTAGTTTGCGAATCGTGAAACACGGGAAAGACATGTCGAAAACAACCGCACCCGACCTGAGCGTCGATATCGCCGGCGTAAAGCTGAGCAACCCGATGATGACCGCCAGCGGCACGTGCGGCTACGCGAACGAATACGGCGACTTCGTGAACCTCGGCGAACTCGGTGCGTTTGTAACCAAGAGCATCACGCTCAAGCCGCGGACCGGCAACGATTACCAGCGCGTCGTGGAAACGCGGGCAGGCATGCTGAACGCCATAGGCCTGGCCAACGTGGGCCTGGAGGCCTTCATAAGCGAGAAGGCGCCGCAGCTCGAAAAGCTTGCCTTGCCGGTGTTTGTAAATGTCGCGGGCGCCTCGCCGGAAGAATACGTCGCGGTGGCTTCGGCCCTCGAAAAAGTGAACATCGTCCGCGGCATCGAGCTGAACATTTCCTGCCCGAACGTCAAGGCCGGCGGAATACAGTTCGGCGTGGACCCCGGGCAGGTGAAGGCCATCACTGCCGAGCTGCGGAAAGTCTGCAAGAAGAACATTTTAATCGTAAAGCTCTCGCCCAACGTGACGGACATAACCGCGACGGCCGCCGCCGCCGTAGAAGCCGGCGCCGACGCGCTGAGCATGATAAACACGTTCACGGCCATGGTTATCGACATAGAAAAACGCCGGCCGGTGTTGGCCAACAGGACCGGCGGGCTTTCCGGACCGGCCATCCGCCCCATCGCCGTGTATATGGTGCATCGCGTCTACACGCAGGTCGCAAAGGCGGCCGGCGTACCGATTATCGCCATGGGCGGCATACAGTATGCCAGCGACGCGATAGAGTTTCTGCTGGCCGGTGCAACCGGACTGGCTGTGGGGACGGCCTTGTTCATCGACCCCGGCTGCATAGTGAAAATCCGCGACGGCATCGCCGAGTATCTCACCCGTCACGGACACAGAAGCATTACGGAAATCATTGGCGCCCTGGAGGTTTAAACCACACGGTCAGAGGTTGTCCAGGTCCGCGACATCCTGGGGACGATTGGTCGCCTTCTTGTTCGCCACCAGATTATCGCGAGAGATAAAGTGCAGCGTCAGTTCTTCATCCCTGTCGGAAACCTTGTCAGAAAATATTTCGTCGGTGGAAACGCCATCCAGCGAGGTAAGCAGGTCTATTCTCAGAGGCGGCATGCCGAGTTGGACAACTCGTCCCAGCTCGGTGAAATCATTTACCTCCAGGCCCAATGACCCGAAGCCGAACTCTTCAATCGCGGCCAGAAGCCTGCAGGCATTTTCGGCGCTTGGATAAATCAGAACGTCCAGGTCGCCGGTAAATCGCGGGTATCCGTGCCGGGCGACGGCGTAGCCGCCCACGATCACGTATTCAACGCAATGGTCGGCGAGTAACCGTAAGAACTCTTTGAAGTCCGGAGGAAGATTCATTGCCCAGCCCGTAGTACTGGTTGATGAAGAACGTCACAGCTTCTATCCTGGCCTTGGGAGACTGTGAAAGCCAGTAGTCCTTATCTTTACGGCCGGATTCGTGCAAATAGTGTTTTTCAACCGTCTTTCTCATGGAATCTCCCAAAGCGGATGCGTATTTTACCATTGTCCCGCTTAAAACGCCAGAATTACGAGGCGTCCGACGGGCAGACGGGACCGATGTCAGTTTTCGCGGCAAAGAAACATATCATTGATTCAAACTGCATCTTAAGCTGTGTATAATAATTCGACCCGATGGCCAGAAACAAACCGGCTATGTTAGAGGAAACAAATCGATGCGAGTTTTTATGTTGGGATGGGAGTTCCCGCCGCACATAAGCGGCGGTCTTGGAACGGCTTGCTACGGCATGACCCGGGGGCTGAATGAAATCGGCGTTGAAGTGTGCTTCGTCCTGCCCACCGCCGTGCCCGTGGGCGTCTCAAGCCACGTCAAGTTCCGAAGCCCAACTGACATCGGCCCGCGAGCCGCCGCAAGAATCGTTTCCGGCGCGCCGGCCGGCGATGACGAAACCGTCTATATGGAACATGTGGAACTTCACCAAGTGCCGGCTATGCTCCAGCCTTACGGCACGCCGACGACCTACGAAGAGGCGGTCCGCATGCTTATAGAAATGCAGAAAGGCGCCTCCGGCGCATCTGCATGGCAAACCATCGAAACGCAGCAGCGAACCGGCAGCGGGCAGCAACAGCAGCCCCAGGCCCTTCAGGCCATGCCGTCCGGTTCGTTCACCACAGGGGCGGGAATGAACTATAGCGGCGACCTGATGACCGAGGTAAACCGCTACGCCCGGCTGGCCGTCGAAGTCGCACGCCACGAAAAGTTCGACGTCATACACGCCCACGACTGGATGACATACAAGGCCGGTCTGGCCGTGGCCGCCTTTTCAAAGAAACCGCTCGTCGTCCATCTGCACAGTACGGAATTCGACCGTTCCGGCGAAAACGTAAACCAGATAATCTATGATATCGAGCGTGCCGGCATGCACGGCGCCAACCGCGTGGTCTGCGTCAGCTACCTGACCCGCAGCATAGCGATAAGCCGCTACGGCGTGCCGCCGGAAAAAATCGATGTCGTTTACAACGCCGTCGAACTGCCGACCGACAACGACTGGGAAATGAAACCCATAGGCCGGGACGAAAAAATCGTCCTGTTCCTCGGCCGCGTCACCATGCAGAAAGGCCCGGAATACTTCCTGCAGGCCGCCAAGAAAGTCGTCGAGAAGTACCGCAAGGTCCGTTTCGTGATGGCCGGCAGCGGCGACATGATCCAAAAGTGCATCCGCATGACCGCTGACCTGAAACTTGGCAAATACGTGACTTTCACCGGCTTCCTTCGCGGCAGCGATGTAGATAAAGTCTTTCAAATGGCTGACTTATATGTCATGCCAAGCGTTTCCGAACCTTTCGGCATAGCCCCGCTGGAAGCTCTCAGCCATAACGTGCCTGTAATCATCTCCAAGCAGTCGGGCGTCAGCGAGGTGCTTACCCACGCGCTCAAAGTCGATTTCTGGGACATAAACGAGATGGCCAACAAGATTCTCGCCGTCCTGCGCCATCCCCCGCTTGGCAAAACGCTTCGTCAGCATGGGCATATCGAGCTTCGCAAGCTTTCCTGGCGGGACAGCGCCATCCAGCTCAACGAAATATACAAGAAACTCGTCGAGCAGGCACAAACCGAATAGACAAACGGAAACTCCGGCTAGCCGCCCATACGGACCCGTATGGGCAAGCGGGAGCCTGCCCGTATGAGCGTCTGGCGGCACAGTTCAAGTATTGACCGTCTCCCACTGCCTTGTGCAAGAAAATCGTGCAACAATTTCGCGCACGAAACGCAGTTTTATCTTGACCAAGAGGGATGTTTTTTTGTCTTAATAGTCACTTATGGCATCAGTGGTATTCTATTTTCAGGTTCATCAACCTTACCGTCTGCGAAGATACTCTATTTTCGACAGCGCCCCCAGCTACTTTGACGACTACAACAATCAGGCCATCTGCCGCAAGGTCGCGGAGAAATGCTACCTGCCGACGAACCGCCTGATGCTTGAGCTTATCAAACAGCACAAGGGCGCGTTCCGCATCAGCTACTCGCTGACAGGCACAATCCTCACGCAGTTCCAGAAATGGGCGCCTGACGTGATGGAAACCATACACGCCCTGGCGAAGACCGGCTGCGTGGAATTCATCGCCGAAACCTACTATCACAGCCTGGCGTTCCTGTATAACCGCGACGAGTTCACCGCCCAGATCAAAAAACACTGCGAGCTGATGCAAGACCTCTTCGGCCAGACGCCGAAAATCTTCCGCAACACAGAGCTGACATACAACAATGACGTAGCCCGCGTAATCGAAGACCTGGGCTTCGACGCGATTCTCACCGAAGGCGCCGACCACGTGCTTGGCTACCGCAGCCCGAACTTCATCTACAACCCGCCGAACTGCGCGAACCTGCGGATGCTGATGAAAAACTACCGCCTGTCGGACGATATCGCGTTTCGTTTCGGCAATCGGGGGTGGAAGGAATGGCCTCTGACGGTCGAAAAGTTCACGCACTGGGTCGACCAGATAAACGGCAACGGCTACGTCTGCAACCTGTTCATGGACTACGAAACGTTCGGCGAGCACCAGTGGGCGGACACCGGCATATTCGAGTTCATGCGTCACCTGCCGGGCGCGGTGCTGGCGACGAAGAAAAACGACTTCCTCACCGTTTCCGAGGCAGTTGACCGCTATCCGCCGGTCGGCGAGGTGGACGTGCCTCACATGATAAGCTGGGCCGATACCGAGCGGGACCTTTCGGCGTGGCTGGGCAACAGCATGCAGTCAAACGCCCTGCACGATGTATATGCGCTCGCGGAGGAAGTGCTGGCCAGCGGCGACGAGACGCTCATCGACGACTGGCGCAAGCTGCAGACATCCGACCATTTCTACTACATGTGCACCAAATATTTCGCCGACGGCGATGTGCACAAGTACTTCAACCCCTATGAGTCGCCCTACGACGCATACATAAATTACATGAACATTCTTGACAACGTCCGCGCCCGCTGCAGCACGGCCGCAGCGAAGTAGAACGTTGAAAACCGAGCGGTTAAACGCCGCTACAAATCTCTTTTACAATCAAGTCAGCTTTAATATAGTTCATGTATCAAACTTCAAGGGACTGATTCATGGGCAAGGTTATTCTATTTATTGTCGCTTTGGCCATAGGCTGGGTCATGGGATATTTCTGTGCATGCTATCTATACGAGGCCGGACCGTTAGAGGGACAATACGTTCGCGACACGAAGACAGAAACCGCCAGTGGGCGGAAGTGGGCCGAGCCGATGCAAAAGGCAGGCCTGCCTAACCTGTACCGCGTGTCAGATTCGCTTTACCGCGGCGCCCAACCCGACGAAGAAGGAATGCGGCAGCTTGAAAAAATGGGCGTCAAGACGGTCATCAATCTCCGCAAACTTCACAGCGACAGCGACGAACTGAAAGGAACGAGCCTCAGATACGAACATATCTGGGCCAATCCCGTTCATGCCGAAGATGAGGACGTAGTCAAGTTCCTTAAAATAGTCACAGACCCCGACACCGCGCCGGTCTTCGTCCACTGCAGGCAGGGCTCGGACCGCACGGGCATGATGTGCGCGATATACCGCATCGTCGCGCAGGGCTGGAGCAAGCAGGAGGCGATAGACGAAATGACCCGCGGCGGGTTCGGCTATCATGACGAGTTCGACAACCTTGTCGAATATATAGATGAACTGGATGTCCCCCAGCTCCGGCGGGAAATCGGAATGGAAAATCCACAGGAATAATGTTGAAAACGCTGTTTTGCTGTATCGTCCAGCCGGACAAAGCCGATAATTTCAGATATATGCCGCCAAAAACAAACAATACCGCCCTGCCCCGGCCTATTGTCGTGCAAGTGGGCGATGACGACCTGGACACCGCTCTCACCAGGGAATGGCTGCTGACCAATCGTATCGGCGCATACGCGTCTTCGACCGTCGTCGGATGCAACACCCGCCGCTATCACGGTCTGCTCGTGGCAGCCGCAATGCCGCCGGTGCAGCGCATAGTCGCGCTGTCGACGGTAATGGAAGAACTTGATATAGACGGGGTCACGTACAAGCTCGCGACGAATGAGTTCGCAGAATCGTTCAGCCCGCGCGGCGTATGCCATCTGCGTGAATTCGTCAACGACCAGGCCGCAAGGTTCCACTACACCGTCGGCGACGCCGAACTCATCAAGGAAGTCCTGCTCGCCGAGAAATCCAACGCCGTGGCGATACGCTACACGCTTCGCGGCGGCAGCGGCGTGCTGAGGCTGGAACCGTTCACCCCGCTGCGCGACTATCACCATCTTCGCACCGCCGATGCTCCGTTTGTCTTTGAACGAACGCCCAACGGCGTAACGGTGCTTAATCGCAAGTTCCCTGAGCACAGCCTTATCATGACCGCATCCGAGGCTGAGTTCATGCCGAGTCCCGACTGGTGGTACAGGTTCCACTACCGCGTCGAAATTGTGCGCGGGCAGGACGGGTTTGAAGACCTTTACACGCCGGGCTGGTTCGTTTACGAACTCGCCGACGGGCAGTCGTGCCAGTTCACCGCGTGCCTGGACGAGCCTGTGCAGATCGGTTTCGCAACCACGCTGGAGCGCCGCCGCAGCCGGGCCGAAGAGCTTGCCGCGAGCGTCGGCGACAAGGCCGACGAATTCACCCGCCGGCTGGCCGTCGCGAGCGACGCGTTCATCGCGGAACGAAGCTTCCCAAACTCCCCGCCGTCGCTGACGATACTGGCCGGCTACCACTGGTTCGCCGACTGGGGCAGGGACGCTTTTATATCCTTGCCGGGACTGCTGCTTACGACAGGCCGCCTGAAGGACGCCGAGAAAGTCTTCAGCACCTTCGCCGCCAGCATTTCCGAAGGCATGGTGCCCTGCCGGTTCGACGATTACAGCCGCACCGCACATTACAACAGCATCGACGCATCGCTGTGGTTCATAATCGCAGCCGACAGATATCTCGCCGCCGGCGGCGATGAAAGCTTCTGGCGAGGCGTACTGATGCCGGCAGCCAATACCATACTTTCGAGCTACCATTCCGGCACGCGGTTCGATATCCGCGCCGACGCCGACGGGCTGCTCACCGGCGGGTCGCGCGACACGCAGCTGACATGGATGGACACCAAACTCGGCAACGAGGTAATCACGCCGCGTCACGGCAAAGCCGTCGAAGTAAACGCCCTGTGGCACTGCGCCCACCGCATCATGGCTGACCGGTGCAAGAAATACGACCGCAAGCTCGCCGACGCCTACGCGTCGCGCAGCGAAATCATAGCGTCCGCATTCTGCAGGCAGTTCTGGAACAGCCAGGCCGGCTGCCTCTACGACTGCATCAGCGAGGGCGAGCAGGTTCTGGACGACACGATCCGGCCGAACCAGATTTTCGCCGTCTCGCTGCCCTACTGCCCGCTGACGGCGGAGCAGCAGGCGTCGATTGTGCACGTGGTCGGCACGCACCTGCTGACGCCGATGGGGCTGCGATCCCTCTCGCCGGACGACCCGCGATACCGCGGCAGGTACGGCGGCTCGTGGGAATCGCGAGACAGGGCTTATCACCAGGGCACGGTATGGGCGTACCTGATGGGACCGTTCATCGAGGCGTATCTGAAAGTCGACGGCGACAAGCTCCTGACGCTGGCGCAGGCGAACGATTATCTCAACGCTTTCGAGCCTCACCTTCACGAGGCCGCCATCGGCTTCGTCAGCGAAATATTCGACGGCGACTCGCCGCACACGCCGCGAGGCTGCGTCGCGCAGGCGTGGTCGGTCGCCGAGCTGCTGCGGGCAAAGCAGCTGGTGGCGGAATATTCTCGCAAGTTCGCCGTCAGAACATAAAAACACAAACATGAAATACCTCCTCGGGATAATCACGCTGCTTGCAGCCTCGGCCGCAGCGGCGGCCGCCGCCATAACCGCCGCGCCGAGCGGGCAGGACTCTCAAAAAACCGCCGGGCCGTATCACGACGCGGAAATCACTATCACAAACACCGGCGATCAGATAATCCGAATGATCACCGTCCGCGCCGCCGAAGGCGGGCCGACCATACTTAAGCCGGCAGTCGTAGCGCCGCAGACCGGGCAAAAAATCTTCGTCACACTGCCTGTCCTTTCGCAGGAGCAGGCTTACACCATCAGCCTTTACGCCGATGAAGAACGCCAATCTCCGCTCGAGTCGCCCCACGAAGTCCGTATAAAGTGGCCGGTCGAAAGCATAGACATTCGCGCATTCATCGACCTGCCGAGCTATACCGAACAGTTCGATACGCTGCCGGATTGGCCGCAGCGACTGCGGGCCGGACTGCTGACGGCGGCGACGCTCATGGGCATCGCGCTTGGCGGCATAATGTTCATACGCAAAGCCGCATTCAGATGCGTGCTGCTGATTCTGATTGTCGCGGCAGCCGCAATCGTCATGTGGAAAGTTCCCGCCACATACAACTCGGTAATCGTCACCGGCGACGAGACCGGACGCGACGTGATAGTCAAATGCCGCCGCACCTCGCAGTGGACCACCAAAGACAAAACGCTCACGCCCGTCTATTACAGCAGGGACCACATCGCCGAGGATAACGCCGTTATCGGTCCGAACGGGCTTTCAGTGACAATCAGGCCTGATGAAGTGAGAATCTTCCGAAGGTGGAAAATTGCGTCCGAAAAATAATCCCCGTCTTTATTCCGAATCGTCTTCCTGTTCGTTTTCGCTGTCGTCTTCCGGAGGCGCCTGCATTCTTCTGCCTGCCTCCGCCCACGCATTGACATAAGGCGTGGGCGAAAATTTTTCGCCGCTGTTCATGCGAAACCGGAAAAACCGCATGACGTGCCAGAACAGAAACACCACCGTCACGCCGAGCATCACCGTGCATATCCACGCGAACCTGCCGAGCAGCTGCTTCGCTTTTCCGTCGGCGTCGCCGATATTGGCGGCGACCATGGCGATAAGCAGCCCCAGAGTTATCGCACAGACGACAAGGAACACGGCGATAACAATGAAGCTGATCGTCCTGTCCCGCCGGACCTTTATCTGGATATCGTCTATTTCCATGGGACGTTTTCTCGCGGATTGTATTTTTCGATTTCGTCGAACTTCCTGAGCAGCTCCGCACCCGCAGCCGAAACTTTCGGAGGCGGAACAATCCGCACCACCACGTACTGGTCGCCGGACGTTTTGCCGACGCCGGCCCGGACGCCCTTGCCCTTCAGACGCAGCTTCTTGTTGCTGGCCATCCCGGGCGGAATCGTAACCGTCGTCATGCCGTCGATTGTCGGCACGTCCACTTTCGTGCCGAGCGACGCCTCGGTAATGCTTATCGGCACGTCCACATAGATGTCATCGCCTTCCCTGCGGAAATACGGATGCTCGCGGACATGCGTGATGATGTACAAATCGCCCGCGCCCGCCGGACCGGGATGGCCCTTGCCGCGCACGCGGATTTTCGAACCCTCGCCGACGCCGGGCGGAATTTTGACGTCGAGCATCTCGCCCTTGCCGCCATCACGCGCCATTTTCAGCCGAGCCGTCGTGCCCTTAATCGCCGGCAGGAACTCGAGCGTCAGGTGATACTCGATATTCTCGCCTTTCGCAGCCTTCCGTGCGGTTCTCTGCGCCCGCCCGCGACGCCCGCCGCCAAGGGCCTCGAGAATCTCCTCCAGACCCATGCCGGCGAAGCCGCCGCCACCGCCGCCAAAACCGCTGAAGATATCCTGGAAGCTGAAGCCCTCTGCCCCGCCGCCAACTGGACCGGTATAGCCTCCGCCGCCGGCGAACCCGACACCCCGGCCGGCATGGCCAAACTGATCGTACATCTGCCGCTTCTTCGCATCCGACAGAACTTCGTAGGCCTCGGTGGCCTCACGGAATTTCTTCTCGGCCCCGGGCGACTTGTTGACGTCGGGATGATACTGCCGCGCGAGCTTGCGGTAGGCGGATTTTATCTGGTCGGCCGTCGCGTCGCGCTTGACGCCGAGCACCTCATAATAATCACGCATCGAATTTACCATGTGCGTATTCTAACGCGACACGACCGCTCCAGACAACTGCAACACCAGGAATCGCGAACTGCGCCCATACGGGCGGCCGGAGCGTCAGCCCCCGTATGGGTATGCCCGAATCGCGAGTCGCGAATTACAAAACAGGTTCAGAGTTCAGAGTTCTGAGTTCAGAGTTTGGAGAAACGGGTTCCGGGTTCCAGAATAC
>CAZVYJ010000051.1:0-20273 GCA_964631565.1 uncultured Planctomycetaceae bacterium
GCGCAATGGGTAAGATGGGCAAAGCGCATAAAGTCCTGACGGTCGCGGCTCGTTACGTCTCATCCCCCATTCCTCCCTCAAAAGCCCTTGAATACACGCCCGCGATGCGTATCATGGCTGTTTCTCGTCCGTGTGACGAAAGGCTAAGGATTACGCAACCTGAAGTCCGATAGAAAGTGAAGGAAAACCACGATGTCAACCAGGATCAAGTACATTCACGGCAGACAGATTCTCGACTCGCGCGGCAACCCGACTGTCGAGGTCGATGTATGCCTCGAAAACGGCGTCAAGGCCCGTGCGGCTGTGCCCTCAGGCGCTTCGACCGGCGAAAACGAGGCCGTTGAGCTTCGCGACGGCGACAAGGCCGTATATCTCGGTAAAGGCGTCCTGAAGGCCGTCGGCCACGTCAACAAGGAATTGGCCAAGGTAGTCGTCGGCAAGGATGCAACCGACCAGGCCGGCATAGACCAGGCCATGATCGACGCCGACGGCACGCCGACGAAGAGCAAATTCGGCGCGAACGCCATACTCGGCGTTTCACTTGCGGTGGCCAACGCCGCAGCGGCCGCGAACAAAATGCCTCTCTACGCGTACCTTGGCGGCAAAGACGCCGTCACTCTGCCCGTGCCGATGCTGAATATACTCAACGGCGGCAAGCATGCCGATGGTACAGTCGATTTCCAGGAATTCATGGTCCAGCCGTGGGGCGCCAAGAGCTTCTCCGAGGGCCTGCGGATGAGCGTTGAAGTTTTCCACGCCCTCAAGAAGGTTCTCAAGAGCAAGGGCTACAACACCTCCGTCGGCGACGAAGGCGGCTACGCCCCCAGCCTCAAGAGCAACGACGAGGCCCCCGAGCTTATCTGCAAGGCCATCGAGCAGGCAGGCTACAAGCCCGGCGAGGACATTTGGCTGGCGCTCGACCCGGCCGCCAGCGAAATGGTCAATGAAGCCCGCGCTAAAGGCAAGGAAGGCTACTGCTTCTTCAAGTCCGACCCCAGCCGAATCGCAACCAGCGACGAAATGATAGACATCTGGACCAAATGGTGCCAAAAGTATCCGATCCGCAGCCTGGAAGACGGTCTCGGCGAAGACGACTGGGCCGGCTGGGCGAAACTCACCGCCAAGCTCGGCAAAAAAATCCAGCTCGTCGGCGACGACATATTCGTGACCAACATAAAGTTCCTCCAGCGCGGGCTGAAGGAAAAGTGCGGCAACAGCATTCTCATCAAGCTGAACCAGATCGGAACGCTTACCGAGACGCTGGCGGCAATTGATCTGGCGAAGTCTAACGGGTGGACCGCCGTGGTGTCGCACCGCAGCGGCGAAACCGAAGACACGACAATCGCCGACCTGACCGTCGCCCGCAACACCGGTCAGATAAAGACCGGCTCGGCCTGCCGAACCGACCGCGTCTGCAAGTACAACCAGCTGCTCCGTATCGAAGAGCAGCTTGGCGAAAGGGCCGTTTATGGCGCGTCAACCTGGAACAAGGGCTGACAATAACCGCGACAATCCGCAAAGCACAGGTTCCGTGATTGTGCGGAGCCTGCTGGCATACACGCTGGCCGGGGTGGCATTGACCATCCTGGCCGGCGTTCTTCTTATCCCGCTTTTCGACGACAAGGAAGCCATCGACTACAAGGTTGCCTGCACAGCAGCTGAGAACAAGGCCCTGGAAGAACTCATACGCAAAAGGCAGCGCATTATCGACGCGCTGAACTGCGAAGACCCCGACCCGGTCCTGATAGGCCGCCTGGCAATGAGCCAGTCCAACATGATGCCGGCAAACGCCCTTGTCATGGACAGCAATCTCCCTCCCGAGCCGATATCACCCTGCATGGCGGAGCCGCCCAGATGCGAACCGCCCGCCGAGCCGCCGCAATGGCTTGCTAACACAGCAGTTAAGCTCAGACGAGACGGCATCAAACGAGGCCTTCTTGTTCTGGCCCTAGGCACACTGATAGCGGCGATGTTCCTGTTTCATCCGGCCGGAATTGAGCTTAAGCGTTGGTAATTCACTTCCCAAGCCCCTATAATTAAGTGGTATGATTTATCACGCTCAAAGGGGATTTTTTGCGGTTTTTGCCGCTTCCGGGCAAACTGTAGGAGGCTCAATAAATGAAACACCATGACCCCGCTAGGCCTGTAGGTAAATGCAAAGGCTGCTGCCTCAACGCCAGAACAAGATGCATGGCCGGCCTGGAGCCAAAGGCTGTATGGGACAAGGGACGATGCAAACATTACGATGACGAGCAGCTTCTGGCGGATATTCTTCAGAGACCCGAGCCTGCCGGCATATATCGCGGCAAACTGCAGCGAAAAGCCAAGGCACTCGTTACAGCTACAGAGCCGCACCACAACGGAGTGCTGGATCACGGGAAAATGACCGGCATCCGGATAAGACGCCGTAAATAGCGGCGCCGGCAAAAATATTGAAAACTCAGCGGGGAGGCGGGTATTTCAGCGTTTTGACCCAGGCGATGTATTCCTTCTCGACCTGGTTGATTCTCTTGCCGAAGGTTTTTTCTATCGCTTTGACGTCGGCGTTGCGGCCAGCGTGATGGTCGCGAAAATACACGTAGAACTTCTGCAGCAGCTTCTGCTCCTGCATGTACATGCAGAAATATCTTGCCTGGGCGTAATTGAGGCCCAGCTGCTCGCCGTAGAAATCGCGCTTGGTAACCATGTCTTTCAGCGGACGGAGAGTGCCGTCGTTTATCGCTTTCTGCAGCGCAGGCAGCCGCCAGTTCACCAGCCCGACGATATGGTCATCCGCGACGCTGCACTGCTCGTGCAGGCTGGCCAGACCCTCGTTAAACCACAGCGGCACATCGGGGAAATCATAGACAATCAGGGCGTGCGTCAGTTCGTGAACCAGCGTTCCGCCGCCGGTTGAAATATTCATCACCAGCGTGCGTTTCTCCGGCTTGTAGTAGCCGTAATAAGGCAGGTCCTTGTCCTTGAACAGCGCCGTGGCCCATTTCTTATAGCTGTTTTCTTCAGCGAAGAGCAGAACGGTGATGACTTCGTCAGGCTTTTTCTTGAAGAAGCTGGTCCACATCGCCTCAGCCGGTGCGGCGACCAGCTTGTCGGTGTACTGCTTGACCTTTTCGGCCGGCATGTCGCCGGCCACGACAAACGGGCCTGTAGTTTCAATGGTGAAGGTGCCGTCAAGTTTGCCCTTAAGCTCCCTGGCGACTTTGTCCCGGGCCTTGATAAGTTTCTGAGGGGGATATTTTGTTTTCTTTTTCTCGGCGGCCTTATCGGTTTTATCCGGCTTTGTGGTCGCTGCAGGCTGTGATTCCGAATTCGGCGTCCCCGCCGGGCAACTTGCCCAGCCGGCCCAAATGCAGGCCATTAATACTGTTACTGTCGCAAAACGTAAACGCATATCGACTCCAGTGTATGTAATTAAAGGGAACGAAACAAGATAAATCCCCCGCAGCCGGACTGCCCTGCTACGTCATAAGCTCGGACTGCTGCGGATGCAGGATTTTCCGGAGCTTCTTGAGCGCCTGGATTTCTATCTGCCTTACCCGTTCCTTCGAAATGCCGAGATTTCTGCTGAGCTGGTCGAGGGTCTTGGCGTCTTTGCCGTCTTCCAGCCCGTAATGATCCGTGAGTATGGTTCGCTCGCGCGGCGTAAGGTGCGTCAGAACCGCGTCGATGCTTTCCCGCAGTTCCGGCAGGTTCAGTTCGTTGGGGTCGTAGCTCTGCAGGCTTGCGGCGACGTCGAGCACTTCCTCGTGGCCGGTCGCGAACCTGTCGAGTTGATACCGCTCCCTCGGCACGGAGCGGGCGAAGTTGCGTATTATCGCCCACGACGCATAAGTCGAAAATCTGAAGCCTCGCGAATAGTCGAATTTCTCCACCGCTTTCATGAGCGACAGGTTGCCATCGCTTATCAGCTCGAACAGCGTCTGAGGCCCGCCGACGTGCTTTTTGGCTATCGAGACAACCAGCCGCAGGTTGGAACGCACAATCTGGTTCTTGACGGCGTTTGCCTGCAGCAGCAGCGCTTCTATTTTTTTAAGATGCGCGGTCCTGATGCGGTTTACATCGATCTTCTTGCGGAGCTGGTCGGCCTTGTGCTTGAAATAGTTGTACCGCCGGAACAGATCCCGCTCCGCCTCGGATGTAAGCAGAGGCACTTCATACAGAGATCGCAGATACGCCGGCAGGTCGGGCGGCGGCTTGGGGGCGACTTTCTTTTTGCCGCCGGTCAGCCCCGTCTCGCCTGCACCGAGAATCACTTCATCGGCATTCGGCAGATCGAACTGCGGGTTGTAGACGTACTCGATCGGCCTTTCCATCAGCTGCCTAGCCCGCATTTCGTTGATGACGCGATATATGCTGCCCCTCGAACGGTGATATCGCATGGCGAGTATCGGCACGGGCACGCCCCGCAGAAAACACCTGTAAATCAGCATCTTTTCCTGGTCTTTCAGGGGCGCGAGCAGATACGGAAACACCGCGTCTTCGGGATGCTCAATGTCGTGCTTGCGAATGGTGTAGCGTATTGTTTCGACGGCGCGGCCGCTTCTGGAGGCCAGCCGCTTGGCGACATCGCTCAGGCAGCAGTTGGCGAAAGCCGCCATGCGCTTTGCGCGGGTGATTATTTCGTCCTTTTCCGCCTCGGTCATCTGCGAGAAACGCACCGACCGCATAATCTGCTTATGCCGGCTACGGGTAAAATGCTCCACAGAACTGCTCAGGAACGCCAGCCTGCACCTGCCGTCGGAGAATACCATTTTCCTTGCAGGCAGGCCGCGGTTCCGCCATCGCTGGATTGTCTTGTTTGAGACGTTGAATTTTTTGGCCAGCGAGGGCGTGTCGAACACCTCCTGGTCGTAATCTTTCTCACTGAGCGGAAAGCTTTCAGAGATATCCAGCATCAGCAACAGCAGATCGGCTCGCAGGTCTTTGCCTTTAATGAGTTCGGCAGGCAAGTCCGGACTGGGCCGGTAACCGGTCAGACGGAATACTACAAACTCGTAAGGATATTCGCCGGCGGGATCGATGACATCGAGGAGTGCTTCGGCCGCGTCCACGTAACCCTTGCGGAGCCTGACAAGGCCCGCCTTGAGTTCAGCGGCCAGTTCCTTCATCAGCCTGTTACGGTACTTTCTCATCTCCGCGGCCTTTCTTTCCAGCACGCGGCAGCACATACTTCCCCGACAAAGCGATGTGCAAGACCGGTATTATTCTCCAAACTCACTGGCCGGTGCGAAAAAACCCGCCGTCCGGCCGGCAGAAGCAAATGTCGCCTGAACTACAGTGACAACGGTGCTGCAAGTATCGCTTTCCTTCCATGGAAGGTACTGCTTTTCCTACAGACCAGACCCCCCACCCTTTGTAACACTAAGGATTCTATAGCTGTGGAATCACAGATGTCAAGAAATCTCTGCTATAGGAATAATCGGAATTCTATTCGGTTAACAGCAATTCCCTAAGTTTAAGCACATCACTAAGATACTCCGACGATTCCTTACCTTTTGCGGCCTCATCCAGGATTCTTTTCGCTTCATCGCGGGAAGTGGTGCTGCCCAGCAGCTTGTAAAGTTCCATGTGGGCGCCTGCCAACTGCCCCTGAACCACCCATCTCAGTTTCGGCTCTGTGATAGTGGCGTCCCGGGCATACAGATCCTTGGCCGCATTAAAATACTTTTCCGCCTGATTCTTCCTGGATTCGGCATTTTGCGAATATTTTTCAATTTCGGCGGTCGCCGTCGGGCTGCCTTCGCCCCAGGCGGCCTTGACATCGCTTAAAAACTTCGCCGCTTCGGTGCCGGCATAGAAAGAATTGGCGCAGAGATACCCGGCGGCCATCTGGACGCCGGCATCCTGATTGATGACTGCCGACACCCTGTTCAGCCCGTCGGCGGCCTTAAACTGCTGCGACGCGTCATCGTAAGCCTTCAGCGACAGCGTCTCGCTCTCGCCCGCCTCTGAATATGCCTTGGAGGCGGTTTTTATCAGGTTTTCGAGCTGCGCCTTTATATCCTTGACGACGCCTTTTCGGGTATCGAGCGTGGTTTTGTAATCGTTCTTCTGTCCGCTGCGAATTTTGGCTATTTCTTTTGCTGCGGCAAGTTTATTGTTTTCCCAGACATGCTGGGTATCAAGAATCTCCTGCTGATCCTTCAGAGAGGCAATCTGCAGTTCGGCTTCGCGGGCCTGGGCGACAGCCTCGTCAGCCTGGGTTTCCTTCTCCCGGGCCTGATCGTAAAGTTCCAGAGCCTTCGTGCCGGAAGCCTCTCCGCTGCTTATGCGGAGTTCCTTGCCTTCGGCCATCAATTTCCTGCTGCTGGCGAGCAGGTCATCATGATTTTTCGTGAGAGCGGCAATATCGCTTTTGATTTTCTCCAGCTGCGCGCCGAGTTTCCTGACGGCGTCGTTCGCTTCCTTCTCGATTTTCGCGATATCCTCATCGCTCATCGTGGCGAGTTTTTCGTAACTGGCGACAAAGCTGTTTTCAGACACAAGCCTGGCTACGAACGGCCCGGCATCCCGCATTGCGTCAGCGGCTCTTCTGCACTCTATCTCAGCCTTGAGAGCATAGAAAAGGCCCCTGGTCATGCAGATACGTCCCATAGCGGCTTTCGCCATGGCTTTAACGTCAGCCGGCGCCGCCTCATTCGACGACACGGCATCCTTTATGAGCTTCTCGGCCTTCTCAAGCTCCGACAGCGCATCAGGATTCACAATGTCTTCGGCGACGCGGAATTTATCGCCCGGCTTGATCTGCAGGACCTTGATAATGGGCATTTTAACCCGTTCGCCGTTTTCATCGGTGACGACCGGGTTGGCTATCAGCCCTTCCGCATTATCGATATGCTGATTCGCAACACGGATATTTTCGATAGTATCTCGTGCGGCGGAACGCTGATCAGCATCGCTGCAGCCGGCAGCCAGAACAGTCAACACCATACAAGCCGATATCAATAACGCTGTAATCCAAAGCCTGCTGTATTGCACCACTTATTCTCCTAAACGGGCCGCCAAAGGCGGGTCTTTCTTGTATCACGATTGATGCTCATTTTCAATGTTCTGCCCGGTTCACTTTCCGGCGGCTGTAAATGACAAATCACGAATCCGGTCGAGCAGCGGCGAGACTTCCTCGATATCGAGTGAATATGCACGTCCATACCTGCGGGCGGGAACATGCAGCATGACGGCCTGCCTGAGAATCTGGATGCTCAGACCCCTGTCGGCGAAACTTCCGCAGATTTCGGCCAGTGCATCCGTCATGGCGTCATCGCCTGTGCAAACCCAGCATCCCTTCCGGCTGCCGGACCACATGGCCGCAAGGGGGACCGTTTCTCCGGAGGCTTCATTCCACATAAGTGCCGAAGGCAGCTCTTTTTCGGTTTCGGCAATGATAACGTGGTAGTTTCTGGCGGCTCGTTGAGTGCCGTGGCCGACTTCGTACCGAAAGTCAAACTCCCTGATAGCCCAGCCCTGGTACCGCCCGTAAGTGACGTTATTCGCGCGTGGGCTGTGCCCGCAATCAACGAGTGCAAAATCAGCATAGCGGCAGGCGATGTCAAACGGGTCATCCGGTGCGAACAGCATCGATTTTTCATGGGCCCGGCGAGACAGCGACCTGGCCCGCCTGTACTGCATAATCCCCATGACGCAGAAGGAAACCACCGCTGCGATAATTACCGTCGTCAGCAGTACTATGAAGGCTATTTGTAACATTCGGCCGCGCCGTCAAAAACGAGAAAGGGCCTGCAAAAGACTTTTCTCAATCTTTGTCTTCGGTTTCCGTGTTTTCCTCTTCGGGCTTTTCTTCCGACGAGCCATCCGGCTTCGTGGTCGATTCATCGACTCCGATGTCTATGATATCGCCCTGAATCTGCATGCCGAACGGCGGTTTGTAGGCAAGGTGATAGTTAGGCATCGGCGGACCTTCGAGAGACTTTATCCAATCCAGGATGCGGATATATCTTTTGTCCTTGGTGGAAGTGAACATCGCCTTTATTTTCACCGGATGCTTGTAGCGTGCGTTCTCCGGGGGAAGCCCGTATTGCAGCAGCAGCGACAACTCCGGCCAGTTCTTGTCTATCACGCGACGATACCCGCCGCCATCATTAGTTTTGACGCATCCCCACAGCAGAACATAGTTGGTGTAATCCACCTTTACGTCCTTGGCGGAGACATTGAAAACCTTCAGGCCGCCGTTCACCTTTTCGCCGCCGTGGCATGACAGCGCGGCACAGCCGCCCGTCAGTATCGGCCAGACCTGCGTACGAAAGTCCGTCATGAACTGCGGATCCTTGGTGATAAGAATATCATCGCGTATCGACACGTTGTCGCTTTCGGTATTGTCGTGGATGTACTTGGCCTTCTGAAGTTTCGGCCAGCCGCGGAATTTCTTGGCGAAGTTTTTCTCTTTGAAATCGCCTATGCCCTGCATGGACTCGATGTATCTCTCGACAACGTCGTTCTTCAACTCAACGGTCACGCGGTCGCTTTCGCGCAGTTCAGCGAAGCGGATGCGATAGATATCTTCCTGGCTGACGAGGTACTCCGGCTTCACCGCGGCAGCGCCTTCTGTCGTCTTGCCGCCCTCTTCGCCCTTCTCCGGCTCGGTACCGCCCGTGCCGCCTGTTTCTCCTGCTTCCTCTAGCTTCGCCTTGACTTGACGAAGCAGCAGCGATGCCCGCTTGTGATCAGGGTCAATTTCCAGCGCCTCGTTGAGTTCCTTCTCTGCAATATCGAGAAGCCCATTGTCGAAAGCCCATTTTCCGAGTTTGTAATGATCATCCGCCGACTTGGGATCTATCTCCTTGAGTTTCCGTGCATATTCCTCTTCCGGAGTCACCACATCTTCTATGGACTGTATCTCATCGGGTTTTATTGGAGCGGTTTCCCCGTACTTCGTCTTGACGATGATATTGCCGTCCTTGGTTTCCGTAACCTCGCCGGTGAGTTTTCGCCCGTCTTTGAGTATGACGGTCTTGGTTGCGGCCAGCGCCGCAGCAGCCAAAAGAAGTGAGCACACCAGCGAGAATAGCGCTTTTCTGTACATGGTTTTACCTCATCCATCCGGGCCAACCGGCCTCTACATTAAATATCGACACACAACTTCGTCGGAGGCGAGGCCCTGTTTACAGATTTCAGACCGGCATAAAAAGGCGGCAGAGGGATTCGAACCCACGTATAACGGATTTGCAATCCGTCGCCTTAGTCCACTTGGCTATGCCGCCAACACAGCCAAATTCAAGGACTTGCGGCGCTACCGCCGGACAAGCATCCCTGAATCGGGCCGTCAGGCAAAGGCTATCTGCACAAGCCTTTGCTGTCAAGCACATCTGCCGTTATGCAGTACAAAACGCACTTGCTACGGCTTTTTTGGCGGTCATTTTCCCAGTAGCGTCTCTGCTTCAGTCGTTACAGCGTTGAACTTACTGTTCAATCCGCCCATATTCGCGTCTTTGGTCCGCAGGGTTCTCATGTAATCCAGCAGGCCCTGAAGTCCTTCCTTGTTGTCGCGGTTTGCTTCCAGAACACACCGACACATTTCAAGGGTAATGCTCCAGTATTCCCTGGGACTGATGTTGGGGTCCAGACCCTCAATCAGTTTCTGATAATACTCGACGGCCTTTGGGTATTCCTTTTTCAGCCTGTACGCCCTGGCGAAGCCGATGTAGTTCCCGGCATCGACCGGCAGCGAGTTTTTCTCGAGTTCCTGCAGCCTTTCGTAGGCCTCGGTGAGCCTGTCGACGACATCCTTGAGTCTTTCCTGCCGCATCGCATCGTCGCCCGCTTCATCGTAGTACTTGACGGCTTCCTGCAGTTTCACGGCAGTGACCACATTGTGCATGTTTATGCCGAGATCATCGAGTCGTTTGAAGTATTCATCCTTGTAAGCCATAATCTTCTGCGGGTTGCTCGAAACCAGTTCGATATCCTTGAGCTTTTCGGCGTATTCTTTATCGATTACGGCAGCCTTTTCCTTGCGGCCTTCCTCGTTATACGCCACCAGTTCATTGAACAGGGCCAGACCCTGGTCGATAACGCCGGCGGGAACACCCGGCATATTGGCGGATTCCACAAGCGAATCGGCGTACATCTGCTTGTAATAATAGAGGTCCGAGGCGGGCATATTCTCTTGCAATGCTCTTTCATACTCGCTCTTGGCGAACGTTACATATGTTTTCCGGTCGCGGTCCAGCTGCTCGGCCTTTTTCGGATCGCTGCGGTTGCTGTCGATGCGAGCCCGGATGCGGGGAATAAGCATCTGGATGAGTTCGGTGGCCTCCCTGGGGTACTGGGCCTGGAATTGCCGGATCGCCTTGCCGGCTTCGTCGATATTGTTTTCCGCAAAGAGCTGCAGGATTTCAAACTCCGCGGCCCGCTTGAGCACAGCAGTGCCCGGCCACTGCTCGCCGAGCTTGCGGAGTTCGGCCCGCGCTTCGTTCTTCTCGCCCAGCAGGGAGTAGCGGACTTCCTGCGCCATGAACGCGCATTCGGCTCCCCATTCCATAAGCTCCTTCGCCCTGGCTTCTTTATCGGCCCTGGATTCTTTGTCAGTGGGGGCTTCCATAGCCTTGGCGGCGGAAGCTTCTCTGGCCTTGGCCGCGAATCGCTGGAACTCGCCGACAAGCGCCCTTGCATCGGCAGGTTCGGCCTTTTCGCCCAGAAGCGTCCTGCGAATCCCAAGAGACCAGTATTCCGCATCGAGGGCATACATGGAGCCGGCGGGCACCTTGCCGTACGCGGCTATCGCTTTTTTCAGGCATTCCGTCCTGGCCTCTCCATCCTCGAGGGTGTCGGCCAGTTTCTGGTTCTGCCAGCCGAGGTGGAAATACCAGTCGCCGAATTCAGGATCATCGCCCCACTTGCCTAACAGAAGCTCCATGGCGACTATAAACCGCTCGCGGAGTTCAGCCGACACGGGGCTATGCGACTCGACCAGTTCCGCAACCAGTGTGGAGTAGCTTCGAACCGCGTTGTCGGCGGCTATCTTCGCCAGCGGGTCGTCCGGGAACTCCTCGGCGAATTTCAGGAACATTTCTCCCGCATCGCGGGTCATCAGGCGGCGGACGTAAATGACGGCCATGCTGAACATCGCCTGCGGGCGGACCTTTTTGGACGTCTCGTCTTTCCGGCCCAGTATGATTTTCAGCAGTTTTTCGCCGAGATCGAGTTCTTCAGTACTCGGTTTATCTTTCCCCGTCTTGTCCTCGGCTATGGCCAGCAGGATCATGGAATTCAGCTTGTCGTAATCTTCCCTGTCGCGATATTTGTTCGCGATAATCTGGAAGAACGCGCCGCGGATGTCCGGGGAGTCGAATTTGTCGAGGAAGGCCATCAGCGAATCCTGCGCCTGTTCTCTCAGTTTCGCGGCCTGCTCGGTATTGTTGACGCAGTCGGCCCATGTTTCGTAGAGATGGCTGCCGAGCATCGCGGTATTCAGAACTACTTCAGGTTCATAGGTTTTGCCCAGCAGTTCAGGGGCTTTCTTTGAGTAATCATCCACGGCCTGCTTTGCGGTTTTGAATGACCCGTCAATGTCGCTGGGGGTGGCTTTTTTACTTGTGTCATCATGAAGCGACTTTGCCTGGGCAATAGCGGTTTCGGCCAGCTCGAACAAGGCCCTGGCGCGAATGTCGTCCGGGGCGTTCAGGCCCATCGCCTTTCTGAAGAACTCATCGGCGACTTCATACTGGCCGAGTTCTCTGCTTGCCATTCCGTAGAGTATTATCGCCCAGTATTTGACGCCGAAGTCATCGCTGCCCCTGGCGAACTGGTCGACCATCGTCTGCGCTTCGTAGAAAAAACCTTTTCTGGCCTTTTCTTCATTAGGATCGCTGGAACCCGTCATCGCCAGGCCGCGATAGTAGTTCATCCATGCGGACCTGTAGGAAGCCCGCCTCTGGATGTCCATCAGCTTTGGCATGACGACCATTTCGCGTTCGGAACGGCACCTGCGGCTCCACTGGTCGCGGGTGTTTTCGATATCCGTATTGAGGTCGCGAAGCGGCTTGACGACTTCCTCGGTAAGATGAAGAATGGCTTTGCGGTCGGCGTCGCCCCCGCGGAGGAAAATGAGTCTGGCTGCGTATCTTTCGGTGCGACTGACGCCCATTACTTCCAGCACCCGGAACCGGGCCTTGAAGCTTTCCAGGACGGCCTTGTCGGCTTCCCTGACAGCCGGGGTGTACTTTTCCTCGTCCTCGACGGCCTTGGTCAACTCGTCAGCCTTCGCCTGGAGGCTCGTGGCGACGTCCTGCAGGAGAGTGATGGCCTGATCGAGCATCTGGTTGCGCACTTCGAGATTCGCCTGCCGTTCGGCTTCGTTGATCTTCAGCTGCGCCAGCTGCATCTTCGCTTCGGGCGACTCCTGGCCGCCCTGCTCATCGACAAGAGTTCGCAGCAGCTCAGTCATGCCCATATCGGTGAGAACCTGGCTGAGCCTGCCGGGGTCCAGCTTGTCATATTCGGAATCGGTTCTTCTCTGTGCCGATGCGGACGCACAGATACCCGCTATTATCGTGACTGCAGCAGCTGCCAGAAAACATCTTCGCATCTGAATGTTCCTTCTATTGCAGTGGCGCGAAGTTGACGTTTTTGAACTTTGCCTTTACGGCCTGGTTATAGGCCTCCAGCACAAACTCCCATTTGACTGAAACTTTCGGCTCTATTCGAACAGTAGTATCCTTGACGTTGTAACTTTTGGCGGCGGCCATAAGCTGATCGCTCAGCTCTTTCGGATCGTTATCAATCGCGATGTTGCCGATTTCGTATCTTGCGCCCTCGCTTTTTGTTCCAAGGGGATAGATAACGATATCTATTCGCCCTTTGAGTATATCAGTGGTCGGGCTGGGGCCGCCTTGCGAAGGCAGCGTACCGAGGATCTGCCCTTCAGCCTCGCGGAAGGTCATCGTCAGCAGGAAGAACAGCAGCAGCTGGAACGTTACGTCGATCATCGGCGTCAGCGGAGGCTGCATCTTGGGAGCGGGTTTGGCCCGCTTTTTTCTTTCGGAGACATAATGCGTCGTTTCGTCGCCCTGGATTTTTTTAACGTTCTTGCTCATGGTTTCAGTCCTCGAGATGCTGCGTTTCCTCGATGGCGGTCAGTCCCATATTCGCGATGCCGACATGGCCGGCTTCAATCATGATCGGCGTGACATCGGAATACGGAACCCTTTTGTCCGCGCGCAGCTCGACGAAGAAATCCTTCTTGTTGGATGATGCGTTGTAGGCATCCTCCATTCGTTTCTTCAGGATGTCCTTGTCGGATATCAGTTCGCCGTTGACGCTGACATTGACGGACCCGGCGCTGCTGACGACATCCCTGTTTTCGTCGTACAGGACGTTGACGATAATCTTGTTGGGCATGTCGCTGTCCATGGAAATGACCTGCGGCTGGTAAGGCTTGGCCAGTTCCACCTGCGCGAGGGCTTCCGACGCTATCTGGCTGGTCAGAATGAAGAAAATGATCAGCTGGAACGTCACGTCGATCATCGGCGTGAGGTTGAAGGACACGTCGCTTGCGGCGCCTCTTTGAAACACTTTCGATGCCATATTTCACCTCCCTGCGGACGGCTTTTGCCCGCGGGGCTTCAAGCTGTCATTAAAACCTATTCAGCCTTCTTGCCGGGACGGAACACCGAAATCAGTTCCTGCGAGGCCATCATGGCTTCGCTCGCCAGCGAGTCGATCTTGTTTCGCATGATGCCGTAAACCGCCAGGGCCGGAATGGCGACAATCAGGCCCACCAGCGTGGTGACCAGTGCCGTACCGATAGCTCCTGCCAGTTCGCCCGGGTTGGGCATGCCGCCGGCCTTCACGATCTGGAAGAACGCCAGAATCATGCCCCAGACGGTGCCCATCAGGCCGAGCATCGGGCCGATGTTGCCGAGAAGG
Organism: uncultured Planctomycetaceae bacterium; assembly: GCA_964631565.1. Lineage (GTDB taxonomy): Bacteria > Planctomycetota > Phycisphaerae > SM23-33 > SM23-33 > CAZVYJ01. The sequence continues at coordinate 13,882 of CAZVYJ010000051.1, forward strand.
TTCAGCCACTCTATGTGACGGAGCAGCTTGGTTGTGCGCTCCTCTGCGGCCTCTTCCATCGCTCGCTCCATGGCCGGGTATCCGTGCGGTGCCTCGGCCAGGGCTGCGTGAATGACGTAGCTGATGTAGCTGGGTTCGTTCGCGGTAAGTTCTATGACTTCTCGATACTGCTTGCTGTCGAACATGTCGCGAATCTGCATGTGCACCATTTCCGGAATAATGTTGGTCCGCCGGATCGTAATGAAGTGCTCAATGATGATTCCGACCGTCACGAAGCTGAGCGCCCACAACACCCAGCCGATGAATCCGCAATTGATCACGAGGATTCCAAACCAACTGATCTCGCCGCCTGCTGCTATCATTACCGTTTTCTCCTTAGAGTTAACACTCTTATCAAGCCGCCCTGGAAGCGGCGTTATTTTTTCAGGCCCGATTGGATACGGGCTGATGTTTCCTGCTATTCCTTATTCAACTTTTCCAAAGCAGCCTTCGCCTTCTTCGCAAACGCACTTGTCGGATACTCCCTTATGACTCGCCGGAATACCTTGTCCGCGGCAACCTCGTTGGGCGTTTCAAGCAGCGTGTGCATCACGCCGACAAGATACAGCGCCTCCGGAGCCTCTTTCGACGATGGGTAGTAAACAAAAACCCGCATGAAGTCGAGTCCGCCGGACAGCCGCATCTGCTGCGATTCCTCGCCGCTCTTTTTGTCGGCCAGGATGGTCTTCGCCTTGCCGCGAAGAAGCATCGCTAAGGGCAGTTCCTCGGCCGAATACAGTTTCATATTGTCATTGATAATCTCCAGGGCCTGCTGGGCCTTGCCCTGGTCGACTAGAACCGTGATGCCCTTCAGCTGCGCCCCGGTGTTCTTGACCACAGGACCAGTTTCATCACTGTCGGACGGTTTGGAGGTGCTGCCGGTAAGCTCACCGGCAAGCTTGGCCGCCTTCTCGTCCTGGCCTTCAAGCTGGTAGAGGTCCAGCAGCAGCTGCTTGAGCGTAGTGATATATTCCTTGCTGGCGTCTGAAGGCGGGGAGCCGATTCGGGTTTCGAGTTCCTTTATGGCCCGGACGTTATCATCCGAACCCGCCTCGGCGAATTTCGTCGGCTTCATCGCCAGCGATTTTTTGGAATACTTGCTGTTCTCGACGATAGTCATCCACTCTTTAACCGCACGGGTCAGCAGCGGCGCCTGCTTGAGGGCCTCAAACCGGCGATACCTGACAAGCTCCTGCATCCATTTCTGCGACACATCCTTGGCCAGCTTGTCATAGGACTCCACCGCGTCGGCGGCTTTGCCTTCGGCAAGGAGCTTTTCCGCATTGTTGAATACTTCCTGGTCAGCGATAGTTATCTGCTTGACCTCGGACAGTTCCTTTTCGATACGCCGGCCGCTGCTGAGAGAAAAAACTATCTGGCCGTCCTTGACGTCGGTCACCCGGACATTGGCATATGACAGGCCCGTGAGCATCTGCACCTCGTCGCCGGCGGCTATGCCCGCCACAACGCCCAGAAACGCACACGCAGCCATGGTTGTATATGCAGGCTTCACAGGCTACTCCTTAAGGTCTATGCGCTTGAACTCGCCCCGGTTTTCCTTCGCGATAAGCTGCAGAACCCGTACGGCCTCTTCTTCATAGCCGCCGTAGAGATACGTGTTTATCTGCACTTCCTGGCCCTTATTCCTGGACTCTATATACTTGACTACCTTTTCGTTGTCGGGGAACACGCCGTCGGTCAGCAGATATATCAGTTTACCCTTGTTGGAATTCGCCCTTGCCAACACATCGAACGCTCGCCGCAGGGCGGGAATCGGGTCGGTCTGGCCCTCGGGGCGGACTTCGTCAAGCCATGGGCCTACACGAAGCTTGCTGTCTTCGGTAGCCGGCACCAGCTGCTTGCTGGTGGACTCTATCGGCTCGCCCTCGGCGAACATGATTACATGGAAGTCCTGCTCGGGGCTGAGCATCGATATGCTTCTGCGCATCTCCTGCCTGAGCTGGTCAAACGAATCGACCATGGAGCCGCTGCGGTCGATAACAAATACGATGTGGTCAGCCTGAACTGAGCCGCCAAAGAAATTACTCGTGGCCCCGCTGCCGCCCTCGGAACGATCAAACGTGCCTGCGGCGCCGCCGCTGGCGCCGGAAATGCCGATGACATCGGCCTGACGCGTGGTCTTCGATGCCGACGACGACTGCTGTCTCGCGTAGTCCCTGGCTCGCTTGGGAGTCTGGCTCTGGACCTGCGCCGGGTTCTGCTGACTGCTCAACTTGGCGCCGGGAGATTTAAGCGTGAGTACGTCGGGAATGTTCTTTTCTTTCGGAATCTTGTTGGCGCCGCTGACCATCACAAAAAACAGCATGATGACGAACAGGCCGAGGTGGAAGAAGCCGCTTATGACCCACGGCATGATATGGGCCATCACGCCGAGAACGGCTGGAGATTCCTCCTCCAGCATTTCCTCTTCGCCCTCGCCCGGCGGGCCTGAAGGCGCCGCCTGGGGAGCGGCATTAGGAGGGACGTTCGGCCGAGGCAGCGACGCCAGACCTGCGGGCACGGTTACCTTCTTGCCGCATTCTGAACACTTGATGACGCTGCCGGGTTCGGCTTCCACACTCAGGAGCTTTCCGCATTTCTCACAACGAAAATCTATGGCCATAACAGGGCCTCCCAACGGTAGCTTATATCCACCTTCCGGTCGCAAGGTCGGCCGGCATGGTCCGACTACTCCTTCGGATTCACGTAATCGTAACGTCCGCCGTTATCGGACGCAATCTGTTTCATTACAGCTTCGGCAACACTGTCCGGCCGGTCGCCGTACAGGAACGTATTAATATGGACACTTTTGTCCGCATTCAGTCGGGCCAAAAGACCCAGAACCGCCTTGTCGTCCCTGAAAAGGCCGTCAGTCAGGAAGTAAATCAGCTTGGTGCCCCTGGCGCCCTTAAGTGCCGCAAACGCCCGCTCAAGGGCCGCGGCCGGGTCGGTCTGCCCTTCCGCACGGACACCATCTATCCACTGCCCCGCATGGAGCTTATTGTCATCCGTGGCGGAAATAAGCCGTCGCGTGATGAGTTCCATCGGCTCGCCGTCGGTGAACATGATCACGTGAAAACGCTGATCTTCGTCAAGCAAGGCTATCGACTTCCGCAGCTCGTACTGCAGGCGGTTGAACGTGTCGACCATCGAGCCGCTGCGGTCTATCACGTAAACCACGTTGTCGGCGCGGGCGGTATTGTCGTCGTCAGTGGGAACAGCATCATCTATTCCTATAAGCCCGCCGCCGATGCGGTCAGTTGCAGGGCCGTTAATACCCACCTTCGCATCCGACACACTGATGACCTTATCGGTATCAACCGCCGGCTTTTTCTGGCCGCCAACATCATCAGGTCTGATTTTCGGGCCGACAGGTTCGGCTTTGGTCTTTTTCTCCGCTTTTTCCTTCTTTTCTTTCGGCACGTTGAATTTGATACTCGATTCCGGTTTCACGTCCACCAGTTTGGCCTGCGAAGCATCTGGTTTTTCTCTCGGCGGGGTGTAACAAATGATCGCGAAAAACAGCATTATCACGCCCAGGCCCACGTGGAAAAACATGCTGAGAACCCACGGCATGGCCTGCGACAAAACTGATTCACCATGAACGTCATCGTGTATTTCAATTTTCCCCGGCCGGATTTCACGCGTCGGCAATTCGGATACAGACCGCATCGAGACCGCCGACGGAATCTCGATTCTGCTGTTGCAATTCGCGCACCGCAGATCGTGACCGTGCGTATGGTTCGTCCCCACGAACTCTCCACATTTGTCACATCGAATTTCAGCGACCATAACAGCCTCTCCTTCCGTCAATCAGCCGGTCGGCGCGTCGAGGCCCGAACGGCTGCGTGCTGCCGGCGAAGAAAAAGCGTTGTGCGTGAACCGACTTAATCACACAAGCTAACCCCGTGGGCAGCACCTTGGTTCGGTTTGGCGGCGCCTGCCGTGGCGCCTTCTGGTGGCCTTTTCAGGTGCACCGCACAGTTTGGCATGGCGGACCAGATCGCACTGCGGCGACCCGATGTGGGTCCGCTTGGGCCGGCATCTGGACCACCGGCCCGGAGAGTTTTACCGATGCGATACAGCAAACATCACAAAACATCGTAATACGTCAAACGGCTGCAACTGCCGTCGCCTGTAGTCGTTTATACACCTATAACGCATCGAGGTCAATACCTATACTTATAACATCGGACAAAGTTGCATGTTTCTGCCAACTTATGTACAACATGCCCTGATTTGATCAAACAGACGGTCGGAATTTTACGATAAATCTTTGTAGATTCTGACCCCACCGCTGCGAGGGTGGCGGAATTGGCAGACGCGCCAGGTTTAGGTCCTGGTCCCGAAAGGGATGTGGGTTCGAGTCCCACCCCTCGCATTCGCGATCGCGGCCTGTTTTGAAATCGCCGCAGCTTTGCGGCCTTGCCGCCGGCCCTGTCAGCCGACCGGCGAAGCCGGGATATCTCCACTTCCCAAAAACTCCGCCGATATGTTAGTCGCACAAGCGGATGAAAAGTTCGCGCGGAAGGCGATGCAAAAACCCGTTGGCGCATTCGGAAGGTTCAAAAGCGGTCGAAATCGTCTCGGCTGCGATCAGGCTTTTTCGGATGCGAGTTCCGCCTGCTCCGCCGGCTTTTTCACTCGGCCGGTCTGGAAGCTCAGAATCGACACATAGAAGAAGCCGAATGCGAAGATGACGAGGAACGGCGCCACCATGATGCCGCGGAAATTGATCAGGCTGGCCACCAGGCACACTATCATGTAAATGCCGAACGTGAACTCCACGTAAGGCAGCCAGTTGCGTTTTCTGCAGGCGCCGGGCACACGCTTGGCCGGAACGGTTTTGCCGTCGCCGTATTTGGGCGTCCGGACGAACTCGCTCTGCCTGCGGAATATCGCCTCGAGAATCGCCTTGGTGTTGGAGATGCTCAGGCCGACACCGAGCGCCATCATCACTGGCAGATATTTGAACGCCGTCCGCCAGTCGCCGAAAAGCTCCATCTGGCTGGCGGTGTAGAACACCGTCGCCGACAGCGTCGCGAGCACGAAAACGCTGATGTCGAAAATGCCTCGCAGCGCCGTGCCGGAATCGAGCGGCACGCTCTTGAGGTACATCGCCGGGAACAGCGATAGCACGAGCATCATCATGTAGATGTGCACGGTGAAGCCGGTCAGGTGGAAAAACGCCTCAACCTTCACCTTCAGCGGCGTCTTCGACAGCATCACTTTCGGCAGCAGCTTCAGGGCCGTCTGCGCGCCGCCCTTCGTCCAGCGGAACTGCTGGGCCTTGAACCCGTTCATCTCCGGCGGAAGCTCAGCCGGCGCGGTAAGGTCCGGCAGGAAAACGAACTTCCAGCCCTTGAGCTGTGCTCTGTAAGACAAGTCCAGGTCTTCAGTCAGCGTATCATGCTGCCAGCCGCCCGCATCGGCTATCGCAGCCCGCCGCCACGTGCCGGCAGTGCCGTTGAAGCTCATGAACCGGTCGGTGCGGTTGCGGGCCACGTGCTCGATGGCGAAGTGCCCGTCCAGGAAAATCGCCTGCGTGCGGGTGAGCATGCTTTCTTCGCGGTTGAGGTGCTCCCAGCGGCTCTGCACGACGCAGACTTTCGGGTCGGTGAAGTGGTGAATCGACTTCATGAGGAAGTCAGGCCGCGGCACGAAGTCGGCATCAAAGATCGTGATGAACTCGCCCTTGGCCCGCTTCAGGCCGTTCTCCATCGCGCCGGCCTTGTAGCCCGAACGGTTGTCGCGGTGGATGTACTCTATATCGAAACCCTTCGCGCGGGCTTCTTCGACGGCGGCGGCGGCCACCTGGCTGGTGCCGTCGGTGCTGTCGTCGAGAACCTGTATCTGCAGCTTTTCACGCGGATAATCGAGCTGGCATGTCTTTTCGATGATGCGGCGGGCGACAAGCATTTCGTTAAACATCGGCAGCTGCACAGTGACGTGCGGCAGTTCCTCGAAATGCGACTTGGGGGCGTGCGACTTCTTGCGGTTGAAGTAGTACAGCATCACCAGCCAGTAGCGGTGGAAGCCGTACAGCGACACCATCAACAGCGAGAAGGTGTACACTACGATGAATATAGTATGTCCCAGTTGTCCCCAGTCCATTTTCGCTCCATCAAATCCTTTATCTTCCGGACAGACATCGCCGCCTGATTCCGGATTTCAAAAGCATACACTTTAACCAATTAAACCAAAACCAACTTACTTAAAAAGCTACAAAGCAATAGACGATGCCACCCCGCTATTGGCGAATATTCTACCGGGCCAGCCGCCATTCGGTCAAGGTGGTAAAAAGCTGACTCATCCCCAGTTTTAGTTCAGGCAAAAAAATAGCCGACTTCTTT
>CAZVYJ010000052.1:0-19315 GCA_964631565.1 uncultured Planctomycetaceae bacterium
ATTATAAGACTCGCAAGAGATACGTACTTGGGGAGGCTTAGTGCATAATGTCCGCGAGCGAGGGGGTGCTGTTGGTTTAGTTGAGGTTCTGCAGAATCACCAGCCGCAGCGCGACCTGGCAGACGATGTTGGCCTGGATGCCGGCTATCACGTCGTCCATCAGCACGCCCCAGCCGTAGGGCAGCTTTTCCATTTCGCGTGCAGGCGTAATCTTGAGCACATCAAACAGGCGGAACGCGAAAAAAGCGGTCGCCGCGGTAATCAACCAATCGTTTATTCCGCAGCCCAGCGGCAGAAGTATGAAGGTTATGGCCTGGCCGGCCCATTCGTCGATAGTGCATCGGCTGGGGTCTTTTTTGCCGAAAACCTGCTCGCATGTTTTGCCGAACGCCACGCAGCCAACTGCGGCGAGCAGTATGATGACGGCCATCGTTCCGCTGACGCAGTACCACATGCCGCCGGAGCCCCATGCGGTCAGCAGGAACAGTCCGCAGACTGCCGCTGCGCCCCATGTGCCGGGTGCGATGGGAAGGTAGCCGGTTCCCAGGCCGGTCAGCACGATTTTAGCCAGCTTTTGTTTCATCGCTTTTGAGCAGCTTTATCGTTTTGCTGAGGTAGCCCAGCGTGCTGAGAACGGTGACGATAACCGCCAGCCAGACCACGATAATCTTCAGCGTTACGGCCCACGTGGTGTGCGGCAGGTTCGCCAGCTGGTAAAGCACCGCGCATATCGCGAACGACTGGACGAACATTTTTATTTTGCCCGCCGGCGTTGCGGGAAATTTCATTCCCTGCGATTCGCTGTATCCGCGGACGGCGGAAACGATGAACTCGCGGGCGAGTATCACCACGGCCATCCATGCCTGCACGGCCGAGGCCATGTTGCCGGTAATCCACGCCGGCAGATCCCGCTCGAATTCCGATACGAGCGAGGCGTCCTGCGGCTGCATCATGTAGTTCGAGCCGGTCAGCATGACAAACGCACCGACCACGAGCACCTTGTCGACGAACGGGTCGGCTATGCGCCCGAAGACGCTTGTCAGGTTCCATCGGCGGGCGATCCAGCCGTCGAGAACGTCGGTTATGCCGGCGACGATGTAAACCACGAAGGCTGTATTGAGCAGATATCTTCCGGTTTCGGTTCCCTGCTCGTAAAGCCCAAGCAGCACGAAGAACACCGCGGCCAGCGCAATACGCCCGACGGTGAGTTGATTAGGTAATTTCCAGTTCATAACGATTGTCGATTTTCGATTGACGATTTAAAACCAATCGCCTGATGTTAACGGACAATCCGCAATCCGCAATCGAAAATCGTCAATTGAAATTGTCAATCCTGGTCGACCTTGACGATTAAATCATAGCCGTCCCAGTCGGCGACGGTTCCGTTTGCAAAACTGCCCGGTTCGCGGGGGTGGGTGAGTATGCACACGCTGTCGATGTCCGGCGCCTGGCCGTAGTATCGCCCGATGCCGTAACCGGACGCGTTTACGCCGTCGACGAGTACGGTAATAGGGCTGCCGACGCAGGATTCGTTGGCTGCGAAGGCGATTTCCTGCTGGGCGGACATTATTTCCTCCGCCCGGGCGATTTTTATGTCGTCGCTGATTGCGCCGGGCAGCCGGGCGGCCGGCGTGCCGGCCTCCGGTGAATAGGCGAACACGCCGAGGGCGTCGAAGCGGAAATCTTTTACGAAGACCAGCAGCTCGGCGAAGTCTTCGTCCGTCTCGCCCGGGAAACCGACGATGAACGTCGTCCGCAGCACCAGCCCCTCGATGCGGTCGCGCATTTTGCCCAGCAGCGTTTCGATTTCGCTGCGGGTTACGCGCCGGCCCATGCGCTTCAGGACACTGTCGGAAATGTGCTGAAGCGGCAGGTCGATGTAAGGGACGATTTTTTCGCATTCCGCTATCGTGTCGATAAGCTCGTCTGTGAAGCGCATCGGATAGGCGTACATCAGCCGCAGCCATTGGACGCCGTCAAGGGCGTTCAGCTCGCGCATCAGCGGGACGAGGGAGGCGTTTTTTGTGTCCGTGATGTCCATGCCGTAGCTGGTGGTGTCCTGCCCGATGACGTTCAGCTCGACCGCGCCGTCGGCGATAAGCTCGCGGGCCTCGGCGATAATCTGCGAGGGCTGCTTCGAGCGGAACGGCCCGCGGATGGCCGGTATCGTGCAGAACGTGCACTTCTGCGAGCAGCCCTCGGATATTCTCAGGTAGCCGGTGTGCCTCGGCGTCAGGCGGAACCGCCCGTCGTCGCGGTGAATTGCGCCGCCGTACGGACTGGCCAGCGTAACCGGCGACCAGTCGGTGACGGCACACAGGATTGCGTCTCGGTCGTTCACACCGACGATGGCGTCGATACCCGGGCAGGCGTCGTAAAGCTTCTCGGCGTCGCGATTGACGAGGCAGCCGGCCACCACGACGCGCCTGACCTTGCCGGCGGCCTTGTGCGAAAGCGCCTCTCGGATGACGTCCAGCGATTCCTGCCTGGCCGCCTCAAGGAAGCCGCACGTGTTTACGATGATGACGTCGGCGTCGTCCATCGACGCGCCGACGACGAGGCCGGCCTCGGCGAGCAGGCCGAGAATCTTCTCGCTGTCCACGAGGTTCTTCGGGCAGCCCAGCGACACGAGGGACACTTTTAACGGTTCTTCACTCATGGAAAGGATGATATGGCGGGGGACAGAAACCTCAAAGCTAAAACTAAAACTGAAAACTTACAGCTTCGCTCGGCGGCGATTATACTGTCGGCATGAAAATGGAACTTAAACCTTTCCGCATCGGCAGCCTGGAAATCGGTTTTCCGGTGGTGCTGGCTGCGCTTGCGGGCTATTCCGACCTGGCCTACAGGCTGATATGCCGGCGGCTTGGCGCGAAATACTGCGCGACTGAAATGATGCTCGACAAATCCGTTCTCATAGGCGGCAGGCTGCAGAGCCGGCTGCTGAAGACGACGCCCGAGGACCACCCGATAGCCGGCCAGCTTATCGGCAACGATCCGGACACGATGGCCCGGGCAGCCGTGGAACTTGTCAGGCAGGGCTTCGAGGTGGTGGACCTGAACTTCGCCTGCCCGGTCAACAAGGCGCTTCGGCGGAGGCGGGGCGGCTTCCTGATGAGCGATCCGGAGACGGCCATCGCTATAACGCGAGCAGTCGTCGCCGCCGTGAACGTGCCTGTCACACTGAAGCTGCGGCAGAAGTATCTCCAGAGCGACAAGACCTGCAACGCATTCTGGCGGATGGCGGAGCAGGGCTTCGACGCCGGCGTGGCGGCAATATGCGTTCACGCCCGCAGCGTCGAGATGAAATACGCCGGCCCGGCAGACTGGAATTTCATCGCGGAGGTGAAGCGGCAATTTTCCGGCCGCACGGTAATTGGCTCGGGCGACGTTCTTACGCCGGCCAAGGCGCTGGAGATGTTCGACCGCACCGGCGTGGACGCGGTGGCCGTCGCGAGAGGCGTGTTGGGCAACCCGTGGTTTTTCCGCCAGGTGGCCGATATCGCCGCCGGTCGCGAGCCTTACCATCCGAGCATCGCCGAGCAGCGGAAGCTGCTGAAAGAGCATTTCGACGACGCATGCGGGCTTTACGGCGACCTTCGCGGCCCGAAAATCATGCGGAAGTTCGGCATAAAATACGCCCGCATGCACGACCGCCCGAAGGACGTGCGGATAGCGTTCGTGGCCGTCAAAAAGCCCGCGGACTGGCACAATGTGCTGGAGCAGCTTTATTATTAGGCCCTGTTTGAAAACTCCGGAAAACTTGCATTAAGGGTGCCACGAGATGCTTGCATCCCGTGTTGACTCCCAGCGAACACGGCTTGCGAGCAAGCCGTGGCACCCCTTTTCCGGAGTTTTCAAACAGAGCCTAATGGACGGCACTTGCGCAGCCCGAAAAGCATTCCTGTACCGTCTTTGAAGAGATGCTTATGCAGCGTTCCCTTGTATAAGTTGTGGAAATCTGTTAATCTCCGGCGATTTCAAGCGGTGGATGTCTGCGCCTGTCGGGCTGGAAAGACCGGCGCGACGCCTTTGAAAACCTGACGGATCGACAAGAATAAAAAATGCCGCGACGTGACGACCTGAAAACAATAATGCTCATCGGATCGGGACCGATAGTCATCGGGCAGGGCTGCGAATTTGACTATTCCGGAACCCAGGCGTGCAAGGCCCTCAGGGAAGAGGGATACCGCATCGTGCTGGTCAATTCCAATCCGGCCACCATCATGACCGACCCCGAATTCGCCGATCGCACCTACATCGAGCCGATTACGCCCGAGGCGGTGGCGAAGATTATCGAGAAGGAACGTCCCGACGCGCTGCTGCCGACGCTCGGCGGGCAGACCGGCCTGAACACGGCCGTCGCCGTCTACGACATGGGCGTGCTGGACAAGTTCGGCGTCGAGCTTATAGGCGCGACGCGAGATGTAATCCACCGCGCCGAGGACCGCACTGAGTTCAAGAACACATGCCTCGCCATCGGGCTTGACGTGCCGCGAAGCGGCGTCGCCCACAACATGGAGGAAGCAAGGAAAATCGTCGAAGACGTCAGGCTGCCCTGCTGCATCCGGCCCGCCTATACGCTGGGCGGCACGGGCGGCGGGTTCGCATTCAACATCGAGGAGTTCGAGACCATCGCGGCCCGCGGGCTTGAGTATTCGCCGATAAGCGAGATTCTCATCGAGGAGTCGGTGCTCGGCTGGAAGGAATACGAACTTGAAGTGATGCGCGACAGGGCGGACAACGTCGTCATCGTATGCTCGATAGAAAACTTCGACCCGATGGGCGTCCATACCGGCGACTCTATTACCGTCGCGCCGGCCCAGACGCTGACCGACAAGGAATACCAGCTTATGCGCGACGCCTCGCTGGCGATTATCCGCGCCATCGGCGTTGAGACCGGCGGCAGCAACATACAGTTCGCGGTGAATCCTCAGACCGGGCGAATGATCGTAGTCGAGATGAACCCCCGCGTCAGCCGCTCTTCAGCCCTGGCGTCCAAGGCGACGGGCTTCCCGATCGCGAAAATCGCGGCCAAGCTCGCCGTCGGCTACACGCTGGATGAGCTTTCAAACGACATCACGCGCGAGACGCCGGCCTGCTTCGAGCCGACCATCGACTACTGCGTCACGAAAATCCCGCGGTGGACGTTCGAAAAGTTCCCCGAAGCCGACGAAACGCTCACCACGCAGATGAAGTCCGTCGGCGAGGGCATGAGCATCGGCAGAACGTTCAAGGAATCGCTGCAGAAGGGCATCCGCTCAATGGAGGTCAAGCGGTACGGCCTGGGCCTGGACCGCAACGACAAGTGGCTGAAGCACAAGCGCGGCGAATCGACCGGCGGCACCGACGACGTCTCCGGCGAAGTCACCGGATATCCAATCGAGGAAACAAAGCTGCGGCGGAAGCTGGCCATCCCGTCGCAGGGCCGGCTGTACTACATCCGCTATGCGTTCAAGATGGGATGGTCGGTCGACCAGGTTTATGAACTGACGAATATCGACAAGTGGTTCCTGACCAACATGAAGGAACTCGTCGATTTCGAAAACGAGCTTACAAATATCGACTCGCTCGAAAAGGCGCCGGCCGATCTGATACGGAAGGCCAAGCAGTGGGGCTACAGCGATATTCAGCTCGGGACCATCTGGAACGCCGAGCCTGAGCAGGTTCGGAAACATCGCAAGTCGCTGGGCATCGAGGCGGTGTACAAGCTGGTCGATACCTGCGCCGCGGAGTTCGAGGCCTACACGCCGTATTACTACTCAACGTACGAAACTCCTATTCGCAAAATAACAACGGAAAAATCCGAAATCCGAAATCCGAAATCCGAAATATATTATGTAGATGACGAAGTCCGTATCAGCGACAAAAAGAAGATAGTGATTCTCGGCGGCGGGCCGAACCGCATCGGCCAGGGCATCGAGTTCGATTACTGCTGCGTGCATGCCGCGTTTGCCGTCAAGGAACTCGGCTACGAAGCCGTCATGGTCAACTCCAACCCTGAGACCGTCTCGACCGATTACGACACGTCCGACATGCTGTTCTTCGAGCCGCTGACGCTCGAGGATGTGCTGAATATCTGCGAGAAGCTCAACGACGCGCCGCTGGGCACTGCGGGCAAGCTGCACGGCGTTATCGTGCAGTTCGGCGGTCAGACGCCGCTGAACCTCGCTCGCGGCTTGGCCGACGCAGGTGTGCCGATTATCGGCACCAGCCCGGAATCAATCGACCTCGCCGAGGACCGCAAGCGGTTCGGCGAGATTCTCGACGAGTTGAAGCTCCAGTGCCCCCCTGGGGGGACGGCATTTTCCGTGGAGCAGGCCCGCAAGGTCGCCGCCAGAATCGGCTACCCGGTACTGGTCCGGCCGAGCTACGTTCTTGGCGGGCGGGCCATGGAAATCGTCTCCGACGAGCAGCAGCTCGACGTTTATATGGCCAAGGCCGTCGACGCATCCACCGTCGGGCGGAACCATCCGATTCTCGTGGACAAGTTCCTTGCCGTCGCCACGGAAGTTGACGTGGACTGCATAGCCGACTTCGGCCCGGGTCCGGACGGCAAGCCGGCCGCAAAGCCTCGCGCCGTCGTCTGCGGAGTTATGGAGCACATTGAGGAGGCCGGCATACACTCCGGCGACTCGGCCTGCGCGCTGCCGCCTTTCAGCCTCTCCGACGCCATCGTCAGCGAGATAACCCGCCAGTCCAAGCTGCTTGCCGAGCGGCTGGCCGTGCGCGGGCTTATGAACATACAATTCGCCATCAAGGACGGCGAGGTGTACATACTCGAAGTCAACCCGCGTGCCTCGCGCACCGTGCCGTTCGTTTCCAAGGCCACCGGCGTGCCGTGGGCGAAACTCGCCGCAAAGATAATGGCCGGCATGAGCATGGAAGCTCTCGGCGTCAAAGAGGCGCCCAGGCCCCACCAGACGTCCGTCAAGGAAAGCGTGTTCCCGTTCACCAAATTCCCGGGCGTTGACGTGATACTCGGCCCGGAGATGCGCAGCACCGGCGAGGTGATGGGCATAGATATGAGCTTCGGCCTGGCGTTCGCCAAGAGCCAGATGGCCGCCGGTGTATCGCTGCCGACCAGCGGCAGGGTGTTCCTGTCGGTCTGCGACGCCGACAAGCCGCACGTGGTTTCGCTCGGCCAGCGGCTCGCAGCCATGGGCTTCGAACTGATGGCTACCTCCGGAACGTACAAACTGCTGGCCGACGCGGGCGTGCGGGTGCAGCTGATATCAAAGCTTACCGAGGGCCGGCCGAACATCGCCGACATCATCACCAACCGTGAAGTGGACCTGCTGATCAACACGCCGACCCGCCGCGGGCCGACGACCGACGAAGGAAAAATCCGCGCACTCGCCACAATCCGCCGCGTGCCTCTGATAACGACAATGACAGGCGCCGTAGCCGCCGCCGACGCCATCGCAGCCCTGCGGGCAGGCGCGAACAAGGGCGAAACCGCCGGCCGCTGGACCGTCAAACCGCTGCAGGAATATTTTCCCAAAAGCAGCAAGCAAGGCGTAATACTTTAGCTTGTTTGAGGCGGAGGGGCTGCTTCAGTTTCTTTTCCGTTGCCAATCGTCGGTCGGCAATCGACAATTGCAGACATGGCATTGAGCGTTGAAGAATATCTCCGCCCGGACGTTATCCAGCAGGTCAAGCGGCTGGACCTGAGGGCGAGGTTCATCGTCGAGGGGTTTTTGTCCGGCCTGCACAACTCGCCGTATCACGGCTTTTCGGTCGAGTTTTCCGAGCATCGAAAATATACGCCCGGCGACGATATCCGCCAGATAGACTGGGGCGTATACGCCAAGACCGACCGCTTCTACATCAAGAAATACCAGGCCGAGACCAACCTTGACGCCTATCTCTTGGTTGACGGCTCGGCGTCGATGGATTTCGCCACGGGCGGCCGGATGACGAAGATGGACTATGCCATATGCCTCGCCGCGGCCTTCGGCTACATGATGATAAACCAGCAGGACTCGGTCGGGCTTATGACGTTCGACGAGAAGCTGCGGACGTTCCTGCCGCCAAAGAGCAAGCGGTCGCATCTGACGAACATACTGGCCACCCTGGCCCGCACGAAGCCGGCCGGCGAGACGCGCCTCGCCGAGGCCATTCACCAGGCGGCAGCGAAAATCTCGAAGCGGTCGCTGATAATCCTGCTGTCGGACCTGCTGGCCGACCAGGAAGAGGTTTTAAAGGCGCTGCATCACCTGAAATACTGCGGCCACGACCTGATAATTTTCCAGGTGCTGGACTACAGCGAGGTGGCGTTCGACTTCGACGGGCAGGTGAGCTTCGAGGAGCCTGAAACGGGCGAGGAAATCCAGGCCGACCCGCAGGGCATCCGGGCCGCTTACCTGGCCGAACTGAAACGGTTCATCGACGAATACAGGCGTCAGTGCCAGGCCGTCCGGGCGGATTTCGTGACTGTCGACAATTCGATGACGTTCGACAAGGCGCTGCTGGAGTTTCTCATCGAGCGGAAGTCACGGTTTTGATGCGAAAAAATTACGATTCTGGGTAGCCGCCGCCCATACGGGTCCCTTCGGGAAGGTCGCCGAGAACGCAGGGGAACGCCTAAAGTATTTTATAATTCACTGAAAATACATCTCTGCTCAGCGTCCTCTGAGACCTCTGCGGCGGTTTTCGGGGGATTCCAAGGTCCAGGATTTGTCCCGTCAGGGGTTGAACAGGTCGTCGAACATCTGTTTCGCACGGTCCGACATGTTCATGCCGCCTCTGCGGCGGCCGAAGGGATTCATTCTCGACATGGACCTCAGTTCGCCGCCGGCGTCGAACTGGGCGACGAGCGGCCAGTGGCTGTCCACGCTGTCGAGCGGCTGGGCGTATCGCATGTCGTGAAAAGTCACGACATGCCCGCCCGGGACATCGGCGTATTCGACCCTGATGCGGCCGCCAGTGAACCATTCGTATTTTTTGTATTCCTCGCTCTGCTCGGCCTTCTTTATCAATGCGTTGGGTTTGGCGTCGGGAGCAAATTTGTGGGGGAAATCAGCCGACGAGTCCCTGCTGAAATGATGCACGCGGACGGCGTACCAGCCTTTGTCGGTCTGGATGACCGCCCGCCAGAGAAATATCGATCCCATGGCCGGGTATGCGTCGGCCCGCAGCACTGTCTGGCCGCGGGCTTCCGGGGCGATTGTCTCCATGGCCTTGTCTATGGCCCGGCCGTGCAGCACCCGCCCGGCCGCGATGTAGCCGATGCCCAGCAGCACGCCGGTCCAGCCGATTATCAGCGACGCACGCGGCGCTTGCCTGTATGGCGACCGCCCGCCGTGGACTTTGCGGGCGATATAGCACGCCAGCAGCGTCAGCGCCAGCAGGGGGGTGAAGAAGATGTCAACTATCGGTATCGCGTCGAATGCGTAACGGTGGTTGGTCAGCGGCGCGAAAATCTGCGTGCCGTAGCTGGTGCACCAGTCCAGCAGCGGGTGCGTTATTGCGGCAACGAATACGCACAGATAAAGCAGCCGGAATGACGGAGATTTTCTGATATTTTCCGCCGGCATCGTGACGGCGTTTTCGTCCGGGCCGTTTTCACGCCGGGGCCGGCGGAGCTTCCACCACATGGCCGCAACCAGAAGCGCCAGCAGCGGGACAATCAGCAGGGAATGGCTCAGCCCGCGGTGAGACAGCATGCTGTCGGCTTCCTCGCCGACTTCCGCGCCTGTCAGCGCAAGCAGCGGCGATATGAATAAATCCAGGTCGGGCAGCAGGGCTGTCACCGCGGCGACCCACGTTGCGTCGCGGCCGATTTTCTGGCGAAAACCCACCTGTGCCGTCGCCGCTCCAAGTAATCCATGCGTAATCGGGTCCATAGGATATTGGATTATACGGCATCCTGTACCGTAAAGTTCAATGTGGAAAAGATTAAAAGCAGTGAATAGGGAGCAGTAAACAGGGAGAAGGGAAGGCAGTGCGTGTGGAATAGTAAAAAAACAGGGCTACTCACTTAAGTGAGTAGCCCTGGAAACATAATCCGAATCTGATTTTCCCGGTGTTATTTCGCCGGTTCGTACCTGACGAGCAGGCTGCCCATGCGCTTCGGGATGCTGACTGCGAAATTCTGCAGCTGCTTGCCGGTAAGGGTTTCCTCCTTCGCCACCGTGTAATCGTAGTAGAAGCGGACCCTGTATTTCCTGTCGGCATCGACGCCGCGCAGCGATGTTTCCATCGTAACGAACGGGCAGTCCTGGCGGCGGAAGAATACGGCGTAGCCGTCGTCTTTCTCCGGTCTGTGATACTGCCACGCCGCCCACTGACGAGGATCGACGTTGTTCTCGGTGAGCTGCCAGAAGTCGCCGAGTACATACTCCCGAAGCTCCTGCGTTTCGGCGACGGCCTGTTTGCACTGTTCGATGGAGTAATTGTCCGGCCGCGGATCCCAGTAGGCTTCCGGACCGGTGCTGCTGGCGCACCGCCAGTAGTAGGGGTCTGCTCTCCAGGCCGGGCCGGTGTTTATGGGTATGAACTGGGCCATACCCATTGTCATGCCCTGGTCGGCCAGCGTGTCGCCGCGCACGACGTTGTTGTCGTTGTAGTCCGAACGCCACATTGGGATCGACCGCATGTTGGTTTCGAGGTCGATTCGCCGCCCGCCGCTCGCGCAGTTGTCGATGAAGATATTCGGGTACTTCGCGAGAATCTCGTCCCACATTTTG
Source organism: uncultured Planctomycetaceae bacterium (assembly GCA_964631565.1). Lineage (GTDB taxonomy): Bacteria > Planctomycetota > Phycisphaerae > SM23-33 > SM23-33 > CAZVYJ01. The sequence continues at coordinate 10,692 of CAZVYJ010000052.1, forward strand.
TACAGGCCCGTCATGTAGCGGATTTCATTCATGCCCTGGCGGTCGGGGGCGTCGTTGGCCCGCCAGAAGGGCAGCGGGTCGATATTGAAATCGATTCGCAGCACGTCCATGTGATACGCCTCGATGCATCGGCAGAGGTAGTCCGTCATCCACTTGCGGGCCTCGTCGTCGCCGAGGTTGAACAGCCCGCCGCCCCAGTTGTTGGCGCGCAGCACCCACTGGGGGTAAGTTACGTCGATGTGCGTGCCTGCTGCAACACGTTCAGGCTCGAACCAGAGAACGAACTTCAGGCCGAGCTTTTCGCATTCTTCATAAAGCGGCGCCAGGCCGTGGGGGTAGTCCTTCTTGCGGATTGTCTGGTCGATGGGTATCGCCCAGTTTCCGACACCGTCGGGGAAATAACCCTCGAACCAGTACGCGTCCAGCCAGTAGCCTTCGTAGCCTGCCTTCTTCGTCGCCCTGATTATTTCGAGCTGGTTTTTTTCATTGGAATTCCTCAGCTCATCGTATGAGGACGGGTGGCAGATGATGGGTAACACGGGTTTGCCTTTTATCTTCGGCGTGTAGTATTCCAGCGCGATGCGGCGGTAGAGGTTGCCGCCGTACTGGTAGTCGTCGCCTTTCCAGTGCACCAGCAGGACGCGCGGCATGCGTATTTCTTCACCCGGATGCAGCACCGTGCGGACAAGGTCCATGCCGGCCTGGACTTTGACGCCGGCGCCGAGCTGCCTGATTATCGACGTTTTCCACTGCCCCGACCAGCCGATTGCCACGCACACGCCGCCGTCGGACCATTGGACCTTGTAGAACGGCAGGATGCCGTTCGAGGACCGCCCGCCGGCCGGCGCGAAGCTGATGCTTTTGCCGCCGGGAAGTTCCTCGTCGACGGGCTGGAAGTCGGTTCTGGCCGCTGAGCTTCCCAACGACCTGCGGACCATTACCCGCTCGGCGTCGGCTGCGGGGAAGCGTACGTCCAGCGTCTGGGTCTGTTCGAGCAGGGGCGTGTCCTTGTCGCCCTCGTTGCGGAACCGGAGAACCATATCGACGGCGGGGTGGTTGGCGAACGTTATCGCCTGCACTTCGCACACCAGGCCGGTTGCGGGGTCTTTATAGCTGACGGTCCGCAGCGTGCGGTTGTCGTCGAGCTTTTTGTCGGCGACTGTGCGTTTCCATTTCGGCAGCAGCTCGCTTGACGGCTTGCCGTCGTAGACGAAGGAGAACGGTATCTGAGGCTGCATGCCGCGAGAGATGCCGAGCGAGTCGAGCAGCATGGTTGTGCCGTCCGTGAATTCAACCGCTGCATTGCCCCAGACTGACTGGTCGTAGGACCGGTCGCCTTCGGGGTCCACGCCAAGCTCGAATTCCGTGGCGCCGTCCAGCGGGACATCGATTTTCTTCGGCGAGTTCGCAAGCGTCATGACTTCCGTCTTCAGCAGTTCCTTGCCGCCTGCGGAGACGCGGAAGCTTACGCTGCCGTGGCCTGAAGCTGCGCCGGTTCGGGTGTCGGCGTTATTGTCGATGCCGACAGTCGCGGTGAATTTTTTGGCCGCCCTGGGCAGTGTGACGCGCAGCGTGTTGGGCGCGTCCACGTATATGCCGTGGTCGAATTTCTCGCTGCCGAGGGTTATCGCGTCGCCCCAGCCGTTCTTGTTGAGAACGGTAAAGTTCGATGCGCTGATAACCGTGATGCCGGCCGGCCGCCGGGCTCCCGTCGAGTCTTCGGGCAGCCATGCCTGAATCCACGTTTTGACGGTCGCGATTTCCGCTTCCGTCGCCGCTGACGATAATTGGGATATTGTGCCTGCAATAGCCATAATGATTAAAACCTTTTTCATGATTGTCCCTTCGGGATTTCACGGCAGCGGCTACGCTTGCCGCTGCCTCTTTCTTATTTGACATAATTCAACATCCCAGCCTGCATAATGGTGCGGACGTTTGTTATTATTTTCCGCGGCGGATATGCAGAAAATCCACACAGGGCGGAGGAAATCCGTCCGGCGTGGATTCCTGGGAACCAGTTTTTAGGCAGTCCTGTCTGTTTTTCAGTTCGTTGGATTCCTCCGGCGGAGCAGCATTCCCAGCCCGCCCAAACCGAGCAGCGATATGGTCGCCGGTTCGGGGACGATGTATGCCATATTGGTGTTGAACATGGTCCCGGGTGTATAACCCTGGTTAGGGAATGTGAACCCGTACCCGTGAGTGCGTCCGTCAATCGAGGCTATCTCGGGACCGAAATCTTCCGCGGGGGGATAACCGATATTTATCCATCTGAACGAGTCGGCAATCGGATTGCCCGTGTAGCCGCCTATGACATACTTGGTGTTTGCGTCGAGTGTAATAGCCGTATCAAGTTCAGCCCATCTCCACCCGTCGCGGAGTTCCGCCGTCGTGCCGGATGGCACGACCACCGAGCCTATGAGCGTGCCGGCCGAGTCCCATATGCCGACCTGGTGGCTGGTTTCCAGACCGTCATTGTTCCAGTCGGCATAGGCCAGTTCCGTAACGGTGAGGGACGCATCGCCGACGGTAAACCATGTGCCGAACGTGACGTCGCTCCAGTAATCAATCCAGTTCCAGTCGCTGCCCAGGTTGGCTGAGTGATCTGTCCACAGGTCTGCAAACATGACAGACGGGCTTGCAGCCAAGAGCACTGTAATAATCGCGCCCACCCTCATTAATGCCTTTATCCTCATGTTAATTCTCCTTTTTCCCGTTTTTGCATATAGAGCCTGAATTTGACAATCACCCATCCTGCGACTTCCTTTTTTCTGCCGCCAATGTCGACAAAAGTTTTATTGCCGCACGGCAAATATCTAATTGTGTCGATAAGGAGAATATCATACACTTCTAAGTAAGTCTTGCCGGATAGGATGCGGTTTTATTCTAAATAGTGACTTTTATTATGAAAACGAGAACTGACCAGGTCGACCAGATTGAGATGGGGTTTACGTCTGTTTTAGAAGACAGCCGGCCCTTCACCAGGCTGCATCGCCACAATGAGCTTGAGATGGGCGTCATGACGCAGGGGTATTTGACGGCCATGTTCGGCGGGCATATGGCGAAAGTGATTCCTGACCATCTCGGCGTATTCTGGGCGAACCAGCCTCATGGGCCGGTCAAACTCGGCCCGGGCACTACCGGCATTTCGTTGTTCATTCCGTTTCCGTGGTTTCTCAACTGGCGACTGCCGGATCATTTCGTGAATGCGATACTCCGCGGCGAAGTTATTCGCGACCAGCCGCAGACCACGCCGTGTTCTGACATCGAACTGATGCGGCACTGGAATATCCTCATGAATGACGGCAGCGAGACCGCCCGCCGCATCGTGCTGCTGGAAGTGGAGGCCCGGCTGTGGCGGCTGGCGGACGACTTTTCGTCGAAGCTGCGCAAGCGGTCCCAAAACGTCCCGGCGGACCCGGCCGCAGGCTACAGCAAATACGAACAGATGGTGGCTTTACTGGCGGAGCGATATCGCGAACCGCTGACGGTTGACGACGTAGCCGGAGCGGTGGGGCTGAACCGGTCATACGCCATGAGGCTGTTCAGGAAAATGAGCGGCACGACGATTCAGCAATGCATAATTCAGCATCGGATTTCACATGCTCAACGACTGCTTGCCACGACTGACAAAAAAATCCTGGCTGTGGCGATGGAGAGCGGATTCAACTCGGCCACGCCGTTTTATACTTTTTTCCACCGTGTAGTCGGCCAGACCCCGCAGAAATACCGCAGGAGCCTGAGGGGAAAAGATTGAACACCATCTCACCGAACGTCAGTGACAGTACCATCAGTATTGCCGACTGGCTGCCCGTGTTTCCCTGGCGGCGACGCAATATCAGGCCGAGCAGTGCGGTCCTGTGCTCATATCCAACGCCGCCGAAGCAGCCACACCTTGACTGCCTGTGTCAGAAACGTGTAGCACAATAGCGTCAGCAGGATCAGCGGCCAGTAGAGTTGAGGCAAGTGCTTGAAACCCAGCTCCGGGCCGACTGGCGAAAACGGCAGCCACATGCCTATCATCATGACGACGGCAGTGGTGATAATCAGCGGCCAGCTGGCTCGGCTTTGCAGGAATGGAATCCGATTGGTCCTGATGATGTGGATGATGAGCGTCTGGGTCAGCAGCGATTCCACAAACCAGCCCGTCTGGAACAGGGCAGGATTGTTCCAGGCTCCAAAGACGTAGAGCATCATGAAGTAAGTCGTATAGTCGAAGATCGAACTGCACGGCCCGATGAACAGGATGAAGCGAGTGATCTCCTTCATCGACCACGGACGGGGACGGGCGATCTGCTGGGCGTCGACTTCGTCCGTCGGAATCGGCACCTGCGAAAAATCGTAGAGCAGGTTGTTGGTCAGAATCTGGAGTGGGGCCATCGGCAGGAACGGCAGGAACATGCTGGCACCCAACACACTGAACATATTGCCAAAGTTCGAGCTTGCGCCCATGCGAACATACTTGAGGATGTTGGCGAAGACCTTCCGGCCCTCCAGCACGCCTTCCTCCAAGACCATCAGGCTCTTTTCCAGAAGGATCACATCCGCCGATTCCTTGGCGATGTCAACGGCCGAGTCCACGGAGATACCCACGTCGGCGGCTCGAAGGGCCGGGGCGTCATTGATACCATCGCCCAGGAAGCCCACGGCATGCCCCTTGCCCTGGAGGACCTTGATGATGCGCTGCTTGTGAGCGGGGGACAAGCGCGCGAAGAGCGAAACCTTCTCAGCCTCCACAGCCAGCTGCTCGTCGCTCATCGCTTCCACCTGGCTTCCCATGAGAATGTGCTCGACAGGCAGGCCCACTTCGTGGCAGATCTTCTTGCTGACCAATTCGCTGTCGCCGGTGAGAACCTTGACGGTCACGCCGTGCTGTCGCAACGCCTCCAGTGCCGGGCCAGCGGTCTCCTTTGGCGGGTCCAGGAACGCCAGATACCCTCGCAGGACCATATCGCTTTCGTCGGCCTTGGAATAGGCAGCCTTGCGAGGCACATCCTTGTATGCGATGGCCAGAACGCGAAAGCCGTCCTCGCTGAGGGCCTCGTGCTCTTCCTTCAGGTCATGGACAAAGAACGCATCCAGTGGAAGGACCTCCCCGTTGAGTTCGAAGCGACTGCATCGTTTGAACACCTCCTCCGGAGCGCCCTTGGTGATGATCCGATGGGTGTCTTCCGGCGTCTCGACCACGACGGACATCAGACGCCGCGAGAAGTCGAACGGAATCTCATCTATCTTTTCCCACTGCGGCACGTTGATTTCGCTGTGCACCTCCCGATGGTCCAGAACGGCGCGGTCCAGAACATTCTTGAGGCCGGTCTGAAAATAGCTGTTGAGGTAGGCCATCGCCAGAACATCGTCGTCTTCCTTGCGAACCACATCGCAGTGTTTCTCGATGATGACGCGATCCAGAGTCAGCGTGCCTGTCTTGTCGGTGCATAGGACATCCATCGCCCCGAAGTTCTGGATCGAGTGCAGCCGCTTGACAATCACCTTCTTGCGGCTCATGGCGATCGCGCCTTTGGACAGACAGACCGTCACGATCATCGGCAGCATTTCCGGGGTCAGACCCACCGCCACAGCCACTGCGAAGAAGAACGCCTCCGCCCAGTCGCCTTTGGTCAGGCCGTTGATAAGGAACACCAGCGGCACCATGACGGCCATGAAGCGGATCATCAACCAGGTGAACTTGCTGATCCCTTTATCGAAGCTCGTCTGCACGGACTGTCCGACCAGGCTCTTGGACATCGCGCCCAAATAGGTGCTCAATCCGGTGGCCACTACCAACGCCGTAGCCGTGCCGCTCTCGACGCTGGTGCCCAGGAAGGCCACGTTCGTCAGTTCCAGCGGCGATCTGTTGTTTCCGTTTGGAACAGCCTCAGTCTTCTCGACAGGCAGCGACTCCCCGGTCAGACTGGCCTGAATGACGAACATATCCTTACAGGAAAGCAGCCGTACGTCGGCCGGGATCATGTCGCCGGCGGAGAGCTTCACCACATCACCCGGCACCAACTGTTCCAGGGGGACCTCGCGGGCCTTGCCATCTCGAAAGACGGTGGCCGTGACGCTGATCATGGCTTTGAGCCTCGCAGCGGCCGCGTCAGCTTTTACTTCCTGGACGAACCGTAGTGTGACGCCAAGCACCACCATGGCGGACATGACGATGGCTGCCTTCAAGTCGCCGGTGAGCAGGGAGATGGCCGCCAGGACCAGCAGCAGGATCACCAGCGGGTTGAGCATCGCTCGCCCCAGCAACCCTATCCGAGTGTGGTACTTCTCCTGGGCCACGATGTTCGGGCCGTACTCTTCCAGTCGCAGTTCGGCTTGGTCTTGGGAAAGACCTTGGCGTGAAGTCGCGAACTTCTCCAAGGCATCCTGAACGGACTGATGAGCAGCTTCAACCAATTGCGGCGACACGCGGATGCTGGGGCCGCCGTTGCTGGCGAGAGGACGAAAAATCTTGCTGGAGAACTTCATAATGGCTGCCTCTTATTCCTGTCCAAAGGCGGGGCCGCATGCGCGAAACGAACAGGCCTAGAAGGCTGCCGGAGAGTAAGAGGTTATCTTCAGGCCATCTTGCCTCCCGCCGTCAGGCATGTTCCATGCGGTCCGGCCGAACTGCGACTATACGGGTCCGGCTCTTCAGCCGGAGATTCGGCACCGGCCGCGTATCTTCTGCCGCCTTCATCCATGTTGAATTCACCTCGATATTGCATCAAGTTACCGGGCCTGCGAACGGCCTGGATTATACTCGGTTTTATACGCCGATTTTACTGAAGCCTCAACCTCGAAATCCCAATTTCAAATTGAGAATTACTCCCACTCAATCGTAGCCGGCGGCTTGGAGCTTATGTCGTAGACCACGCGATTGACGCCGCGGACCTCGTTGATGATGCGGTTGGATATCGTCGCCAGCACTTCGTAAGGCAGTCGCGACCAGTCAGCCGTCATGAAATCCGTCGTGTCCACCGAGCGTATCGCCACAACATTGTCATACGTTCTGCCGTCGCCCATGACGCCGACCGACTGCACTGGCAGCAGGGCGGCGAACGTCTGGGATGTCTTGCGGTACAGATTGTTGGCGACGATTTCCTCCAGCAGGATGTTGTCCGCCTTGCGGAGCACTTCCAGCCTTTCGCGTGTAATCTCGCCGATGCATCGGACGGCCAGCCCCGGGCCGGGGAACGGGTGCCGCCAGACAATCTGCTCCGGCAGGCCGAGCAGTTCGCCGACCTGGCGGACCTCATCCTTGAACAGGTCGCGCAGCGGCTCGATAAGCTCGAAGCCCAGCTCTGCGGGCAGCCCGCCGACGTTGTGGTGCAGCTTGATGTTGGCGGCCTGGCCGGCGAGCGAATGGCCGGACTCTATCACGTCAGGATACAGCGTGCCCTGTGCGAGGTAATGGGCTTTCGGAAACTTCGAGGCCGCCTTCTTGAACACGTCGATGAACGTATGCCCGATGATTTTCCGCTTCTGCTGCGGGTCGGTTACGCCGGCGAGCTTGTCGAGAAATTCATCGGCCGCGTCCACGACCGTCAGATTGATTTTGAAATGGTCCACAAACGTGCTGCGGACGAGCTGCGCCTCGTTCATGCGCAGCAGGCCGTTATCGACGAAGATGCACTGCAGACGCTCACCGATGGCCTTGTGCAGCATGGCCGCCAGCACCGACGAATCCACGCCGCCGGACAGCCCGCAGATTACGCACTCGTCGTCGGCAACCCGGCTGCGTACCTGCTCGACGACCGCGTCGATGAACGATCCCATTTTCCACAGGCCCCTGCAGCCGCAGATGTCGTAGAGGAAGTTCACGAATATGTCGTTGCCGCGGGGCGTGTGTGTCACTTCCGGATGGAACTGCACGCCGAAGACCGGCTGCGTCTTGTGCCGGACGGCCGCGATGGGGCAGGTCGGTGTGGCGGCCAGCGGGACGAAGTCGTTCCCGAGCGACTGAACCTGGTCGCCGTGGCTCATCCATACCGTCGTGTCGGCGGGCACGTTTTTCAGCAGTGCGTCCTGCGAGATTACTTTCAGGTTGGTCCGGCCGTACTCACGCGATTGCGCGGCGTCGATTTTCGCGCCGAGAATCTGGCAGGCTATCTGCATGCCGTAGCAGATGCCCAGCACGGGCAGTCCCATTTCGAGCAGCTCGCTGCGGCAGCGGGGAGCGCCCTTTTCGTAAACGCTGGACGGCCCGCCCGTGAATATCAGCCCCTTGGGGTTGAGTTCCTTAAGCTCTTCCGGCGTAACGTCCGGGCGTGCGAGCACGCTGTATACGCCGTTTTCGCGGACGCGGCGGGCTATAAGCTGGGCGTACTGGCTGCCGAAGTCGAGGATTACCACCGTTTCGGCGGCGATTGTTTTCGACTTTGACTTCCCTGACTTTTTCGGTTTTTTCGGAAGGGGCCTTGTCATAAATGCCGTCAAACCTTTTCGATTTTCAACAACAGGAAAGCGACATGATACGTATCGCATCAGACGAAAGCAACAGCGCGGACTGCCGTCCGGGAACGCTGATTCAAATAAATGAGCCGCAACTGTAAAGGAGCGGTCATTCCGAGGTCGGCGTTCAGCCGACCGCTCCCTGACGGACATTATGCACTAAGCCTCCCCAAGTACGTATCTCTTGC
>CAZVYJ010000053.1:0-18562 GCA_964631565.1 uncultured Planctomycetaceae bacterium
GACGCGAACTCTTTTTGGCGCAATGGGTAAGATGGGCAAAGCGCATAAAGTCCTTGCGCTCGGGGCTAGAAGCTGTTTCAAAACGCCCATTATATGCATTAGGGGTGCCACGGCCCCTCAGGGGCCGTGTTCGTTCGACACGGTACACACGGGTTGCGAGCAACCCGTGGCACCCAAAAAATAGTTTTGAAACAGCTTCTGGTCAAGACAATGAATGCATTTTGATACACGTTAAGGTGTGTTACGGGAAAACACGGGCGAGACGCCCGTGCCACGCAACGCAGCTTAATACACGTAAAGTTTGCCGTACGGCCGCTTGCTGGTGGCAAGGAACTTGGTGAACTTCGCGTCGAGAATTTTCTTCGCGTTGAGGCCGAAAAGTTCCGCGAACCGGCCGACGTGCTGCTCCAGCCTCTGGCGGTCCTTGTCGTTCATTTCGACGCGGCTGATTTCTGCGCCCATGTAGCGGTCTTCCACGTCGCCGCGGAGGTAAATCGCTCCGGCGTGCATTCCCGTTCCGAGATATCGCCCGGTGAGCGGCTTGCCTTTTTCCCTGTCGAGGCCGAGGATTATAAGCACGCCGCCGGCCATGTATTCGCCCGCGTATGCGCCCGCCGTGCCGCCTATGACGACGGCCGGAACCGGCTCGGCGTATTCCTTCATGTGAATCGCGCAGCGATAGCCCGCGCTGCCGCGGACGTAGATTCTGCCGCCGCGGAAGCTGTGTGCGAGCACGTCGCCGACGAATCCGTCGATGGCGATTTCGCCGTTTGTCATTGTGTTGCCGACGCCATCCTGCCCGTTGCCGTGAACGAATATCTCCGGCCCGTTCATGAACATACCCAGGTCGTTGCCGGGTATGCCGGCGATGTCGATTTTCACGTTGCGGCATATGCCGTCGCCGATATACCGCTGCCCGCAGACGCCGGTCAGCATGATTTTTTCAAAACCGTCGTCGGCAGCCCGGCGGATGCGGTCGTTCAGGTCGCGATAGCCCATGTTCGCGGCGTCGATCGTGATCGCACCGCCGGCGATTGTGTTTGTCTGGGTGGTCATACTTCTATTCCTGCTCCTGAAACCATGTGCGCCCGATAGTCAGCCGGCAGGGCGAGCAAACCGAACTCGTCGCTGAGCAGCAGATGCTTGAAGCCGCTCACATCGAGCCTGGCGCGGATGAGGCCGGTGAAAATGCCGGCCCGGCTGATTTCGCCGACGAATATCACGCCGACAATCCGGTTTTTGCTGATGACTATCTTGCGATACGTGTTGTTTTCTTCGTCCAGCTCCGACAGCACCTCGTCGCCGTTCTGCTCGATGGTGCGCCCGGCCGAAATTGTCGGCAGGCCGACGATATCGACGGCGTTCATCGCGACGCTGCCGGTGTATCTGGCGCTTCCGCCGGCCATAGCGTCGCCGGCGATTTTGCCCTGGCGGGCAGCCGTCGGGAGAATCGGAATCGGCCGGCTCGTGCCGGTCAGCGCGTCCAGACCCTGCGCGACGTCGCCGGCGGCGTAAACGCCTTCAACATTGGTTTCCATCCGGTCGTTTACAAGTATGCCGCGGTCGGTCTTTATGCCGGAGCCTTCTATGAGTCCCATTTCCGGCCTGACGCCGATTGCCACTATCAGCAGGTCGCATGGAATGGTTTCGCCGTTCGACAGCTTCAGGCTGCTGACGGCGCCCCTGGCGCTGATGACTTCATCGATTGTCGTGCCGGTTTTTATCTGCACGCCCGCAGCCGCCAGCGACTTCTCAGCCAGCAGCGAGGCCTGCTTGTCCATGGTGGCCGGCAGTATGCGGTCGGCCAGCTCTATCAGCGTCACCGGTACGCCTCGTGCGACGAGCGCTTCGACTGTCTTCAGGCCGATAAGTCCGCCGCCGAGCACCGCAGCCGACTTCGGCAGGCCGTGCTCGGCGAAATGTTTTTCGACGCCGCGCTGGTCGGCCCACGTGGTGAAGTTGAAAACGCCGCCGGTGCTGTCCAGCCCCTTAATCGGCGGGCGGATCGGCGAGCCGCCGGTCGCTATCAGAAGCTTTTTGAAAGCCAGTTCCTTCCCGTCGCTGCATTTTACGACGCGGCGGGCGGTATCCACCTTCTCGGCCGACACGCCAAGCATGGCGTTTACGTTGTTGGACTCGTAGAAGTCGCGCCTGCGGTAATCCATCTGCTCGTCGGTTACTTTTCCGGCGAGTCGGTAGGTTATCAGCGGGCGCGAGTAGGTGTGCTCGCTTTCGGCGGCCACCAGCGTGATCGCCCCTAAGGGGTCGCGCCTGCGAATGGCCTCAACGGCCTGGATGGCCGCGGCGCTGTTGCCAAGAATCAGATAATCAGCGGTCTTCATATTTCAGGGCCTCGTTGGGGCAGTTGGCCACGCAAGGCGGGGCGTCATCCCATTCCATTCCACACAGGTCGCACTTGCTGGCGACCTTCTTTTCGCCGCCGGTCGCCGGTTCGACGGCCCCGAGCGGACATACCATTATGCACATCCAGCAGCCGACGCACTTTTCCTCGTCGCAGATGACGGCGCCGGTTTCCTCGTCGCGGTGCATCGCGCCTGTCATGCAGGCTTCAAGGCAGGGCGCCTCGTCGCAGTGCCGGCACTGAAGCGCGAAAGTCGTGACTCCCTGCTTCTCGACTCGCAGCCGCGGCAGGACCGTGCCTTTTTCCTCGCGGTAGGCCTTTATGATGTGCCTGCTTTTGCTGTGCGAGACGAAGCAGTGCACTTCGCACAGCCGGCAGCCGATACAGAATTTTTCGTCTGCAAATATTCTTTTCATTACGTCACCAGCTATTCTCCGGCCGCTTTGATGCCGAGAACCTGAAGCTCGGTCGCGTTCAGGCCGACGCCCCGCAGATGGTCGCGGTTGCCGCGGAGCGATTCGATTGCGTTAATGCCCATGCCGCCGAGCATTTCCTTGATTTCATGCGACCAGCCGCGAAGCAGGTTCTTCAGCCTGCGGACCGCAACCTCCGGGTTGAGCCTGCGGGTAAGCTGCTTGTCCTGGGTGGCTATGCCCCAGTTGCACTTGCCGGTGTAGCACTTCTGGCATAGGTGGCAGCCCATGGCGACCAGCGCGCCTGTGCCGATGTAAACCGCGTCGGCGCCGAGCGCGACTGCCTTCACGACGTCGGCCGAGCAGCGTATCGAGCCGGCCGCGATAATCGACGCGTGCCTGCGGATGCCTTCTTCGCGCAGACGCGTATCGACGGATGCAAGCGCCATCTCTATCGGAATGCCGACGTTGTCGCGGATCATGGTCGGGGCTGCACCCGTGCCGCCGCGATAGCCGTCGATGACCACCGCGTCCGCGCCGGCCCGAACCGCGCCGGATGCGATCGCCGAAACATTGTGGACAGCCGAAATCTTCACGAAGACCGGCTTGGTGTACCGGGTGGCCTCCTTTATCGCATAAATGAGCTGGCGGAGGTCCTCGATGGAGTAAATGTCGTGATGCGGCGCCGGGCTGATCGCGTCGGTGCCTTCGGGGATCATTCTTGTGGCCGACACTTCGGCGTCGACCTTTTCGCCGGGCAGGTGCCCGCCGATGCCGGGCTTTGCGCCCTGGCCGATTTTGATTTCGACGGCTGCCCCGGCGTTCAGATATTCCGGACTCACGCCGAACCGCCCGCTGGCTACCTGGACAATCATGTTCGGGCCATACTGGTAGAAATCGCGGTGCAGACCGCCTTCGCCGCTGTTGGCGAATGTGCCTGCGTCTTTGGCGGCGCGGGCCATCGCGTAGGCTGCGTTGTAGCTTATCGAGCCGTAACTCATCGCCGAGAACATGATCGGCGTCTGGAGCTTCAGCTGCGGGCCTATCCTGCTCCGGCCCGGACGATACATGTCGGGCTTGCTGCCGATATGCGTAAGCAGCTCCATCGGCTCGCGGAGCGGGTCGATGGACGGGTTGGTCACCTGCGAGGCGTTGAGGACGATATGGTCCCAGTAATTCGGGAACGGCCTCGGGTTGCCCATGCCTGTCAGCAGCACGCCTCCGCCCTCGGCCTGTTTGTAAAGATTCTTCAGATAATAATCCGACCAGTTCGCGTTCTCGCGAAATTCGCGCACCGACCGCCTTATCGTCAGCGCGCCCGTCGGGCAGAGCGTCGCGCAGCGATGGCATCCGACGCACTTTTCCGGCACGGAGGAAACCGTACCGTCTTGCTCGTCGATAACGTGCGCTTCGTTGGCGCACTGCCGGGCGCACACCCCGCACGCGATGCAGCGATCCTCGTCGCGCACTATCATGAAATCGGAATCAACCAGCCACTGCTTCATAGCTTCGCTCGTTCATCTTGATGTAACTGTCGTCAAAACCGTCAACCGTCACCACGAGAGGCTCGCCCGCGCCGAGCAGCCAGACCCTGTCCGGGTTCGGGCAGATGCAGCGGATAGCCGCCTCCTCGCTGGCGACATAAACCGTGCTGTCCCTGCTTGCCGCCGTCATCGGACGGAGCTTTATCCGGTCGCTCAGGGCTATCATCCCGCCGCGGCAGCCGACCAGTATGCTGAACGGCCCGTTCAGCAGGGCGGGGGCGTAGGTAATCCTGATGGCCCGGGCTAGCTCCTTTTCCTTTTCGGGCATGTGCTCGATGTCTTCCCAGAACGGCGGGGCGAACGCCTTGCATGCGACCTCGGCCGGCAGGCCGTGCTTGCGAATGAGCAGGTCGAACAGGTACGCCACAACTTCCGTGTCGGTGTGCATGCAGCATTCGTAGCCGAAGTTTTTCAGGTAGCGGCGGTTCGTGCCGTAGCTGGAAATCTCACCGTTGTGAACCACAGTCCAGTCGAGAATGCCGAACGGATGTGCGCCTCCCCACCAGCCGCTCGTGTTGGTTGGGAATCGCCCGTGCGCCGTCCAGATATAGCCTTCGTAATCTTCCAGGCAGAAAAACCTGCCGATGTCTTCCGGATATCCGACGCCCTTGAATACGCCGCAGTCCTTGCCGGAAGAGAACACGAACGCGCCGTCTATGTTCACGTTGATGTGCATGACGGCTGCGACAAGAATGTCATTGTCGTCGAATTCGTAAAGCCGGGTTCGTGTCGCCTGGCTGGGAAGCACGAAATACCGCTCGAACATCGGGCGGTTGCGAATCGCGTCGATGTGGCGGGTGGGAATCGTCTCGTTGTGGACGATCTCGAAGCTTTCCATGAGGTACGATTCGGTATCGCGCCGGGCCTTGTTATGGTCGTACATCACGTGCAGGGCGTAGTATTCCGCCTTGTCGGGATATATGCCGTATGCTGCGAACCCGCCGCCCAGACCGTTGCTGCGGTCGTGCATGTTGGCGATGGATTTGATGATGTCGCTGCCGCCGATCCGCCGGCCGTCCCGGCAGCATATGCCGGAGATGGCGCAGCCGGAGATGTCCTTCGGCCCGTTGGGGTCGCCTTTTACCCGCACGCCGCCGACAGGCGGCAGCGCCATATCAGGCAGCCTGATTCTGCTCACTTGATTTTGCCCTTTCAGTCCAATACGGACAAACGGCGTCCGCATACCGTTATCATAGGTAATAGGGGCCTGGGGTTTTAAAAAATACTGGTACTACGTATTATAAGAAAAACTTATACGCAGTACCAGTATATAAGTTATTGGAAGCCTACCCGCCGCTTTTCGGCGTCTAACTACAGCATTGGCAGGTACTTCTGGAGTTCATACCCCGTAACCTGGGTACGATACTGATCCCATTCGATTTTCTTGTTCTCGATGAACTTTTCGAAGATATGGTCGCCGAGGGCCTTGCGGACCAGCTCGGACTTTTCGCACATGTCCGTGGCATGGCCGAGGTCGCGCGGCAGGGACTCTATGCCCAACTGCTCCCGCTGGGCGGGCGAAAGGGCATAGACGTCCTGTTCGACGGGGTCGGGCAGTTTGTAGTTGTTTTCGATGCCTTTCAGGCCGGCTTCCAGCATTACCGCGAACGCCAGGTAGGGGTTGCAGGCCGGGTCCGGCGAACGGAGTTCCGCACGGGTCGCCAGCTCCTTGCCGGGCTTGTACATCGGCACGCGGACCATGGCCGAGCGGTTCTTCTGGCCCCAGCAGATGTAGCAGGGGGCTTCGAAGCCGGGCACGAGCCTTTTGTAGCTGTTGACCCACTGGGCGATGACGGCGCAGTATTCCGGCGCGTGCTTCAGCAGGCCGGCGATATAGCTCTTGCCTTCCTTCGACAGGTGATGCGGGTCGCCGGCGTCGTAGAATGCGTTGCGTTTGCCTCTGAACAGCGACTGGTGCACGTGCATGCCGCTGCCGTTTTCGTCGGCGATGGGTTTCGGCATGAATGTGGCGTATACGCCGCTTATCGCGGCGACTTCCTTTACGCACTGGCGGTAGGTCAGGCAGTTGTCAGCCATTGTGAGGGCTTCGTTGTATCGCAGGTCGATTTCATGCTGGCTGGGGGCGACTTCGTGGTGGCTGTATTCCACCTCGATGCCCATTTTCTGCAGCATCTGCACGGTCGACCGCCGCATGTCGACCGCAATGTTCTGCGGAGTCAGCGCGAAATAGCCGGTGTTGTCGAGCAGGCCGAGTGCGGGCGAGTCGTCCTTGAAGTAGAAATATTCCAGCTCCGGGCCGACGTAGAACGTGTAGCCCTTGTCGCTCGCTTTTTTCAGTGCGCGCTTCAGTGCGTATCTCGGGTCGCCGTCATATGGCGAGCCGTCGGCGGCGTTGCGGATGTCGCAGAACATCCTCGCCACGGGTCCGTCCTGCGGCCGCCACGGCAGCAGCGTGAAAGTCTGCGGGTCGGGCATGGCTATCATGTCCGATTCCTCGATGCGGGCGAAACCCTCGATGCTCGAACCGTCAAAGCCCATGCCCTCGACCATGGCGGTTTCAAGTTCGCCGGGGGTTATGGAGAAGCTTTTGAGAGCGCCGAGGACATCCGTAAACCAAAGATTGATGAACGATACATTAATGTCGCGGCATTGCTTGAGCACCCATTCGATGTTTTTTGTGTTTGTTTCTGACACGGCTGTTCCTTTCCTCAGATAAGACTTTGTCCGGCCGGCAGCGGCAGAGCATACCGCTGCGCGGCGGATGTGTCAAAGAAGTCCGCCCGTGCTCCGGTGCGCAAAAAAGGACGGCGGGCGGCAAAATTGCTTTGCCTGCCCACCGCCCAAGAGAAAAGGAACATTTGTAGCCGGACCGGCTTCCTCAGGGGCAGCCGGCCCTTATTCCGCGTTATGCGGTTTAGCAATCGTAATACAGGTGGAACTCGTACGGATGCGGCCTGAGGGCCATCGGGTTGAGTTCCTTTTCGCGCTTCCAGCTTATCCAGGTGTCGATTACGTCCGGGGTGAACACGCCGCCGGCGGTGAGGAAGTCGTGGTCGGCTTCGAGCGCGTCGATGGCCTCCTTCAGCGAGCCGGGTGTATGTCTGTACTTGGCGAGTTCTTCGGCGCTGAGCTCGTAGATGTCGCAATCGAGCGGGGCGCCCGGATCGATCTTGTTCTGGATGCCGTCAAGTGCAGCCATCAGCATCGCCGACCATGTGATGTAGCCGTTTGCGGTCGGGTCCGGGCAGCGGAACTCAAGCCGCTTCGCCTTGGGATTCGGCGAATACATCGGAATGCGGACCGAGGCCGAACGGTTGCGGGCAGACATCACCAGGTTCACCGGTGCTTCGAAGCCCGGCACGAGGCGACGATACGAATTTGTCGTCGGTGCTGCGAACGCGAGTATCGCCGGGGCGTGCTTCAGGATACCGCCGATGGCGTACAGGGCCAGCTGGCTCAGGCCTGCATACTTGTCGCCGGCGAAGAGCGGCTTGCCGCCTTTCCACAGCGACATGTGCGAGTGCATGCCGCTGCCGTTGTCTTCGAAAATCGGCTTGGCCATGAACGTCACGGTCTTGCCGTGGCGCTTTGCGACGTTCTTTATGATGTACTTGAACCACATGAACTGGTCGCCCATCTTGCGGAGCGGGGCGAACTGCATGTCTATTTCGGACTGGCCTGCAGTGGCCACTTCATGATGGTGGGCTTCGACGACGATGCCCATCTTCATCATTTCGTAGGCCATTTCGCCGCGGAGGTCGTGATAGGTGTCGGTCGGGCTTACCGGGAAATATCCGCCCTTGAAGCTGGGCTTGTAGCCGAGATTCGGCTCTTCGAAACGCGCGGTATTCCATGCACCTTCAACCGAGTCGATGCGGTAGAAGCCGGTGTGCTGGTTCTGCTCGTAGCGGACTTCGTCGAAGATGAAGAACTCCGGTTCCGGGCCGATATAGCAGGTGTCGGCGATGCCGGTTTCCTTCAGGTAGCTCTCGGCCTTCTTGGCGATGTGCCTCGGGTCGCGGCTGTACTCTTCCTTCGTAATCGGGTCGATGATGTCGGCGATTACGCTGACGGTCGGCTTGGCGAAGAACGGATCCATGCATGTGGTCGAGGGGTCCGGGATGGCCAGCATGTCCGACTGGTGAATGCCCTGCCAGCCGCGAATCGACGAGCCGTCGAAACCTATGCCGTCCTTGAACGTGCCTTCGTCCCACGTGTTGATCGGAAACGAACAATGCTGCCAGGTGCCGAGGAAGTCAGTGAACTTGAGGTCCACCATCTCAGCTCCGTTTTTCTTTGCGTACTCAAAAAATTCCTTGGGCGTCATCTGCAGTGCTCCTTTGTAAATGTTCCTGTTCTCTGGGAACCGTTCCTTTTTTTGGCCTGTTTAGGGCCGCAAATCCCGCCGTTTCAGCGGGGATAACTCAAAATTCAAATCTCAAATTTCCAATTTCAGATTTGAAATCCGAAATCCGAAATCCGAAACAGGAAAGCTCTATCCGATTGCGTCGTTTCCTTCTTCGCCGGTGCGGATGCGTATGCACCTCTCCAGCGGCAGGATGAAAATTTTTCCGTCGCCGATATTGCCCGTCCGCGCGCCCTTGACGATGGCGTCGATGGTCGGCTGGACGAAGTCCTCGTTGACCGCTATCTCGAGACGGACCTTCTTAAGCAGGTTCACTTCGATGTCCACGCCGCGATACGTCTCGTGGTAGCCTTTCTGCTGGCCGCAGCCCAGTGCGTTGGTCACCGAAACCTTGTAGACTTCCCTGGCGTAAAGCGACTGCTTGACATCGTTGAGCTTTTCCGGCTGGATGTATGCGACTATAAGTTTCATCGTTTTATTCCGTGACGAATATCTGGAAGCCCGCGTATGACTCCATGCCGTGTTCGCCGATGTCCAGACCGCGGAGTTCTTCCGCCCGGCCGACACGCAGGCCCACTGTTTTCTTGATTATGAAGAACACCACTCCCATCGCCGCCAGCGAGAAGAACGCTCCGGAGAAAGTTCCCATCGCCTGTATGCCCAGCTGCGTGAAGCCGCCGCCGTAAAACAGTCCGTCATGCGGCAGGCCGCCGTTGACCGCCTGACTGCCGAACAGACCTATCGCCAGCGTTCCCCATACGCCGTTGAGGCCGTGAACCGGGAACGCGCCGACCGGGTCGTCGACGTGCAGCTTTTCCAGGACGGCCACGCCGCCGACAACAAGCATGCCGCCGATTACGCCGATTGCAATCGCCGCCCACGGAGCGACAAACGCACAGCCGGCCGTGATCGCCACCAGGCCCGCAAGCGCGCCGTTCATGGTCATTGAGAGGTCCGGCTTGCCGTAAACAATCCAGACGGTGATCATGGCGCTGATGGCGCCGGCAGCCGCCGCCATGTTCGTGTTCATCGCCACCAGGCCGATGAGATTTTCCTGCCCGATGACGCCCAGCGTCGAACCGGGATTGAACCCGAACCAGCCGAACCACAGAATGAATACGCCCAAAGACGCAAGCGGTATGGAATGGCCGGCGATTGCGCGTGATTTGCCGTTACCGTTGTATTTTCCGATGCGGGGGCCGAGCAGTATCGCGCCTATCAATCCCGCGAAACCGCCGGTCGCGTGAACGACCGTCGAACCTGCGAAGTCCATGAAGCCGGCCTTGGCGAGCCACCCGCCGCCCCATGCCCAGTGACCGATTATAGGATAAACCACGGCGCTGATGACAACCGTGTACATGAGGTAAGCGGGGAACTTCATGCGTTCGGCCATCGCGCCGGCAACGATTGTCGCAGACGCTCCGCAGAACGCAGCCTGGAACAGCCAGAACGCCCAGACGGGAAGACTGTCGGGACAGCCTTCGCTGCCGGTCAGGCCGAAATTGGACCAGCCGATGAAACCATTGCCGGTCCCGAACATGAACGCATAGCCCACCAGGAAAAACATTATGCTGGCGGTGCAGTAGTCCATGAAGTTTTTGGTGAGAATGTTGCAGGCGTTTTTGGAGCGGATGAAGCCGGCCTCGACCATGCCGAATCCGGCCTGCATGAAAAATACCAGGAATGCGGCTATCAGAACCCACACAGTGTCGAGCGGCACGATTTTGGATACATCCGAACCGTCTCCGGCAAGCGCCGGCACGGCAAGCATGCAGAGCACGGCCACGACGGCCGGTACGCTGCTGAATACACTTCGACCTGTCGAATACTTTATCGAACCCACAAAAGCGCCCTTTCGACAAATACAAGCCGGAACAAGCCGGAACACCCCGGCTACACGGAGTCATAAAGCATATCCCGTGCCAAAAAGGTGATATGACTTAACGCCTGTTGTTGTTGAGGGTTAGAGCAAAAAGAGAAATGGGAGAAATAAGGGGATTTGCGACAAAAATGTTGGGTACTTGCCAGTATTGAGACAAAAATGTCTTGATTTTGGCTGGAATGCGGAAAATGTCTCGATTTTTGGGAGCACGCGGCTGCATTTCGGGTTTGTTAAAATTGTTGCCGGTTGCATCGTGAGGAAAGCCGGAAAACATATTCACGGCATCGACACTAAATCAGGCTTTCGCGTTTAAGTTTGTTATACGGCGTACAATCATGTCACGCGTGAATCTAGTGCAGGAGTCAACAAAATGATCTCAAACCGGTTCACAGCTATTCTGGCGGGGGCGATAATAGTATCTCTTCTGGTCAACGGATGCGCCCCGGTTCAGACCGCCGGGAACAACTCAGCCGAAAAAGGAAACACTATCGTGAACAAACCACGTATCGAATCCACGGCTTCGGGATGGAGAATCGACAACGGCGGTATCTGTATCGAACTCGCCCGGACAGACTCCGGCGGCGTGAATCTGGTGTCTCTTGCGAACGGAGCCGGCGGACATGAATGGGCGCTGAAAGGAAGCCCGACCGGATGTTCCATCACCCGGGAACCCGGAACCGGTTCCGTACTGCAGAGCGATGCCGGCTTCCGGTTTATCCGCGACAATATTGTCAAACTCCCGAACGGCGGCGTCAGGCTGGAGCTGTCTTTCGCGGATGAAAGTCAGGAAACAATTTTGTGCCTCCTGCTGACATGTTATCCGGATCGCGCGGTGATTGAATACTCAGCCCGCCTGGAGAACCACGGTAAATCTGCGCTTCGGCCGATATGCGGGATTCGTCCCCTCCGCCTTTCTCTCGGCGCAACGGGCGCCGGGCTGCAGGCGCTTACTGCGGCCCCGAGGGGAGGCCACGGATTCGTGAAAGTTGGAGATTTTTCCCAAAAGAGGAGTTTCGACAACTGGGTCGTCTGCGAGAACACGCAGGCCGGGCAATCACTCCTGGTTGGAGGCGATCTCGGCGTGGGAATCCTGCGGTTCGAGGCTGTTACTGAACCGGTTGACGGCGGCCTTTCCCTGTGCGTGGGAACGGACTTTCCGGGTTCGCCCAACCCTGATCGGTATTCCGCCATCGAGGTGGGGCCGGGACAGTCTACGGAAACTCCCATAGCGTTTCTCGCCGTCGCGTCCGGCGGGCCGGACGAGGTTGCGAACGAAGCCTTCCGCTATCTCAGGCGATACGTCTTTCCGAAGCCCGTGCCCAATTCGCCTCTGGCGACTTACTGCATCTGGCTGACGGAGCCGAACAGCGAAGAAAGAATCCTCGAAGAACTGGAATTCGCCCGGAAGATGGGGTTCGACGTGTTCTACCACGACGCAAGCTGGTACGAGGGAAGCTCGCTGGTTCCCGGTGTAAACGACTGGTCCAAGGGGCTTGGCTCCTACAAGGAGAATCGTGACAAATTCCCGCACGGCCTGGCGTATCTGTCGAAACGGGTGCGGGCGTCCGGCATGAAATTCGGCCTGTGGGTCGATCCAGGCATGGTCGATATGGAACGGGTGACTTCGGGAGAAATTCCCGAATCGTGGCTCGCGAAAGCCGGCGGAAACAGGCTCGAATGCTGGCATCCGTCGCTGACGCCGATGGCCCAGCTATGCCTGGGTAATCCCGAAGTCGTCGAGTGGCTCGAGAAAGAGCTCGACCGCATCATCGACACATACGATGTCGAGTGGATGAAGTGGGATCCGTCGGGAACCGCCAGCGACTTCTGCGACCGCGAGGATCACGGCCACGGCAAGCACGGCGGGGCATGGGCGTCGTATCAGAATATGGTGAAGATATGGTCCCACCTCCTGAAGAAACACCCGAATCTTTCGGGCTTCGAATGTTCCGCGTCGCTTCACCTCAGCCGGACGAACCCCGGGCCGATGACACTCCTGCCGGGCGGATACGTCAATGAGTTCATCACCGGTCCCATGGTCGCTCCGTTCGTCTGGGGTTCCATGGCCATCGCCAGGGGGGATGCGGATGAAGTCCCGGCTCTGCAGGACGATTGGTATAGTGCCTCGTCCCTCGACTACAATCTGCGCCGGCATTTCATCCACGGCGTCACATTCGGCAACGTCAACGGGGCCAGCGCGCAGCTGCTGTCCAACGCGCCGGCAGGTTACATAGAGGCATACCATCGAGCACTCCTGGCCTTCAAGAAATACCGCCATCTCCTGCTCGGCGATGTCTGGCATCCGGAGCTTGCCGATCCCGCCAACTGGAGCGCGATCCAGTATACTAGCGACGATGCGGGCGAATCGGTGCTCTTCGTCTTCCGGAATGAAGGCGGGGCTCCCGGCAACACGGTCAGGCTCAAAGCGCTCGACCCGCAGAAAACATACGTGCTCACGAGCCTCAACGAGACGGGCGGAAGGGAAAGAAGCATCGCCGGCGACGTCCTGATGCGCGACGGCATCGGAGTTTCGCTTCCGCATGAGTGGCTCGGGAGGGGCGCCGGCTTGCCGGACAAGCGATACGAAAACCAGCTTGGTTACGGCTCGGACATCATCCTCATCCGGTCGCAAAAGAAATGAGGGCATGTGTTTTGGCATAGCCGGTCTGAGGCCGCGATTTGGCGGATAACACACAGGCGAGACGCCTGTAATACTTGAAAAGAATCGCCGAGAGCAGGGGGGTGGTCCGAAAGGGCATTCAGACTTTCTGTAGCGGTGGCTGCTCTCGGCGAGGGGGTACTTGATTTTATATTTATTTGCTCAAATTGACCGATTTGTTGACTGGTTGGTTGTCTGGTTAACAAGTCAACCAATCAACAAGTTAACCTTTTCCTTGACCGGCCCCTTAGGAGCGGTCACTTTGAGTTATTTACCATTCATAACCGAATGTCACGCCGCCCCAGAATTCGTCGTCGGCGACTTCCCTGTTGACGGCTTCGCTGTACCGGAGGAAGCCGGTGACGGTGAGCCGGCCGTAGTCGGTCGAAACGTCGAACATCGAGTTGATATCGCCTGTGATATCAAGGCCATACTGCAGGTTTTGCAGGTGGCAGACCTCGGCGAACTGGCCCTTGTCGATACCCAGGATGAACGAAGGCGTGGCAGTAAGGTCCTTCAGCACCGGCGTGCTGGCAAATCCGAGTTCCGACAGGGCGAAATCGTGGCTGACGCCGGTTTCGATCCAGCACCCTTTGACGTCGTCGGTGTCAACGTACCATGCGACGTACGGGTTCAACACCGGATTCTCCGTGCCGAACAGGCTGCTGTCGTCCACGGCGAGCGACATGAACCATTCGTTGGTGCCGTAAGCGTCGCCTTTTGCCTGCGGGTAGGCATAGTGCGCCCAGCCGGTGGTGAATGTGACCGGAAGTTTCTCGCATATCTTCGACAGGTCATAACTCCATGAAACCGTGTTGTCGAATTCCTGGAGATGGCCGTGCGCTTCTTCGTCGAAATCCGGGTCGTCCTGCTTGGCATACCATTCAAACCAGGCTGCGTAGCTGAACGTGCCGAGCTTGTCGAGATCGATGCTGACACCGGCGCCCAGCTGATGGTTCAGGCCTTCGCGTCCTTCACCGAGGTATTCGCTGTAATTGATGCCCCTGAATATGTAATCCGATACGATCGTGTAGTTCACGTCGAAGGTAATCGGTAGCGGCTTGCTGCCCGCGGCGCCCTTGCCCGGCGTTGCCTCGGCGGCAAGCTCCGGCTCTTCCGTTACGTTGGGTTCTGCTGCGGCGGCCAGCTGCGCAAAACACAAGCCGACAAACAAACCCACTCCGATTCGCGTCAACCAGTTCTTTTTTGATCTCATGTTCCAAAATCCTTTTACTGTTTTACCTAAAATGCTATAGCGACGATGTTTATCAGCAGGATTATTTTGTAACGCCATGAACAATTCAATATGCCTGCATCAATTATCCGATTGCATCGTTGCCCTCCTCACCGGTGCGTATGCGTATGCACCGTTCAAGCGGCAGCACGAATATCTTGCCGTCGCCGATGTTGCCTGTTCGTGCGCCTTTTATAATGGCGTCGATGGTCGGCTGGACGAAGTCTTCGTTGACGGCTATCTCGAGCCTGACCTTTTTCAGGAGGTTTACTTCTATATCGACGCCGCGATAGGTTTCGTGATAGCCTTTTTGCTGGCCGCACCCCAATGCGTTGGTTACTGAAATTTTGAACACCTCGGCCGCGTACAGCGACTGCTTCACGTCGTTGAGTTTCTCAGGCTGAATGAACGCGATTATCAGTTTCATGACATTCCTCTTTCATTTCCTTGTCTGCATGAATCGAGCCGTTATTACATATTCGAGAATATCTGGAACCCGGAATATGCTTCCATACCGTGTTCGCCGACGTCCAGGCCGCGGAGTTCCTCATCCTTGCTGACACGCAGGCCGACGGTCCTCTTCAGTGCGTAGAACAGAATCAGGCCGGTTCCGAACGCCCACAGAAACGCCATGCCCGCTCCGACAGCCTGGCTGATGAGCTGGTCGATGCCGCCGCCGTAGAACAGGCCGGTGTTTGCGTCGCCGATTCCGATGACGGCTTCGGCGTTGAACAGCCCGCAGCACAGCGTTCCAACCATGCCGCATACGCCGTGAACGCTGACTGCGCCAACAGGGTCGTCAACCCTGAGCACGCGATCGATGAATATGACGCTGAGCACGACTATCGTTCCGCCGATCGCACCGATGAAAATCGCGCCAACCGGCGTGACCGTCGCACACGGAGCGGTGATGGCCACCAGGCCTGCGAGCGCGCCGTTGAGCGTCATCGAGGCGTCTGGCTTCTTGAAAATCATCCATGCCACGAACATCGACATGACCGCGCCCGCCGCCGCCGAGAGGTTGGTCGTCACGGCCACTCTGCCGATGTCGCCCGTGCCTGTCAGCGTGCTGCCGGGGTTGAACCCAAACCAGCCGAACCACAATATGAACACCCCAAGCGCCGCCAGCGGGATGTTATGACCCATGATGGCCTTCGGCTTGCCGTTGGCGTCGTACTTGCCGAGCCGCGGCCCGAGCATTATGGCGCCCGCCAGCGCCAGCCACCCGCCGACCGAGTGAACGACCGTCGAGCCGGCGAAGTCGATAAAGCCGCCCGTCGGGAGGCTGCCCAGCCAGCTGTCGCCGTGGAATGCGGCTCCCCATGTCCATGATCCGAATATCGGATATATGACCAGGCTGATGACAAAACTGTAGATAAGGTAGCTGACGAACTTCGTCCGCTCGGCCATCGCGCCCGAAACGATGGTCGCCGCCGTCGCCGCGAACACTGTCTGGAAGATCAGGAACGTGTAATCCCACGAGCTTGCGCTTGAAAACGCGCCGCTCAGCAGGAAATCGCTCGTGCCGCAAAATCCGCTCCCGTTCGTGCCGAACATAAGCCCGAAGCCGACCAGGAAAAACGCCAGCGACCCGACTGCAAAGTCCATCAGGTTTTTCATGATGATGTTCACGGCGTTCTTGGCCCTGGTGAAGCCGGTCTCGACCATCGCGAAGCCGGCCTGCATGAAAAACACCAGGAACGCAGCCACGCACACCCAGACGATGTTTATATTCGTCTGCAGAGCTTCCATCGCCGCCTCAACCGCCGTCGCAGGAGAAACCGCAACAGCTTCGACAGTCTCAGCGGTTGTCGCCGGAACGTCTTCCGCCTCCAAAGTTGTCGCCGGGACCGCGTCCTGGGCGATTCCAGACGAAACAAAAGCCGCAAGCACCAATAACGGAAGAACGACGTTACGCATCCTTATCATTTTCTGCATCCCTTTCATGCTTGCCGGGCCGCGTGCTCATCGATTACGGCCTCGGTCAAAGACAGTCAAAAACAGTCAAAAACCTTCGCCGGTGACTCAACAGAGTCGGGACGGCTGCGAAACAAAAAAACTCGCTGCTTGGATGTGCCTTGAGCACAGACCGTGCCAGAAAAAGAAATTATGCTTAACTCCTGCTTTGGCAGGCTATTAGCATAAATTGACGCAATGAGGTTGGTTGGCATAAAATAACAAAAGTGTATTACCAACTTGTTTTTATACAATAATGTAATAGAATTGCCGTGTTGTGACATAGAAGGAGCATCAAGGTAATGGCGGTTAGTTAGTTAGTAGGGCGTGCAACTTGTTTGCACGCGAGCAATAAATTGCTCGCCCTACAGCGTTGTTCGGCAAGTTAAGGAGCAGCGAAGTAATGGCGGAAAATGAGTCAGCGAAACCGGCCGGCAGGATCGGTCACGATAGTGAACTGGAGGCACTTTTCAGAATCAGCCGCATCCTCGCTTCCGGGGCGTCGCAGCGGCAGATTCTGCTCGAGGTTCTCGATGTGCTGCACAGCGAGCTTGCCATGACTCGCGGCACGATAATGCTGCTGACGCCGGATGGTGACGAACTGATGACGGAGGTCGCCCACAACATTCCCGCAAGTCAGCTTGCCGGCGCGCGCTACCGCAAGGGCGAAGGCATAACCGGCCGCGTCGTCGAAACCGGCCAGCCCGTCGTTGTGCCCAAAGTTTCACAGGAGCCGATGTTCCTCGACCGCATTCACAAACGGCGAGCCGCCGCAATTAAAGAGGAAATAAGTTTTATCTGCGTGCCCATCAAGATAGGCAGCGAGGTGGTGGGAGTGCTTTCGGCCGACAGGGTTTTCGACGAGTCGGCCACGCTGAACAACGACGTCCGCCTCCTGACCATCGTCGGCAGCATGATAGCCAACGACGTCAAGGTCCGCCGCGACTTTGCAGAGGAAAGGCACGCGCTGGAAGAGGAAAACGTCCGCCTCCGCAGCGAGCTGGAAGACAGGTTCCGCCCGGAGAACATCATAGGCAACTCCGGCGCGATGCGCGAGGTGTACCAGGCGATTCACCAGGTGGCGGCTTCCGACACCACGGTGCTCATCCGCGGCGAGAGCGGCACGGGCAAGGAGCTGGTCGCCCATGCGATTCATTATTCCAGCCCGCGAGCGAAGGGACCTTTCATCAAGGTCAACTGCGCCGCACTCAGCGAAAATCTGCTGGAGAGCGAATTGTTCGGACACGAAAAGGGCGCGTTCACCGGCGCGATACAGAGCCGCAAGGGACGCATCGAAGAGGCCAACGGCGGCACGCTGTTTCTGGACGAAATCGGCGAGTTCACGCCGGCGACGCAGGTGAAGCTGCTTCGCGTTCTCCAGGAACGCGAGTTCGAGCGAGTCGGCAGCAACGCATCCATCAAGGCGAACGTACGCATAATCGTCGCGACGAACCGCGACCTCGAGCAGGCCGTCGAGAATGAGGGCTTCCGCCAGGACCTGTATTACCGCATAAACGTCTTCCCGATATTCCTGCCGCCGCTGCGCGACCGCAAGAACGACATTCTCCTGCTGGCCGACCATTTCGTTGAGAAATATTCCCGCCAGATGAACAAGGACGTCCGCCGCATCAGCACGCCGGCCATCAACATGATGGTCGCCTACCACTGGCCGGGCAACGTGCGCGAACTGGAGAACTGCATCGAGCGCGCGGTGCTGCTGAGCACCGACGGCGTCATCCACGGCCACCACCTGCCGCCGACGCTGCAGACCTCCGACGCTTCGGACACGATTGGGTCCGGCACGTTCGAGGAGCGGGTCGCGCTGTACGAGCGGGACATCATCGTCGATGCGCTGAAGCGGTCCGGCGGAAAGATATCGGCCGCGGCCGAGGACCTGCGAACCACGCCGCGCATCATCGGCTACAAGATCAAACAGCTCGGCATAGACTACAAACGCTTCCGCGCGTAAGGCTTTTTATTTAGCAGGCCGTCACTTGTGACGGCCGGGTTTTCTCATTAGCCGCAGCCCAGACGGGTCCCTTTGGGAAGGACGCTGAGGTCGCGGAGTATCAATGTCGAATTTCGAATGACGAATGCCAAATGAATGACTAATGCCTCAATGCCTAATTTGTATCCCGGAACACGTATTTCGGAACCCGGAGTTTCCCATGAATGAAGCTATCGG
>CAZVYJ010000054.1:0-18547 GCA_964631565.1 uncultured Planctomycetaceae bacterium
ACTAAAGAAGTCGGCTATTTTTTTGCCTGAACTAAAACTGGGGATGAGTCAGGAAGCAGGCGCCTTGACAACATCGCAGCCGGCGTCTAACTTTCATGCCAATAACATATACAAGGAAGGGGGGACGGACCAATCATGGCGAAAAACGAGGCACTTGAAGTAGCGGTTATCGGGCTGGGCAGTTTCGGGCGGCTTACGTTGCAGGGCCTGTGTGAGAGCAGGCTCGTGCGCGTGGTCGGCGTCGCTGACCGCAACGGCAAGCTCGCCGCCCAGGTCGGCAGCGAGATGAAAGTCCCCGCCTATGCCGACAACCGTTCGCTGCTGGCTGAAACGCGCCCGAAAATCGTTTACCTAGCCGTCCCGCCGACCGCGTCGGGCGAACTTATCACCGCCTGTGCCGAGCGCGGCATCCACGTGTGGAAGGAGCAGCCGCTTGCCCGTAATCTCGACGAAGCGGTTGCATTCGTGCAGCGGATGGAGCAGGCCGGTCTGAAATTCGCCGTCGGAACGCATCGGCGCTTCACAGCCGGCTACGGCAGGGCGTACGAACTGCGTGAAAAGCTCGGCCGCATCTTCCTGGGCCGGGCGCACTATCTGTTCAACTGGGGTCCGAATCTCGGCTGGCGCGGCGATAAGGCGTCGGCCGGCGGCGGGGCGCTGCTCGAGCTGGGCTACCACGCCATTGACCTGCTTATCTGGATGCTCGGCCTGCCGGAGCAGGTTTACGGGCTGACGGCCTGCGGAAACCGGCCCGGCGACACCGGCCCGTCCGGCGAACCGCTGCCGATATACGACACGGACGACACGGCGGCGGCAATCCTGAATTACAAAAGCGGGGCGATGACGACTGTAGTGACGACCCGTTCGTCCGGACCGGTAAGCGAAGAGCTTGCGCTGCACGGCCGCGGCGGGTCGCTGACGGCATGCAGCGAATCGTGCCTCTTCCGCGACCCGGACGGCAACGTGCTCGACCGCACCGACGAAGAACCAGCATCGGTTGCGCCGTTCAGGCGACAGGCTGAGGCGTTCGCCAAAGCGGTAATCAATAATGATGCGTCCTGGCCGTGCTCCGCCCGCGAGAATCTGCTGACGATGGCGGTGCTGGAGGCGATTTATCTTTCCGCACGCACCAGTCAGCCTGAAAACCCGGCAAGTTGTTTGCACACGCGCGGCGTTCCGCTGGAAACCATAATTCCGCGAAAACAGCAGGCCCCGGATGCGCCGGCGGAAAAATCTGAAGGCGAGTTTTTTGAAGACTCCGCCGAGCTGCTCGATTAGCGAGGTTTTGACGCTTCGTCGACGAATGCGATTATGTTTTCCATCGGGGTTTCCTCGCCGGGCGATTTCGCCGGCGCCAGTATGTATCCGCCGCCTCTGCCCATTTCCCGTTTTAGCCTGCGAACCTCGGCTCGGATTTCATCCGGCGTGCCGAACGGCATCACGCTCTGCGCGCCCAGCCCGCCCCAGAAGCGTATGTCGCGGCCGTATTCGCGCTTGAGCCTGTAAATATCCATGCACTCGGGCTGGCAGCTTTCCATCATGTCCAGGCCGATTTCAATGAGGTCCGGGACGACTTCGGTGTTGTCCCCGCACATGTGCATGATGGTGTGCAGCCCATAGTGGTGGATCCGCTCGTATATCCGTTTCCATCGCGGCTTGAACAGCCGTCGCCAGCGATCCGCGCCCATCAGCATGCCTCGCTGCCCGGCGTGGTCGTCGGTGAGGAACACCGCGTCAATCGGCGCCTCCGCCAGCAGGTCGATGCTCTGCAGCATCCACTCTGTGATGGTTTCCAGCAGCTCCTCGGCGAATTTTTCCTCGGCGATGAGGTCCATCAGGAAATTCTCGAATCCGCGCAGCGACCATGCGCGCTCGAAAAGTCCAAACGAATGGCCGGCTATGCGGTACTTGTCATTCGAGTCGGCCAGTTCCTTCGGCCAGAGAGGATGGAGATATTTCGTGAAATAGCTCTTCAGGTCCGGCAGTTTGTAGTTTCCGATCGCCGGTTCAGTGAGCGGCCAGGCTACCAGGTGATGCGTCGTGCCCAGCATCCACGAGCAGCCGAACAGGTCTTTTTTGCTGCCGTCGCCCTGCGTTTCCATCGGCGCGCAGCTCATAAAGTTATCCACACCGGTCGCACCGCCGATGTATTCTGTCTTTCGACCGCCCCATGAGCTGTCACCAAAATATTCGTCGAGTGCGGCGGTCTGTTTCTGATTGATCCAGAATACATAAGGCACGTAATCCGTCTGCCGGTACTGAAACGCCAGCTTCACGGCGTCTCGCGGCTGGAGTTTGTCGGTGTTCCACATTTTACGGTTCCTCTTAAAATGGTGCGCCGGATTATAAACCGGCTGAAAACCACCCCCAGGAAACACTCTCGAATCGCAAAGGTTGCGTAACTTATTGCGGCATGTCCCTTAATTCTCGCCACGGGGCGTTATTCAGCGAGGCCAGCCGCCCGTGCTGCGTCATGTCCACGTGCAGGGGCGTGACGGTTATATAGCCTTCGAGCATGGCTGCAACGTCGGTGTCTTCCTGGCCGGGCCTGAATTCATACTTGTCGCTCAGGCGATAAGTTTCGATACCGTCGGAAACGCTGCGTATATATTCGTCGTTTAGCTCATCGGTTGACTGGCGGGCGACGCGGACGCCCACCGGCCAGCCGGCTCGGGCAGCGGGAATGTTGACGTTTATCAGATCGCCGGGGGCCAGTTTGTCGGCGAGCAGCCTGTCCAGCACCCAGCGGCACTGGCGGGCGGCGCGGGCGAAGTCGATTTCACCGGTGGCCATTGAGGCGGAAAACGCCACAGCCGGAATATTGAACATCGCCGCCTCTGCCGCCGCGGCGACCGTGCCGGAATAGAAAACATTTATCCCCACATTCGCGCCGGCGTTTATGCCGGACAGCACCAGGTCCGGCCGGACGGGCAGCAGGCTGCGGATTGCCAGCCGGACGCAGTCGGCGGGGCGGCCGTCAACGCTTATGCCCTCGAAGCCGCCCACGCGAACGCGGCGAACCGCAAGCGGGGCGGTAAGGGTGATGGCGTGGCCGGCTGCCGACTGCGGCGAATCCGGCGCGACCACGTGAATCTCGCCGAGATCGGCAACCGCCTCCCGCAGCGCCGCCAGACCCGGCGCGAGTATGCCGTCGTCATTGCTTATGAGTATCCGCATGAGGAAAGTGTAACGTCGGCAACCACGTTTGCAAAGCCGTCAGCCGGACTACCGCGAGCCGTCGAAAAATTGCCATATCCGCTCGGCGGCGGAGGCGTGGTAAAGGCTGTCGGCGCCGGCCGAGTTGCCCGGGGCGATGGAGTTGCTTCTAACCGTGCCGCTGTCGGCGATGCGTTTGACCGCACCGTCGCCGTAAAGTGCGTTGAATTTTTCGCCGTGGCACCAGCTGGCGCGGATGGGGTACTTTGTCAGAC
The DNA here is from genome assembly GCA_964631565.1 of uncultured Planctomycetaceae bacterium. GTDB lineage: Bacteria > Planctomycetota > Phycisphaerae > SM23-33 > SM23-33 > CAZVYJ01. The sequence goes on from CAZVYJ010000054.1 coordinate 3,432, forward strand.
TGCCTGACGTTCCGCCGTCCTGCCGGCGGTCCTGCCACCAGAACGTATCAGCCAGCATTGCATCTTCAGCCGGGACGTAATCGTCGTCGCCGCAGCCTGTTTCGCTCAGCGTGCGATAGCTGCGGTCGAAGCGCGCCTGCGGAACGACCTGTCTGCCGCCGGCGGCCCCTGCCGCACCCGCAACCGCCACTGTCGCGCCGCCGGGTTTCATGCGGTAGATGTTCAGCGCTCCGCCCCCGCCGTAGTTCAGCAGGCCCGGTGCGGTCGAGAACAGGTCTTCGCTGGCCGGGAACCGCAGGCAGTACGTGCTGAAACGGAACGAATATTCAAAGTAGCTGGCGTCGCCGCGGGCGAGCGATTCGTCCGCACTCGGGCAGAGCAGTCTCGCCGGCGAGGTCAGGCCGTCGTCAGCCAGCGTCCAGAGGTTAACGCGCGTGTCGCCGCGGAACATGGCGGCCGGGTCGCCGGCCTGGCTCGGCCCGCCGTAATGTCCGGACTCCGGCAGGCAGCCCTGCATGTCGCTGAAGATGAACGGCGGCATCTGCCGGCAGTTCGCTGAGGCGTAATCCATGAGGGCGGAGTGGATGTCGTGCATTCCGGCCGAGCAGCTGACCATGCGGGCCTGCTCGCGGGCGGCGGAAAGCGTGGGCAGAAGGATACCGCAGAGTAGTGCAATAACCGCAACTACGAGAAGCGCCTCTATAAGAGTAAGGCCGACCCGCCGCATCCTGCCTCCACAGATAGAGTTATCTTGATGCGACCATTCTCTGCAGCAATGGCGGGGGTGTCAACCCTATGTCACCAGCTTCTGCGCTAAAACCACCAGGCCTTGCCGATTGGCTGGGTAAGAATAACGTTTTTGAGGTATGCGACGGCCTTTTCAAAGCCCTCGGTCATGCTCATCAGCGAGTCTTCGTGCTCGATGCTTATCACGCCGTCGTAGCCGTGCGTCCGCAGCATGGAGACGAATGGTTTCCAGAATTCGTCGCCGTGGCCGTAGCCGACCGTGCGGAAAACCCATGAACGTTTCTTCACGTCGCCGTAGCTCTTGATGTCCAGATTGCCGGTGATGCCGGAGTTGCGCTGGTCTATCGCGCAGTCCTTGGCGTGGACGTGGAAGATGCACTTGTGTTCGCCGAGGAAGCGGGCGGCCTCCACCGGGTCGATGCCCTGCCAGAAGAAGTGGCTGGGGTCGAGATTTGCGCCGAGATTTTTGCCCGCGGCGCTGCGAAGGCGGACGATGTCCTCGGGATTGTGAACGGTCATGCCGGGATGCGCCTCGAAAGCTATCTTCACGCCGCACTTCGCGGCGAAGTCGTTTTCCTTTTTCCAGAAGGGGATGATGACCTTGTTCCACTGGTAGTCGGCCGCTGCGGCGAAGTCGTCCGGCCAGGGGCAGGTGACGAAATTCGGCGTCTTGTCGCCGGCACAACCGCCGGGGCAGCCGGAAAAATTGATAACCACGGTTCCAAATTCCGCAGCAAGCATCACGCCGTTGCGGTGCGCCTGCCGGTGGACGGCGGCGATTTTCTTGTCCGGGTGCACCGGGTTGCCGTGCACCGCGATGCCGTGAACCTCCAGGCCGCAGTCGGCGATTTTGCTTTTGAGGTCTCGCAGCTTCGATTTGTTTTTGTGGATGCCGCTGATTTTCCACGGGTCGCCCGGATACGCCCCGGCCGGCAGCTCGATCGCATCCAGGCCCAGCCTTACGCAGTATTCCAGTGCGTCGTCCAGCCCCATCCCGCCGAAAAGCGCGCCCATAACGCCGAGTTTCATGGCCTGCTCCTTTTTCGTTGTTACCTGACAGTGCAGTAACATTATGTCCTGCCAGGCCGGCAAAGCAAGGACATTGGTCATTCACCGTTCGCCAATCTTATCAACACTGCCGCTTCAGGGGCTTGTCCGCCGGCCGGCAAACGTCTATTCTGCCGTGATGCGACAAAGTTCACCGAAACACATATCGCACGGCCGCGAGGGCAAATTCGATACCGGCGGGATAATGCTGGATGAGAACATCGCCGGGCCGCTGGACTTCGCGGAGCTGTTCGGCAACGACAGGCTGGTCGAGCTGGAAATCGGCATGGGCAAAGGTACGTTCCTGCTCGCCCGCGCGAAGGCCCGGCCGGAAATAAATTTTCTCGGTCTGGAATACGCCAGGGCTTACTGCAGCTACTGCGCCGACCGGTTCCGCCGGGCCGGCCTGACGAACGTGCGAACCACATACATAGAGGCGGCCACCTTCTTCAGGCTCTATGTCCCGCCGGAAAGCCTCTGGCGGGTGCACATATACTTTCCTGACCCCTGGCCGAAGCGAAAGCACAATCGCCGGCGCCTCATTCAGCCGCGATTCGTCGAGCAGGTGCGCCGGTCGCTGAAAATCGGCGGGCAGCTGCTTGTGGTCACCGACCACCAGGATTATTTCCAGCAGATACGCAAGGTGCTCGCCGGCGCCGAGGGGATGGCCGGCATTCCAATGCCGAGCATGACCGATGCAAGCGGGGAAATCGTCGGAACGAATTTCGAGCGCAAGTACATCGCGCAGGGCCGGCCGTTCTATAACATCGCCCGCCTGCGGTATCGTTGATTGTTGTCGCATCGGCCCGCCCGCATAAATTAACGGTTCACACTGCGGGGCGGTGGCTTTATCATATCCGTCGCCGATATCCTTGAAACGGCGGCAAAACCGCGATTGTGAGGAATGTTGATGGAATGGACACCGTTTGCCGAGGTTGCGGGCGTGCTGGCTGTTGCGGCCGCGGTGGCCGCTATCGGCCTGAAGCTGCGCCAGCCCCTTATCATCTCGTTTCTCTTCGCCGGCATACTGGTCGGTCCTTCGGTCATCGGCCTGGTTGAGGGAGCGCATGAAATAGAGCTGCTGGCCAGCATAGGCATTTCACTGCTGTTGTTCGTTGTGGGGTTGCGTCTAGATATCGGGATGATCCGCACGATCGGTCCGGTGGCGCTGGCGACCGGCCTGGGACAGGTGGCCTTCACGTCGCTGATCGGCTTCGCCATCGCCATGGCTTTCGGAATGCAGACGATCCCGGCTCTTTATGTCGCGGTGGCCCTGACGTTTTCAAGCACAATCATCATCGTCAAGCTGCTCTCCGATAAAAAGGAGATAGACTCGCTGCACGGGCGCATCGCCGTCGGCTTTCTCATCGTTCAGGACATCGTGGCCATCCTCGCCCTTATCGGCCTGACGGCGTTCGGCGGCGGCGAGCAGGGACAAGGCTTCCTTGTGGAATCTCTGTGGATAGCCGGCAAGGGCCTGCTGATGCTCGGCGTAGTCGTCGCCCTTATGCGATGGGTGCTGCCGCGAGTTTTGTCTTACATAGCCCGTTCTCAGGAACTACTGGTGCTCTTCGCCATCATGTGGGCCGTGGCTATAGCGGCCGCAGCGGAAGTGCTGGGCTTCAGCAAGGAAGTCGGTGCTTTTCTGGCCGGCGTGTCACTGGCCTCCACGCCGCAGCGCGACGCCATCGGTGCAAAGCTCATCGTGCTGAGAGATTTTCTGCTGCTGTTCTTTTTCATCGACCTGGGCGCCAGGCTTGATTTGCCCGCGCTGGGGGCGGAGATGGGCAGGGCCGTAGCATTCTCCGGCTTCGTGCTGATCGGCAACCCGCTTATCGTCATGGCGATCATGGGCCTGATGGGTTATCGAAAGCGAACCGGTTTTATGTCCGGCCTGGCCGTGGCTCAGATAAGCGAGTTCTCCCTCATACTCGCCGCTCTTGGAGTAAGCCTCGGGCACATCGACTCCTCGACGATGGGCCTGATTACGCTGGTCGGCCTGGTGACGATTTTCGCCTCCACCTACATGATCCTGTATTCCGGGCCGCTGTATTCCCGCCTGTCGGGCGTGCTGGGCGTGTTCGAGCGGGCGAATCCCTATCGCGAGTCGCAGGCGAACGCCGTGCCCGCAGCGACGAATGACCATCTTATTATCGTTATGGGCCTTGGCAACTATGGCGGGGCCATAGCCTCGCACCTGCAGCAGCACAATTGGCATCTGCTGGCGGTGGATTTCGACCCGCAGGCCCTCGACCGCGGTCGCAAACTGGGCCTGCCCGTGCTGTACGGCGATGTGGGCGACCCTGAAATGCTCAGCCAGATTCCGCTCCACGAGGCGCGATGGGTGCTCTGCACCATCCGCGACCACGCATTGAACGTCTCGCTGATAAAGATGCTGCGGGAGCGGGATTTCACGGGCCGCGTCGCCCTTACCGCCGGCAGGCCTTCATACGCCGAGGAATACCGTCGGCTCGGAGCGCATCTGGTGCTGCAGCCGTTCAGCGACGCCGCCGAACAGGCCGTCGAGGCAGTTACAGGGGCGATCCAGTCGCTTCCCGGCCTGCGGGACTGGCCAGCCGTACTGGAGGAAGTTTCGCTTCAGCCGGGGTCCGTGTTCGCCGGGAAGACGCTGCGCGATCTGGCCCTTCGCCGTGAACTTGGGGTTTCGGTGCTCGCCATCAGCCGGGCAGGCAGAATTCATTTCAATCCAGCCCCGGATTTAAAAATGTATCCGGGCGACCGGGTTGTTCTGCTGTGCCCGCCGCAGCAGGCGGCGAAAGCCGTGGAGCATCTGCGCCAGCGCGACCTGGGATCACCTCAGGAGCAGGCCCCCGCATTCGACGCCGACGAAATAAGCGTCATACCGGAATCGGCATGGATCGGCAGAACCCTGACTGAGCTGGATTTTCGCAATCGCTACGGAGTGACCGTGATCGGCATTCGCAGGGGACAGAACCAGATTACGTCTCCCTCCGCTTCAGAGACGCTCACGCTTGGCGATCGCATAGTCGTTGTCGGAAGCCTTGAAGGCGTAGCGAAAATGAAAGGTTCGCAGAAGTCAGTAGTGTAAAGTCTTTAGTCGCACCCCTGATTTGTTTACGTGCAGAAAGTCATTTCGGCCCCGGGTGTTTTTTTGCTTTTGCGGGAGCAGGCGAGAGTTCTTATCTTTTTAATAAGAAGAGTATAAATCTCATATTAGTAGTGAATATGGCCTGTTGATTGTGTGGCGCATTGGAGGAGATTTGCTCAAAAGAGGTATCCGTAAGGGGTTATGTTATCGGAATGATGCCTTTCCAATGTGAATAAGCTGTCGGCAATGATGTAGCGCATAGGCGGCAGTCATGCAGTATGGCCGACGGCGCTGCCGGAAGCGTTGTGAGCGATTGCTTGTGCGGCAGATGCGCAAACAGCCGCGCGACAGGTTTTACAAAAGTTATCCACAAAAGGCTGTTGATAATTTCCGGTGACTCGGCTCGCATCTGTAGCTTTGCGGTTTGTGCGCTGGGAATACCGGGAAATCAGATCGTTGCGCGGATATCTTCGGCGATTTTCTCCAGCGTCGCCTGGAACTGGGCGTCCTTGCTGCGCATCGCGTCGATTGTTTTGTTGGCGTGCAGGACGGTTGTGTGGTCCCGGCCGCCGAAATAGCCGCCGATTTCCTCGAGGCTGTGGCGCGTAAGGTTACGGGCGAGGTACATACATATCTGGCGGGGGAACGCTATCGAGCGGCTGCGTTTTTTGGACTGCAGGTCCGCCAGGCGGATGCCGTATCGCGACGTGACGGCGGAGAGTATGTCTTCAATGGTAATTTCTCGCCGTTCCGCGGTCGCCGGGTTGGAGCCGAGGGCTTCTTCGGCCAGGTCGAGGTCTATCGGCCTGTCCGATACAGCCGCGAGCATCGCGACCTTCGCGATCGCGCCCTCGAGCTCGCGGGTGTTGGAATCTACTTTGACTGCGATGAGACAAAGCACATCTTCGGGAAGTTCGATATTGCGCATGCGGGCCTTCTTGCGGAGGATGGCCACGCGAGTCTCATAGCAGGGTCGGTCTATCTGGGCGACGAGGCCCCAGTTGAATCTGCTGACCAGCCGCTCTTCAAGGTCCGGTATCTGGGCCGGGCTGCGGTCGCAGGAAAGAATTATCTGTTTCTGCGCCTGGTACAGCGTGTTGAACGTGTGGAAAAACTCTTCCTGCGTCTGTTCGTGGTCGGAAAGGAACTGAATATCGTCAATGACCAGCACGTCCGCGTGGCGGTAGCGATAGCGGAAGTCGTGGAGCTGGCCCATTTCGACCGCTTCGATAAAGTGATTAACAAACGCCTCGCAGGAGAGGTAGCAGATATTGCTGCCCGGCGCGTCGGAAATGATCTTGTGGCAGATTGCCTGAAGCAGGTGCGTCTTGCCAAGCCCGACGTTGCCGTGGATGAACAGCGGATTATAAGTCTTGCCGGGGGCTTCGCTTACTGCAATGCTCGCGGCGTGCGCAAGGCGGTTGCATGGCCCGGTCACGAACGTGTCGAAGGTGTAATCGCTGCTGAAATGCTCGATTGTTCCGTTGGTGGCCGCCGAAACCTCGCCGTTGTCAACTTCTTCCTCGGCGCTGCGCTCGGACTTGGTCAGGAAGCAGACACCGACAAGCCGACCGGTTGCTGCCTGGGCGGCCTCGGTGAATAATCGCGTGGCGTGCTGCTGACAGTAGCGCTGCTCTTTCTTGCCGGGAACCTGTATTTCCAGAAGACCATGCTCGAGCGATATCGGTTCGAGCTGAGTGAACCACGGCCTGATGATGTTGCCGCCTGTCGCGACTACCTGCTGGATGATGCTCTGCCAAAGACCCCGGCCGAGAGTTGCCATGAGCACGTCCTTTCTATAGCTAAGCGCACAACAAGCACTGCGCGCGATAAATCAAAAACACCAGGAGCATTTATTTGTGCAGCTGCGGATAACGGTAGCCTTCCTTGGCCGAATTGGTGTTCCCGAACTAAAGCTGCACTATTGATACGACGAGCGGAGTCTAACGCCGCTTGTCGCGCAAGTCAAAACGAAATTTCAAAACGGCCTTTCCCAAAATTTTATGCACGAATGATGCAAACTTCGTGCCAGCGTTGGAGCAGGGCGTTATCCGGCGTCGTTAGCGTACTTCCTGCGGTAGTTGTTGTGCCTGTTCGCCCCGTTATTATTGTTTTTTGGTTTTAACAACAGGTTTTCCTCGCCGAGCAGGTCGGTAAGCCTGTCGACAAGTTTTCTGGACGGCGCCACAAACCATTCCCTGTCAGGCCGAACCGTCGCGGTTATGTCGTTTCGCAGAGTCGTCCGCAGCTGGATGCACACCGGAACGCTGCCGCGATGGGCCAGCAAAATTTCCTTCAGCGGCTCGAGCACCTCGTTCATCGGGCGGCTGCGCGGAATACGAATGAGTATTTCACCGGTAAGCCGTTCTATCGCCTGGTTGATGGGCGTTATTTCGTCGACAACGATGTTTATTCGCTCGCGTCGGCGGTCGGCGGCGCCGGTGATGAAAACCATCGCTTCAGGCTCGATGAGATGCGCGTATTTTTCGTACGTTTCGGAGAATACGACGGCGTCGCATTTGCCGGTGAGGTCTTCGATGGTGAGCATCGCCATTTTTTTGCCGGCTGATCGGCCGGCCTTCGTGATGGTGCTTCGGACCGACGCGATCATGCAGCCGATGGTAATCCGCCCGCCGGCGGCGAAGTCTTCCAGCCGGGCCATGCTCAGCCCCGCCGGCGTCGACAGCGCGGTAAGCTCGCGGCCGTAACGCGTCAGCGGGTGCGACGTGATGTAAAAACCGAGAGTTTCCTTCTCGGCGGCGAGCAATTGCGATTCGGACCACGGCTCGACGTCGGGGAATTGCGGCCTGGCGTTCTGCTGGCCGAGCGCATCGAAAAAACTCATCTGCCCGCTCTTGCGGTCGGCAGCTGCAGACTGGCCGATGCTTATGGCGCTGTCGATGGCGGCCATCATCGCCGCACGGTGCGCGCCAAGCGAGTCGAACGCTCCGCACTTTATGAGGGCCTCGATGGTGGCGCGATTCACGGCATGCAGGTCAACATGCCTGCAGAAGTGGAACAGATCGGTGAATCGGCCGACTTTGCTGCGGGCGGCAATAATCGCCTCGATGGCCTTGCCGCCGACGCCCTTGACGGCCGACAGCCCGAAACGCACCATCTCGCCGTCCACCGTGAAGTCGCTGCTGCATGCGTTGATGTCCGGCGGGGCGATTTTTATGTTCATGCGAGACGCCTCGGACAGGTACTGAACGACCTTGTCCGTGTCGCCGCTTTCAAACGTAAGCGTCGCGGCGAGAAACTCGCGCGGATAGTATGTTTTGAAGAACGCCGCCTGGTAGGCGATTATCGCGTATCGCGACGAATGCGCCTTGTTGAAGCCGTACCCGGCGAATTTCAGGATAAGCTCGAAAATTTCCTCCGCCTCGGCCGGGGCGATGCCGTTTTCCTCGGCGCCTTTCAGGAAATTCGGTCGCTCGGCCGCGATGGTCTTTTCCTTCTTTTTGGAAATAGCCTTGATCAGCGTAAGGGCGGTATTCAGCTTCAGCTTGCCCAGGCGGTTGAGCACCATCATGACCTGCTCCTGGTAAGTCATGATGCCGTATGTCTCAGCCAGTATGTCATCGACCTTTTCATGGACGGAGGGCACTTCCTCGGTGCCGTTCTTGCGGGCGCAGTATGTGCCTATAAGCTCCATCGGGCCCGGGCGATACATGGCGTTGGCTGCAATAAGGTCGCCGATGCGTTCCGGCTGCATCTGCATCAGCACGCCCTTCATGCCGTCGGATTCAAACTGGAAAACGCCGTCGGTCCTGCCTTCCCGGAACAGCTGGAAAACCTTCTGGTCGTCGAGCGGCAGTTCTTCGGGATCGATATCCTCGCCGGTGCGCCGGCGGACAAGCTCGCGGCAGCGCTGGAGAATCGTCAGCGTCCGCAGGCCGAGGAAGTCCATCTTCATCAGGCCGATTTTGTCGCACGTCGGACCGTCCCACTGTGTTATCGCGTCGTCGCTGTCGGCCTGCTTGCAGAGCGGCACGAGATTTTCCAGCGGCTCCTGCGCGACGACCACGCCGGCGGCATGCACGCCGGTATGACGGGCAAGGCCTTCGAGCTTCAGGCCGTAATCTATCATTTGCCTGTAGCGATCGTTGCTCTGGTACATCTCGCGAAGGTCCGGCTCGGCTTCCAGCGCGCTTTCCAGCGTGACCTTCGGGCCTTCGGGCACTTTCTTGGCGATGGCGTCCACATCGGCCAGCGGCACGTCGAGCACGCGCCCGACGTCGCGAAGGACCGCGCGGGCCTTCAGCGTTCCGTAAGTGATAATCTGCGCAACGTGCCCGTACTTCTCGCGTACGTACTGCAGAACCTTGCTGCGGCCTTCCTGGCAGATGTCGATATCAAAGTCCGGGTTCTCGTCGCGCTGCGGGTCGGTGAACCGCTCAAACAGCAGACCGTACTTTATCGGGTCCACGTTCGATATGCCCAGGCAGTAGCCAAGCAGCGTTGCACAGCCGCTGCCTCTGGCGCCGCACGGTATGTTGTTCTTGCGGGCGTACTGGGTGAAGTCCTGCACGATGAGGCAGTACCCGCTGTAGCCCTTGCCGTCGATGACCTCCAGCTCGCGATTCAGCCGCTCAACATATTCCGCCGGCGGATTGCCTTTGCACCGCTCATTGAGCCGCTGGAATGCGAGCTTGCGGAGATACTCGGCTTCCGATTCGCCGCCGGGCGTCTGGAACACGGGCAGGTGCTTTCCGGAGAAATCGAGCTTCACGTCGCACATTTCGGCGATTGAAAGCGTGTTGCGAGCGGCGTCGCCGAGGTCGGCCAGCGCCTGCCGCATCTCGGAGGGGCTTTTCAGGTAAAGCTCCGGCGAATATTCCATCGCGCCGCCGTCGGCCAGCGTCTTGCCGGTGGATATGCACGTCAGCACCTCATGGGCGGGCTTGTGCTCCCGCGTCAGGAAGTGAACGTCGTTCGTGCCGACCACGCCGACGCCGAGTTCGGCCGCGATGGCCATCAGCTCGGGGTTCGCCTGATGCTGCTCGACCATGCCCTGGTTCTGCACCTCGATGAAAAACCGATCCCGCCCGAAAATATCGAGATATTCGCCCGCAATCCGCCGCGCCTCTTTCGGCTCGCCGCGCAGGATCGCACTGGGCACCTCGCCGCCGAGGCATGCCGTGGTGCAGATAAGCCCTTCGTTGAATTCCGCAAGCAGCTGGCGGTCGATTCGCGGGCGATAGTAGAAACCTTCCAGGTACGCGCGCGAGGAAAGTTTCATCAGGTTCCGCCAGCCGGTCTGGTTCATCGCCAGCAGCAGCATGTGGTAGGACGCGGTGGTTATCCTGCCCATCGACTTGTCGAACCGGTCGGTGGGAGAGATGTACGCCTCCATGCCGAGAATCGGCCTGACGCCCTCGGCCCGGGCGGTGTTGTAAAAATCTATCGCGCCGAAAAGATTGCCGTGATCGGTCAGCGCGAGCGAGTCCATGCCCGCGGCGGCGGCGGCCTTGACCAGGTCCTTTATCTGGCAGGCGCCGTCCAGCAGCGAATAGTGCGAGTGTACGTGAAGGTGAACAAATCCGTCCATAAACCGCATCCGTGCCGAGATGTTTTTGAAAAGTCCGTACCCTTCCTGTTTACGACCGACCACTATACCGCGCGGGGGACTTTCAAAAAAGCGAATCATGCAAACCGCGAAATTTGAGAACGCCGCGCAGCCGGCCTAGAGTTAATCAGGAGGCTGAGATTCCTCCTGAGGAACCTTTTCAGGAGTTCGCCAAGAGAGTGGCGGACAACTTAGACAGGGCGGTTGCGGTAACCGCCCAGGAGAGTCGCGGGGCGGTCCAGACAGCAGCGGACCGCCCCGGTTCTTTTTATTCCCGCCGCTCGCGATTAACGCAACCGCTTATTTTGCAGATACATGCCGCAACTCGTGCCGCTCGCGAACTTCCGCGGCAGCAAACGCCAAAATCCACAAACCTTCCCTATGCGGCCGTGTCTGGTTGCTTGTAACAACAGGCATAAGGAGCCAGCCATGAAACATCTGAGGAAAATATCGGGAATCTTCGTTCTGGTGGCCGCGGGCGTGCTGCTGGTTACGCTGGCGGGCTGCGACCACGATCGTCACCACGTCCGCGTCAGGGGAGATCATTGCGGCCCACCGGTGAGGTACAGCGAGTATCACTACGTCGCGCCTCCGCGTGTCTATGACAGGCCGGTATTCGTCACTAGAGACTGCGACGACCATGACCGTTCCTATTCGCATGACAGACGCGACGACAGGCGTGACGGAGACGACCGCAGAAGTCACGATCGCCATGACCGCCACGACCGTCATGACCGCAGACATTAAAACATGACAGCAGGTTCTGGCGGGTTGGGGGCCGTGCGAACGCCGCGAACATGAATATTTGTGAACGTGTTCGCGGCGCTTCTGTTTATTTTGTGGCACAGGCCCATACGGGTAAACCGTCCCGCCTGTGTCCTTTCACATCATTTTAAGAATCGAAAGACGTTCCGCAAACCTTCCCCGCCCGGCCGTGTCTGATTGACTGTAACAACAGGCATAAGGAGCCTGGCCATGAAAAACACAAAACTGATAACAAACGTTATGGTTCTCGCTGCGGCTGCTTTACTCCTAATTTCCGCGACGGGCTGCGATCACAGCCGCTACAGCTTCAACGTCAGAAACGACCATTACAGCCCGCCCGTGCGACAGGAAACCCACTACACCGCACCGAAAGTGACAGTGACCGACCGCCGCGATGACCGCCACGATCGCGACGACCACGTCGTCGTACGCGACACGAATAATCGCGACCGGGACAACCATGTTGCGGTTCGCACCGACAATACGCGGACAGCAGCTGTTGACAAAAAGAAAGACACCAAGCGCGAAGACAATAACCGCGTTACAGGTCGCACGGATGACACGCGGACCACGGCCGCAACCACCGGCGACAGAAATGGAAACCGCGACAGCCGCGACAAAAACGACCGCACCACGGTGCGCAATGACAAAAACAAGCCGACTGCGGGCGACAGAAGTAAGGAAGATCAGAACAGGCGGGATAACAAGCGCCGCAGATAATATACCTGGTAACAGCGGGCAGTACCGACCCGGCTGTCCGACTGGCGCCGCGAACATGACCGTTTATAACACATGTTCGCGGTGTTTTATTTTGGGAGCGCCGTGCTTCGGCCTATCGCCAATTGACGTCGGGCTGGTTTCGCGGCGGGATGCTTTGATACGTCTCGTCGGGATAGCCGATCATCAGCCCGCCGTGCATCATGCAGCCGGCTGGCAGGTTCAGCGCATCGCGCACCGTCTGCGAACTCATGGCTGCTATGTGCAGAAAGCCCGCCCAGCACGCGCCCAGGCCGAGCGGCAGGGCGGCAAGCTCCGCAGTCGTCAGCGCGATGATGCACGCTCCGGCCGCCATCGGGTCGTCCTGCCGGCCATAGGCGATAAGAACGTGCGTGCAGCCGCGAAGAATCGGATCAATCCCCATGTCCCATGCGGCGATGAGCTGGGACGGGTCGTACCTGCCGGCGATAAGCCGGCCGCTGCGCGACAGCTCGCGCATCCACTCGATGACCGCGCCGGCCAGTTTCCTGACCTCCGCCGTGTCGTAGATAATCAGCCACTTCACCGACTGCGAATTCATGCCCGTCGGCGCGTAGCGGGCCATGTCCAGCAGCTCGAGCAGCTTCGACTTTTCGACCGGCTCGGATTTGTAGCGGCGTATCGACCGCCGCCCGCGAATGAGATTGCCGACCGCCTCCGGCGTGCCGCGCCACTCGGCCGCCAGCGGCAGGCAGCCGTCGGGTATTAGCTCATGCCGCAGCTTCTGCACGGGGCAGGCCGCTATGCAGTGGCCGCACTTCGTGCATTTCTCGGCCCCGCTGCGCAGCGTGCGAGGAACCTTCGAACCGATAACAACTATGCCTCTCGGGCAGACCGCGGCGCACAGGCCGCAGCGCGTGCAGTCCGCTTCTTCAATCGAAAGCAGGTTTGACGCAGCCATAATGAACTCCCAAATTTGCTTTTGACGGGTGGCCCGTACGGGTTGTCTCCGGGCGAACCCGTATGAGGCACCTACCGTACACGGCTTGCGAGCAAGCCGTGGCGCCCCGAAACTTACATATTACAAAATTGCCCGGCGGCCTTTCCAGACCGCCGGGCGATGAAACTTAGAGTACCTGACAAAAAGAAACAGCCTGAACCACGGAGAACACAGAGAGCACAAAAAATACAGCATTTGAAGGTTTTTATGTGTTTACTTCGTGCCCTCCGGGCATACGCCCGCCCGTATGGGCGTGAACTCTGTGGTTTATTTTGTTATGTGTTCTTAAACTGTAAGGCCGCTTAACGCGGGTATCTTTCGTTGATGGTCGGGAACTTCGGGAACGCCGCATGCGGCAGCGTCTGGTACCACAGCGCCGTCGATGCAATGTCATCCGTCAGCGGCTGATACTTCCCGCCCGGCCACCAGCCCAGAGCCTGTATCGTCACCTTCAGGTCCTTGGCGAAATGGATCGGGTCCATGATGTGCCACCGGTACAGGCTGTGGCGGGGCACTTCCTTCAGTTCGTGCCGCGACAGCGGCAGGCCAAGGAACGGCGTGCTGTAGATTTCCTCCAGGCCGTCCTTGTCGTAGAAGCACCACGCGCCGCCGAAGTAGTCCTCGGTGCCCGTGCCGCAGATGGTCGGATACTTCTTGTCGCCGTCGATGTAGAACTTGATCTCGCCTTCACCCCACCAGCCGTTGGACATCTGCGTCCAGGCGATGTACGTGCCGACGTAGTGCCCCTTGCCCTTGACGCCGTCAAGAAGCACATGCTCGGGATACTCGCGCGTGGTCAGGCTGCGGCGGTACTGCGCGTGCAGGTAGCCGGCCTCGGCCGGCACCTCGGTCAGGGCGTAGCTTATCTGGTAGAAGAAGCCTCCCATGTCCTCGTGCCACTGGCTCTCGACCGTGATGCGGGCCTTCTTGCGAAACGGCATCGGCCAGTAGCTGTTGAACGCACCGTTGGGGTTGACGGCTATCGGCATGGAGCTGACCTTGCACGGCAGGCCGTGACCGCAGCAGAAGAAATCGCCCAGCGGCACTTCGACGCAGGGTGTCGGCTCGTCATCCCAGTACATCCGCAGGACGAAACTCTGGTATGCCTTCGGGTTCGTGGTGATCCAGATATGGTTGATTACGCCCGGGCCGTCGATGTCGGCCAGCGTGACCGTTTCGCCGGCCTTGACGGTGATGCACGGGCGCACCTTCCAGCCGGTGCCAAGCTCGCGCGAACAAGGGTTGGTCGAGCCTTCCGCCTTCGCGCCGCCGCCCTTGGCGCCGTCGGGATTCTCCGCAGATATCGACCGCGACTGCGCGTTGCTGATTAAAGGTATGCCGCCCAAACCGAATCTCAATCCTGCCGGTAATGACATTGTCTGCTCCTTGTTTGTTCAATAAAAAAAACGCGTACTTTTGCGGCAACGCTTCCGGACAAAAATCGGCGCATCGAAAAGCTGTTTGTGAACCGATTTTTCCATCAAGGCTTTTCGCCGGCGCCGGCCGCCGCAATTCTCACGAGTTATATATCAACGCCCCGGCGTTTCGGCAAGGATATCCGGGCCATACGCCGCGGACTGGCGAACGTGGCGATTCAGTCGTATCTGACGGCCGCGGTGATGAACCTCAAGCGCCTTGCGGCGTTTTTGCGAATGTTGACCTTGAGAAGGCCCCGTGCAGACGCCGGAGAACTATTTGGAAGGACGACAGCCGACTATTCCGAGACAGAATTCCAACACCGGAAGATAGCCGCCTGATGATGCCGAAGCATGGGTTTTTCAACAGCCCCGCTGTCCCTGGTTATTCGGCCCCGCTTAGCTTGTCCCCATGCGCTGGACAGATACCGGCCCGGAATAAGGTGGAACCGCATGGATAACGTTTCCGTTGCGGATGCGGAGGCGAAGCGTAGCGTAGCCGGAACATCCGCAACATGCGCGACGCAGGACCGTCCCGCATCGCCAACCACCCCGGCAACGGCCAGGGCAACTGTTTCAATTCTATCTCGTCTGGCCGGCACGGCAAGGAAGCAAGCCGTGGGATAATCGGCGTCAATTTCACAAAGCCCCCGGACGGGCGGGCCGGACGGGGCGGAAGGCATCTTGAGGTGTGCCACGGGATGCTTGCATCCCGTGTAATCTCAGAACGCACACGGCTCTTGATGGGCCGGGGCGCACGGAAATCCGGCGGCTCCGCTTTCGCCCCTTCGGGGCTTGTTTGTTGAG
>CAZVYJ010000055.1:0-18424 GCA_964631565.1 uncultured Planctomycetaceae bacterium
GCACGCTCGGCGCCAACCTTGGCCTGCTGCCGGAATTTGAAGAAAAAGTTATTGAGGAGACGCGGGAGTATCGCATCTTCCGCAATACGGGCGGCGTGATTCAGAAAGCCTCGAAAACCGCCAGCACGTTGCCGCAGTTCCTCGATTACACGCTGAAAACCGCCGCTGACTGGGATAAATACAAGAAGCGCCTTCAGCCTGACCCGGTCCGCATATCGGACAAGCTTGACGAGGATATCGCCAGGGTTGAAAACTCCGGCATGCCGATTGCCATCTGGACCGGCTCGCTGATGGGGTGGATTCGCGACTGGATGGGCGTCGAGAACGTGTCGTATCTCATGTACGACAGGCCGGACGTTTACGCGGATATGGTCGACACCATAGCAGAGCTTGTCTGCTGGAGCATCGACCGGATCGCGCCGCGAATGCACACGCAAATCGACTGGGGCTTCGGCTGGGAGGATATCTGCTTCAGGAACGGCCCGCTGGTAAGCCCGTTTGTTTTCGAGAAGTGCGTAGCGGGCGGCTATCGAAAGATCCGCAGCACGCTCGAAAAATACGGCGTCGAGATTTACGGCCTCGACTCGGACGGCTACATCGAACCGCTTCTGAAGAACTGGATGGACGCCGGAGTGAATCTGCAGTTCCCCGTCGAAATCGGAGCGTGGAACGCCGACCCGATGGACCTGCGACGAAAATTCGGAAAAGAATTGCGTATGATCGGCGGGTTCAACAAGCTCGTTCTGGAGGATGGGCCTGAGGCGATCGACGCCGAGATAGGCCGCCGCATGGAAATCATGCGCGACGGCGGCCTGCTGATTATGCCGGACCACTGGATTACACCCGGCGTCTCACTTGAAAATTACAAATACTACCTGAACCGCATCCGTACCCTCAGGCTGTAGATGATAAATGCATCAATATAAATATATATAATATTGCGAAAAAATGTAATCGCCGTCAGGGCGAACCCGGCGACCGAAAGCATGGAGTTTCACATTCTCAGGGGCTGGAAGCCAGCCCGCGAACTCGACGGATTCCTGTGCTTCCGGCATGTGAAAATAGTTGACGCCGAACTCAAATTTGAGGGCGGCTTTGCGATTAAGCTGCTTGCGCCGAAAAAAGAGACGGGGGTTAAATCCGGCCGGCCGGGTTTGCTACTTGCCGCCGCAGGATTCGCGGATGATGAGCTTCGGGAACACGCTGATTTTTTCGTATCGCTCTTCCTTTTTGAGCGGTTCGTTCTGGATTGCAAGCAGCCGCTTGACCGCGAGTCGTCCGATCTCGGCACGATCGACATGAATTGTCGTCAGCGCCGGGCTGACTGCTTCGCCCATCGGCAGGCCGTCGTAACCTATTACTGAAACTTCCCCCGGTACGCTGATGCCCGCCTGCGCCAATGCCCGCAGCGCGCCGCAGGCCATCTCGTCGTTCGTGAAGACGGCGTCGAATTTCACGCCATTTTTCAAAACGTCGCTGACGGCACGAAATCCGCCCTGGATGTGGAAGTCGCCGTGCACTATCAGTTCCGGGTCTACCGGAATGCCTTTTTTGGTCAGCGCCTGGATGTATGTGGTCCGCAGGTCCTCGCTGAAGTAATGCCCCTCGCGACCTGTCACGAGAAGTATCCGTTTGCGCCCGAGCTTGAACAGGTGCCTCATCGCCAGATTGGCGCCGAAGACGTTGTCGATGCACACGGCATTGTACGGCTTCTCGATTTCAGGACTGCCCGGATAATCAATCAGCACCACGTTGGGGAAAATCGCCTGAAGGGCGTTGATGTAGCTCGGCGGGCTTTCGCCGACCACCAGTATGCCCTTGACGTCTTCAGACCTGAGTATGTTCGCGAGTTTCAGAAAGTCCGGGTACTGCTCCTTTATCACTCCAAGTGAGCATGAGTTTCCCTTCGCAAAAAGTTCGTGCTGAATGCTGAGAATTATACCGCTGAAGTAAGCGTCCTTAAGCGAGTGCTCTTCCTGAAACAGGACGTAGTAGTTCTTGGCGGCCTGCGAGTTCTCGGCTGTGTATCGCCCGGTCGGCACGAATCCAGCCCGTTCGGCCACGTCAAGCACAAGCTGCCTGGTTGCAGGGGAGACGTTTCCCTGGTTTCGCAGGACGCGGCTGACGGTCATCTTGCTTACGCCGCACTTCCTGGCGATGAGCGTTACATTAGGTTTTACTGTCCGGCCAGACACCATTGTAATCCGACAATTTGCCTGTAACAATTACATGTACATTGTAACATAACAGATGATTGCAAAATCGTCAATAACATCGGCGGATTATGTCGCAATAATCATCAGGCAACCGCTCGCCAAATGTGGCAATAGGGGAAATCTGATATGTAAAACCTTGTAATAAAGGGGGTAATGAAAGAATTTCTGCATGCCGAGAAAATTGCGCGATTGCGGCATTTGCGGCTTGACGAAGGATGCACGACATTGTAACATAGTAACATAAATAGAAGATACACATCCGTTCGGCCGGTGTAATTACTGCATAGCCGCCCGATGCCTAAGGGCGGAGGGTCGTTTGGCGACGGCGGCTTTGAAATCTGAAAATGCGACAGAGGAGTAATTAGCTTCTGTGTGAATACTCAGAGGACATGTAAACCCGGGGGCATATCTGACCCCCAGAAAAGGAAAAAGGAGACACTTATGAAGAGGGCTTTGATTCTACTGATTCTATTCGGACTGCCGTGCGGCGCAGCAAGCGCTTCTTTTGTCACTGTTGCGGACTGGCAGTTCAACGGGACAGACTGGCTGGCTGACTCTTCCGGCAACGGGTACAACCTGACAAATTACGGGCTTAGCCAGGGCGGCGGAGGCACGACGCTGGTCTGCAACGGCGGCGGACTGGTGATTGCTCTCGGCTCCGACGGCGCCATGGGCGGCGGCGTCGACCTGACTTCGTACCGCAAGGTCCGGATCAGCTGGAGAGTGATTAGTGGAATGACAACCACAGGCATAATGTGGGAGCATGGGTACACTACCGGGACTCCGGGAGACCTGATGGCCGACGTCAATGAGTACTCTCAGTACGGCGGGCCGGGTTATACTCCGCTGGATCCTTCCTCGGGCATCGGCTGCGCAGCCCTTAACAACACCAATCAGGACCAGCTTCCGCTTGCGGACGGCGTGTGGACGGAAATCACGATTCAATATGATTTAGATGCAGCTACTGGTGCCGATGTCGTCAGGGTATGGATCAATGGTATAGAGCAGCCGGACTCGGATACGGGATTTACCGGCCACAATATACCTGGAGAGGGCTACTCGTTCCTGAACGCCGACTTCAACATAGGCGCACGGGACTGGGGCGCGCCGTTTACCGGCGAAATTGATTGGCTTACTGTCGAAGGATACGTGGTGCCAGAACCGGCGACTTGCGCTCTGGTGGGATTCGGCAGCCTGTTTATGCTCGTGCGTCGGCGCCGCTAGATTTCTACGACTGCTTTCTTTCCTAAATTTCACAGCCGGAAACAGTGAAATTGCAATATGGCGGGTGGGAGTGTGAGCTTCCGCCCGCCATTACTGCAGAACGGGAAACTCCTCCGATGGCGTTGTTTTAATGACATATGGCTGCGGGTACAATTAAAGCAGCCAAGTCATGATTATTCCCGCGTGTTTGTAAGGATGCATATTGATGTGCTCTCAGGCGAGGCCGGAAAAAGGTTTTGATTTTCGTGTCGTGCTCGGCTGCTGGACCAACGATGTCTCCTCGGTGCCGAAATTCGAGCAGTGGCCGGCGATGCACATGGACGAGCTGCTCGAGCGCGACCTGGCGGAATTCTTCGATTTCATGCACGATGTAAACCTTGAATACATCGTGCTGTGCGGACTTCTTGTCAGCCACAACTGGTACGCGGATTTCGCCGCTGCGGTTCCTCTGCAGCGGCAGCAGGCGGTTAAACGCATTCTGGATGCCGCGCACAGGCGGGGCGTGAAGATTCTCTACGGCCTGGGACTGTATTCATGGGGGTTCGACGAAATCATAAAAACAAATTCCGCAGTTCGAGGCACCAATCCAAGCGCGATGTGCGCCAGCAGGGACGAATCGCACCGCGTCATGAATTCGCTTGTCGATTACCTGATGGACGAATATTCGTTCGACGGTTTCCACTTCGAGTCGGCCGACCAGGGCCGATGCAGCTGCGACAAGTGCAAGCCCATGACGGACTCCGAGTATCACCTTGAGCTTAACCGGCGTGTGGCCGAACACGTTCGGTCGCGGCGGCCTGACATGCCTATCGAGGTGTACTGCCCGATCCGCCGCAGCGTCATGGACGACTGGCTGATATGGGAGGATGCAAGCGGGCTGTTTACCGCGTTCATCGACGACTGCAACTTCGCCGACCGGTTCGGCTGCTCGTCGCGGCGGGAGGTCATCTCGCACTTCAAATGCGCCTACGGAACGCGAAGCGGCCGGTGGGCGTATCCGCCGCAGCAGTGGCGGCGCGACAGGTGGTTTGTGCCGATTATCGATTTGCGTGCGGAGCATTACAGGCGGCTGGCCGCCGACGGCGGCAGGGCGATCATGATACAGGGCATGCCGCTGGCGAACCCAGGCGAAGAGGCGACACTGCGGTGTTCGGGCAAGCTGGCGGCCGACACGTCGCGCAGCGTAAGCTCGGTGCTGCTGGAAACTGTCGAGGAGATGTTCCGCCCCGACGGCGACGCCGCTGCCCGGCAGATCGCGGATATTTTCTGG
This sequence comes from uncultured Planctomycetaceae bacterium, assembly GCA_964631565.1. Lineage (GTDB taxonomy): Bacteria > Planctomycetota > Phycisphaerae > SM23-33 > SM23-33 > CAZVYJ01. Next base: position 4,711 of record CAZVYJ010000055.1, read on the forward strand.
GCGGCGGAAAAGGCCTTCTGGTGCAACGCGCATTTCACGACCGACTGCGGCGAACTGCAGTTTCAGCCGCTGCACGGAACGGTGGCCGGCCCGCCGGTATACCTTGAATCGCACATGTTCTGGCACGACCTGGCCAATTATCAGCATGCAATGAAAGACATCAGCCGCCGGTATGCCGCCGTCCGCGGGCATCTTGACGACAAGGGCCGGGCCGACCGTCTTGCCGTCTGCATAGATTCGACTTTGAAGGATGTCGCACGGTGTCTGGATACCGGCAAATTCCTTACATACCCGGTTACAGCCCTCAGCGAAGACACGTGGACGACAGAACGTATTTGGTGATTTTCAGCAGTTAAGAGGTACGCGCAGGCTGCGAATGCGTTTTGCACCCAGCCGCCTGCCGAGAAGGAGAAACGACGTGGGTTATCTGACTAAACAGGAAGCGGAAGAAAGATTGTCGCGTGTTCGCGAGCTTATGGCCAAACACGACCTGCAGCTTGCGATGATATATTACGACGAGTTCAACATCGGCAACGGGTGGTACCTTACCGGCTGGTGCCCGCAGTTTGAAAGCGGGGCGGTGCTGGTTCCGCGCGAAGGCGAGCCGATGATACTGGGCGGCCCGGAGAGCGAGCCGTTCGCGAAGCTCGACAGCGCAATTACCGAAACGCGCAACTTTTCCGTATTCATGGTGCCGAACGAGGAATATCCGAACGCCGAGATTATTGATTTTCCCAGGCTTTTCAAACAGCTTAACAGGGGCCTCGGAAAAATCAGCCGCGTCGGCCTGGTGGGCGGCGGCCGAATGCCGGCTGCCTGCTACAGCCAGATTATCGCGGGATTCAACGGGACGAAACTCGTGGATATCACCGACGAGTTCGTCGCGATGCGGTTTACGAAATCCGACTGGGAAATATCTCAGATACGCAGCGCGTTCAGGCTTGCCGACGACTGCTATGACGCCATGAAGCGGAAGATAGCCGCCGGCGTATCGGAAATAGAAGTTGCCGCCGTCGGCGAGTTCAGCGCGCGATCGGCCGGCGCGAGCGGGTTCGGCTTCGGCACGATAGTCGGCAGCGGCCCGCGGTCCAACGCCGTCGTGCCCACCGCAAGCTCGCGCAGGATGAAAGCCGGCGAGTCGGTGATGATAGGCATCGCGCCTAAGGTGAACGGCTATGCCGGCGTCGTCGGCGACACGCTGCCGGTTTCCGGCGAATACACGCCGGCCCAGCGCGAATGCATGAAACATCTTAAAGAGGCATTCCGCCTTGCCAGGGAGCAGATGCTTCCCGGCACGACCGCTGCGGGAATCGACACGCCCCCGCGGCGGTACTTTGAAAAACACGGGCTGTCGCAATATCTTGTGTGCCCGTTCTGCCATACCATCGGGCTTCACGAGGCCGAGTCGCCGTTCTTCGGTCCGACCAGCCGCGATATCCTTACGCCGGGCATGACCGTCTGCATAGACATCAGCTTCTTCGGGCACCCGGAGTTCAACGGCGCCCGCATCGAGACCGGCTACGTAATCACTGAAACCGGCGCCGAGCCGCTCAGTCCGAAAATGGATAAACTTTTCACCACGTAACTATTCCGGGTTATTGTTCGTGAACAGACAGGACAGTTTGGCATTTCCGACATGGCGTGAAATAAGTGACGACCCCGATGCGCCCAAAATGCGCCGGCCTATCGACGGCGAAAGCATGACCCCGCGCGAGCGGTTCCTCGCCGCCATGGCGTTTGATGAGGTCGACCGCCTGCCGACCGTCATCATGGGCCTTTGGCCGGAAACTCTGCTCAGGTGGCGAGCGGAAGGCATGACAAGCTCAGCCGCCGAGTTCGCGATGTTCGACGGCCCGATGCAGAGCTGCTGGATGTACGGAAATTACCAGGGGCCGATTCCCGCGTTTGAAGAGGAGGTGCTCGCCCAGACCGACCGCTACCGCGATGTGCGGAACTCGCTCGGTCAGATTCAGCGCAGCTTCGTGGAGGCTACGTCGATGCCGGCCTTCATCGAGTTCCCGCTGACCGGGCGGAGCGACTGGCTGGAATACAAAAAACGTTTCGATCCGACCAGCCCCGGCCGCTATCCCGAAAACTGGGATGCGCTGGTCGCTGAACGTCGCAGCGGGCCGGCCAAAGACGAAATTCGCGGCGTGGCGGCGTGGGGTTACTACGGCTTCCCGAGGATGATGTTCGGCACGGAACAGCTTTCGATGCTCTTCTACGACGACCCGGCCCTGATAGCCGAGATGAACGAGTACTGGTGCGAGTTCACCATCAGCCGTCTGAGCAAGGCCGTCGCCGAGATGGACTTCGACTACGCCCTGATATGGGAAGACAACTGCTATAATCACGGCATGCTGCACTCGCCGCAGGTGTTCAGGGAGTTCATGGCCCCTTACTACAGGCGGCTGGTCGAATTTTTCAGGCGGGCCGGCATTGACATAATAAGCGTGGACAGCGACGGCAACGTGGCCGAGCTTATTCCACTCCTGCTGGACGTCGGCGTGACGGGGCTGCATCCGTTCGAGGTGGCCGCCGGCATGGACGTGGTGGAAATCGGCCGAAAGTACCCGCACCTGCAGATATGGGGCGGGCTGGACAAACGGCAAATCGCCCGCGGCCCGCTCGCCATCGACGCCGAGCTGGACCGCGTGCTGGGTTCCATGAAGAAGCGGGGCGGCTATGCCGCGGGGCTGGACCACAGCGTCCCGCCCGACATTTCGCTTGCCGACCATCGCTATTATGCTGAAAATCTGCGGCGCAGACTGCTGGAATGACCGGGAGGCCAACTATGGGCAAGGCCGATAAGAAAACCGGATTCGACGTAATCATGGGAATCGACATGGAGACGGATGTCGGCTCCTTCACGTCAACGTACGAGGGCGTGAAAAAGGGCACGCCGCGGCTGCTTTCGATATTCAAGCGGCACAATATTCCTGCGACGTTTTTCTGGACCGGCCACGCCGCCGAGAGCAACCCGGCCATGGTCCGGCGCGTGCGGGACTGCGGGCATGAAATCGGCGGCCACAGCTACATGCACGAAACGCTCGGCGAGGCGCTGTTCGACATGCCGAACAGCTGGCCGGTGCTGCCTGAGGAAGTCGAGGGCCGCATCTTACGCACCACGCGGGCGGTGATTCGGGCAGCCGGCGTCAGGCCGGTGAGCTTCCGCTGCCCGCGCGCGTGGGGAAGCACGCAGGTCGTCAAAATCCTGGAGAAGCTCGGCTACTGCTGCGACGTGTCGCTGCCGATGTATTACTACAGTCGCCAGCCGTTGCCGTATCACCCCTCCGCGAAGGACTGGACGAAGCGCGGCGGCATGAAAATCGTCGAGATTCCCAACTTCTGCGACCTGACCATGAAGAGCAAAGACCCGCTCTATCATCGCGACCGCGACCAGTGGCCGATATTCCGAACGAAGTCGGCTGCCGCACTGCTGAAGCGGGTGGATTCGTTCGTCGGGTACGTTCGCCGGCTGAAGCGTCGGCCGGTGGTGTGCTTCTATTTCCATCCGTGGGAATTCTGCGAAATGCCGAGCGTCATACATTTCGCCGAGGGAATTGTTCGGCCGAAGGCGTTCATCACGAAAAACTGCGGGCCGAAGGCCGTCGAGCAGTTCAACCTGCTGTGCCTCGGCCTGCTGAAGCGCGGCGCGAAATTCCGCACCGCAAAAGACGTGGCGAAAGATTATTAAGAATCTGCTTTCGTTTCGGCTGGGCTGTCGGCGGATTTTACTGAAGGGCGTTTTCTTCCCACCCGTTTTGTCAGCATGGCGAAAGCCGGCACTATCAGAGGCCTGCCGATGAACGTGTCTATCAGCATGCCGACGGCGAAGGCGAAACCGAGCTGCTGCAGCAGCGTCAGGTCGCCGGCCATCAGGCTGCCGAGCGTAGCCGCCATGATTATCCCGCACGACGATATGACCGGTCCTGTGTGTATGATGGCCCGCTGCATCGCTTCCCTGGGCGGATGGATGCGGGCTTCCTGCGCCAGCCTCGCCGCCAGGAAAATGTTGTAATCGACGCCCACCGCGACCATCACGACGAAAAGGAACACTTCGACTTTCCAGTCAAGGCCGGCCCCGCCGAGCAGGGCGGTGAATACCCAGTAGCTGATTCCCAGCGCCGCGAAGTAGCTCAGCAGCGTCGAAAGAATCATGAAGGCCGACAGTATCACGTCGCGGAGCAGCGCGAAGATGATGATGAAGATTACGCCCAGCGCCAATACGGCGATGAGGTGGAAGTCTTTCTGAGTCACTTCGCGGACATCCATCATTTCAGCCGTCGCGCCGGAAATGTGAATTTCGGTTCCTATGCCGTCGCAGTGTGCGAGTTCTTTTTCGGCGGCCTGACGAATCTGCGAGACCGCGTGCATGGCCTCGAGCGTCAGCGGCTTGTCCTTGAGCACGACTATCAGCCGCATCGCCTTGTGATTCGGGCTGAGGTATTCGGCCTCGACGCCGCTCCGGCCCAGAAGTCCTATTGAAACCGAAGTCAGAGACGACGCGTTCTGGCCCAGCGGCGCGTTGAGGCTCCGTACGTCTTCCACGCCGGGCAGCGCCTTTACGGCCCGGCTGATTCTTGTTGCGGCGGCTGTCCACTGCGCGGAAGTCGGCGCCTTGTTGCGGTCGCCCTGTATAAGCAGAGTTGCCGGCGCTATCTCGCCGACCGACCAGTGCCGCCTCGCCATTTCGGCGCCTCGGGCGGAGTCATATTCGTCGGACTTGATCGCAGCCAGCGTGTCGTAGACCCATGTAAGCCGCGTGCCCTGCACCGCCGGGGCGGCCAGCGCTGCAATCGCGATGATCAGCAGCAGTGCGGGACGGGCGGTGATAATTTTTGCGAACGCAGGCCAGAGCCGCCGCCGGCCGATCTGTCCCATGTGCTTTGCCGGCCAGAACATGCGCTGGCCAATTGCAGCGACCAACGCGGGCACGAGCGTCATGCTCGCCGCCAGTGCGACGACAAGCGCGACCGCGACGGCCGGGCCGGTCGTGCGGAATATCCCAAACTTCGCGAAGCAGAGCATCAGCAGGCCGGCTGCGTCCGTTCCGGACGATGCGCCTATCGCGGCGGCGCTGGCGTTAAGCGCTTCGCCGGCAGGGTGGGCCACGCCGTCGTCGTACATTTCGCGATAGCGGCTGATGTAGAGCAGCGAGTAGTCGACGCCGGCTCCGTACAGCAGCACGAAGACGAAAATTTTCTCCGCCGTGCCGACGTGCATTCCCCACGACGCCGCGAAGATAAACAGGTGTATCACGATGATTGCCGCGACGGTAATCGCGCCGAGCGGGACGGCTGCGGCTATCGGCGAGCGGTAAACCAGCAGCAGGATTACCACCACCGCGATAATCGTTACGAGCATCGACTGGCGGTTGCTTCGCTCGGCGGCCTCGGCGTAGTCGTTGCCGAAAGCGCTGGATCCCGTCACTGCGACGTCCAGGCCGGCCGGCATTTTATGCTCCGCGATTATGGCGCGGATATGGCGGACCACGCGGGCCGACGGCAGCGTTATGAAACTCGCCGGTATGTTCACTTCGACGATGGCGGCCTTGCCGTCATTGCTGAACAGCGGATTGTGGGTGAAAGGCAGATTTTTTCCCACGGACTGCGGCGAGCGGACGGTTATGCCCTCGAGGTCTTCCCTGCTGACTTCTTTCTTCAGCGGTTTTTTCGCGGCGATTCGCGAGGCAATCCGCTCGATGGCCGAGCGGTCCTCGCCGGTCAGCTCGCCGTCGCGGCGTTCGAAAACTATAACAGCCTTGCTCAGCCCGCTGTTGGTGGGAAACGCATGTTTCAGCGCCTCGTAAGCGCTGGTCGAGGGCGTGCCCGCAGGCAGGAAGGTGTCTTCTTCCGCGGCGAGCGAGTTTTCCCTGCCGCTGAATGCCGCCATTGCTGCCGCGACGACAACCCAGCCTGCTATGATAACCCAGCGGTATTTTTCGATGAATCTGCCTATGGCACGTACTCCTGATGTGGCGCACGACATTCATGCGTCGGTGAATTTCGGAGAATATAGCGTTTTACAGGCTGCGTCACTCAGCTTTTAACTTTGATTTCCACGCCCTGCTTTTCCCATTTTTCCGCAAGCTCGCGGAATTCCTTCAGCATCTCGGCCATCCGCTTGGACGCTTCCAGGAAATTGTTGTAAAGGTCCGGGTCGTTCAGGAGTTTGCCCGCGGTGCCTTCGCCGGATTCGATTTTGAGGGCGATCCGGTTCATGGTGGCCATCAGTTCGGAAATTCCTTCGGCGGTCGTAATGAGCTTGCCGGCAAGGTCGTCCACCCGCTTGTTGGCGGTGGAGGCTGTCTTCTTCGCTTCTTCGGCGAACTGTTTTACGGAATCGAGCGTCGCGTCCAGCCTTGCCAGCGTGCCCTTAAGCCCCTTGGCTTTCGGTGCGGTTGTCGGGCCGGCGCCTTCCTCGCCGGTTGTGGTGGCGGTCTTCTCTTCTTCGTCGCCGGAGAAGAGGGATTTGATTTCGCTGACGGCATCATTGAGCGCGTCGAATGGGTCGCTGCCTATGACTCTGCCCTCCATGGCCGTCGCACGGTCGGTCGGGAGATACAGCATCACTTCGCCGGTTTTCGGGTCGATTCGAGGCGGACCCGAGGTATGAATGTCCACGTAGGAGGAATTGGTCAGGTAACTTTTGTAGATGACCACTTCCGATGTGCCCGGCAGCTTGATTTTCTTGTCTATTTTCGCGGTGAGCGTTACGCCGATGGTCGGATCATCGTTTGTGAATGATATCTTGATGATTTTTCCGACCACGATTCCGTTGAGATGCACGTCGTCGCCCACGTGCACGCCGCCTGAGCCGGAAAGCCTTATCTTGAGCTCATAGCCCCTCTGGAACATTTCCGGCAGACCGGTGAAGATGAGAATCATCCCGGCAAGCATAATAAGCGCTATAATTACCGTAAGTCCCACCGCCATGTTTCTGGCTCGTTCGCTCATGGGTTCGGCTCCGTTCCGCACGGTTCGGATTCGACCAGCGGCGAAGCCTCAAGCTCGGCGAGTTCTTCGTCGCTGGCTCGGCCTTCTATGAACCGGGCTACGATTTCGTTATCGATATTTTCCAGTTTGTCCGGGGTCGTGTCGAGAATCAATTCGCCGTTGTGCAGCATGACGATTCGGTCGCCGACTTTGGTCGCCGATTTCATATCGTGAGTCACGACGACGGCTGTGTTGCCGAGAGTCCTGCTCAGCTTGAGAATCAGCTCGTTGATGAGGTCAGCGCGGATCGGGTCAAGCCCGCTCGTCGGCTCGTCGTAGAGTATCACCTGCGGGTCGAGCGCTATGGCCCTGGCGAGAGCGACGCGTTTCTTCTGCCCGCCGGACAGCTCTTCGGGGTACTTGTTCTGCGAGCCGTCCATTCCGACAAGCGCGAGAACCTCGCGGCATCGCTGCCTGCGGGTGTCTTTCGTGCCGACGTCATGCTCGTTCATCGGGAAGCAGACGTTTTCCTCGACCGTCATCGAATCGAACAGGGCGGAACCCTGGAACAGGAAGCCCATCCGCCTGCGGATGTCGACGAGCTGCTTTTCGCTCATCGCGGAAACTTCATGCCCGGCGAAGAAAACCTTCCCGCTGTCCGGCTTGAGGATTCCGATGATGTGCTTGAGTATGACGGTTTTGCCGCAGCCCGACGGGCCGATGATGACCGTGGTTTTGCCGCGGTGGATGGACAGGTTGATGCCTTTCAGAACGGCTTGCCCGTTGAAAGACTTGCGGACGTCTTCCATCCAGATTATAGGTCCGTGCTCTGCCATTTATTGAGTGTTCGCCTGCCGATAATGCGAAAAACTTTTTACTGCATATGCCCTAATTATATTCGGCGACACTGCCGGGCGGTCAACTGTCGCGCGAAGGTTTGTCGATCTGCAGCATCACCGCTGTTTCGTCGCAGGCATCAGCCTTGGGACAGGAAATGCATTCTCGCCAGACTTTTTCCGGCAGCGTCTGGCGGTCTATCACCTCGAAACCCTGCTTGACGAAGAAATCCTTCTCATATGTTAACGCAAAGAGCCTGCTGATGCCCATTTTTCTGGCGTCTGCGACGGCGGCGGCGACCAGGGCCGCGCCTATGCCTTTGCCGGTGAAATCCTTATCGACGGCAAGCGACTTTATCTCGGCCAGGTTCGCCCAGAAAATATCCAGCGCGATGCAGCCGATTACCCTGCCGTTTTCCTCGGCGACCTGGAATTCGCGCAGCGAGTCATAAATGTGCTCAAGGCTGCGATGAAGCATCCTGCCTCGTTCGGCGTAGTAGTTGATCAGGCCGCATATTTCGGCGGCGTCTGACATGCGTGCAAAACGTATATTCATGGCGGTATTGTACCGGCCGCGCAAAGCTGCGTCGCGTGTGAAATTGCCGGCGGACGGATCTTACTTCATTTTTATTGTCAGCACCCGGCCTTGCTTCAGGGCGAGCGGTTGGGCGAGTTTCACAACCAGACCGGCCGGCTCCGTGCTCACCGTCGCGGCAACGGCCTTGCCGTTCAGTTTCGCCGAGACCAACGGCGTTTTGCCGCCCCCGCCGGGCCGGGCGACCGCAAGCTCGCCGAGCTTCACCACTCCGGCCTCGGCGGTGACTGTCACGCTTAACCGTCCCTTCGCAAACTGCTGATGATATGTTCCGTAGGCGTCGTTTGCGGTGTAAATGCACTTGAAGTCCGCCGGCTCGATGAGAGGCCTGACGGTGAGCCTGCCGACCCGCCCGTCGTATCGCTGGCCGCTCAGCGCCAGCAGAACCGACCAGCTCGCCATCGCGCGGGCGTAATGGTCGCCGCATTCGAACTCGTTCCACGGGTTGCGGGCGACGCCGTCGTGGCGGTCGCGAAGGGCGGTCACCACCGAAAGCCCCTCATCGACCAGCCCCTCGTAGATAAGCCCGGCGGCCACCTGGTACTCGATGCCAGTCCACACCTCGTCGCTGTAGACGAACGGGAATTTTTCGCGCCCGCCGTTCGGCCAGCTGCAGTTCACCAGCCCGCCCTCGTCGCCGACGGCGTAGACGCGCTGGCAGCAGTGGTGGTTGGAGAGATTCGGCTTGAAGTTGTTTCTGAAAATCGCCGCCATGGCCTTTGAAACGTGCTTTTCCGGCAGGACGTAGCCCAGCCCGGCGACATGCGCCGCCCACTGGCCGAGCAGCTGGTCGGACAAACACCCGCAGCCGTACTGGTACTTGGGATATTTTTTCTGCTTCTTTTTGTCGTAGATAACTTTCTGCTCGTAGTATTCGCCGTTGAAGAGCATCCTGTCGTATTTCTCGCTGCCGGACCGGAGAACCTCGGCGAACTCGGCGGCCGCCTTCCTGTCGCCGAGGTGTTCGGCCATCTCGATGCCCGCCTTCAGTGCGGCCAGGTACAGCGAGCCGCACATGGTGTTCGGGCCGTGGAACTCGATGTCGTACGTGTTGTGCTGCACGCCTTCCATCACGCCGTCCTTGTCGGCGTCCCACCCGGCGAATCCCTGCCATGCGAAGCGGATGGATTCCCTGACGGCCGGCCAGAGCTTTTTGAGGAACGCGTCGTCGCCGCTGATTCGCCATTCGCGGTAAGTTTTCACGACCGTGCCGAACTGCCCGTCGGCGGCCGGCATGTCGGGCTTCCAGGGCTTGCGGCCTTTGCGGAGAGGCTGCGACGTGCGGAACGACATCGCGCCCTGTCTGTTGATGTTGTCCAGGTAATCAGTCTTGCGCATCGACCGCTCGAGCGACGGGTACAGGTGCGCCATCGACTGCTCGTAGTTCCACACGTGCGTGCAGTTCATCGGGCAGCAGCCGAACGTCGAGCAGCAGCCCTCGAACGCAAAAATCCGCCCGGCCTTGTCGTCGGCCGGGTCATCAAGCCACATCGTCGTATTGGTGCGGATGACGGACATCTGCGAGCTGACGGCGTCGATTACCGCACCGGGCAGCGAGCTGTCAAACATCGCCCGCTCAAAGTTCAGCGTCGCCTTGCGCAGCCGCTTCAGATTGTCCACGACGTAGCGGGCGGTTTTCCACGCGTCGCCGAATCTGCGCGCGTAATGATTGGGAATCACCGCCTTGCGATCTTCCTGCGGAACGGTGCCCCAGTCGGCCTGCCGCTGCGGGAAGCTCCACGTAATCAGGAAAAGTATCTCTTCGCTCGCGCCGGCCTTCAGGTTGTACTCGGCGCAGAGCATGCCGACGCGAGTGTCGTTCTCGCCGCTGGGTTTCGTGGTCGCCTTCGGTCCCGCGAGCCTGCCCGTGGCGGAGTATTCGTCCCAGACCTTCTGCCCGGCGTCCCACCAGCCCGGCTCGTTGAATTCCGTGGCGTAGGTCACTTTCTTCGCCGTGGTCGCAAGCGCCATCGTGCCGTAGGGGGCCTGGTCCTTGTCGTACTTTCTGCTCGTCATGTATATGCCTCGGAAGCTGCCGGCGTCCTTGAACGCGTTTACGTTTCCGCCGAGCTTTGCGTCGCAGCAGCAGCCCATGCCCACACTGTTGGCCATGCTCAGCGCGATGCTGCCGGATACCGGCTTGCGAGTCTCGTTGGTTATGGTGTACGCCAGGATGGCCACCGGAATGCCCGAGTCGTCGGCGTTGCCGGGTATCATCGGGTTGAACGCCTCCAGCTGCACCGAGACCGGCAGGTCGGCGTCGTGGAAAAATATTCTCGCCATCGGGTATGTGCCGACGAAGACGGCCTCGTCCAGCCGCGGCAGGCCCGGCATGACGCGAGGCGGCAGGCCCTGGCTGTCGTGCAGAGGCGGCAGCAGCTTGCGCTCAAGAACCTTGGCGACTTTTTTATCGCCCTGTCTGCAGAAGATGTAGGGCATGGTGTACTGCGGCCGGAAGCCCTTGTTGGGCTTGTTGAAGATTTCCCAGTCGCGCAGTTCACCCCGGCCGCCAAGACCTATCGTGCCCGTGCCTATGCCGCCCAGCGGAAACGATATCATGTTCAGACCCTCGCCGCTGTAGCAGCGGATATCCTGCGAGTAAAGTCTCTGTCGGGAAAAGGGGATGACGGGTTTTGCAGCCGGGCGGTTCTTTGCCATAGTTAAATTCCTCAAAAGAAAATGCCTTAAACAGTGAACATGAACATGCGAATTATCAGAGAAACCGAGAATATTCAAGAAGGTAACGCACGCTTATGCAAAAGACTGGAATATTACCTTCGGCGGCGACCTTGGCGGCGGGGGCCGGCGGGTGTATTATGCTTGCGACGAGTCTGACGTGTGCCGAGGGTGTTTGTGAACAAAAGGATGTGTTGATATGCCTGGCGGCGAAGACAATTCTCTCGATTCGATGGCCGCAGAAACGACTGCGGCCCCGCCATGCGTGTTCGTGCTTTTCGGGGCGACCGGCGACCTGGCCGCCAGGAAAATCGCGCCGGCCCTGTACAACCTCGCCGCCGACGGGCTGCTCGGCGACAACTTCGCCGTTCTCGGCGTCGCACGCCGGCCTCGCAGCGACGAGCAGTTCCGCGGCGAAATGCTCGACGCCGTCCGCAAATATTCGCGGCGGGATGTGGACGAAAAGCTCTGGAGCAAATTCGCGGCCAGGTGGCACTATCACGTCGTGCGGATGGACCACCCGGACGAGTTCAAGTCGCTGGCCGACAGGCTGGCCGGGATGGATAAGCAGTACGGGACGTGCGGCGGGCGGATATTTTACCTGGCCGTCCCGCCGAACCTGTTCGACGACATCGTGGGGAACATGCAGGCGGCCGGACTCAACAAACCCGGCTGCGACGGCGGGTTCGTCCGCGTCGTCGTTGAAAAGCCGTTCGGCCGCGATCTCGAATCGGCCTGCAGGCTCAACAAGCTGCTGCTGGGCGTTTTCGACGAGCGGCGGATTTTCCGCATCGACCACTACCTCGGCAAGGAAATCGTGCAGAACATCGTCGTGTTCCGCTGGGCGAACGCGATTTTCGAGCCGCTGCTGAGCAATCGCTATGTCGACGATGTCCGCATAACCGCAGCCGAGACCGTCGGCATGGAGGGCCGGCGGGGGGCATACTACGAAACCGCCGGCGCGCTGCGCGACATGGTGCAGAACCACATGCTGCAGCTGCTTGCCCTGACGACCATGGAGCCGCCCGCACACATGGGCGAGGCGATACGCGATGCCAAGGCCTCGCTCCTCCGCGCCGTCAGACCGCTCTCGCCGGACGAGGTCGCCCGCTGCACCGTTCGCGGCCAGTATGACGGCGGAAAAGGCGTCGCCGCATACCGCGAGGAAAACGGCGTCGCCACCGACTCGCAGGTCGAGACCTTCGCAGCCGTCAAACTGCTCATCGACAACCCGCGCTGGTCGGGCGTGCCTTTCTACCTGCGGACCGGCAAGCGCCTCGCCGCGAAGGCCAGCGAAATCTGCATCACGTTCAAACGCGAGCCGATGGGCGCGTTCCGCGACGCCGGCTGCGACTTCCGCAGCCCCAACAAGCTGACGATACGAATGTATCCCGACGAGGGCATAAACATCACGTTCGACGCGAAGGTGCCCGGCGCGGGCATGCTGCTTCGTCCGGTGAAAATGGACTTCAGCTACGGCTCGACGTTCCAGTGGGCCTCGCCGGAGGCCTATGAACGCATAGTCCTGGACGCAATTGCCGGCGACTCATCGCTTTTTATCCGCACCGACGAAGTCGAAGCCTCCTGGCGCGTTATCGACAGCATCCGCCGAGCGTGGGATTCGACTCGCCGGCCGAAACTTGTTCACTACGCCCCCGGCTCCTGGGGGCCTGAAGAAGCAAATCTATTGTTTGAAGATTCATACAAACATTGGTAAGCTGCCTGATACGCAACGCTCGCCGGAGGCGAAGTTGTATGGGGTCATCTCCGACGCGCTACAGAAAAGGAATAAGGGTCATGTCCGCTAATCTGATGCCGCAGCAGGTTCTGGTCGAGAAAACGTCATCCGATGCCACAGATCTGGTCGCCGAGCTTTTCGAGACGATAGTATGCGAGGCGACAGCCGAGCGGAACGTCTGTCGAATCGCACTGGCCGGCGGAACCACTCCGCATGAGCTTTACGAAAAGCTTGCCGCCAAGGCCGTCACGAGCGTGCTGCCCTGGCCGCAGGTCGAAGTGTTTTTCGGCGACGAGCGGGACGTGCCGCAGGATCACGTCGAGAGCAACTACGGTATGGTCCAGCGGACGCTGCTTGACCATATTCCCGTCGAGCCGGGCAACATATTTCCCATGCCCGCTGACGCCGAGGACCTCGACGCCGCCGCAAAAGAATACGAGAAGGTCATTCGCGACAACGTGCCGGCCGGCCCGGGCGGCGTGCCGCAGTTCGATCTCGTCCTGCTCGGCATGGGCGGAGACGGGCACACAGCCAGCCTCTTCCCGTTCACCGACGCCGTGAAGGAAAAGAAAAGACTCGTGGTGGCCCATTTCGTTTCGGTGCTCGGGCGAAACCGCATGACATTCACGTTCCCGCTGATAAATGCAGCCCGCACCATACTTCTGCTGGTCACCGGGGAAGACAAGGCCGACGCCGTCGCCGCACTGCTCGGCGAAGACAAGGACGCCAGAAAAGACCTGCCCACAGCGCAACTTAGCCCGAAGGACGGCAAGCTGATAATCGTTCTCGACGCCGCCGCCGCACGAAAAGCGGGTTTGAAGCCGTAATCTTCTAAGTAGCACAGGCCCATACGGGTAAACCGTCTCGCCTGTGAAAAATCGCGAATCGCGAATCGCGAATTAAAAAACAGGTTCAGAGTTCCGAGTTCTGA
>CAZVYJ010000056.1:0-17225 GCA_964631565.1 uncultured Planctomycetaceae bacterium
AACTCATGCGGGAACTCCGAAAGGAACTCGGCCATGAAAACTGGGGATGAGTCAGCCAAAGGCATGCTGCGGCGGAAAACCGCGTGTTAGGGGCCATAAAATATCGCGTTACGGCGACAGTTACTTGCCAGAAAAGGCGATAGGGTTTATCTTATATGTAGTATACGGCAACGGAATTACACATCGATTCGTCGGCAGAAAGTTTTCACGTCACCACCCGGTGTTACGGACGGGCTGCGTTTGTCTGGAGTTTTGGCTGATGCATATACGCCGTGCAATGTGTCCGAAATGTCGAAGCATTCTGGCGGTTCCGCCGGGTATGGGAGGCAGTATAGTTCGTTGCGGCCTATGCTCCAGCCGGTTCCGCCTGCCGAAAACAATTGCCGTCACCGACGAGGTGATTTCGTCCTGGCTGCACCAGGACTACTACGAGCACGAGCAGCCCGTTGAGGCGGAAGAATCCGCCAGGGCAGCCGGGAAGGCCGAACCGTCGGGACAGACGCAGATACTGCCGGCAATTTCCTCCGGCGGCATCCGACTGGTGAAAGTCGACCGCCGCGGCGCCCTGTTTGAATTTCCATCCGACCGGCTGAAAGATATCGCCTTCCGCTGCGCCATGCCGCGACGCTGCATGAGCTGCGGCGCACGAGCGCATCTGCATGTTCACGTCATTATTTTCGCGCATCAGCTGGTGGACAGCGTTTCGCTCGAAGCGGAGCATTCAGCCGGCTCACTCAAGCTCAGCGAGCAGGAGGTTCGCGCCCTGACCGGTGAAGAAGTTCTCGCCAGGCTGCCGAAGGTTCCGAACGTGCCTTCGCCGGGCGACAACCCGATGCCGTACTGGCTGTGCGATATGTGCAGTGCAGCCGGCGTCGTGTCGGGACAGATAAGCGTCGACAGCGAAACCGGCAAGGGATGGTGCAGACTGCTCATACATAACCTTCGCCGAGCGGAGGAATTTCTTGCGGCAGTCGGCGGAAAAGAGAACGAATCCTACGCCGAGCTTAAAAAGTGGGTTGACGCCACTGTTGAAACCCCATGGGATACCGTGCCGCTGGTTATTCAGCATCGCCTTGAACAATGGTTTCACCGGGCCGGCGACGAAGAATTTATCGCGTATGTTCCCGACCGCGACCGTGTGCGAACCGAAGACGGCATGTGCGGGCTTCTGATTTCCAACCGGCGGGTCATATACCATACGGATATGCGCCATCGCGAATCGGAAGCTTCCGAGCCGCTGGAACTGCAGCTTGCGCACGGCAGCGGAAAAAGCCGGCTTCAGATAAAGACGCCTCAGTGGGAAGTCAAGCACTTCACACTCGACCGCGACGGAATCGAAAAACTCCGCAGCGGACTTATCAAAGGCAGATTCAAGGCCACCTGGCTCTAGTACTTTGTAACACGTACTTTTAAGGGTGCCACGGGATGCTTGCATCCCGTGTTGTCTCGGAGTGAACACGGCTTGCGAGCAAGCCGTGCCACCCACTATTTTGGCTGTTACAAAGTACTAGGGCGGATTCGACTTTCCTGCAGCGTCCGTGCCGCCCTGCGGATTGCCGGGTTTTTTCTTACGACGCCTGCGGCGACGTTTATGACTGCCCGGCATCTGGCTGCCCTGACCGGCAGGTGTTGGCTGGCCGCTCTGCTGGTTGTCCGGCCCGCGCGGCAGTCTTTGATCAGGTCGGCTGGCGCCCGGCTGTTCGCCTGTCTGCTGCCTGTTTTTGGAATGGCGTCTGCGCGGCCGGCGTTTTTGGTGCGGCTGATCTTCGCGCTGCACATCCGGCTGTCCGACGTCGGCCGGTTCCGGTTCGGGCTCGTCGGTTTTCTGATATTCCTCGACATGGTCGTCGAAATCCACCGGTGTGGGCTTAGCCTCTTCCATGACGGGAGCCTGTTGCCAAGGGACTCTTTCCGGCTGGGACCGGATGTGATCAGGCGATTCCATAACAGGAGGCGGTTCGACATCGCGCTCTATGATGTCTTCGTTGGCCACCACCGCCTGCGTGTTATCCGCCAGGAGGAGACGAACGAGTTGAGTGATAATCTGCGTGTCGATAACCCTGCCGACGAGTTTCTCCGTCCTGACCCAGATATTTTTCCTGGGCAGTCTTTTGCGAAGGTCTTCGTATGTTTCGTCTTCGTATCTCAGGCAGCACATAAGTCTGCCGCACCGGCCGGATATCTTCGACGGATCGAGCGTCGCCTTCTGTGTTTTCGCCATTCGCATGGAGACCGGCTTGAGGTCTTTTAGATATTCCTGGCAGCAGCACCGTCGGCCGCAGCGTTCGTAATCGGCGGCGATTCTGGCTTCGTCGCGAGCTCCGACCTGCCGCATTTCTATGCGGGTGCGATACTGGCTGGCCAGCCTGCGCACCAGCTCGCGGAAATCGACGCGGGTTTCCGCCGTGAAGTAAAAGATAATCCGCTCGCCGCCGAGCAGGTGCTCGACCTTGACGAGTCTCATGTCGAGATTGAGTTCGCGAATCTGCTGACGGGCGAAAGTGGTTTCTTCGTGCGCGGAGCTGTCGAGATGTTTCTGGTCAATGATGTCCTGCGAGTTGGCGAGCCTCAGCACCTTGCCCTCTTTGCGGAACGGATATTCAGGCCCGCAGGCCGCAAGGAATCTGTTGAGTCTGTCGTAAGTGATGCATCTTTTACATTCCATCTCGCCGATAGGCAGTATTACCGTCGCCAGTTCCACGCCGCGTTCGGTGCGGACGACGACTTTTGTTCCCGGAGCAGGGGGCTTCTCGAGATTGTGGTGGAATTCGCCAATCTGTCTCATAAGCCCGTAGCGGGCGACCAGCATGGCGGTCGGCTGCGGCTCCTCAACCGGGACGGGGGGCTGCTCGACGGTTATGTTCTGTACCGGGGTTTCCTGTGGTTGGGTCTGCTGGGGCGCAGGCGCATCCTGCACATTTTCCCCGCAACGGGCCTGTGGGGCCTGCTCGCCCTGATCGGCGGGTTGGTCCGACATCAGTGGACTCCGAATTTTTCAATTTGCCGTGGCGGCCCACGGAGAAGCGGTTTCCATTCCCTCGGCCCGTCACCGAGGTCCAAAACGCCATTGAGGCGCCGGCCGGGGCGTCGCCCCTGCCCTTGCAGCCCGCCACACCCGCGTGTAACCGCAGCAGCAGCGAGACGCTTATTATATCGGCAGTTTCCGGACGCCGAAAGACCCTTTTGCCCTTCTGCCGTAACACAATAAAAACAGTGCGGTTGAATAATGCTGGAAATAATATTGTATTTTCGATCCGATTTTCGGGATACAACTGGAAGTATTGCAGGTTCTATTGTGTTATATACAATCCGAGTTCACAATGTGAACCGGAGCAGCCAGTGTGTGGAGGCATTAATGTCGAAGTGGATGAGCGTCAAAACCCCGCGGCCGTTCGTCAAAGCCGAAGGCGGAAATAATGTCCAGGCGACCCTTGCTGCTGCGTTCGGAATACTTGCAGGGCGAAGCGACGGCAACACGCTCGACCGTGTTCTGAAGACCAACCCCGCCGGCAGGGAACTGTTTATCAATGACGACTGCTGGTGGCTGTACACGGATTTTCAGTGCCACTTCCACGCGCTTTACGGCTGGCGGCCATTCTGCGACGCCAGAATACGCCGCGGCGATTTTGCTACATGGACAGCCGGCTTCCTGAATCAGGTGACTGAGGAAATCCGGCAGGACCTGCTGAAAAAGCCCGGCGCCAAAACCGCGCCGCCGGTCGGCTGGCTGCCCGGCCAGTACAGCGGCGACGAGAAGCATTTCATGTACCGCAGTCCCGGCCAGTATTACAACAACTGCCTTTCCGATGACCAGACGTGGGCGTTTCAGGAAGACAAGAAATATCCCGGCATGTGTCTTTTCAGCCATTCCGGCGAACACGACCTGAACACCGATTACCCGCTGATGAACTGCATATCGGCGACCGACTGGATGCTCTGGGAACGAAACGCCGACGTCGCCCGCGAGTACCTGCCGAAAATGGAGCTTTTCCTGAAAGTTCTTCAGGAGCGTGTCGATGAAAGCGGCTTTTTCTTCTTCGGCCCGCAAAGCTCGCAGATAGAGTGGGGCCACGCCGGCTGGCGGCACCAGAGTTCGACGCACCTGTACTGCTGGAAAGCGATGGCGAACATCGCCGAAGTCCACCGTATGCTCGGCGACGCCGGCCAGGCTGAGCGTTACGACGACCTGGCTGCGGCGATGGCTAAAAGGGTGCAGCGATTCATGGGCGGCGACTGCTGGCTGGTGTCCGGCTTCAACAGGGATTTCACCCGCACGTTCGGCAGCGGCCTGATGGACGGCAGCAGATCCGATTACCTGGAAGTCTGGCCGAACGTCAACGCCGGCGTAATCGGCTTCTGGAGCCGCCAGCAGTGCGACAAACTGGCCGGGCGTTTTGAAAATACGCCGCCGCTCGTCGAAAATCATCTGACGCTGAGCAATTATCCCGCCCGCCCCGACGACGAACTCGACGCCGACCACGGCGGTTTCCCCCGGCCGGGCATGCACCTGAACGGCGGCTTCCACTGGATGCACGGCGGCAGCGCGCTTGGCATGTACACGCTGGCCGGACGGAGCGAAACTCTGCAGAGGCTGGCGGAACTCCTCGACGACCACTGCGACCACCTCAGCGTGGACTACTACAACAACTGGGGCCGAAACAAGCACCAGCAGTGGCCGGAACACAAACCCGGAACGCATTCGGTGACTTGCGCCGGGGCGTTCGGGCATTTCTTCCGCGGCTTCTTCGACCTTTCGGTCTCAGCCGAAACGCTGAAGACAAGACCCTGCGGCCTGCCGCAAATCGACAAACTGCAGATGCTGGAACCCGTGCGGTGGGGCGGCAAAAACATATTCCTCAGCGTCAGCGGAAGCGGCAAGCCAAAATCGGCGTCGCTCGACGGCAAAAGCGTCGAAATAACCAGCGATGGTGTCGAAATAGCTTTTGAAGATATTTCCAAAGAGTCTCACCTCGAAATAAAATTGAATTGATGGATTTTAAGGAACCCGGAAATGACCAGTAAGCCGAAAAGCAGTTCCGTAAAAAAGATGACGGTTCGCCAGAGAATGCTCGCGCTCCTGAACAACGAGCCGATTGACGAAGCCGTCGTCTCGCCATTGTTTGAAAGCGACTACGCCTGCTATATAAAAGGCTCGAAGCGTCCCAGCGACGTCAACTGTTTTGAGGACTATCTCCGGACGGCCGAAGCGATCGGCGGCGAACCGACCTTCGAGGCGATAATAGACTGGGGTAAATACGACCCGGAGCTGGCTCCAAAGATAAACGTACTTCACAAAGACGAAGACACGCTTCGTCGCGAGATGATATGGCATTCGCCGAAAGGCGACCTGCGCATGGTGACGGAAGAGCACGTCGGCCTGACGCCGTTTCTCATCGAAGGCGGAATCACTTCGACGCAGCAGTTCGGCTTCCTGGAGTGGTATTTCGAAAAGATGGGCCGCTGCGCCGCCGGCGCCCGCGAAAGCGTGCGGGAAACGATGAAGAAGATCGGCGACCGCGGCATCGCACGCGCGCAGGTCGGCAATACATTCGAGCTGTCGTTCATCAAGTATCCCGACATACTCTACCTGTACATGGACGATCCGGGCGCGTACAACCACATCGTCGAAGTATTCTGGGAGGCGCAGAAGCCGCTCATCAAGGCCTGCATCGAGGGCGGTGCGGACCTGATTTACGCCTCCGGGGTAGCCGCCGAGATGATGTCCCCGCAGATGTTCGAAGCCACCTTCCTGCCGCTGCTCAAACGCAAACGCGAGTTCGTCCACGAAAACGGCGGAAAGTTTTACTATCACAGTTGCGGCCGAACGAAGAATTTCATCGAGATGGGCTTCTACAACGAAATCCTGCCCGACGTGTTTGAGACGCTTTCGCCGCCGCCGTACGGAATCGTCGACGACCTGCGGTATGTCCGCGAGATACTCGACCCGCGAATATGCACCAAGGGCAACCTCGACACGGAATTGCTGCGGAGCGGTCCGATTGAGAAAATCGAGGCTGCGGCCGAAAAAATAGTCGAAGCCACAAAAGGCTACCGCCATATCGTAGCGCTGGCTGACAGCGTTCTTTACGGCACGCCGCCTGAGCACGTCCACGCGATGGTCAAGGCCGCAAAAGAGCGCTATCGCAGCCTGAACGGTTAAGCCAACCTGCTGCCGTTACTAAACTTGCCTGCCCCGATGTCCGATATGGTTCTCGGAACATGAGCAGGCGGAACGATACAATCCGTGTAGACTGGACCGGCGACGGCGGCGACAGCCCGGCCGCGAAGGCTGAATTTGATTTTGAATATCTCGACCGGCGCGTAACCGGAACGCTTTCTGTCGCGGCGGAGCGCGTGAGTCTGGCCGATATGGTTCCGGCCGCAAGAGAGCTTGCCGACAGGTTTGCCGAAATAGCCTCCGACCATGCCGCATCATGCGGACAGAAAGTTTCCTGCCGTAAAGGCTGCACCGCCTGCTGCAACTATCTGCTTCCGCTTTCCGCGCCGGAAGCCATGCAGCTGGCCGGCGATATCGCCTCGCTTTCCCCGCAGCAGCGAGAGGACCTGCTGAAGCGTTTCGACAGGGTCTGCGGCACGATTTTCGCCGCTGCCCGGCCGAAAGCTTCGACCGCCGAAGCGCTCGGCGAATGGTATGCCGGCCTTCACGCCAGCTGCCCGTTCCTGGTCGACGGTTTATGCAGCATCTACCGGCAGCGGCCGCTCGCCTGCCGCGAATGGATGGTCAGCTCTTCTCCTGCCGACTGCGAAGGCCACCAGCCCGGCAAAGGCGCCCCCGTGCCGGTTATCAGCATGACCGAAGCCATGGGCCGGATCGCTGCTGAACTGGAAGGCGGCGAGATCGACGCGGTTATTCTGCCGCTTGCACTGGACTGGGCCTCGGAAAATCGCGCCCGGGCCGAAAAAACCTATCCTGCCCGGACCGTCCTGAATCGCATGGTCAGCGTGATTTCGCAGTTCGCCCGCGAACATTCTTCCGCCGCAGCCGCATAGAAAAACCCCGCCCCTTGCCGAGCCGCCGCCGCTGGCCTATCATTTTGGCCTTACCGTGAACAGCGAAGGCCAGGCACAACTCGACACACCGGCGATGCGCCAGTACCGCTCCTTCAAGGAGCAGTACCCGGACTACATACTGTTTTTCCGGATGGGCGACTTCTACGAGATGTTCTACGACGACGCCAAAACCGCCTCCCGCGTGCTCGGGCTGGCGCTTACGTCCCGCAGCAAAGGCCCGACGGCGATTCCGCTGGCCGGCATACCGTATCACGCCGTGGACGGGTATCTGTCGCGGCTGATCCGCGCAGGCTACCGAGTGGCGATATGCGAGCAGGTCGAGGATCCCAAAGAGGTCAAGGGCGTCGTGCGGCGCGACGTCGTCCGCCTCGTTACGCCCGGCACGCTCACCGAGGAAGAACTGCTCGAGCAGCGCGAGGGCAATTACCTGGCGGCAGTCTTCGCAGCCGGCAGCGCCGGCGGGGTCGGCATCGCATGGGTGGAGCTTTCCAGCGGGGCGTTCTGGGCCATGACAGCCGACGGCGACCATGTGATGGACGAGCTGGTCCGCATCGGCCCTGCCGAGGTCATATTCGCCGAGGGTTCACGGTTCGACTCGCCGCAGTGGCGCGAAGGCGTCCGCCAGCTTACCGGCGCAGCCCCGACCAGCCGCCCGCCGTGGGCGTTCGACGCGCACTCGTCGCAGGAACTGCTCAAGGAGCATTTCGGGGCAGCCACGCTGGAAGGTTTCGGCTTTGCCGGCTGGGACGAATCGCTGTCAGCCGCCGGCGCGATTATCGAATATCTCCGCGAAACGCAGAAGACGGCCATCAGCCACATCCGCAGCCTGCGGAAGTTCGACCGCTCCGACCACATGGTCATCGACGGCAACACGCTGCGATGCCTGGAAGTCCATCGCACGCTTCGGGGCAACAAGCGGTCGGGCAGCCTGCTTTCGTGCATAGACAAAACCTGCACCGGCCTGGGCGCGAGGCTGCTTGAACGCTGGCTGACGTTCCCGCTGACCGGCTACAGTGCGATAACCGCCCGGCACGACGCGGTGGAGGAGCTTATCGGCGACCGCAAACGGCTGGAAGCCGTCCGCGGACTGCTTTCGGAAACGTCGCAGATAGACCGCATAGCCGCGAACATCGCGATGGCCCGCGTCCGCCCGCGCGAACTTGTCGCGCTCGGCCAGACGCTGGCGATTCTGCCGAAGCTCGCCGAGGCGGTGAGCGACTGCACGTCGGACCTGATCATAAAATTTTCGCCGCACCTGGTGGGGCTGGAAGAGCAGGCGGCGCTTATCGCCGGAGCCATCGACCCGGACTGCCCGAACACGCTGCGCGAAGGCGGCGTGATATTGTCCGGCTACAGCGAGGAGCTTGACCGCCTGCGTCGCATCGACACCGACGGGCAGAGCTGGCTGGCGAAATACCAGGCCGAACAGTCGCGACGGACCGGCATCGCGAACCTGAAGGTCGGCTACAACCGCGTGTTCGGCTACTACATCGAAATCAGCAACGCCAATCACGACAAGGTTCCGCCCGATTACGTCCGCAAGCAGACGCTCAAGAACGCCGAGCGATACATAACCGACGAACTGAAGCGCTACGAGTCGGAGGTGCTGACGGCGGCCGAGCGAGCGAAAACACTCGAGGCCCAGCTTTTCGAGCAGGTGCGGGTCGCGCTGGCGGAGCATATCCCGGCCTTCCAGGCGGCGGCTGAGGCGCTGGCGACGCTCGACGCGCTGTGCGGGTTCGCGCAGCTGGCGATTGATCGCGACTACCGCCGACCGGCAATCACGCAGGAAAACATCCTCAGCATTACTGCCGGCCGGCACCCCGTGCTGGAAGAGCAGCTGCGCGAGCAGTTCGTGCCCAACGACGTGAACATGGGCGCCAAGAACGACCGGCTGCTGATAATCACCGGCCCGAACATGGCCGGCAAGAGCACGTACATCCGCCAGGTCGCGCTTCTGGTGCTGATGGCGCAGGCCGGCAGCTTCATACCGGCTGAGGAGGCGACGATAGGACTGGCCGACCGCATATTCACACGCGTCGGGGCGGCCGACGAGCTTACGCGCGGGCTTTCGACATTCATGGTCGAGATGATAGAGACCGCCAACATACTCAACAACGCCACCGCCCGCTCGCTTGTTATTCTCGACGAAGTAGGCCGCGGCACGAGCACATACGACGGCCTGGCGCTGGCGTGGGCGATAAGCGAGCACATCGCGCTGCGATTAAAATGCCGCACACTCTTCGC
This sequence comes from uncultured Planctomycetaceae bacterium, assembly GCA_964631565.1. Lineage (GTDB taxonomy): Bacteria > Planctomycetota > Phycisphaerae > SM23-33 > SM23-33 > CAZVYJ01. The sequence goes on from CAZVYJ010000056.1 coordinate 9,280, forward strand.
CACGCACTACCACGAGCTGACCGAGCTTGAGACGCTGCTGGACGGCGTGAAAAACCTCAACGTTTCAGTCCGCGAATGGGCAGACGAGGTGATTTTCCTGCACAAGATAGTCGAGGGCGGCGCCGACCGCAGCTATGGCGTGCATGTCGCGCGCCTCGCCGGCGTGCCGAAGGAAGTCATCGAGCGGGCCAAGTCGATACTGCCGCAGCTGCAGGCGCACCTGGCCGAGGGGCTGGACATGCCCGAACTGGCCGAACGCGCCCGCCGGGCCGCCGCCCAGATGCAGCTGTTCGCAGACCCCGCAACGCACATCGCGCGCGAAATCAAAGACCTCGACCTGGACTCTCTGACGGCCATGCAGGCGCTCGACCTGCTGAGAAAATTCAAGAGCGAACTGTAAGCGGAGCTTTTCGCTAAGCCGCAAGCGGCTTGGCAATGTTACTGCTTAACCCAGTCCAGTTCGGCCAGGTACAGGCCGTAGGGCATGCCGACGTGTTCCCAGTGCCGGTCCTCGATGCCGCAGTGGCTCATGTATGTCTTGCCGTTGAAATCGAAAATCTCGGTTGCATGCGCGAACATCGTGCAGAGCGGCCGGGCGAAGTCGAACTGCCGCGGGTCTTTGCTCGCGAAGACGATTGTTTCCTCGTACTGGTGGTGGCTGTGGTTGGTGAACAGGTAATACCAATCATCATGCTTGTACACGAAGGGCGATTCCAGCACGCCCGCTCCGCGCGGGAACTCAGCCGTCAGCGCAGGGGCCTGCTGCTGCCAGTGTATGCAGTCGCGGCTGGTGGCCAGTGCGACGTGGCTGGTGGTCTCGCCGACGCCGGCCGTCGCGTAAAGCAGATATTCGCCGTTCGGCATTTTCAGTATGCACGGGTCGCGCGTGCCCAGGCCGAGGTCGATTTTCGGCTGCTCGATATTCTTCCAGCTGAACAGGTCGTCGCTGACAGCCACGGAAAAGCCGGTATTGTAGGCGTGCAGCATGTAGTATTTGCCGTCCGGGCCGGTCGTGACGAAGCACGCGCCGATGCACTCGTCCGAGCCGTCGGGCACCGTGAATGCGTCGTCGTGGTCCTGCCACTTACCGAACGGGTCGGCTGCGCTTGCATGGCCGATGTGCCTGTGCGTGCCGGGTGCGTAATAGTTGCGGTCCGGCGGGAAGGGGTTGGTTATGCCGTACCAGTGAATCTTTCCATCCGGCGCGGTGAAAAAGCAGTGATCGTTTATGTACCACTGCTCGCCGGGGCGCTGCTTTTGTGCGGCGGCCTGCCCGGGCGGGGCGAGCACGTGCCGGAACATTCCTCTTGCTACCGGTATGGCGGGTTTATTGCTCATGGCGGAATGTTTTACACGCGGGAAGTTGCGGCGGCTAGTGTTTTCCGGACGATTCTTTAACTTGTGTTATCGTTTCGAAGCCGCCCGTGATGTTCAGCACGTTCCGCCGGCCGAAGTTCAGCAGAATCTGCTGGGCCACGTAGCTGCGGTAGCCGGCTGCGCAGTGCACGGCGATGGTTCTGTCGGCCGGGATTTCTCCGACGCGGTCGCGGATTTCATCGACCGGTATGTTCACGGCCTCGGGCAGGTGGGCCGCCTCGTATTCGCGCGGCGTGCGGACGTCGAGAACCAGCGGCGGATTTTCGCCGTTCAGCGCTTCGAAAAGTTCCTGCGGCGTGATTGTCGGCATTACTCCGCGGCGCGTGTTTGAAGCTGCGAAGCCGGCCATTATCACCGGGTCCTTCGCCGAGCTGAACGGCGGGGCGTAGGCCAGGTCGAGACTCTCGAGGTCTTCGACGCTCATGCCTGCGAAGATGGCCGTCGCCAGCACGTCGATTCGCTTGTCGACGCCGGCGCCGCCGACCGCCTGTGCTCCAAGCAGCCTGCCGCTGTCGGGCGCGTAGAGAATTTTCAGCAGCAGCGATTCGGCGTTCGGGTAATAGCCGGCATGGCTGGCGCCGGGCATGTAAAGCGTTTCGTAAGTAAGGGCGTTTTTTTTCGCCAGACCTTCCGACAGGCCGGTCACCGCGGCTGTCTGCCCGCAGACGCGCACGATGCCCGTACCGAGCACCGGCGGCATTTTGAGCCGGCGCCTGTCGGTTTCGCCCGCACCGGCCAGGTCGAGCGCGGCGTTGCAGCCTGCCACACGGCCGGCCTTGTTGGCTGGCCCCGCGAGAGGAATACTGACCGCGCGTGAAAGCACCTTGTGGATCGTCTCGCTGTTGTCGCCGGCTGCGAAGATGGCCGGGTCGCTCGTCCGCTGGTGGAAATCGACCTTGATGGCCCCGGTTTCGCCGAGCTGCAGGCCCGCCTGTTTCGCCAGCTCGACGTTCGGACGCACGCCGACCGAAAGAATGCCAACGTCGAACGGAATTTCCCTGCCGCTGCGCGTTATCGCGACCGACCCGCCGTCTTTATTCACTATTTTCGCCACGCCGTCGCCAAGCAGCACCGCCGCACCGGCTGCCTCGAGGGCCTTTTGAACGGGCAGGGCGATTTCCGCGTCGAACGCGCCGCCCATGACCTGGTCGAGCATTTCCACCACGGTCACCTTCATGCCGCGCTGCAGGAACTGCTCGGCCGTCTCCAGCCCGATATATCCGCCGCCGATAATAACAGCGCTTGACGATTCCGCCTCGCCGCCGATTTTCTGCATGATGGCGTCGACGTCCGGCACGGTGCGGCAGGTGAAAATATTCTCGCTGTCCAGCCCCTCGATGGGCGGGCGGACCGCGACGGTTCCGGTGGCGAGTATCAGCCTGTCGTAGGCGAGCGTTTCGCCGCCGGCGAGCGTGACGGTTCTGCGCTCGCGGTCGATTGCGGTGGCCTTCGTCTGAGTCCGCACATCAATGTTGAAGCGTTTTGCGAATTGCTTCGGCTTGACGACGAAGAGCTTGTCGCGGTCTGCGATTTCGCCGCCGAGATAGTACGGCAGGCCGCAGTTGGCGAAGCTTATGTAGGGGCCGGCCTCCACGAGCGTGATTTTTATGTTTTCGCTGGTTCTTCTTGCCTTTGCCGCCGCCGACGCGCCTGCCGCGACGCCCCCGACGACCACGAGATGACTTGCCATTTCCTGCTCCCTGGTTATTTATTGATTACGTACCAAGTCACGGCGGTTCCGAAAACCGCGCCTGCGATTATGGAAAAAATTGTCCGCAGCGGCGACCGGGTGCTGCATTTGCTTTTGTTTTCGTTCTCACTGTCGCACGCGGTCGCACCGCAGCAGCCGCCACGAGCGATGAACAGCCCGACCGCGGCTCCTGCAATCGCACCGAATAACAGTTTTATGACGATTTCCACCAAAATTGCTCCATCGCGGAGTTAACCGCGTCCGCTCAAATGAATTATAGGGGCGCAAAAGAGGATTTCACGTCGCAGGCCGCAGGCGGGGAAAAATCATGCCTTGCCCAGTATTATTCCGTGCGTCGGCGGCGTCGGCCAGAGCGTCACCCACGAGTTTATCTTGATGGTCGAGGTCTGGGCAGCCTTGTGCTCCAGCAGCGAGACCACTATCGGTATGCCGGCATCGACGACGAGATGTTTTCTGCCGTCGTTGTCGGTAACCTTGCCGTTAATCGGCATCATGCCGTTAAACAGGCGGCGGCAATGGCTGATTTTCTGGCACTTGTTGCGTGGCTGGAGCTGGAAGGTCAGTTCGTTGCGCGTGCCTTCTTCCACCGCGGCGGTCGCGACGTGGATGATGACTTTCAGCTCGTCGCCTACGCTTATGCGTTTCTGGAGTATTTTGCGGCTGGTGTCGAGCAGGTTCAGGTCCATGTAGCTGGCCGGCCTCTGGATGTCCGCCGTCGCCGGCGGGATGCGGAGAGTGAACATCGGCCCGACAAGCTCGCTGTTGTCTATCGCCACGAGCCTGCCGATAAGTGCGTTAGCGTCGTCGCTCAGAAACGTGCCCATAACCGCCTCCGGACATGGTTATCAATTAACGGCGATATTCTATATCTTCCGCTACCGACAAGCCAGAGCTGTCTTACTGCCTGTTTTTCAGCTCCACTTCGGCGGAAACCGGCGAATCCTGTTTCAGGTACAGCGTCCGGGTCGGGAAGGCGAACTCGATGCCGGCTTCGTTGAACCGCCGCAGCAGTTCCATGTTGAAGTCGTTGTTGAACGCCAGGTACTGCCACCAATCGGCCGGCGTGAACCAGTAATACACGACGATGTTCAGGCTGTCGGCGTTGAAATCGCTGAAATAAACCCTCGCCGGGTTGGCCGGGTCGAAGCTGGCCTTCCGAGCGTCGAGCATTTCGCGGATTATGTTTATTGCCTGCTGGACTTTTTCCGGCGGCGTGTTGTAGGTGACGGTGACGTTGAAGAGGCGCCTTATGTAAGGCCTGCGGCCGATATTCTCGACCACCTCGTTTGTCACCATCGAGTTCGGCACGGTCACGAGATGGCCGTCGAGCGTCCGCAGGCGGGTCGAGCGGAAGCCGACTTCCTCGATGACGCCGTCGTAGTCTTTAATCTTTATCCGTTCGCCCATCTGAAACGGGCGGTCGGCGAATATGGTCACCGAGCCGAAGAAGTTCGCCAGCATGTCCCTGGCAGCCAGGGCGAACGCCAAGCCGCCGATGCCCAGGCCGGCGATAATCGCGCCGATATCCTGGTTGTAGACATTCTGTGCGATGAACAGGATGACGACGACGACGATGATTATCCTGATCGTCTTGCGGAGCAGCGGCACGAGCTGGTCGTCCAGCATCGTGCGGGTTCTGGAGGTCATCTTCCGCAGCATTATTTCGGCGATGTCGACCAGCCTGTAGATGAACCATCCTACCGCCAGCGCAGCGAGCATAGCCGTCGTCTGGTCCCAGAAGCTCTGCAGGTCGAAAGACAGGTCGCGTTCTTTGTTCTCGTACTTCAGGATCATGCACATGCCGGACAGGTACAGGCCTATCGACAGCATCAGCATGGTGACCGGCCCGGCGAAGCTGCGGAGAAATGTTCCGAGCACTTTTCTCCGCCTGCCGCCGGACTCCAGCCGCTTGCCCTGCCAGTCCAGGAAGAATGAAGCCGTCTTGCCGATTATCAGGCTGCCCAGCACAAGGCCGACCAGGCAGAGCCATCTCCACGCCTCATTGCCGAGAAAATCGTAGTTAAGGCTGAAAAAGTAATCAGTCAGTGATGCCAGTATCGGGTTTGGCGCCATGCGTAAGCTCCTGTTTTGTTAATATTATAGTTATGCCGACACTATACAGGCCTGCGTGATAACTGTCACGGCCGGTTGAATAATGTCGGCGGCGGCTGTAATATTACTTTCAGGCCGGCGAACCGGCTGCAGACAGCTGCTTGGGGAGATTTACGATGGCGCACGTTATAACAGACGCCTGCACGAAGTGTTTCAAATGCACGGAAGTGTGTCCGGTATCCTGCATTCATCCGACCAAAGATGATCCTCGCCACGAAAGTGCTTCGCAGCTCTGCATAGATCCGGGGGAATGCATAGACTGCGGGGCCTGCGTAAGCGAATGCCCGGAAGAGGCCATTTATCCACAGGATGACCTGCCTGCCGACAAGGTGGGGTTTGTGGCTATAAACGCAGATTATTTCAGGGATTAGAGTTCAGGGCCGGGCGAGCCGCGCGAAATTTATTAACAGGCCTGCACGGGTCTGAATAGTTTTCAGCTTGACCTTATAGAGGGAAAATAATTACCATAGTTCAGATTTTCAGATTCTGGACGATAAAAATTAATAAGGCGTCGGCTGATTTTACCAGCCGACAGACCGGAATCAGACGCGACGGCCGAGGACTTCTGTTGAAAAAGACATGCAGGCCGTCAGGTTGACCGGCGTTCACGCCTGCCGAAACCAGTTTTACCGGCGGGTGGTGCATCGGCGAGCCGCCCGTCCCTCAGGGACGGGAGCTTAACCTAATCAACAAAAGGGCTTTGCTGGTGCCGGATGCCGATTATTCGCCCCTGCTTGCGGGTGGGGGCGAGGCCTACGGGTCATAGAATTCACATGAGCCAACAGAGCAGAATTTTGGGGAAATTGGTCGAAAAGGTCGGTTTACCGATACTGCTGCAGGTGTATACATGCCGTTTTCCGCTGCGCGGCAGCTGTCGGGACGCCCAACATACAGCCGACATGCAACATGGGCTGTTTTCCCCCGTAACAGGCTCGCTTTAGAAGCAGTTACGTGAAATCTTGACCCGCCCGAACAGGCCGCACCGGCATCGCCGGGCGCGGCGCCGCCTGCATGTATCCGACAGGTCGTTCCTTCGCCTCGCCTTGCGTGAAAGGATATAGATCATGTTTGCTCAGTACATGCTTGCAGAATTAGGTCCTTGGGGCCTGGTTGGGGTTATTGTTGCTGGAATTTTATTTGGATTCTACCTTCGCATAGTGCTCAGCGTTTATCTTGACCGGGCCAAGCAGGAAGCCGCAGCGAAAGAGCTTGCCGCTTCCCGTGCCGCAGCCGAGGCCGAGGCGCAGAAGATCATCGCACAGGCACAGTCGGAGGCAAAAAGCGAATTCCTGCGTCTTCGGGAGCAGTTCGACAAGGAAACCGAGGCGACCCGCCAGGAAATCAAGTCCGAGGAAAAGCGCATCGCCAAGCGCGAGGACCTTATAGACCAGAAGCTCGAAACGCTGAACACCAAGGAACGCACGCTGTCCATGGCGGAGAAAGCCGTCAATGAGCGGGAGAAATCCCTCGCCGCCAAGGACAAACACCTCAATGAAGTGATAGCCCAGCAGAAGACCCAGCTGCTGAAGATCGCCAACCTGTCGATGGACGAGGCGAAGAACCTGCTGCTCGCCCGCGTCGAGAAAGACATGCAGCAGGACATGGCGGCGCTTGTCGAGAAGCGGCTGGAAGAGGCCCGCGACAAGGCCGAAACCGAGGCCCGTGAAATAATCATCGGCGCCATCCAGCGATATGCCGCCGAGCATACTTCGGAAGCGACGGTATCGACCGTAGACATTCCGTCGGACGACATGAAGGGCCGTGTAATCGGCCGCGAGGGCCGGAACATCCGCGCGTTCGAGAAGGCCACCGGCGTCGACGTGATAGTCGACGACACGCCGGGCGTCGTGGTTGTCTCGGCGTTCGACCCGGTCCGCCGCGAGACGGCCCGAAGGGCGCTGGAAAAACTCATCCAGGACGGACGAATCCACCCGACGCGAATCGAGGAAGTCGTCGCGAACTGCGAAAAGGAAATCACGAAGGAAATCCAGGAATACGGCAAGCAGGCGACGGTTGAAGCCAACATTCGAAACCTGCACCCGAAGCTCGTCACGCTGCTGGGCCGGCTGCATTTCCGCACAAGCTACGGCCAGAACGTGCTTCGCCATTCGATGGAAGTGGCGTACCTGGCCAAGCTGATAGCCGAGGAGCTCGGCCTGAACGGCCAGATAGCCCGCCGGGCCGGCCTGCTGCACGACATCGGCAAGGCCGTCGACCACGAAGTCGAGGGCGGACACCCGGAAATCGGCGCCGACCTGTGCAAACGCTACGGCGAGAAGGAAGAAGTAATCAACGCAGCCGCAGGCCATCACGGCGACATAAAGGCGTCCAGCGTTTACACGCCGATAGTGTTGGCCGCCGACGCCATAAGCGCATCCAGGCCTGGCGCCCGCCGCGAGTCGATCGAACGCTACGTCCAGCGTTTGCAGGCGCTGGAAGCAATCGCGACAAGCTTTGAAGGCGTCCAGACGGCCTACGCCATACAGGCCGGCCGCGAAGTGCGGGTCATCGTCGATGCCGAAAACGTCGACGATCGCCTGTCAGCCAAGATCGCTCACGACATCGCCAAACGCATCGAGGATGAGATGGAATATCCAGGCGAGGTCAAGGTGACGCTCGTTCGCGAAGTCCGCTGCGTCGAATACGCCAGATAACAACAAACATACGAGTTATATATGAGCCGCGACCGTGAGGACATTATGCACTAAGCCTCCCCAAGTACGTATCTCTTGCGAGTCTTATAATG
>CAZVYJ010000057.1:0-15942 GCA_964631565.1 uncultured Planctomycetaceae bacterium
TTTGGCGCAATGGGTAAGATGGGCAAAGCGCATAAAGTCCGTCAGGGAGCGGTCAATTCCATGTTGGCGTCAGGCAGACCGCTCCTTTACAGTCGCGGCTCGTTATAGGCGCAATTTATAATTTGTACGCCGCTTTCGCGTTTTCGCGCAGAATGCCCTTGGCGATGGCGACGGCCTGGTTCTGTTTTATGTGGCCGCTTTTTACCATTCCGCCGAGCACGTCATTAAGCAGCATGCGGACTCGCTTCGTGACGGCGTAGACTTCCTCGGCTGTGTTCACGTCGGCCCCGTGCATCATCTTGTTGGCGGGCACAAGCTCCAGCCATTCCGTAAGGCACCGCCTAGCCAGCGACGGCGAAAGAATCGGCACCCACGCGAAATCGAGATATACGTTCGGGAAGCTTCGCACCAGCACCGCAGTTTCGCCGGTATACGGGAAGCCTCCGTGCAGGAGCATGAACTTCAGCTTGCTGTATCGCTTGTCCTGGAAAAGATTATTCAGAAGCGTCGGGCTGCATTCGTGCAGGTTCGCGTCGAGTCCTGCCTGCAGGCCGGTGTGTATCTGGAGCGGCAGGTCGTGCGCAATGCACTGATCCAGAACGAACCGCAGCACGTAGTCCTGGAACGGCTTGATGCTTTCGACGGTCGCGGGCTTGTTTCGCCTGGCGAAGACATCGGCGGCCTGCTCTGCGGACGGGTTGTCGAATCGCAGCGGGCGGACATAGGCGATGGTCAGCTTCATCGCTGCTGCGCCGTGCTTCTTGTAGAAATCGAACGCCCGCTCGATAAGCTCCAGAAATTCCTTGAGCGTCTGCGGCTCGCATTTCAGATGCTCCTGTTCGTACCGCATCGCTTCGACCCAGCCCGGCTGGGTGCAGTTCAGCATCTCGCCGCCCTGGAGTTTCGTGAACGGGCCGAACAGGAAGTGGTCCACTCGCGGCACGGGGCGGATGAGTTTCGATTCGATTTTCCGCAGAGGCTCATCGAGCGTCGGCATGTACCTCGTGAAGTAGGGCGACTGGATATTTTTAAGCGCCAGCTCGACGTTCGCCTTCGGGAACACCGCTTCCCAGCGTTTCTGCTCGCCGCCGGCGTAAGCGGCCTTTATGTCGGCGATGAGCTTGTCGACGGCTTCGGCGTTTGAGAAATCGCCGTCGAAGCCGTAAAGGTCGCGCATCGCATCAATCGAAACGCTGTACGTGCCTGTCGCCGCAGTCCGCCAGCTATGCGACCGGAGCTTTTCAATGAGCTGCGGAAGCGGCATTTTGTCGAGAGGCTCATTCGGGTTCATTACGCCCGCCGACGCCATAGTGGTCCACGAGTAGCCGCTGAATATCGTTCGCCGCACCATTACTTCCTGCGTCGCCGGCGGGTCGATGCCCTCGCAGCCGAGATGAACATGCGTGTCTATGACGGGCGTTGAGTTTATGACATCGTGCAAATCGGTCGTCGCCACGGTAAGGTTCCTTTACTGTTGGGGTTTAGACGATTCGATTTTGTTATAACAATTTCCGTTATTTATGGTACTTCGCGAAGGGGTCGCCGGAGAGTATTTTTTCGTCCGCCCAGCGGAACATGTACCTTTTCAGGCCCCAGGGCAGGTCGGTGTTACGCATTCTGTAATAGCCCTCGGCCATATACTCGTTGCCGTCGGCCCGCAGCGACCGGAAAAGCTCGGTCGAATAAGAAGCGAACGCAGCGCACGACTGCGGCGCGGCGCTGCCGAAATAGGCGACCGTTATCGTTCGCGGCGAGAACAGCAGCACGTTGCCGATGCCAAGCTCATAGCGAGGCTGCTCGGTAAAATGCCCGCGGAAGTTGCCGTTGCTGCAGCCGGCGCTGGTGAGAATATTCGCCCCGGTCCGGTCGAACCGCGAGAAATCTATCTGCGTGCTGACGAAATGGCCGCCCATCCAGTAAAAACCGTTCGGTGCGCCGTGGAGCAGCAACTGCATGTGCTGCCAGCGGTTTTTCGTCATGACATCGACGAACTCTTCCTGTGTGTATATCTGCCCGCTGGCCGGAGCGACATGCTCCTCGGCTTCGGGGTTGCCGCTGTAGAGCCTGAAGCTCTGGCCGGTCGAGGCGATGGCGTCTTTCATGAGCACGGTCCACGCCTCGCCGCTTTCAACCTGGTTCCATCGCTGGTCGGTCAGGAACACCATGCTGTCGCGGCCCACGATTTTACCGGTGTGATAATCGTGCAGCTTGGCCAGGAAGGCCTTGAGCATGGCGACCTGGGCGGCGCGGTCTTCGACCTTGGCGGGGGGAACCCACCATGCCGTCCATATCTCGGTCGCGTTGGTTAACTCGTCAGTCTGCAGGCTTGTGAATATGCCCTCGGCCGCTCTCGGCCCGGACCAGACGCCCTCGAAATCCTCGTAGTAGAGGTTTGCGGGGAAGTAGACCTTTTCAGTCTCGATATATCTGAGGGCTACGGGAATGGGTCCGACCATTATCACGCCGACGACTTCGCCTTTACTCGCCCTGTATTCAGCGTGCAGCTTTTCGCGGATTGCGGGCGGGGCGGTGTTGTAGAAATCCTCGACGAGAACCTTGAACTTCACGGGAAACTCTGCCTGCACGTCCTTGAAGTAGACTTCAAGCGGCTCGCGAAGCTCGCCATAAGCGGTTTTATCGACAAGAACCAGAACGATCTGTCTGCCGCTGTCGCAACTCGGGCGGTCGTACGATACGCCGGTGGCGGCGCACGATATGCACGTGGCCGCCACCAGAACTGAAAGAATCAGATGCAATATTTTCATAAATTACCTTTGGGGTAGTACGCAGGTCAGATCATATATGAAATCTTCGCCGTCGAAGAAGTCGATTCCGGGAATCGGATTGTCCTTGGAATCGTTCGACAGATAAACGCGCAGGCCGAACTTCGCTCCTTTGCCCGGAGCTATCTTGACGTCGGGCCTGGCGGGCACGGCTATTTCGATTACGTACCAGCCGTTCTGCTCGCCGACGGCCGCCTTGATGTCGCCCGGCTTGTAGGCTTCCGTGTACCAGAGCTGCCCGTTGGGCTGGATGGTGTTGTTGAGGAAGTCCCATATCTGGCCGCCGACTTCAAGCTGCCTGCCGTCCATCGGGGGACGTGCGGAGAACCGCAGGTTGTCGCGGCCGTGGAACCAGCCGTCGTTGTTGCCGTCCAGGTCGAACCCTGCGGCTACCTGCTTGTCGCTCTTGATGGCGAAATAGTAATTCTTGTCGTCCCATGCGACGTAAAGTTTCGCCTTCACGACGCGCTGATTCTCGGGCGAGGTCAGGTTCGGCACGGAGTACAGCTCGGTCCACTCCTTGTCGCCGATTTTGCCGTCGAGGGTCGGAGTCGACTTGGCGATGTTGCGATCGATCCAGTTCAGCTCGCCTTCGTTGAGCTTGTGGACCTTGCCTTCGAAGTCGGTGTCCGTGCCGCCCGGGTAGCCCGGCGTTCTTCCGCCGGCCATCATGCGGGTCTTGCAGTCGCCGCCCATGTCCTTGGTCCAGCCGAAACGCTTCTGGTCGAGCGGGACGCGGGAATCATCGTCCGGCACGCCGTTGCCGTCGGCGTCATCGCTTTCGCACAGCACGCCCTTTTTGAGGGTCAGCCACGCCTGCTCGGGCTGGACGCGGTAGTTATAAGCGAGGAAGCTGAAGTTTTCGCCGAACTGTCCGTCGAGCGTCCATGGCGCATCCGGATAGCCGAACGTCGGCGTGCCGCTGCACATCAGCCACGAGTGAATCAGGTGGCCGTGCTCGTGAGTGGGGAACCAGTACCACCCGGGCTTGGTGTCCTGGCTGACGCCGGTATAGCATGTTCCAAGCTCGTAAAGCGAGCCGTCCGACGCAGCCACGACGCCGGCGAGATAAAGCGCGTACCAGCCGTGAACGCCGCAGATGTTGGCGTACCAGTAATCGTTCAGGTCCTTGCCCTGTTCCTTGAGGCCGGCGACGATGTCGTCAACCAGTTGCGGGCTTGGTCCGCCCAGCAGGTCGGCATTTCGTTCTTCATCGACGACGATGTAGGCGAAGTCGAAGTTCATCTTCAGGCCGGAATGCCGCCATGCCCAGAGACGATATTTTTCAAATTCGCCCTTCACCACGTTGACCGCGTTATCGTCCATGACGCGGTTTTCCTGCTTCTTACCGCCCTGGCCGTCCGGGAATGCGACGTTCTTGTAGATGACGATCACGCTGGGTGCGTAAATCCAGTTCACCTTGCCCTGATGCGGCAGCGTGGCGAATGCGTGCTCTACATCGAAACCCTTCGCCTGGAGAGCCCATGACTGGTCCTGTATCTTCAGCGCCAGGCCGGTCTTCTCGACGGAGTTCTGCGGGATGGCCTCAACGGGTGCATAAACGTGATAGAAATACTGGGTGTTCGGCTTAAGGTCCTTGAGCACGACCGTATGCTTCGTGGTCGGCTTGCCGGGGTCCTTGTATTCGTTTTCGCAATCTTCGGTAGTTCCGTAGCGGACGATTGTCGGCTGGGGCCTGGTGCTGGTCCACTCGATGGTTGCGATTGTCTTGTCGCCGTTGCGCTTCAGCGTGGTAGTCGGCTTGCCTTCATGCAGGTCGGCGTTCGTGACCAGGACCCGCTCTGAAGTGCGGTCGGTGACCATCAGGTTGCCGTCCTTGTCCATGAACAGGCCGCCTAAGCTGGGCCAGTTGGTGAACAGTGCGGCGAATTCACCGAATTTCTTTCCGTCTTTCGTGAAGCCGAAGATCCTGTTGACATTCAGGTTTACTACATAGATTCTGCCGTCCTTGCCCATCGCAGCCGAGCCGGGACGCAGGCCGTACGGCTCGATAACCGTAAGGGCCTTGTATTCCTTGAGTTCCTTCGTCGGGGCCGATATGACGACGGCACGTCCGTTGTCGGTATCGGATATCAGCAGCTTGCCGGTACTGACGGCGACGCCTGTGGGGGAGGCGAGTTTCTTGCCGTCGACCGTGTCGATGACGAAGAGAAGCTTCTTGGCTTCTTTATCCATTACGACAATCTGCGAAGCTCCGGTGTTTGCCACGTACACCAGGCCGTTGTCGGCGATGGCCACCTGCTGCGGATTGGCGAATCCGCCGACTACGGAAACGAATCTGTAATTCTTGTCATATACCAGCAGTTCGCCCTTGCCGGCGTTGAGAACGACGATGTTGCCGTTTTTCATGACGGCGATGCTGCTTGGCGCAGCAAGCCTGTCCGAGCCGATCTCATCGACGAGTTCGCCGCTGCGGGACATGACAATCATCGAGTTGCTGCCGTGACAGCAGACAAGAACGTTGCCCTTGGAATCAATTGCTGCTGCGGCCGGGCCTTTAAGCGAGGCGGCCTCCTCGGCCAAGGCAGAGGCCGAAATCATGAACATTGTCAGAAATACCGTTAAAAGTGCCGTTTTTCTCATTTTGATACTCCCTGCATAAGTTCTTGCTGCTGCTGGTGGTGTGTAAGACAACACATACCGGCGCCATGCAATTCTATACTTGAATTAACACCTTTTTCGTCCGCTGGTTCTGCGAAAAGAAAACCCGGCGCCATTGGACATTTGCCGGAGATGCCGATGTGGCGGGTGGAACGCAACACTATACCGTTAAAAACCTATAAATCCAGTTTCAACCCTTCGAGTAAAGCGTCTATTCGCGAGACTTCCTCGTCGCTGAGGCGGAAGTCGGCGGCCTTGGCGTTTTCCTCGGCCTGACGGGCGTTGCGGGCGCCGACGAGGGCGGCCGTGATGCCGGGACGGTAAATCGTCCAGTTTATGACCAGCTGCGCAAGCGTCACGCCCCGCGCATCGGCGATTGGCCGCAGTTCGTCCAGCAGTGCGAGCACCTTTCGCCGGTTATCGGACTTGAAAAAGGCGTTCGTGCTGCGGTGGTCGTTTGAAGGGAACTTGTGATCCATCGTTATCTTGCCGGTGAGCAGGCCTCGCTGCAGCGGACTGTAGACTATCACGCCGATGTTGTGCTCCATGCAGTACTGCAGCAGGCCGCCTTCGATACCGCGGTTGACCATGCTGTAGGGCGGCTGGGCCGATGCAAGCGGGGCGACGCGGCGGGCTGCTTCCATGTCTTCGACGGAAAAATTGCTCACGCCCGATGCGCGGATCTTGCCGTCTTTCAGCAGTTTGGCGATTGCCTCCATGGTTTCTTCGACGGGCGTATCTTCGTCGCGCCAGTGGCACTGGAACAGGTCGATGTAATCCGTGCCCAGCCGCTTCAGGCTGCGCTCGCATTCTTCGATTACGCTGGCCTTCCATGCGCAGCGGCGGATGGTGACCGCCTTGCCTTCCGAGTCGGTGGTTTCCCAGCGGACGCTGCCCTTGTTGACGTCCCATCGCATGCCGTACTTGGTGAGAATCTGCAGCTTGTCTCGCCGCCCGCGGGCGACCTTGCCGACAAGCTCTTCGCTCGCTCCGAACCCGTAGACCGCAGCCGTGTCGATGGTGGTTATGCCAAGCTCGATGGCCTTTTCCATCGCGGCGATGGCGTCGGCTTCGTTCTGGCCGCCCCACATCCAGCCGCCGATGGCCCACGCGCCGAACGTTATGACTGAAACCTTGACATCACTGCAGCCGAGTTTGCGGTATTCCACGGGGAACCTCTTAAAGATTGTCTGTCGCCCCCAAGGGGCGGACTGAAGCTTCAGGTAAAAAAGGATGATACCATTTTGCCGCCCGCCGCCGCAAGAAATTGTGGAAACCCGCCGCCGGTCGCAGGCCCGGCGCTATTTTCCGGCCAGGTTCACGTCGACGCGTATCACGCTGCACGGGTCGAAGACTACTTCCAGTACATCGCCGCTGAGTTTGACCGCATGCTTCGTCGTGCATATCCGCCGCGGGTTGTCGCGAGTGTTCATGCTCTCGACAGAGAGCGGCTGCTGGAGATTCTTCAGCACTATGGCGCCGGCGTTTTTGAATCTGCCGTCGAAGCCGCCGAGGCGGAAGCGGACCCGCCGCGGCTGGTCGGTTGAGTTCACGCCGAATATCCGCAGCGTCTTTCCGTCCTCGCTTATGACTGCGCTGAGGTCGGGCATCACATCATGCCAGGCCGTCTTGTCGCCGCGTTCGAGCTTCAGCGGATACGAACCTGCCGCAGCCTGGTACATCTGCTGCGAATAGTACGTCGGCGAGAAGTAAATCCAGCCCGGTCCGGTCACGAGTATGCCGGAACCGAAACTGTCGATGAGGTTCGAACGCATCGCCATTTCGCACAGGTCGGCCCGGCGGTGGAGCAGGTTCTGATACCGCGAGCAGCTTATCGCATTCGACAGCGTCTGGAGCGAGCCTCTTTTCAGGCCGAAGTCGCCGGGGGTAGTGTTCCACTCGGTGATGGCCATCCGAACATTGGCGTCGTCGCGCTTGATAATCGCCTCGCTGCCGGCGAAGCTGGCGTCGCAGTCCGGAAGGTTGCGGCAGTCATAATGATGCGGGCAGAGATAGCTGATGAGGCCTTCGCCCTTGACGAGCGTCTGGTCGGTGTTGAAGGCTGCCAGCAGCTTAATGGACGGATCCTTCTCCTTCATCGCCTTGGCGAAGGCGGCGACAGTATCGTCATAGCCCGGGCCGCCTACTTCGTTGCCTATCTGCCAGTATTTTACATTGTACGGGTCGCGATGGCCGTTGCGGGCGCGAACGCTTCCCCACGGGCTTTCGGGCGAACCGTTGAAATATTCAATCTGGGCTGCGGCATCGGCCGGTGCCTTGCCGCTCCAGCGGATGCAAATAAGCGGCTCGGCCCCAACCAGCCTGCAGAACTGCACGAACTCTTCCGGTCCGACGAAGTTCGCCTCCAGCCCGCCCCACATGGTGGTGTAGGGGGCTCGCTTGTCCCATGGCCCGATGCATGCCGTCCAGTCGTAGACTTCCATGGCCGACCCGCCCCAGCGAATCACGCCGGGGTTGAGCGCCTTGACGGCCTCGACCACATCCCGCCGCCACAGGCCCTGCACGGCCCGTTCGCTGATGAGATAGACGCGGTCCAGGTAAAGCGAGCCCGGCCCGCTGAACTCAATGGTGAGCGTGGCGTTCTCGACGTCCTGTTTGGCTCGCAGCTTGGCCCTGACAGGCGCCCATGCGTCGGCCGCGTTCCCAAGTTCCGCGACGTTAGAGACAATGGTCCCGTCGCCGTGCAGGTATGTCCGCACTGCGACGCCGCCTTCGCCTTTCATGTGCAGCCGCAGCGTGTAGACCGTGCCTTTCGTAAGGAAGAATCCATCCTGCGATATGCCGGCAGAGGCGTTTTGAGCGGGCAGGGCGACCTTCAGGCACTGCCTGCCGTTAAATGCGCCCTGCGTCTCCAGCGAGTAAGCCGCCAGATGCACCGACCCCGATGGATACCAGGGGCGGTATGCCTTGTCGGTTTCCTTAACGTATTCGAACCTGAAGGGAGGCTCGTCCTCGAAGCTGTCGTTGGCGACCTGCTGTTCGATCATGGAGGGAATGAGATTGCACAAAGGCTCGATGAACTGGCCGCCCTGTTTGATGTCGATGGGCAGTTTGCCCAGTTGCTCGTTGGTGATGACGACATCTTCCGCCTGAACAGGTTTTTGATTGTTTACCATTGAATCGCCTCCAGCCGTTTCGTTCCGCGACGCCGGCCCGCAATTTGTCCCGGTAAAAATTATCACTGCCAGACACGTCGAAATGAACACCGTCCGTTTCATGAGATTGCCTTTCAACCCCGGCTTTTTTCGTGACTTCCACACGCAGCCGCCTTTACTTTTACAAGAGGTATACAGCATATTACCAGTTGACATGTATCATTAACAGCAATATCCGGGGGCGGGTTTCGGCAATTTCGTTCCGGAGGTGATAAAAAACGGTGAGCGGGAAGCCCCTGTTTACCAATGCAAAACGGTAGGGGTGGGATTCGAACCCACGGTACCTTTCGGTACACCGGTTTTCAAGACCGGCTCCATCGGCCACTCGGACACCCTACCGGGTCTGCTGCTTCAGTCGGTGCAATTTACAGCCGTGACCGCCCGAATTCAATATTAAGACATCCGAATAACCGCAGAGACACGCCCCTGTGGGCGCGAAATAAATGTCTGCCTTTGTCAGAAGACTTTTTCGGAAGCTGGAAGTTTTGCCGGCGGACTTTTGGGGAACCTACCTCACAAGCATCTTGAAGGCCTCTGCCGAAGCAGCGCCGTCGTGAACGATTGCCCTGATAGCGGCTGTCATGCTGGTGACGTTGTCTCTCTGCCAGAGGTTTCTGCCTATGCATGCGCCGGCCGCTCCGCCCGCCATCGCGTCGGCGATCGAGTCGAGCAGATGCCGGTCGTCGCCGCTCTTGACGCCTCCGGCGATAACCACCGGCCGGGTCGCGGTAGACGTGACCGTTTTGAAACTTTCCACAGTGCCGGAGTAGTGCGTCTTTATCATGTCCGCGCCGATTTCCGCGCCGAGCCTGGACGCCAGCGCGATGTACTCGGCCCGCTTGTTCGCGTCGAGCTGTTCGGCGTTCTTGCCGTAGTGCTGCGCGAGTATCGGCTGGGGAATCATCTCTGCGACAAGCAGCACGCCGAACTCGCGGCAGTCCGCGGCCGCCTTGCCGAGCTTGGCAAGCAGGACGTCTTCGTTATCGGCGCCGACGAATACGTTGACGACAACCGCCTCGACTCCCAGCCGGGCAGCCTCCGCGACGGAACTTATCAGATCGATGCGTTCCAGGTGCCCGCCGAGCCTTGTGTGCGTGCCGTCTATTCGCAGGATGACGGCCATCTCGCCCAGGTCGCCGGCTACCACTTCAAGCAGGCCGGGCGACAGCAGCACCGCATCGGCGCCGGCGGCGGCGACGGAACGGACCAGCTGCCTGGGATTCTCCAGGCCGGCTATCGGACCGAAATAAAGAGAATGGTCAATGGGTACGATTACGGTTCGGCCGTTCTTCATCAGCCTGCGTGACCTGAGCACTTTACCGGTATTAATCATTTCAAACGCTCGATTCTTCGTCGACGGCGACGATAAGGTATGTTGATACTTTCGGCCTCGCTTCTGTTACTCCGAGCCGACGGCCGTCGGTATGAATGTCGTGATTTTTTTCTTCATCATGTCATCTTCCGATGTGGTCACTTCGAACAGCACCCTGTCCGACCTTGCCCTGTCGAAGTCCATCCACAAGGGTTTGCCGTCGCTGCCGATGTTTATGGTCTGGAGGGCGAAAACGGGGGTCTTTTCGCTGATTCCCATGAGGTGAATGTCCAGAGGCGACGCCGGCTGGGCCTGCAGCCGCTGCCGGGACTCGTGAATCACCATGGAATACTTGTTCCGCAGAAGCGAGGTAAGGGACTGGTTGGCGAGATCCTCGTCGAGAATACCGGGGCATGATTTGAAGGGGAGAAAAGTCACGACGTGACGTATGACGTTTTCCTTGATGCAGAGAAGCCTTTCTATTCGCACGACAAGTTCATTGGCGCCGAGGTGGAACTCGCGGCGTATATTGGGCGGAGCCGCACATACACTGGCGCTCAGCAGCTTGACCTGGAAATCAAGCCCTTTTGCCTGCCAGCCCTGATATGTGCTTCGCCCGCCGGGAGTAAGCGTTCCTTCCACCAGTTTTGGGCATGCTACGAAAGTGC
The DNA here is from genome assembly GCA_964631565.1 of uncultured Planctomycetaceae bacterium. Classification (GTDB taxonomy): domain Bacteria; phylum Planctomycetota; class Phycisphaerae; order SM23-33; family SM23-33; genus CAZVYJ01. The sequence continues at coordinate 10,562 of CAZVYJ010000057.1, forward strand.
CTTTGCCGTGCTCTTTGCGAAGAAAGCCCTCCTCCACCAGATTCGCCAGGGCCTGCCGGATAGTGGGGCGGCTGACGCCGAACTCCGTGCACAGGTCACGTTCAGACGAGATAGCCTGCCCCTCGCTCCACAGGCCGCTTTCGACTCGGTCCTGCAGGATGAGCTGTATCTGATAATATTTCGCTACCGGCGTGGCGCGCCTTATATGCGATGTCTTGGATTTGGTCATCATCATTGCTCCCAAGTGCACGTTGTTACAATATAATTACCACATTTCTGACCAGTTTACCAGAGGCATTAAATAACTGTCAATAATAACCGGGGTCAATCGTGAGAATGGGGCGTAAATTGTTTTTCGGCTTTTCGGCGAACCTTCATTTCTCAACTTATCGTCCGATTTTAGGGGTACTTACGAGTGTGACGACCCGGCAGACCGAATCCTGCGAATATGATCAATCCGCATATTACATCCGGCTTCGGCTTCCGATTATAAAAAATATTCGCCCCCTGTGTGAAAGGATGGTTGACATTAAAAAAATCAGTGGTGATATAATGCTTACCAGAAACAATCCGGGAAAAGGATTGTTTTACAGTATTGTCCGGGACTTCCCGGCAGCCGTTTCCGGCAGCGTTGCGGCAAGTTGAAAATTTTACAGTTCAATACCGAATATCGGGAGATGTTATGACACCCAGAGAGCGTACCAGGACCGTGTTGAAAAAAAACGTGCCGGACAGGCTGCCGCGAGAAATCAAGCTGACCCCTCCGCTTCAGGAGACATTCGAGAAACAGACAGGCGCGAAGGATGTCGCGCTTTTTTACGACCTGGAAGTGCGTGAAGTATATTTCAGGCTGCCGAAGGTCATTCCTGACTTCAGCAGATACTACGGCGACAACGTGCCGCCCATGCCCAATCCTCGCGGCTGGGAGGTCGGTGAGTGGGGCGTAGGACAAAGGCCCGGCTCGATGCTGCACTTCATTCACATCGAAAACCCGATGAAAAACATCACCAGCCTGTCGGAGCTGAAGAAGTATCCGTTCCCTGACATGACGGCCGCCGACCGCCACGAACATCTTGAAGCCGAGGTCGCCTCGCTGCACGACGACGAGCTGTTCGTAATCGGCTACATGGAGTGGACGATATTCGAGATTGCCTGGCATATGCGAGGCATGGAGCAGCTGTTCGTCGATATGACGTTTGATCCCGCTTTCGCTGAATATCTGCTTGAGCGGATAACGGCTGTCCGCTGCTTCCAGGCTAAACGGTTCGCCGAAGCCGGCGTCGACATGATCCGCATCGGCGACGACCTCGGAACGCAGCGGGCGATGCTGATGTCGCCCGAGACATATCGCGCGTGGTTCAAGCCGAGACACGGCCGGGTCATCGAGGCGGCCAGGAATGTCAACCCTGGCATCGATATCCAGTATCACAGCGACGGCAACTGCTGGGATGTCATCGGCGACCTTGTCGATATAGGTGTGACGGTGCTGAACCCGGTTCAGCCGGAATGCCTCGACCTCAAGAAAGTCAAACGCGAGTTCGGCCGCGACCTGTGCTTCTGGGGCGGCATCGGCACGCAGACGACTATGCCGTTCTGCCGACCTCGCGAAGTTTACAAAAAGGTGCAGGAAACCGTGGACATCCTGGGCCCGACCGGAGGCTTCGTGCCGAGCCCCACGCACGTTCTCGAACCGGAAGTGCCGTGGGACAACGTCGAGGCGTACCTGAAGGCGGCGGAAGAATATCGTTTTCGCGGCTGATGGCCGATTCTCCGTAGCTTTAACAAACAAAGAACAGGAACCCACAGTCATGATTAATACGGACAGCCGAAAGGATGTTGCCATGCCATACAGCGTGCCATGCAGCATGTATTCAATCGTTGTCTGCGTCGGTTTCTGGGGAATACTCTGCAGCGTCTCATTCGCCCAGACGCAGCTGAAGGAGCTTCGCCTTATTCCTTGGCCGGCCGAGATAGAAGCGAAGGATGGCGATTTTACTCCCGCCGGCGAGCTGGTTATCGCAGTTGTGGAAGACGACGCAGTCTCCAAAGAAATCGCCGAAACATTGGCTGAGGATCTGAAGGCCCTCAAGTTCAAAGCGACAGTGAAGGCCGGCGATGCGCCAAATGGGGCCATCAGCATCAAAATCATAGAAGACGAATCCATGGGGTCCGAGGCGTACAGGCTTGAAGTCGCCGACATCGGAATATCCATCATCGCATCCGAGGGCGACGGGTTATTCTGGGGCACACGGACTGCGCTTCAGCTGCTGGCGGCTGGCCCGGACAAATCCGTGCCGTGCCTTTCCATCAAGGACAAGCCGCAATTTACGCATCGCGGCCTGCTGCTGGACCCGGCCAGAAACTTCCACACCATGGACTTCCTGCTGGAGACGGTCAAAAATCTTTCTGCGTACAAGATGAACCGGCTGCAGATTCACTTCTCCGATAACGATGGTTATCGTCTGCCCAGCAAGAAGTTCCCCAAGCTACCGACGGTTGCAGCGAACGGCCAGCGCATGCATTACACCGAAGAGGAAATCGCCAAACTGGTTGCTATGGCGAAGAAATACCACGTTACTATTGTTCCGGAAGTTGAGATGCCCGGCCATGCCCGTGGGCTTACCGCCGCGATACCGGAACTGCGGTGCAATCCAAAGATCGACTCCAACGAGGTCTGCATAGGCAGCGAAGAATCATACAAGATTCTTCAGGGCATCATTGAAGAAGTCATGGAGATGATACCCGGCCCTTACTGGCACCTCGGCGGCGACGAGACGAACCACGGCATGTGGATAAACTGCCCGCAGTGCAAGGCGAAGATGGCGGCCGAAGGGTTCAAGGACACTTCCGAGCTGTATAACTATTTTCTCAATCGCATGAACAGGTTTGTAAGGAGCAAGGGCAGGCAGATGATGGTGTGGGACGGCTTCGACCCGTACATCAAGCCCGTTGTCGACAAGAATATCATCGTGTATCCGTTCGACATCAATCTGCGGAAGAACTGCCGGCCGATGGATTACCTCGATAACGGATATACCGTGGTCAACACGTCATGGAAGCCGCTTTACGTCGTCTGTCACATGTACGTCGCCACACCGCAGGAACTGGCTGACTGGAATGTGTTCCAGTTCAAGAGCTATCACGACGACGGCAAGTTCGGAGTGTACCCGATGACCGGGCCGTGGGAGGTCGAGCCGACCAGCAAGGTCCTCGGCGCGCAGATGTGCTCGTGGGATCTGCCGAACGATCAGAAATTCCTGCCGGGCTGGCTGTTCAACATAGGCCCGGCCGTCGAGAATAAATACAACATAAAGCCGGCGCCGCGCATTCAGCTTGTTTCAGAGCGGCTGTGGACAGGTTCGGTGACGAAGCCCGAAGACCTTCTCCGCCGCGCCGGCGTAAAACCGGATAAATAACGTTAAAATGTCAGCACGAAAACAGGCCGGATGGGAGAACAGACTATGTTCACGTCCATGTCATACAGGTTGGGTTCAATTGCAGGCATCGCATTTGTATGTCTTTTTTGCAGCGTCTCATGCGCCCAGACGCAGCTGAAGGAGCTTCGCCTTATTCCCTGGCCGGCCGAGATAGAAGCAAGGGACGGCGATTTTACTCCCGCCGGTGAACTGGTTATCGCCATTGTGGAAAACGACGCAGTTTCCAAAGAAATCGCCGAAACATTGGCTGAGGATCTGAAGGCCCTCAAGTTCAAGGCGACGGTGAAGGCCGGCGATGCGCCCAAGGGAGCCGTCAGCATCAAAATCATAGAAGACGAATCCATGGGGTCCGAGGCGTACAGGCTTGAAATCGCCGACATCGGAATATCCATCATCGCGTCCGGAGGCGACGGGCTGTTCTGGGGCACGCGGACCGCGCTTCAGCTGCTGGCTGCCGGTCCGAACAAATCGGTGCCATGCCTTTCCATCAAAGACAAGCCGCAGTTCACCTATCGCGCCCTGCTGATAGACCCGGCCAGAAGTTTCCACACCATGAACTTTCTGCTGGAGACGGTCAAAAACCTTTCTGCGTACAAGATGAACCGGCTGCAGATTCACTTCTGTGACAACGAAGGCTATCGCCTGCCCAGCAAAAAGTTCCCCAAGCTGCCAAGCGTGGATGCCGAGGGCAAGCCGCTTCATTACACGGAAAAAGAAATTGCCGAGCTGGTTGCGACGGCCAGGAAGTATCACGTCACGATAATTCCGGAAATCGAGATGTTCGCCCATGCCGGCCGGCTGACCGCCGTGCTGCCTGAACTGCGGGGCAATCCGCAGGCGCCGTGTTCCGAGGTCTGCATCGGAAGCAAGGAGGCGGCCAAGACACTCGAGGCCCTTATGTCAGAAGTTATGGATATGATCCCCGGGCCTTACTTTCACGTCGGAGGCGACGAGGCCCGCAGCGCATCCTGGCGGGATTGTCCGACATGCCAGAAGCGGATAGCCGACGAAGGACTCCAGAGCCTGCCCGGTTTATACAATTTCACCGTTAACAACCTTAACAAGTTCGTGAAATCCAAGGGCAGGCAGTTGATAGTATGGGAAGCATTCGACCCGAAGGGCGATCCGGTCTATCATCCGCACGCCACCATGGAGCCGCCGGCTCCGCAGGAAACTATCAATACCAAGGGCCGCACCGTTACCGTCGACAAGGATGTAATCGTCATTGTCGCCGACATCAACCTGCGGATCGGCACCCGGCCGATGGACTATCTCGACGCCGGGTACACCATAATAAACGCTTCGTGGAAGCCGCTGTACGTCGTGCCCAACATGAGCGTGGCCAGTGCCGCCGACCTGGCTGCATGGGACGTCTTCCAGTTCAAGAGCTTTCACGACGACGGTAAAATCGGCGCATACCCTATGGACAAGCCGTGGGTCATCAAACCGACGCCCAGGGTTATCGGAGCGCAGATGTGTTCATGGGACCCGGTTAGCCACCAGAGCTATCTGCCGGGCTGGCTGTTCAATATCGGGCCGGAAGTGGCGAATCCATGGCACATCAAACCTGCACCGCGAGTGCAGATTGTTGCGGAGCGGCTGTGGACAGGCTCGGTGACGAAGCCCGACGACCTCCTTCGCCGCGCAGGCGTGGAGAAGGAGAAACAATAAGTTTCAGACGGTCTTTGCATCGACTGGTTATTTTGACAGATTGGAACCCACAATGACGACACGAACACTTGTTCAGTCGATTATGAACTACGGCGAGTTCGACCGCATGCCCGTGATTCACTGGGGCCAGTGGAAAGAAACCAGGGAGCGGTGGGTTTCCGAGGGCATGCCGGCCGATGCTGACGAGCAAGAGTATTTCGGCGCTGTTCCGATTCAGTGCACGCTCGGCGCCAACCTTGGCCTGCTGCCGGAATTTGAAGAAAAAGTTATTGA
>CAZVYJ010000058.1:0-15897 GCA_964631565.1 uncultured Planctomycetaceae bacterium
AATGGTCTATCGGTTCTCTTCATATAGACACCCTGCCGAACACAGCAGAGGCTCTCTTTATGCAATTATACCACCATCTATATCGGCGCGAACGGGATAAAACTTGAAGCCGGTTTGAAACTTGCCGGAACTTGGCGCAAGTTATTGCAGACGTGCCTTTGACGCTGATTCTGGGTGTTATTCCCTGATTTCTGCAGCGTATTTTTCGCCCAGTGTTTTGAGTATTTGTGCGACGGCCTCGTCCACCTGCTCGCTGCGAAGCGTCCCCTCGCCGGAACGGTAAACCAGGTTAAGTGTCACGCTTTTTCTGCCTGCGGCGATGGGCTTGCCGCGATAAGTGGTTACATACTGCACGCTTTCCCGCAGCGGCTGCTCGACAAGTGCGATTGCCTCGACAATCTGCTGCCAGGTTACGCCCTCGTCGACGATTACCGACAGGTCTCGCTGGATTGCGGGGAATTTCGGTATCGGTCGGCAGGTTTTCACCCGGCCGGCGCGGGCGAGTATGGCGTCGAACCGGACAGCTGCCGCGGCAACGGTTTTTTCCAGGCCGTAGTAGTCCTGGACCTTCGGTGAAATTATGCCCATGACGCCGATGACTTCATTGCTGAGCTTCACGTTGCACGCGGCGCCTTCGGCAAAGCCGGCCGCGTCGCGCTGGACGACGGTCACCTGCTCATCGATGTCGATTTTCTGCACGACGGCTTCCAGTGCGCCACGCAGGTCGCGAAGATCGCCGGTGGTCACCATGCCGAGTTCCGCGTGCTGGTCGGGCAGCTGCGATTTGCCGTCGGTCGGGAACACCTCGGCCAGCTCGAACAGGCTCACCTCGGCGTTGCCGAAGTCCTGGTTGGTTTTGCAGGCGCGAAGCAGGCTCGGCAGCAGCGTGCTGCGGAGTGCGTTGTTGGTTTTGCGGACTTTTGCGTCCACCTGAACGGTCGCGACAGCGCCGAAGAGGGCGTCTTCCTCGACGTCGACGAACGTGAATGTCACCGCTTCGTCGAAGCCGGCCGAGTTGAGAACGCTCACGATTTCTCGACGTGTGCGCTGCGGCAGACTTTCGCCGGCGATTGAAAGCGTGATTTTCCCTGCGACGGGGATTTTGTCGTAGCCGTACAGGCGGGCTATTTCCTCGATGAGATCGATTTCCCGCGTCAGGTCCGGTCGGTGCGACGGCTGGGTGCAGACAATTTTCTGCCCATTGCCATCGAGTTTCGGCTGCAGACCAAGCGACGCCAGCAGTTCAACCTGCCGGTCGGTCGGGATGTCCGCGCCGAATATCGCGCTGCATCGCGCGGGGCGAAGCTCGATTTTCTGCGGCTTGAACGGTTTGGCCCAGACGTCTATTACGCCTTCGGCGAGTTTGCCGCCGGCCAGTTCGATGATGAGCTTGCACGCGCGGAGCGACGCCTCGTCGACGGCCACTGGATCAACCTTCCGCTCGAAGCGGTAGTTGCTCTCGCTCATCAGGTTGAGCTTGCGCGAAGTCCGCCTGATGCTCAGCGGGTCGAACTGGGCGGATTCAATCAGCACATTGACCGTGCCTTCGCCCACTTCGGTATCCAGGCCGCCCATCACGCCGGCGATGGCGACGGGGCGGGCGGCGTCGGCGATGACTAGCATGGAATCGTCGAGGCGGCATTTCGTTCCGTCGATGCTGACCATGTGCTCGCCTTCCGCGGCCCGGCGGACCACGATGCGGCGGCCCTCGAGCTTGTCATAGTCGAAGCTGTGCAGAGGCTGGGCGTATTCCATGAGAACGTAATTGGTCACGTCCACCACGTTGTTGATGCTTCTCATTCCGACGGATTCCAGGCGTTCCACCAGCCAGGCCGGGCTTGGGCCGACTTTCACACCGCAAATCACGCGGGCGGTGTAGCGCGGGCAGAGGTCCGGCGCGAGCACTTCGACGCCGGTGAGGTCTTTTACTTTGCCGTAAGTGGGCAGTTTGCCGATTTCCGGCCTGCGGAACTTCGCGCCGGTGGCGGCTGCCAGTTCGCGGGCCACGCCGATGTGGCCGAGCAGGTCCGGACGGTTGGAGGTTACCTCCAGGTCCAGAACTATGTCCGTCGCGGTTTCGATAATCTCCTCGCAGCAGGTTCCGATATTCATGAACATCTCGGCCAGCTTGTCTGCGGGCATCGAGACGTCGACATAATCAGTTAACCAGTTCAGTGATACTTTCATAACAGCTCCCAGGCGTCCGGTCGGCGACGCATTGAAGCACACATCCTACCCGTCCGGGCGGCGGAGTCAAAACTTTTGCAGCAAGCCCCTCAGGGGCGGGCGGAAAATGATTATAGTTCTGCAATTCTTGCGAACTCGTCCTTCAGTGCCGGGTACAGGCGGCGATACTGCTGATAATATTTCGCGTACAGGCGTTTCAGTTGCGGCTGGGGCTTGATTGTTCGCGTTACCTTGATGCCGGCCTTGCAGGCTTCCTTTATGTTCTTGAAGCATCCTGCCCCTGTCGCCGCCAGCAGGGCAGCGCCATAGGCGGGGCCTTCTTCGGCGTTGATGGTGACGCACGTTGCGCCGTAGATGTTCGCCTGCATCTGTCGCCACAGCCCGCTGCGTGCTCCGCCGCCAGAGAGGCGTATCTGGCCGACGCGCAGCCCGCGGTCGCGGAGCAGCGTGACGGCGTCGTTCATCGCGAAGGTCGCGCCTTCCATGACTGCCCGAATAAGCTCGTTGCGGCCAGTCCGCGAATGTATGCCTATCCAGCAGGCGCGGGCGAACGGGTCGGCGTGCGGGGTTCGCTCGCCGGTGAGGTAGGGCAGCCAGAACACTCCCTCGCAGCCTGGCGCTGCCGCCTCGGCCTGCGCGCCGAGAAGTTCATACGGGTCGACGCCTTTGCTCTTCGCCTCAGCGACTTCCGCCTGGCCGAGTACGTTGCGATACCACTGCATGCTGCCGCCGGTGGAGAGCATGCAGCCGAACATGCAGTATTCGCCCGCGACGGCTGCACAGAACGTGTTCACACGCCCCTGCGGGTCGGTGACGTAATGCCTGGTATGCGTAAACACCACGCCGCTGGTGCCCATGGTGGCGCTTATAAGCCCGTCGGTGACGATTCCGTTGCCGACCGCACCTGCCTGCTGGTCGCCGGCTCCGCCGACTACCGGTATGCCGGGCGCCATTCCGAGCTTCTCTGCGGCGGCCTTGCTGAGCCGGCCGGTTATCTCATGCGATTCGAACACCGGCGGAAGTATGTCGGCGTCTATCTGGAACTTCTCGATTATCTTTTTCGACCAGCTGCGTTTCTTCTGGTCGAGCATCAGCGTTCCGGACATGTCGCTGACATCGCCGACGTATTCGCCCGTCAGCTGCAGGCGGATGTAATCTTTCGGCAGCAGCATGTGGCGGATGCGGTCGTAAATCTTAGGCTCGTGTTTGCGGACCCACAGCAGCTTGGTGAGCGTGAACGACGTCATGGCCGGATTGCCGACGAGCTGGATGAGTTTGCTTCGTCCGCCGACCGCGCGTTCTATCTCGGCGGCTTCTGCAGCTGTTCGCTGGTCGTTCCAGATTATCGCCGGGCGGAGGCATTTGCCGGCGGCGTCGGTTATGACAAGCCCGTGCATCTGCCCGGAAAAACCTATGCCCGCAATCTGCCTGCCGTCTATGTCGGCCTTGGCGATGACCGCCAGCGTCGCTTTTACCGTGGCCTGCCACCAGTCATGCTCCGGATGCTGCTCGCTCCACCCGGGACGGGGGGCGGATATGCCCTGCTCTGCGGTTGCGGCAGCAAGAATTTTCGCGTCAGCGGTAATAAGAAGCGATTTCACGCCGGAAGTGCCTACGTCGATGCCAAGATAATAAGACATGGACTTAATCTCCGATCACAGGCGCGACGTTCTCCGGGGACGCGACGCCTGTGCCTGCTTAAAAAATTCCGGAACTTCTGTTTTACATGATGGAAGACAAAACAGTAGCCTTAACCGGCACATTGTGCAGCAAAGTTCACCGGAATGATAACAACAGAGACTTGAAGCTGCAATTTTTGGAATTTCTTATTTTTGCCCATAATGCCTTTTGGGGCAGCTAATTAGCCTGTTTTCCAGCGATTATTAACATATTTTCCACAACAAACAGTGTTCAGTCGGGTTTAATATAACAAAAGGCTGTCAAATAGCGGACACAAATAGGGCGATGGGCCGATTTTCCGTAAAAACGGGGGTTTTAAGCCCTTGGAAAGGCCAATAAACTTGACATTACGGCCTTTAACGTGCTATACTTCGCCGCGATATGGCAACTGCGACACGCACTAAAACGACGCGGAAACCCACGAGCCGCAAAGGGGTAATCCGCACCTACGATTCGGCTCTGCGATATCTCTATACACAGACCGATTACGAGCAGATGCTGCGCGTAAGGTACAATCGGGACACCTTCAACCTCAACCGTATGAAGTTGCTGCTCAAGAAGTTAGGTGATCCTCACAAAAAGATACGCACCGTTCATATAGCCGGCACCAAAGGCAAAGGTTCGACGGCTACAATGCTGGCTTCGATGCTTGAAGCGTGCGGATACCGGGTAGGCTTGTATACCTCGCCGCACATAACCGACATTCGGGAGCGGATCAGGATCAACAGCCAACTCATTGCACAAGCGGACCTTACCCGGCTTATCGCCAGAGCGGAGCCTTTCATCGAGAATATGGATGATGACAGGCCGACGTTCTTTGAAATATTTACGGCACTGGCATTTAGGTATTTTGCCGATCAGAATGTGGACATTGCAGTCGTAGAGTGCGGCCTCGGCGGCCGGCTCGACAGCACCAATGTTATCAAGCCTGCTGTATGCGGCCTGACGAGCATCTCGATGGACCACATGCATCAACTTGGCAACAGTCTGGCTGAGATAGCTGGTGAAAAGGCCGGCATACTCAAGAAGAATGTTCCGGCAATCAGTGTCCGGCAGGACCCGGTGGCCAAGAGGATTCTCAAGAAGGTCGCCAAAGAAAGCCAGGCGCCGCTGATGTTCACCGGCGACGAGATAGAATTCAGCTACCGTGTCGAGTCGTCGCGTCAGGATGGTTGCCATACGCGGGTATGCCTTACCACGCCCAGCAGCAAGTTCGAGCATCTGCCCGTGCCGCTTATGGGCGAGCATCAGGCGCTTAACTGCGGGTTGGCACTGGCGCTGCTGGACCAGCTCAAGAATCAGGGCATGACGATTGACGACGCCAAGGCTATTAGCGGCCTTGCTTCGGTTTCGCTGCCAGGGCGCATGGAAATGATCCGCACCAACCCGCGCATTCTTGTGGACGGCGCACACAATGCCGCGTCGGTACAGGCCCTTATGCGTGCAATCGGCCAGCATATTCCTTACGACTCGATGGTTGTGATATTCGGCTGTGCCGCCGACAAGGACATCGACGGCATGATGGAGCAGATAGCCACCGGCGCCGACAAGGTGATTTTCACCAAATGTTCGACCAGCCCGCGGGCGGCAAATCCGCGAGACCTCGCCGATCGTTACGAAGAGGTAAGCGGGCGGGTGGGCCAGGTAGCCGACACGCTCAAGGAAGCCGTTCGCATCGCCAACAGTGCGGTCACTCGCGAAGACCTTATCTGTGTCTGCGGGTCGTTCTATGTCGTCGGCGAAGTGAAGGCGCTGCTGGCCAACTAAGCCGGATTTCGTCGGAACATTATAAAAACTGACAATCAGCCCCGGTCTTCCGGCCGGGGTTTTTAAGTTTTCTTTCATGGTCGCCTTTTTACAGGTTACCCTTTCCTTTTCCCGGTTTGGCGTTACTGTCAAAAACTGCAAGACAGACAGGCGAAAATGCCCGGATGGCAGTTTTGCAGCCGGCGGCGGCAGAGGGGTTTGTTTTAAAACCTCTTGACTGTAAAGGCGTTATGTCTACAGGCATGGAGGTTGCTAATCTTTGTCCGTAAGTGTGCGCCACGGCTGCGCAGCCGCTTGTCGCGGCCGGCTTGTTTGGCGAACTTAACTGTTTGTGTTTCAAAGTTTTGTATCCTGATATATTTTAGAGCTACTGAAAGGAGAATCCTCTCATGGCGGCTAAGAAGTTGGTATTTGACACCGATGCACGGCAGGCGCTGCTGACCGGTGTCGAGAAACTCGCCCGCGCGGTCAAAAGCACATTAGGTCCCCGTGGCCGCAATGCCATTCTCGATAAAAGCTGGGGTGCTCCCACCGTAACCAAGGACGGCGTGAGCGTGGCCGAGGAAATCGAGCTGGCCGACAAGAACGAAAACATGGGCGCGCAGCTGGTCAAGGAAGCTGCGAGCAAAACGTCCGACGCCGCCGGCGACGGCACGACGACGGCCACCGTTTTGACCGAAGCCATCTTCAAGGAAGGTTACCGCAACGTAGTCGCCGGCGCCGACGCAATGGCGCTGGCCCGCGGCATCCGCAAAGCCGTCGATGCAGTGGTGGCCGAACTTAAGAAAATGTCCACGCCCGTCAAGGGCGACGAGGAAATCCGCAACGTCGCCGCCGTCAGTGCGAATAACGATCATGAAGTCGGCAGGATGCTCGCCGAGGCCATGCAGAAGGTCGGCCGCGACGGCGTCATCACGGTTGAGGAAGGCAAGGGCATCGAAACCAGTGTCGACGTGGTCGAGGGCATGCAGTTCGACCGCGGCTACCTCTCGCCGCATTTCGTGACCAGCCCGGAAACGATGGAATGCGTGCTGGAAAAACCGCTGGTCCTCATCAGCGAGGAAAAAATCTCCAATGTCACCAAGCTTGTTCCGCTGCTGGAAAAGGTTGCCAAGACGAAACGCCCGCTGCTTATTATCGCCGAGGATGTCGAAGGCGACGCGCTTGCGACGCTGGTGGTCAACAAGCTTCGCGGCATATTGAGCGTCTGCGCCGTCAAGGCGCCAGGCTATGGCGACCGCCGCAAGGCCATGCTGCAGGACCTGGGCATTCTCACCAGCGGCAAGGTGTTCACGAAGGATCTTGGCATCGACCTTGAGAGCATTTCGATTGCTGACCTCGGGACGGCCAAGAAAATCACCATCGACAATGATAACACGACGATCATCGAAGGCGCCGGCAAGACAGCCGACATCCAGGCCCGTATCGCCCAGATTCGCAAGGAAATCGAGACTACAACCAGCGATTACGACCGCGAAAAGCTCCAGGAGCGCCTGGCGAAGCTGGCCGGCGGCGTGGCGCAGATTAACGTGGGCGCCGCGACTGAGAGCGAGATGAAGGAGCGCAAGGCCCGCATCGAGGATGCGCTGCACGCAACTCGTGCAGCCATCGAGGAAGGCATTCTTCCGGGCGGCGGCGTGGCGCTTATTCGTGCCCGCAGCGTAATTGACGGCCTGAAGCTCAAGGGCGACGAAGCGACCGGCGCGGAGATAGTGAAATCCGCCCTTGCTGAGCCGCTGCGGCAGATTGTCCGCAACGCGGGCGAGCAGCCGGCCGTCGTGCTCAGCAAGGTCGAGAAGGGCAAGGGCAACTTCGGCTTCAACGCCGACAAGATGGAATACGAAGACCTGTTCGCAGCCGGCGTACTGGACCCGACGAAAGTCACCCGCACCGCGCTGCAGAACGCCGCTTCGGTAGCCGTCCTGCTGCTGACATGCGACGCAGCTGTCAGCGAAATTCCGTCCAAGGAAGAGCCTGCAATGCCCGGCCATGGCGGAATGCCCGGCGGCATGGGCGGAATGGGCGGCATGGGAATGATGTAATTTTAGTTTAGTGTCACAGGCGTCTCGCCTGTTGGAATTTAAGATTTGGGATTTCGGATTTCAGATTTGCCGCCGTACCTGATGGGCGGATTGATAAATGTGAAACAAACAAAGCAACTAAGGAGCAAATAAACATGTCAGTCAGACCGTTAGACGATCGGATTCTGGTAAAGCAGTGCGACGCGGAAGAAAGAACTGCCGGCGGCATCGTTCTGCCGGACACGGCCAAGGAAAAACCCCAGCGCGGCAAGGTTATCGCCACCGGCCCGGGCAAGCTGCTGGACAGCGGCAAGCGCAGCACGATGAGCCTCAAGAAGGGCGACGAGGTTTTCTACGGCAAGTACGCGGGCACGGACATCAAGATTGACGGCGAAGAGTACGTTATCCTCCGCGAGCAGGACGTGCTGGCCGTCATCGAGAAATAAGGTCGCAGAATCGCCCTGATGGGCGAAGATTCGCAGACCTCCGGGACGCGAATAAACGAGGAGATAAAAATGGCAGCAAAGCAGATGTTATACGGCACCGATGCATCAACGGCGATGCTCGCCGGCGTGAGCAAGCTGGCGGCCGCCGTCAAGGTAACACTCGGGCCCACCGGCAGGAACGTTATCCTGCAGAAGTCGTTTGGTTCGCCGAAAGTCACCAAGGACGGCGTTACGGTTTCCAAGGAAATCGACCTGCCCAATCCGTTCGAGAACATGGGCGCCAAGATGGTCAACCAGGTCGCATCCAAGACCAACGACGTCGCCGGCGACGGCACTACGACGGCGGTGGTGCTGGCTGAAAGCATTATGGCTGAGGGCCTCAAGAACATCATCGGCGGCGCCAACCCGATGGCCGTCAAGCGCGGCATAGACATCGGCGTGCAGGCTGCGGTCGATTCGATAGCCGCTCAGGCCAAGCCGATAAAAGGCAACGACGATCTGAGGAAGGTCGCCACCGTGTCGGCCAACTGGAACACCGACATCGGCGAGATGATAGCCAAGGCGTTCGACAAGGTCGGCGCCGACGGCGTCATCACCGTCGAGGAAGGCAAGAGCATCGAGAACGAGCTTACCGTGGTCGAGGGCATGCAGTTCGACAAGGGGTACATCTCCGCGTACTTCATGACCAACCCGAACACGCTCGAGGCGATTCTCGAAGACGCTTACATTCTCATTCACGAGAAAAAGCTCTCCTCGCTGCGGGACATGGTTCCGCTGCTTGAGAAGACGGCCCAGTCGGGCAGGCCGCTGCTGATTATCGCCGAGGACATCGAGGGCGAAGCCCTTGCCGCACTGGTGGTCAACCGCCTGCGCGGCATACTGAACGTCTGTGCGGTAAAGGCGCCGGCGTTCGGAGACCGCCGCAAGGCGATTCTCGGCGACATCGCGGTCCTGACGGGCGGGCAGCTCATAAGCGAAGACCTCGGCGTGAAGCTCGAAACCGTCGAATTGGCCCAGCTCGGTCAGGCCAAGCGGATAGTCGTCAGCAAGGACAACACGACGATTATCGAAGGCGCCGGCAAGAAGAAGGACATCCAGGCGAGAATCGAGACGATCCGCAACCAGATAGAGAAGACCACCAGCGACTACGACCGTGAGAAGCTCACCGAGCGCCTTGCGAAGCTGACCGGCGGCGTTGCCGTAATCAAGGCGGGCGCCGCGACCGAAAGCGAGATGAAGGAACGCAAGGACCTCATCGACGACGCGGTTCATGCCACCCGTGCCGCTGCCGAAGAAGGCGTCGTGCCGGGCGGCGGCGTGGTGTTCCTCCATGCCATCGAGGCGGTCAACAAGGCGGCCGCCAAGGCCAGGGGTGACGAGAAGATCGGCGTCGAAATTGTCGCACGGGCGCTTGCCTGGCCGACGCGCCAGATAGTTTCCAACGCCGGCGAAGATGGCGATGTGGTTATTGCCGAGATTCTCGAACGCGGCAACAATATCGGCTACGACGCTTCGACCGGCGAATACGTCGATATGATCAAGGCCGGCATCATCGACCCGGCCAAGGTCAGCAGAACCGCCCTGCAGAACGCCGCTTCGGTGGCGGGCCTGCTGCTTACGACCGACCTGATGGTCACCGAGTACGACGAGAAAGCTGAAGACAAAATCGCAAAAGCAGTTCATTAAATAATTGCGAATGTTTATTGTTCAGGGGCGCCAGGGTATTTGCCCCGGCGCCCCTTAAACTTGCCGGGCCATCAAATGTCCCCAAAGCGAGATTATTACGAAGTACTGGGCGTAGACCGCAAGGCGGACGCGGCCGAAATCAAGCGCGCCTACCGGAAGCTCGCGCTCAAATTTCACCCGGACAACTACAAGGGCGAGAAGGCCGAAGGCGAGGCGAAGTTCAAGGAACTGGCCGAGGCGTACGAAGTGCTTTCAGATTCGGTCAAGCGTCAGCGTTACGACCGGTTCGGCCACGAGGGGCTTCGCGGCACGGGGATGCACGATTTTTCGTCGATGGGCTTCGGCGATATTTTCTCGATGTTCGAGGATATTTTCTCGGGCATGGGTTTCGCCGGCCGGCAAAGCCACAACGACCGCGGGCTGGACCTGGAGACCGAAGTCGAGATTACCCTCGAGCAGGTGGCCACCGGTGTCGACCAGACACTTGAGTTCGACCGGTGGGACATCTGCGATGACTGCCGCGGCACCGGCGCGAAACCCGGCACCGACCCTGAAAAATGCGCCACTTGCGGCGGCTACGGCCAGATGCAGCAGCAGGTGCAGAGCTTTTTCGGCGTCAGCGTGCGCGTGGTCAGTTGCCCCGACTGCAAGGGCAAGGGCTTCACCGTCAAGGAAAAGTGCCCCGCATGCCGCGGCAGCGGGCGGGTCCGCAAAAAACGCATACTTACCGTCCACATTCCGCCCGGTGTGCATGATGGCCAGGTAGTACGCGTGCGCGACGAGGGCGAACCCAGTCAGGACGGAACCAGCCGCGGCGACCTGCATGTCTACATTCGCCAGGCGCCGCACCCGCTGCTGATCCGCCAGGGCAACGACCTTATCTGCCAGGTGCCGATAACATTCACCCTTGCGGCGATGGGCGGAACCATCGAAGTTCCCACCCTTACCGGACCGGAACATATTACAGTGCCGCCCGGCACGCAGAACGGCGATGTCGTTTCGCTCAAGAAACGAGGCCTGCCCTCGCTTCGCGGCGAGAGAAACGGCGACCAGCTCATCCAGCTGTTCGTCGAGATCCCCAGGAAGATAAGCAGCAGGCAGAGGGAGCTTCTCGATGAATACGCCAAAACTGAAAAGAGCGGCAACGGCTCGACCCCGCACCAGAAAAGCTTTATCGAGAAATTGAAGAAATATTTCAACAAGTAATACTGCAGAGTTAACCGTCATGACAAGAAAACACGGGAAACATGAGCATCACAGCGAGCACGAACCGCACGAGCAGCCGGCCGAGGCTGCACAGGAAAAGCAGCCCTGCGAGGCCGCCCAGGCCGAGACTGCACAGGAAAAGCAGCCCTGCCAAGCCGCCCAGGCCGAGGATAACCTGCTGGAGCGTCTGCAGCGTGTGTCGGCCGACTACCTGAACTACCAGAAGCGGGCCCAGCGCGATATCGAGCAGGCCCGCATTTTCGCCAATGAGCAGCTTATAAAGGAGCTGCTGCCTGTGCTGGACGACATGGAGCGTGCGCTTATTGTCGCCCGCGAAAATCACGGCGAGGACAACCCGCTTTATACCGGTATGCAGATGGTTCACGACAAGGCTATGGAAACGCTCGGGCGGTACGGCCTGGCGGTGATAAAGGCCGAAGGCGCCGCCTTCGACCCCGAGGTGCATTCGGCGATGATGCAGCAGGAATCGGCCGAGGTGCCACCGAATACGGTTCTAAAAGAAGTCCTGCGGGGCTATACTCTGAAGGGCCGCACCATTCGTCCTTGCGGCGTTATAGTATCCAAGGCCCCGGAAGGTCCCGGCGGGCAGCAGGAGAACAAGGAGCAGCGGTAAACAGTATGCCAACTTACGATTATCAGTGTGACGATTGCGGCCATCGTTTCGAGAAGTTTCAGTCCATCACGGCCAAACCTGTCCGTAAATGCCCGGCCTGCGGCAAGAACAAGGCCAAACGGCTGATAGGCACGGGCGCCGGCGTTATCTTCAAGGGAAGCGGATTTTACTCGACTGACTACCGCAGCGAGTCTTATCGCAAGAGCGCCGAGAAAGACAAACCTTCATCGAGCGGCTCCGGCGGCGACAAAACCCCGCCCTGCGACAAGTGCAGGGGCTGCGACAAGAGCTGATTGTTCCCGCGGAAATTCTTTGCAGGCTGTTCCACCAGAAGTATAATTCCCACTGACAGCAGGATATTGTGAATTATCGCTTCGCGGGCGGACAGGATGCCGCAACGATCCCGAGGCCCACGGGGTTATTCATATCAGACTGACTGGAAGAAATACAGACAGGAAGTTAAACAAAAACGGTTCCTGCCGCTTCGATGTCAGCGCCGCAGGACAGGACGCATTGAAAGGGCAATGCCATGGCGGATGAGCAGAACGAACTGAGAAGCGTAAGATGGACCGAGTTGTTCAGTTTTACGCACATCTTCAAGTGTTTCAAGATGGCGATTCATCCCAGCAAGCTTTTGCTGGCCTTCGCCGCGATTACGATTATCTTCGTCGCGGGCAACGTGCTGGACGGCATCTGGAAGCTCGGCGACCAGAACGCATTCGAAGGCGAGATCGTCGCATATGCCTGCATGCGAGGCGACCAGTTTGACCGGACGCAGAAACAGTGGGAGGACGGCCGACTCGGCGCCGCCACCAGACTGTGGAAGGAAGTCGAGTCCGAAAGCTTTACGCTGTCCAGATATCTGGGGCATTGCAATGCCAGGAGCAATTATCTTAATGATGCGTTCACCAAATGCATCGCTGACCTGAAAAAAGACAATAAAAACCCCAAGACCGCCATCGAGATAGACAAGGAAATCAAAGACGGCAAGATGAACTGGTCCGCCGTTCTTTCCAAGGCCGATGACACGTTCTACGATGTGGAAATAGACCGCATAGAGAGCGTCCTGGATAAGAGCATCGATGCTGCCAAGAAAGCTTTCAAGGACGCCAAGCTGGAAGACGAGGAAAAAGAGAAGGCCGAGAAAGAGCTTGACGACGCCATCGCCGCAGCCAAGGTGGCTGTAACCGAACGGAAAGTGGAATATCGCGGCAGGAAACTCGCAATTACGGGCACGCCCGTGTTCGAGGCGCTTGTTGATTACGAGCAGAGCTGCTTCGCCAACGCCATCGACGCGGCCTGTCGGGGCAACATCTTCGGCGGCATGGACAAGTATCGCGCCGGGATCATGGGCGTAGAAGGCATCGCTCCCCGGACGGCTGTAGCCGACCCCCTTGCCGGCACGCCGCCGGATGACAGGGATGCGATTCCAGCCGCTGCCAACGATACGCCGGGCTTCGTGTACTGGGTGCTGATGTGCTATCAGGGTCTGGTCTGGCTGGTCGGGCGCCACTGGCTGTTCGCGACGATCATGTTCGTCATTACGCTTTCGGTGACGGCTCTCTTCGGCGGGGCCATCTGCCGCATCGCGGCCATTCACGCCGCAAGGGACGAAAAAATATCCATCACCCAGGCGTTGAAATTCTCGGCCGGCAAGTTCATGAGCTTCCTCATCGCCCCGATTATCCCGGTGGTCATAATTTTGGCTATCGGCGGCATGCTGGCTTTGGGCGGCCTGTTTGCCGGCATTCCGGGCTTCGGCGAGGTTCTGCTGGGGCTGACGCTGTTCATCGCGATTATCCTCGGCATGGTTGCCGCGTTCCTGATAATCGGCCTGGTCGCGGGCGTCGGGCTTATGTATCCGACAATCGCGGTGGAAGGCTCGGACAGCTTCGATGCAATCAGCCGAAGCTTCTCATACGTGTTCGCCCGTCCGTGGCGAGCGGGCCTGTACGGCCTGGTCGCCGTGGTCTACGGAGCCGTCACTTATCTGTTCGTGAGATTCTTCGTGTACCTCTCGCTGGTCACCACCCATACGTTCCTCAAGTGGGGCATATGGAGCGGCGGAAGCAGCCTGAATCCAGACGCCGACATGCTCGACGTGCTCTGGGCGAGGCCGACGTTCAACAACCTGTTCGGCACGTTCAACTGGGACGCGATGGGCTGGTGGGAAACCTTCTGGGCGTGCATCATAAACTTCTGGGTGTACGTATTTGCAGCGATGGTTGCCGCGTACCTCGTCAGCTACGCAGCCAGCAGCCTGACTGTCATCTACTACCTGCTGCGCCGCAAGGTCGACACGACCGACCTCGACGATGTCTATGTCGAGGAGTTCGATAAGACGCCGGCGGCCCCGGCGACCGAAGCGCCCAAAGAGGAAGCCGGCGAAAAATAACCGCCGGTATCCGATTGATTAATCAAAAGCCCCCGGGCCTCATGGTCCGGGGGCTTTCTTTTGTTCGTGAGCGTGATTATTTGCAGATTGTCGCGTGCTGGTTGCGGCAGTAGCGGTCGGTCATGCCGGCGATGTAATCGCAGACGACCCGCTGCAGCGGCATCTCGCCGATCCGGCTCTGATATCGCTGCGGCATCAGCGAGCTGTCGTTGACGTACGCCGCGAACAGTTCGCGGATGATGCGCTCCGCCGCCCTCGCATGCACCGTGTTGTCCGGATGCATGTAGACGTTGTTCAGCAGGAACTGCTGCATCTGCCGGACCGCCTCGGCGACGGGCTGCGACATGGCGACGCATTTCCGCCCGGCGTTGCGGGCTGCATCCGGCGAGTCTATGCCGAGCCGCCCGATGTTGTCCAGCGTTGTCGCTATCAGGTCGTCGGCCATCGTCGCCAGAACGGCTTTGCTGGCGCGAATCTGCTTGTGAATGTCTCTTGCAGCCGGCGAGTCTGCCTCTGCCGCCTGCCACGCCTGCCGCCACAGCGGAAGCTCCGAAAGCTGCGACAGGCTTATCCAGCCGGCGCCGAGCGCGTCTTCCAAATCAGCCGACGTGTAGGCGATTTCATCGGCGAGGTCCACCAACTGGCCTTCCAGCGGAGCTGCCTGCGACGGGTCGAACTCGCTGCACGCCGGTGCGTCGTATCGCGTCTCGTGCTTGGCGAGGCATTCGCGCACTACGCGCGTAAGGTTCAGCCCGCGGAACTGCGGATACGGATGCTCCAGGTAATCCACCACCCGCAGCGACTGGCGGTTGTGCTCGAACCCGCCGGCATCGGCCATCAGCTTGTCCAGAACCGCCTCGCCGCAGTGCCCGAACGGCGGATGGCCGAGGTCGTGCGCAAGCGCGACGGCTTCTATGAGGTCCTCGTTCAGCCGCAGCGCCCGCCCAAGCGAGCGGCCTATCTGTGCGACCTCCAGCGTGTGCGTCAGCCGCGTGCGGAAATGGTCGTGCTCGTGCGGCACGAAAACCTGCGTCTTGAAATCCAGACGTCGGAACGCCGAGCAGTGCACGATGCGGTCTCGGTCGCGCTGGAAGCATGTGCGGTAGGGGTGGGGGTTTTCCTTTTCGGCCCGGCCGCCGCAGCATGACTCGCTCACGGCATAGGCGGCAAGCCACTGCTTCTGGTGCGATTCATATTGCTGCCGTGGCGTGTCGGTCATGGCGGCCCGTCAGTCCGTCAGTCTGGGCAGCGACATTTTCCTGCCCGCTTCGAGAAGCATTTTGTAGAGGTCTTCCAGCGACTGCGGGATAACCCTCGCCGCTCCGAAGACGGCCATGAAGTTCGTATCGCCGTTCCATCGCGGCACGACGTGAATGTGCAGGTGTCCCGGCAGGCCCGCCCCGGCGCACTTGCCGACGTTTATGCCTATGTTGAACCCCTGCGCCCGGATGCTGCCGGTGAGAACCTTCTGCAGGTCGCGAACCATGAACATCATCTCGGTTATGGTTTCGCCGTTCAGTTCGTCCAGGCCGGCTGCATGCTCGTACGGCGCGACCATGCTGTGTCCGCCGGTATACGGAAACCTGTTAAGCACGGCGAAGCTGCGCCTGCCGCGCCAGAGGACGAGATTGCTCACGTCGTTTTCAGTGTCGTCGCGGTAGCGGCAGAGGAAGCACCCGTCGTCGCCCTCGGAAAGGGCGTTGATATACTCGATTCGCCAGGGCGCCCAGATATTGCGGCTGCGCTCGGTGCTGGAATGTTCGTCTGTCATGGCAGCGATGAATATATCAGCCGGCCGGCGGTGCGGCAATAAGCAGAAATCCTGACTCATCCCCAGTTTTAGTTCAGGCAAAAAAATAGCCGACTTCTTTAGTG
>CAZVYJ010000059.1:0-15688 GCA_964631565.1 uncultured Planctomycetaceae bacterium
TCGCAAGAGATACGTACTTGGGGAGGCTTAGTGCATAATGTCCTTGCGCTCGCGGCTAGTTAGAAACGGAACGCTCCAAACCCTGCTGCCTATTGCCTGCTGCCGGCTGCCTGCTGTTTTAATGATTAAAGTGCCGCGTGCCTGTGAATATCATCGCCAGGCCAAGTTCGTCGGCCTTCGCGATGACGTCTTCGTCCTTCTTGCCGCCGCCCGGTTCGATAACCGCGGTGGCTCCCGCCTCGGCCGCCCATTCGAGACTGTCGGGGAACGGGAAGAACGCGTCGCTGGCGAGTACGCAGCCGGCCGTATCCACAACGCCGCCCCCGCCGTAGCTCTTGGCTATCATCAACGCCAGCTTTGCGGAATTGACTCGGCTCATCTGGCCGGCGCCGGCGCCGAGCAGTGCGCTGTCCTTGGCGAGCACGATGGCGTTGGACTTCGTGTGCTTGCAGACCAGCCAGGCGAAACGCATGTCCTGCATTTCGCGACTGGACGGCTTGCGCCTGGTGACAACTTTCCACACGTTCTCGTTGAGGCCTTCCAGGTCGCGGTCCTGAACAAGCAGGCCGCCGACGATGTACTTGAGGAACTTTTCGCTGTTATGCCTGCCGGTGAACTCGCCGACCTCAAGCATGCGGACGTCTTTGCCCCAGCCTTCGCGGTTGCGGATGATTTCCAGCGCTTCGGGTTCGAAGCTCGGCGCGACGATAATTTCGGCGAAGAAACCGCCGGCCCCGGCGTTTTTGCCCCACCGCTTGTAGGTTTCCGCAATCGCAGTCGCCAGTTCGCACGTGACCTGCCTGTTGACGGCGATAATGCCGCCCATCGCGGCGTTGACGTCGCCGAAGTAAGCCTTGCGATACGCCTCGACAAGGTTGTTGTCGGTTGCGCAGCCGGCCGGGTTGGCGTGTTTGATGATGGCGACGGCCGGGTCTTTGAATTCCTTGACCAGCTCCAGCGCGCCGTTTGCGTCGAAGTAGTTGTTGTACGAAATCGCCTTTCCGCCCAGCAGCTTGGCCCGCCCGATGCACGGCTCGGAGTCGTCGCCGCTGATGTAGAACGCGCCCTTCTGGTGCGAGTTTTCGCCGTAGCGAAGGTCGCACGCCTTGGTATAGGTGAAGGCGATCCGCTCCGGGAACTCCTCGCCCATTTCCCTTGCGAGGTATGCTGATATCGCGCTGTCGTAGTGGCATGTGAGCGCGAACGCCTGGCGCGCCAGGTGCTGGCGGACCTCGAAGCTCACCCGCCCGCTGTTGGCCCGCATCTCGTCGAGCACAAGGTTGTACTGCGACTGGTCGGTGACCACGGTGACATACCTGTGGTTCTTGGCGGCTGCCCGAACCATTGTCGGACCGCCGATATCTATCATTTCGACCGCGTCGGCCAGCGTGCAGCCGGGCTTGGCGATGGCCTTCTCGAACGGGTAGAGACTGACGCATACCAGATCAAGCGGCTCGATGCCGTATTTCTTGATATCCGCCTGGTGGGTCGGGTCGTCGCGAAGGGCCAGAATCGCGCCGTGAACCTTCGGATGGAGGGTGACAACCCTGTGGCCGAGCATTTCGGGGAAACCGGTCCATTCCTGGACGTAGCGGACCTTGATGCCGGCAGCTTCAATCGCCTTGGCCGTCCCGCCGGAAGATATTATCTCCACCCCCATATCAGCCAAAGCTCTTGCGAACTCCTCGATTCCTGTCTTGTCAAAAACGCTGAGAAGAGCGCGGCGAATCGGGTTATCCATAACACGGTCCTTCCTGGCTGCCCCTTAGGGGCTCCTTCCTGGGTCTGTGATTTTATTTTTTCGTTTTAAGCATTTCGGCCGTCAAGTGACCATCGGTTATCGAACGGATGCAGAATACTTTGCCGTCGCGCGTCGCGGTGTAGACAGCCGGAGCCGTCACATTGGAGGCGAAAAGCTCCATTCCGGTCATCGGAAGGGATGTCTTTGTGTCCTTCGGCCCCAGTATCTGATCCATGACCATGAGGTTGCCGTTGTCATCCACCAGGCATACGTTGTTGCCGATCATTCCGACAACCCTGTGCCTCGTCGGCAATGTCCATCTCAGTTTGCCGTCGGCCAGATTAATCGCGTAGAACCTGTCGCCTTCGGCATACTGGAACAGCGTTATCTGTCCAACCTGAATGGGCGTTCTCAGGGGGCCTTCGCAGACGAACGGATCCCAGAGTTCCGTAAGGCTTACGCGGTCAAAAGCGTAGATGCGGTTGTCATCGCACGGAACGAAGCAGCCCCTGTCATCGACATGGAACTGCGTGACGACCGGACCTGACATGCGCTGCCGCCATTTGCGTTCGGGGCGGACGGCTGCGCTGAAGACGTAGAAAATGTTATCCTGGCCGGCCACGTAGAAAAGCCCGCCGAAAGATTCTATCGGAGCTTTAATAATATCCTCCGTCGCCACGTGCCAGGCGGGCTGGGCTTCTTCCAGGTAATATGCCTGAACCGTGCCTTTTACCGTGCCGTACAGGAAGTATCTGCCGTCGCACGTTCCGCCGCAATCGGCAGCCGGAGTCAGCATCAGCTTGCGATACTGTTTGCCTGTTATGCGGTCCAGCACCAGGGCATGCGTAATGGTATTTACGATTACGGCGTCGAAAGTCACCGGGGCGGGCTTTTTCTCAGGCGAAAGCACGCCTTCGATGGTCGTGACTTCTTCCGTCATCGTCAGGTCTTTGTAGTGCACCGGCCGATATACAGGCTTGGCGGGGTCGGCCACGGCAACACGCCATCTGATTATTCCTCTGGCGGCGTCGATGGCGATAAGCTTATTGGTATTGGTCAGGCAGTAAAGGTTTTCGTCCATACTGTAGAGCCGGGTTATCTGCTCCCCGTCGTCCAGGCCAATCTTGATGTCCCAATAATACTTCAGGCCCGCCTTGGCCAGAACATCCGGATGAACAAGACCGCTCCACTTGGACTGCTGTGATTGCGTCGCACATCCGGCAAAGGTAACGCAAATCGTCAAAACGACCACAGGCTTGATAAAACTACGCATTCGCTGCTCCTCAAGCGGCCCCTCAGGGGCGGCGTTTCAGCTGCCCGCGGGCCAAACATCCCGCGGAATTCCGAACCAGACACTTCTATGTATGGATGAGAACTAGGCTTCCAGATCGACGTATTCGGACAAATCCACGCCGTGAAGGTCTTCGAACTCCCGCAGCCGCTCTATACGCCGCAGGTCATCCTCTATTCGGTGGACAAGTTTGAAGATATAAGGTCGACCGTCAAGCCTTGCCGTCAGGTCGGCGATCATATCTTCCCACCTGTCTTCATACAATTCATGCCGCAGCACGACCAGCATCCGTTCTTCGCCGGTCATGCCTTTCACGAATCGTACAACCTCATCATGGACCTCAGCCGGGGAGGGTTTCACGTTATTGCATCTCCTGCCGGCCCGGCGGACACATATCGCCTGCCGAGCTGCGAATCGCGGCTGCGCAGCGGCATTAATTTACGTTCGGGCAAGAGTATTTGCAACCGTTTTGCTCGGGGAATGTCGGACTGTGTGCGAAGTGTTTTTCCTTTGGAAAAACACTTCGCACACGGAGCGGGAGAAAGTAGTGAGCAGAAAGGAGAAAAACGGCTGACGCCTTGTTCAAATAACCGCAATAACATGCAGCCGGAACTTCTCCCGCGATCTACTCTCTACTTTCCACTATCTGTTTAACCTGAGAGCCGCCGGCTGTAAAATTACCGGCTGCAGGAAAAGTTTCGCATACTGTTAATTAAGCCCAGCCGGGCTCAAATGCCACCCTATGCACCCAATGAGGCGTCCCGGCCTGCCAGACATGTGTCCAAAGGTGCGTCGTCCTCGCTTATTTCCATCAGATCTTCGCCAAGCCTGTCCGCCACGCTCATGAATGCGTCCACCACGGCGGGGTCGAACTGGGTGCCGGAGCCGTTGCGTATCTCGCGAAGGGCGTCGGTCCTCGATTTGGCGGTGCGGAACGTCCGATGCGACGTCATGGCGTCGAAACAGTCCGCCACGGCGAGAATTCTGGCGGAAAGCGGTATCGCCGCCCCGGAAATGCCTTCCGGGTAGCCCTTTCCGTCGTACCGTTCATGATGATATCTGACGGCCGGCACTTCCTGGTCAAGAAACTCCATGCCTTCCATCATTCGAACGCCCAGAAGCGTATGTTTGCGCATCATCTCCAGCTGCTTGGCGTCCAGATGGCCGGGACACAGCAGCACCGAATCCGGCAGTGCTATCATGCCTATGTCATGCAGCGACGCGGCGATTTCGATGCGCTTCACAAGGCGTTCGGGCAGTTCCATCTCTCGGGCTATCAGCACGGAATAGTGCTTAACCTTCCGGGCATGGTCGGCCATGTTCGGGTCGCGCTTCTCCAGAAGGTCGACAATTTCAGTTATGCCCATGAGGAACAGATCCTTGAATCGCGTATCGAGTCCGGCAAGCTTTTTGCACATCGCATCTACGTTGCCTGTCGCATGCTCCGACTTGCTCCAGTTGACGCCGGTCAGATCGTGGGCCATGACCACCCTGTTTCGGCCGAGTTCCTTGGCGGCGTACAGCGCCTTGTCGGCAAGGATTTTCATGGTATGAGGAGAATCTATTTCGCCGGCGTTCAGGTCCGTCACGCCGACGGAAAGCGTTATCTGCATCTTGAGAAGGTTTTTGACCACGGAGTTTTCGCTTACCTTTGAGCGAATTCTTTCGGCCACGGTCGCGGCTTCTTCCGATCCGGTTTCGGGCAGGAGAATTGCGAATTCGTCGCCGCCGTAACGTGCGGGCAGGTCGGCCTTGCGGCAGACTTCTTCTATCGCCGCGGCGACATGCCTGAGGACCTCGTCGCCGCCCTGGTGTCCGATGCTGTCATTGATGGCCTTGAAAAAGTCAACGTCTATGATGATCAGCGAAAGCGGACGATTATATCTGCGAGCCTGAGTGTAGAAGCAGCTGAGCACCTCATCAAAATGACGACGATTGGCCAGGGATGTAAGCTCGTCGGTGCGCGACATGTGCGCGAGGCGGTCAAATGCGGACTCCAGCCGGCGCGCCAGCACCAGCGGTTCGCCGTGCAGGTCGCGCACGAGGTCGTCGGCCTTGCCCTCGCCGCTTTCCAGTTCCTGAAGCCGTCGCAGCAGCCTGAGCACCGGCCCGGTTATGAGCATATGAGTGCCAAGGACAATCAGCAGCACCAGTCCGACCGACAGCGACATGACAATGAGCACCATGCGTCTGGCCGTCGTAGCCTGACGCACTATGTTGCCCACCGGGACATTCGCGCGAAAATATCCGACATACGAGCCGAATACATCTGAAACCGGCCAGGTAACCATCGCGTTGCCGTCGTCAAGGAACCATGTGCTCTCCGGAGGCTGCTTCTGCCCGGTCACCAGTACAATGTCACTGATCATGCCGGAGGCTATCTGCTGATACACCTCTTCGCCGATATAGCGAGCCAGCCACAATTTGCCGATATATTGGTTTTTATCGTTTATCACCCTGGCTCTTGAAAATATGGCCAGGCCGCCCGGAATTTCAGCCAGGCCCGTTACCTGCGATTCAACCTGCACAGCCGAGCCAAGGCCCTTGTTGAACATGTCAACCGTTGACTGGGAAACCACATGGTCACGACTGGACCACGTATTTACCAACTTCCCATCGGCGTTTGTAAGCCAGACAACATCCGCACCGGAAGAATCCAGCACAGTTTTCGCGAAGTCGTCGAATGCATCACGCGATGTTCTCCCCGCCAGCATGGAGTGAGTTTTCGGGTTGTGGGACCAGGAAGTCGCCGAGTTTGACAAACCTTCTTCAAGGTTGCGAAGCCCTTTTGCAGCAGAACTTTTCACCCTGGCGGACTGTTCCTTGAATGCGGATTCTTTCTGAGACTCCACAACGGGTTTGAGATAGAACAGATCCAGTAAAAATATGCCGCCTGCCGCGATAACGGATAATATCAGCAACATTCCCGGCGAAGTTAGTTTAAACCGACCCACTATTCATCCTCATTCAAGGTAATGCACCAAAATCTCGGCCAATTGAGAGTTTAAGCCTCTACTTGAATGATTTATCGGCTCTTTGACGGCGCACTTGAGTACGGAAACAGAAGTCTTTTGCGGAATATTCTTCCGGATAACCAGCCCCCGGGTTTCCGACTCGCCCCGCCGGGTCAATTAAGGGGCACAAGCCCTTTTCGTATGGCGAATTTCACCAGAGATGTCTGATCATGAATCTCCAGTTTCCGCATGAGCCTTGTCCGATGCGTGTCCACAGTCTTGACGGCGACATTAAGTTCTTCCGAAATCTGGCGGTTCGTCTTGCCTTCCGCGATGAGCTGCAGAACCTGTCGCTCCCGCATCGTGAGCTTTTCGTAGGGATCGGTATCGCCCTTGCTTATCCTGTTGAGAACGCTGCGAGGAATGCCCGGTCCGAGATACAAATCGCCGCGAGCTACGGCACGAACAGCCTCGGTGAGCGACTCTGCTGCGGCTTCCTTGAGCAGATATCCTGAAGCGCCGTTTTCCAAAGCTCTTGCGACAAATTGCTCGTCATTGTGCATGGTGAGCACGAGGACGGCTGTGTCTTTGTGCTTGCGGACTATTTCGCGGCATATGTCCAGCCCGTTCAGGCCCGGCATCGTGATATCCAGAACCACCACATCGGGATTGGTGCGGTTTACTTCTTCAACCACTTTCAGGCCTTCGCCGCATTGACCGACAATTTCGATGTCGCCATCCCTGGTTGCGATGGTCGCCAGACCCTCGCGAACCATTACATGGTCATCCGCCAGAAACATTGATATTGTGCCGCTACTGTTCATACGTCCCCCATCAATCAGACGTAGTGACATACATAAGCATGTCGGCTGGAGAAAACACGAACAGGCGTATAATGTAACCCGGCCTGCTCATACTGGTTAAACAACACCCATTACATGGTGCGGCTACAAGCACCTGCCAAATGATATATGCCGAGATATTAAGACGTGGAATAAACCAAAAGCAAGGGAAATTTCCACAAGAAAAACTTTGAACAACATCTTAAGTCTCGGACTCCAAAAGGTTTGTACCACGAATACAGTACCTGACAAGCCCCAAATACCTTACAACAGTAAAGATGCCGCCTCACCGGAGAAATAAGCTGACTATCTGTCAGGATTCGTTAAAATAAATCTTTTTCAGCACGGGTGTTTTTATGTCCCCGCGCGGGGTATTGTGGAACATTAGGCCAGGAAACCGTTTCCTTGAAGAAAAAACAGCCATCTCGCAGCAGCCGCACAAAGGCAAAAATATCCGGCAAGTCAGCCAAACCCGCTAAGATTCCCGCGGTACATCCTTCAATACAAAAAACGTCCCGGTGGAATTTCAACAAGATACTGTCCTCGATCAAAGGCTCCAGCATAATTATCTATGATAAAGATGGCATTGTTCTGGACGCATGGGCTGACGCCTCCATAGAAAAAGAAACCGGAATAGGCCCGCACAATGCCATCGGGAACAAAATCACTGATCTTCTCCCCACAGAAGAGGGCCAAAAACGTCTGGATCGCATCCAGCGGGTGTTCAGTACAGGCCGGCATGAGGTGCACGAAGACCTGCTGGAAATAAACGGTCGCACATACTGGATCGAGGTTTCGCTATCGTCCCTGCAGGATGACGAGGGCAAGCCGGCTGCCGTAATTGCTTTTATTCGCGACATAACCCCCAGAATTCTCGCCCAGCAGGCGCTCAAGGAATCAAACGCCCGGCTGCAGTACATAATCGACAATACCTCCGACCTGATAACCCAGATGGACATGAAAGGAAATTTTACATTCTGCAACCAGGCGGTGGAGCATATTACGGGCTACACAGCGAAAGAATTACTCAATATGAGCCTATGGGACCTGGTTGCGCCGGAAGATGTCGAATACGCCAGGCTCAGAATAGACCGCCGGCAGAGCGGCCTGCCGCTCGAACAGCCGTTCGTCATGAACATCATCGACAAAAACGGCCGGCGGGTCACGCTTGAAGTATCGACAACGTCAGTGATGGTAAGCGAAGGCGCTCTCGGCGCCATTCAGAGCATAGCCCGCGACATCACCGAACGCACCCGGGCGGAAGAGGCCCTGCGGGAAAGCGAGGAAAAATACCGCACACTGGTCGAAAACGCCGGCGAAGCGATATGCACGGTAACGGCGGATGGAGTCTACACGTTTGTCAACAGCACCGGCGCCGCTCGCATGAACGCCAGACCCGAAGATGTCATAGGCAAGTCCATATACGACTTCTTCCCGCAGGATATCGCGCATCAGCAGATAAAAGCGATACGGAACGTAATCGCGTCCGGCCACGGCGTCGTCGATGACTCGCAGACGGTCATGAACGGCAAACAGGTATGGTACAGGACCACCATCGAGCCGCTTCGGGCCGCCGACGGACATATTTACGCGGCGCTCATAATCGCCCGCGACATATCCCGCATGAAACTGGCAGAGCAGGAACTGCTCGAAAGCGAGGCCAAGGCGCGCGCACTGCTTGACGCCTCAACAGAGCGGGCGTTCCTGCTGGATACCAAAGGCAAAATCCTTGCCGTTAATGAGACCGGCGCAAAAAGCTTCAACCGGAGCATATCCGAACTTGTGGGCCTGAATATTTTCAGTCTGATACCCCATGAGCCGAGCACCCGAAAAAAACTTTTCGAGCAGGTAGTCAGAAACAAACTTGCGCAAAAGCAGGAGAATTGGCGCGACGGCCGGCTCCTGGCCAGTCACGTTTACCCCGTCCTGGACATCAACGGCAAAGTCTGCTCCGTCGCCGTTTTCACGCATGACATCACCGAGCAGAGACGGGCGGAACAGATGCTGTACGCCCTAAACCGCAAGCTGATGACAGCCCGTGAAGAGGAACGGCGCAGGCTGGCCGCCGAACTGCACGACTCCGTAGGCCAGGAAATCACCGCAGTGTACCTGAACCTCAAGAATTTCTCGGCTCGCGCCAAGGAATGCCTTGAAAAGGAACAATACGCCGTTTTCGAGAAAACCGTACAGCGATGCGGCGAATTGATTGACGGCATCCGCAATATAAGCCACGGCCTGTATCCGCCGACGCTGGAATCCCTCGGCCTGTGCGCCGCACTGAAACAACTCGCCGGCGAATATTCCAGGCAGATAAATATCTCCGTCCAGTGCATAGAATGCGCCGAGGAAGCCAGGTTCACCCCGGATATAGAAATCGCCCTTTTCCGCATCGCCCAGGAGGCGGTGACCAATATCGCCCGCCACAGCAAAGCCGATTCGGCGACGATCGACCTGCATTACGGCTACGACGAAGTCACGATGACAATCACCGACAACGGAACCGGATTCGACATCAAAACGATTTCCGGGCACGGCATGGGACTGGGCACCATGAAAGAACGGGCTGGCGCCATCGGCGGCGAGTTGACCATATCATCCCGGCCGGGCAGCACGCAGTTGAAGGTTCGAGCGCCGGGCCGGCCGCTGCCGGGCGCTACCTGATAAACATGAGGCGCTTGCCAGCCGCTTCTGCATCATGTCTAATTCCCCTGCAAAGAAAATCCGAGATTCAGCCAGGGAGATATCTTGAACAAACTGGATGCATTGATTTTCGATTTTGACGGCGTAGTCGTGGATTCCGAGCCGATTCACCTCGCCTGTTTTCAGCATGTGCTTGCCGGCAGCGGCATCACGCTGAGCCGGGAAGATTACTACACAAAATATCTCGGCTTCGACGACCATGACTGTTTTCTGGCTGCAGCAGCCGACAATGGAAAGACATTCACCGAGCGGCAGGTCGCGAAAATGATCGAGACCAAAACCGCACTCGTGCAGAAGACCTTCGCCGAATCGATTCAGCCGCTTCCGGGCTCGGTCGAGCTTATATCGAAGGCTGCATCCTGCGGCATACCCATGGCCGTCTGCAGCGGAGCGCTTAAACAGGAAATCGCCCTTGCCTCGCAAACCATCGGCGTTCTGAAGCATTTCGCCCTGATTGTCTCCGCTGAAGATGTCGCTCACGGCAAGCCGGACCCCGAAGGTTACCGGATGGCGTTAGCGAAACTTCGCGACGCGACCGGCCGGCCGCTGAGAGCGGAAAAATGCGTGGTGGTCGAAGATGCGCCGGCCGGCGTGCATGCCGCAAAAAAAGTCGGAATGAAAGTTCTCGCCGTTACGAATTCCTACACCGCCGACATGCTCACCGAAGCCGACAGAATCGTCGATTCGCTGGCCGACGTCACGCCGCAGGCGCTGGCGGAACTGCTCTGACTTATCCCAGCAACTGTTTGTAAACCGACTCGATGCGGTTGACCATGCGGTTGTGGTCGAACATTTCCGTGCAGAGTTTCCGCCCCGCCTCGCCGCGGCTTCGCCTCAGGTCGGCCGACCCGGCGAACATCTCGATGGCGAACCGCAGTGTGGCCGTATCGCCGGGCGCTATCAGTATGCCGGTGTCCAGGTTCACAACTTCGCGGGCGCCGTCGATGTCGAAGCTGATAACCGGCCTGCCGGCCAGCATCGCCTGCGGCAGCGTTCTGGCCAGCCCTTCCCGCAGCGAGCAGTGGACCACGATGTCGCTGGCGTGCATGACGGCCGGGATGCTGTCCGGCGGCACAAGCCCCGTGAGGCGGAACCTGTCCGTCAGCCCGCGACGGCGGATATCGGCCTCGATTTTTTTCCGCAGCCGCCCGTCGCCGACAAAGCAGAACTTGATTCGCCTGTCGGCAATCTGCGAGGCGGCGTCAAGAATGAACTCGTGCCCTTTCAGCTCGGCCAGCCGCGATACCTGCGTAACCAGCACGTCATTGTCCGCGAGATTCAGTGAGCGGCGGAACTCGTCGGCTTCTTTAGGACGGTCGAGAAACGCCGCTGTTTCCATTCCGCTGTAAATCGTCGTGTACTGCTCCGGCGAGCCGATGCCGACCGCCAGCGCCTGCGTCGTCATGGCGTCGGCAACCGAAATAATCGCGTCGGTTCGGCGGGCGGCCCGCTTCTCCAAACCTATATATAGGGCGTTACGCCACGGTTTTTCGTACCGGTGGAAGGCCAGGCCGTGAACGGTGTGCACCACCTTTATGCCGCCGACCTTCGCGGCAGCCTTCCGCGCGAGTATGCCGGCCTTGGACGAATGCGAGTGCATAACGTCCGGCCGGATTTCCCGCAGGCATTTCACCAGCCTGCGGCAGGCGGAAAAGTCGCGGAACGGGTTTATCTCCCGCCGCAGCGAATTGATTACCACCACGCGATATCCGCCTCGCTCGGCCCGACTCATCAGTTCGCCTTCCGGCCCGAGCGCCGGGCCTGTGATGAGCGTAACATCGTGCCCGCGGGCATGCAGGCCCTCGCAGGTGAGAATCGTGTTCTCCTGCGCGCCGCCGAGAATCAGCCGGGTTATCACGTGACATATCTTCATTCGGCTACAATACTCATCCCGAAAGCGGCCGCCGTCAAGATGCGTAATTGACTTCGCCGGCGGTTTGCTGTGTGATTGCGATCATGGAATACTTTTTACTTGCTGTCGCCGGGCTTCTTGCGGGGCTGCTGGGCGGACTGCTCGGGCTTGGCGGCTCGAGCATCATGCTGCCGGCAATGGTGCTGATACTCGGCTCGACCGACGCCGCCGGACGCGAACAGATTCATCAGTACATGGCCGCCGCGATGATCGTGAACTTCCTGCTCATCTGGCCGTCCGTCTTCGCGCACCTTCGCAACAAAGCCGTCTGGAAAAGCGTCTGGATATACCTGTCCGCTTCGGCGATGGCGGGCATAATCATCGGCGTGCAGGCCAGCTACCTGTTCAAAGGCGCCGCGGCGATGTACCTGCGATGGGCGGTCGGCGCATTTTTCGTATACGTCGCGGTTCATAACGCCTATCGACTGACGCACAAAGCCAAAGCCGACGGCCTGGCCCGCGACCAGGTCGAAAAAGAGCCCGCATGGCGAAAGATAATCGTCGGCCTGCCGATGGGCGTAATCGCCGGGCTGCTCGGCATCGGCGGCGGTTCGCTTGCGGTGCCCGGCCAGCAGATTCTCCTCAAGATGCCGCTGCGGAATTCCATCGCAACGTCAGCGGCGACAATCGCGACGATATCGTGGCTGGGCGCAATACTCAAAAATGCACAGATAGGCAGCTGCGGCGGCTCGGTCGCCGAAAGCCTGCGGCTCGCGCTGTGCCTGGCCCCGACGGCGATGATAGGCGGCTGGATAGGCGGACATTTGACTCATACCCTGCCCCTTCGGGCGGTTCGAATAGCCTTTATCGCGCTGCTGGCGGCGTCGGCATGGAAAATGTTCGCCGGATAATTGCTTCGCGCCGAGGCAACTGCAGGGGATAATCCCGCAAATGGACAAGCATAAAGAACGTGAACACTTTTTCGGTGCAGCCAAGCTGATGGCCTTGCTCACCATACTTTCGCGCGTGCTCGGAGTCGTGCGGGACATGGTCATAGTTCCCATCGGCGGGCCGGTGCTGGGAGACAGATTCTTCACCGCTTTCCAGATACCGAACCTCTTCCGCAGGCTTTTCGGCGAGGGCGCACTGTCGGCTGCGTTCGTGCCAGTCTTCAGCGAAGTCGCCGAGAAGGACGGCTGGCAGCGGGCGAAAATCGTACTCGCGAACACCACCGGCCTGCTGGCGCTGATACTGTCGGCCCTCATAGTGCTCATAGAACTGGGCCTGCTGGCCGCGTGGTTCATATGGGGCGGCGACTGGGCGAGAATGATATTGTTCCAGTTCACGGCCGTCATGCTGCCTTTCATGCTCCCGGTGTGCCTGCTTGCGCTCGGATCGGGCGCCCTCAACTGCAAGGGCCATTTCGCATATCCGGCCTTCGCGCCGTCGCTGCTCAACATCGGGCTGATACTGGCAGCGTGGCTGGCGACGACAATGACGGGCGACGACACGACGCGGTTCTTCATCATATCCATAGGACTGCTCGTCACCGGCATCATCGAGGTAATCGGAGCAATCTGGCTGCTGGCGAGGAACGGCCTGATCATGATGCCGAACCTCAGACCCATACTCCCTGAAGTTCGCCGCATCGCCAGGCTGATGGCCCCGATGATGATTCCGCTGAGCATTCTCCAGTTCAGCTCGCTTTCGGACCAGCTTATTGCGCTCATTTTCTCCGCATCCGACGATTATCCGTTCATGCCGCTCCAGCCCGGCGTTTCAAGATGCCTCTACGCAACGAGCAGGCTGTACAGCCTGCCGCTCGGCGTGCTGGCGATTTCGATAGCGACGGCCGTCTTCCCGCTCTTCAGCCGCTACGCCACACGCAAGGACATTCCCGGCCTGCGCGACACGACCAACCGCTCGCTGCGGCTGTGCATATTCCTCGGCATACCGTCCGGAATCGTAATGATGATCACCGCCAGGCCGCTCATCGAACTGATATACCAGCGAGGCGGTTTCACGGCTTACGACACCGAACGGGCGACCTTCATGCTGCAGATGTACTGCATCGGCATGACCGCGTACTTCTGCAATCACATACTGCTGCGGGCGTTTTACTCGCAGCAGGAAACCTTCGCCCCGCTGGTTCTGGCGTGCTGCATGGCCGGCGTCAACATTCTGCTTGTAATCGGCGGCATATTCACGCCGCTGGGCAGCGGAGCGTTCGGCCTGGCGACCGCGACCACCTCAACGCTGAACACGATCTGGCTGACGTACCTGCTGCGAAAGCGGCTGCAGCGGATCGGCGGACGAACGCTGCTGGCGGCGTTCATCAGGGTTTCCGTCGCAACCGGCGTGATGGCCGCCGCCATGATCGCCACGATGAATTACTTCCAGCCCGTCGGCGAATGGATGGCCAAGGCAATCGGCATGAGATTCGTCGAAAATCTCAGCTCGCTTGTCGCCGTCGTTATCGCCGGCATGCTGGCGTTCCTCGCAGCGGCAGCCGCCGTCCGCTGCCGCGAACTCGGCGAATTCTGGGGCGCCGTCCATAAAACTCCCGCCGCTCCGGCCGGCGGTGTATAATGGTCCGGAGCATTCGACACGGCAGAAACAGATGACACTGTCCAGGGAATACATCGAGGCCGGCCGAAACGATCTGGAGCACCGCATCGCCGAGCGAAAAGCCAGGTTCGGCAGGCGTCTGTGCATACTCGGCCACCACTACCAGCGCGACGAAGTCGTTCAGTTCGCCGACTTCACCGGCGACAGCCTGAAGCTATCGCAGCTGGCGGCCGAGCAGACCGAGGCGGATTACATCGTTTTCTGCGGCGTGCACTTCATGGCCGAGTCGGCCGACATTCT
This sequence comes from uncultured Planctomycetaceae bacterium, assembly GCA_964631565.1. Taxonomy (GTDB): domain Bacteria; phylum Planctomycetota; class Phycisphaerae; order SM23-33; family SM23-33; genus CAZVYJ01. The sequence continues at coordinate 14,249 of CAZVYJ010000059.1, forward strand.
TTCGTCCGAGCGGCAGATTGTGATGCTTCCCAACATGCAGGCCGGCTGCGCGATGGCCGAGATGGCCGACGACAAGGCCGTCGCCGCCGCTCTCGATGAAACGGCCGCCATGACCGCCGACAAAATCGTGCCGATTACCTACGTGAACTCGACGGCCGCCATAAAGGCCGTCACCGCCCGCGCGGGCGGCGCGTGCTGCACGTCGAGCAACGTCCGCAACGTCTTCCAGTGGGCGCTTCGCAGCAAAGCCGAAGGCGGAGCAGGCGCGAAAAAGATTTTCGCCATACCCGACCAGCACCTCGGCCGAAACACGGCGGCGGCTATGGGCTACCCGCTCGACGCATGCGTGGTCTACGACCCGGCACTGCCGAACGGCGGGCTGTCAGCCGACGACATCGCACACGCGACGTTCATACTCTGGAAAGGCCACTGCTACGTGCACCAGCTGTTCCGCCCGGAACACGTGACGCGCGTCCGCGAAAAGCACCCCGGCATCAAAGTAATCGTCCACCCCGAATGCCCGCACGAAGTCGTGAAGCTCGCCGACGCATCCGGCAGCACCGAGCAGATAATCCGCGCCGTCGCCGCCGGCAAGCCGGGCGACAAGTGGGCGATCGGAACAGAAAGCAACCTGGTCAATCGCCTGGCCAAGCGGCACAAGGACCAGTTCGTCCGCGTGCTTTCCGACGCGCCGGCCTCGTGCGCCCAGATGCAGCGGATTGACCTGTCGCACCTTGCATGGCTGCTGGACAACATCGCAGCGGGCAACGTGATAAACCGCGTGTCCGTGCCGGCCGAGATAGCCAGGGATGCGAAGGTCGCTCTCGAACGGATGATAAACATCAAGGCCGTCACCGACGTAACACCGAACGATTAATGAATTGCGATTCGCGAATCGCGAACTGCCAGTCGCGAATTGAAAAACAAGTTCAGAGTTCCCCGTAACGGGGCCGGAGCGTCAGCCCCCGTATGGGTATGCCTGAATCGCGAGTCGCGAATCTTTCTGATTACTGATTACCGGCTACCGATTACCAAGCGGAGCCATCTGCCCTTCGATCCCGACATGCGTCGGGCCTCAGGACAACTCGCATAAGGCGCGAGTTGCGCCCGAAACATCATCCCTGTTTTTGAATCATTCCTCAAAAATCTTAAAAAACTTTGCAGGGATGAACTCAGAATGCCTAATGCCTGATGACCAATGTCTAATCAATGACTAATGCCTGATGTCCAAGAATTTGCGACTCGCGATTCGAGATTCGCAATTCGCGACTCTTCCTGCTGCCTGCTGCCCGCTCCCTTTTTTCGGCACTGTTTGCGTGAGAAATCGGCGTCGCGACATGTAAGTATGGAGGGACGTTCTATAGGGACGTGTCTAACTAGCCGCAAACGGAAGGACTTTATGCGCTTTGCCCATCTTACCCATTGCGCCAAAAAGAGTTC
>CAZVYJ010000060.1:0-15587 GCA_964631565.1 uncultured Planctomycetaceae bacterium
TAAGACTCGCAAGAGATACGTACTTGGGGAGGCTTAGTGCATAATGTCCGTCAGGAAGCGGTCATTCAATGCTCAACGTGCGGCGGACCGCTCCTTCACGGTCGCGGTTCATATGTTTACTCTTTCGCGTCTTTCTTCGGAATCGGCGGGATAACAAGCATATCTCCGACTTTCAGACCTGTGGAATCAATGTCGGGATTTGCGTCTCTTATCAGAACCCAGTACTTGGCATTGCCGTAAAACTTCTTGGCGATGTTGGCGAAGCTGTCGCCTGCGACTACTGTGTAGTAGACAGTCTGTTCGTTTTTTTCAGGCTTGCGTGGGGCGTTGTTCTCGGTTACCGCGTTCACCAGCTTCAGGGCTTTTTCGTCGTTGACGATGCCGGAAACATTGTTGTTCCTGATTACGCAGTCGGTGGCCACGACGTCGCCGCTCGAATTGATGTGAAACAGCGCGGAATCGCCGGCGGCCGGCGGTATGCTGTTGCCTTCTATGCGGCACCGGTTGAACGCGACCTTGTCGCAGTGCTCCACGTTGATTCCGCCGTACATGTCCAGGTTTCGCAGGAATGACGTGTCCTCGATTGTCACCGATTTGCAGTGGACCATAGTCATCAGGTCGGAGGTGCAGTCGTATATCGAGCAGTTCTTGACGTCGATTGTGTCGATATCTTCGAGATTCAGCCCTTCGGTGCCGCAGCCGAACAGGTCGCAGTTCGATACCTTCACGTTTGCGCTTTTCCGGACGCGCAGCACGCCGCCCGTGCAGAAACCGGCATCCGGCCAGTGGCCCATGGTTATGCCGTCGATGTCTATGTTCCGGCAGTCTTCGAATGTCAGCACATGCACGTAGGAAGGATGAACGATAATCCTCGGCCGGCCCTGGCCGTCGGCCGATGCACGAATGCACAAATTCTGCACTTTGCGGATGATTACGTCCGACCCGTCGTACTCTTCCTGCCAGTAAACGTTTTCGAGGTAGTGCTGCTCGACCTTCGAGAGGTCGTACTCGCCGGGTTTGAGCTGTATGACGCGGTCGGAGCCTATGGCGTCCGCCAGTTCCTGCGCCGTGCTGACAGTTATGATTTTTTCCGTGGTGACGATGTTTGCGTGCTGTTGTGGAATGTCGCCGGTATCGGCCGGCTTGCAGCCTGTAATCGCGCAGAGAAAAACACTCAGGGCAACGGAAATTGTCACTCTCGTCATCGCAGAATCCTTTCCCGCTAGATGGTTATTTTCCCCGGTATATGCATCGGGACGTGTCCGACTCCCAGACGACCACCGCCGACAGCTGCGGCAGCTCCGGTTTGACGCGGTCCCAGATGTATTTGCAGAGATTCTCGCTTGTTGAGTTTGCGATTATTTCGTCGAGGTTGCGGTGGTCGAGCTGGTCCAGCAGTGCGCCGACTATCCGCTTTATCTCGCCGAAGTCGATAACCCAGCCGGTGTGCCTGTCGGTCTGCCCGGTTACGTGGATGTCCACCTTGTAGCTGTGTCCGTGGAGGTTGCGGCACTTATGGCCTTCCGGCGCGCCGGAAAGCGAGTGTGCCGCCTCGAATCGGAATGTCTTTACCAGTTCGGCTTCCATTTGTTCACCGATTTTATTTTAGCAGGGATTCAGGGGATATTCTTTTTCTGACTGCTTTGAATTTTCTTATCTGCGTGAATCTCATGCATCCCTGCTATTTTCCTCTGTCGTGGTCCGGCCAGATGATTTTATGCAGTTGCACGCCCAGCCGCACGTCCAAATCGTCGGCGAGTATCAGTTCCGCCAGCGTCGCGGCGGTGATTTCGCCGGCCACCGGCGAGAACGTCACGAGGCATCTGCCGGTCAGCTTGTGTTTGCGGACGGCATCGCGGGCGAATGCGTAATCCCGCTCGTCGGCGATGACGAATTTTACTTCGTCTCGGCCGGTCAGGTGCGGGACGTTTTCCCAGCGATTTTCGCCGGCGTGTCCGCTGGAAGGGCACTTGAAGTCCACGATTCTCACGACGCGACTGTCCACCTGCGAGATATCCAGCGAGCCGTTGGTTTCCAGGAGCGTTTCGTAGCCCGCGTCACACAGCTGCGTCAGAAGCCCGAACGCGGCTTCCTGCGCGAGCGGCTCGCCGCCGGTGACTTCGACGCGCCGGCACTTCAGGGCGGCCACGCGGGCGAGCACCTCGGCTGTGGTCATCTGCTCGCCTTCGTCGCGGGCGTACTGCGTGTCGCACCAGCTGCACTGCAGGTTGCAGCCGGTCAGACGAACCAGCACGCAGGGCAGGCCGCTTCGCGAACCTTCGCCCTGGATGCTGCGGAATATCTCGTTAACAAGCAGCATATCGCTCATGAGTTCTATTGTATCGATTGGGCTGCGACTTTACGATATCGCTGCCGTGAAAACGCAAACCCGAAAACTCATGCTTGTTCTTCTGCTGGCGCTCGCGGTGCGGGCGGCGCTGCTGACGGCGTCGCTGTGCTTTGACTCGTCCGGCAGCGGGCTGTTCACGACTGACTCGGCCGGTTATGCGGAACTTTCGAAGTCGCTGGCGGAGAAGGGCGAGTTCACCCGGTACGGCGAGGCTGAGCTTTTCCGAACGCCGGGCTACCCGCTGTTTCTGGCGGCGATGCGAGTGTTCGGCGGGCATTACTGGCTGGCGGCTTCGATTGTCCAGATGCTGCTCGACGTGCTGCTGGTTTATCTCACGTTTGTCCTCGGGCGGATGCTGAGCAGCGAGCGCGTCGGTCTGTGGGCGGCTGCGTTCCAGGCGGTCAGCGTTGTGAGCGCGGTTTTCTGCCTGAGGATTCTTTCCGACAGCATTTACGCGCTGCTTCTGACCGTTGCGATAATCCTGTTCATGCGCCACTGGCGGAGCCGGCGGCTGACGCCGCTGGTGGGCTTTGCGATTGTGACGGCCGCCAGCTGCTATGTCAGGCCCATCGGCCTGGCGTTCGCGGCGCTGGCGTGCCTGTTTCTTGCGGGGCGGGCCGAGCGGCGACTGCTCGCCTGCGGCGGTCCGAACGAGTCCCTTAGGGACGGCAGGACGGGCGGCCTGGTCGCCCTTGCGATTGCGGTTGCGATTATCGTCGCGGCGATTGTTCCATGGATAATTCGCAACGGGCAAGCGGCCGATTACTACAGCTTTTCGAGCGTGACGTCGGAGTCGGCCTGCACATACCAGGCGCCGGCGATCATCAGCGTAAAAGAGAACGTGGACTTTACGCATGCCCGCGAGCTTTTCGCCCGGCGGATGAACGCGGAACTCGCCGGAAAGGATATGACGCGCGGCGAGGCCATCAGGTACAAGGCCGGCCGCGTAAACAACATGATAATAGACAATCCGTGGCTTTATGCGAAGCTTCACTTCGCCGGCCTGCGAGCTGTGTGGCTGCCGGCCGCTCCGGACATGCTCGAGCAGGTCGGCGCAGCCGTCGGCGGCAGGGGAACGCTTGAAATTCTCTGGCGAAACGGACTGCTCGCAGCGGCGAAACATTATTTCCACGGCAGAATGTTGGCGCTGTGGATATTCGTGCCGGCTGCGATTCTGCTGTTTTTCAAATTTGCAATGGTCGCCGTTGCGGCGGTCGCCCGCCTGCGGCTGCGGATGAAGGCTGAGTACTGGTTCATGCTCCTGACTGTTCTTGTGCTCACGCTTCCGCCCGGACCGGCCGCTCACGCCAGATTCCGAGTTCCGGTTGAGCCGCTTCTCAACGTTGCTGCGGGTGTTGGAATAATTCTGATGTTCAGTGCGTTTTCGCGGCGCGAGCGACGAGAAAGCAGCTAGCGGCCCAGCACTCTGCGAACCGGGGGCAGGAACATTGCGAAGTGTCTCCGTCCGAACACTCTCGGCCGCCACAGCGTGTCGATGATCGGCGTGGTCATGTTCATCGCGAGGACGGCCATGTAGGCCGGAATCGTCACATCCCAGTAGAGTTTCATGAGCATCGCCAGCACGCCGCAGCCGATGCCGAATATCACCTGCCCGCCCGACGTTACCGGTCGGGAAGTCATTTCCGTCGCCATGAAGAATGCGGCCAGCATAAGCTCGCAGCTGAGCACCTGGTAGGTGGCGTAGATTACGCCGACGTCGAACCCCTCGTGCATTATCGGCCACCACACTTTTACCGGAACTCCGCCCGGCCCGGAGAGCGTAATCGGCGCGATTGCCGCCACGCACCATGCCGAGGCGACGAAGCAGAACGGCAGCTGCCATTTTATGTAGTTGCGGTAAATCAGGTACAGTCCGGCGACGAGGATGACGATTATGCAGGTTTCGCCGATTCCGCCCGGCCAGGCGCCGTACATGATTTCGCTTATCGGAGGCAGATGCGACATTGCCGAGGGCTTTGCGTTTGGCATCAGGTGCGGTACCGACGACATTTCGTTTCTTCTGGCGATTGTGCTCTGCGCTGCCAGCTGACTTTCGTCTTCCGGGACCTCCGGCGTGCGGACTATCGAACTGAATGGCGGATTTTCCGCCTTCGTCAGTCCGGCGAGGATGCTGGACGGCGTTTTAAACAGGAAGGCGTCGGCTCCCTGCGGAGCCGGAGTGTCGCGCCATCTCCTGTAATCGTCGGGCCGGCGTGACACAAGTATGTCGCCGATGAGCACGCGGCTCTGGGCCAGCAGAGGCTGAACCGGCGGGTCTATCGCTTTTTCCGGCGGCGCCCAGGGAACTCCGAACATGACGGCCACCACCAGCCTGCCCACAAGCGCCGGCTGCCAGAAAAAATGCCCCACGCCGCCGAAGATGGCCTTGCCGACGATTATCGCGAAGGCGGCTCCGATTACCGGAACGTACCACGGCACGTAGGCCGGCAGCGTTAGCGCCAGCAGCAGGCCGGTCAGATAGGCATGCGACCGGCCAAGCAGGGCGGGGGTGCGGGTTACCTTGTAATAGAGTTTTTCGATAATCGCACAGCTTAAAATCGATATCGCCGTGACGATGGCGGAGCGGTATCCGAACATCACCAGCCCGGCCAGCAGAGGCCCGCAGGCCGCGGCGCACGTGACGACGTAAATTGTCCGGACGCTTTCCGGTGCGCGGATGAACGGCGACTCGATTGACGGTTTGTGATGGCTTGTCAATCCGTGCGGCGACGAGACATGTTTGTCCTGCGTGTCGTTCATATGAGTTCCGAGGCGAGCCTGGCGCGGCGGCGCCTGATTGCGCGTTTGAGTTTTTTGACTCTCTGGCTCAGAGGCAGCCTGGCCGGGCATACGTACGTGCATGCCCCGCATTCCACGCACCCCAGCGCCTGCATTCGCCTGGCCCGTTTGATGAGGGTAAGTTCGTATGCGTCGTTGAGGGCGGCTACGTTCAGCCTGGCGGGGCAGTGGTCGGTGCACCATCCGCAGCGGATGCAGGGCGTCGGCGGGGCGGCTTCGGTCGTCTCGACGGCGAGCACGGCGTTGGTGCAGGGCGAAACAACCGTGTTTTCGGAACATTTGATGCCGGTCATCGGCGGGCCGTGAAGAACCGGTTCGTATTGCGCTTTAGCCAGGTCGAAACAGTTCGCCCCGAACGGCGCCCACGTATTTCTCGCCTCGCCGACAAACTCGCCCGAGACGGTCACGACCCGTCCGAGCTGGGGCTGGCCGCAGGCCACCCAGCGGTAGACTGCGAAGCATGTCGAAACGTCTATAACAGCGGCGCCGACATCCATCGTCGATTCTTCCGGCGGCGTCTCCGTGTCGGTCAGCACCTTGACCAGTATTTTGTCGGCGCCTATCGGATACTTGTGGGGCAGCGAGACGAGGTTTACCTGATACATCCGGGCCGGGTCCACAAGCAGGCGATAATCGTCCACGTATCGCTGGTCGACGGCGAGGATCATTTCTCTCGCTTCCAAAGCCCTGCCGAGTATGGCAAGCCCTCGAATAATCTCGTTTCCATGCTCCACAAGCAGCCTGTGATCCGCGGTGACGAACGGCTGGTTCTCCATGGCGTTGGCGATGAGCATCTCGCATTTTTTGCGAATGGCCCGTTCCAGCCATTTGCCGACAGGCTCAAGCGGGTGCCGCCCCGTGGTAAGCCCGCCTTCGGCGATACGGGGGCGGAGGGTTTCGTTGCCGGCTGCACGCCAGTCGAAAACCGCCCGAAGGGCCTTTATGTAGCTGCCGGACTCGATGCCGGTCAGTTCTATTGCGGGCGAAGCGGCCAGGTGGTCGCCCATGGCGACCGTAGCCGTCGTGAATGATGAAACCACGCCGGCCATCGGGGCGTAGATGTCAACGCTGTACCTGTCGTCGCCGGCTTCGGCGATTTTTTGTGCTTCAGCTACCTTGTCGCCAACGGCGACGATGGGTCTGGCCGGTCCCCGGCCGCACGGCGCGAGCGGAACCGCCAGTCGCTCAGGCCTGCCGAATGACCGGATAGGCACATTGAGCGTACTCTGTTTGTCGTCTGGTAGTTCAATCCCACCTGTAAAAGTGCCGTGGCGACTTAAGAACATGCCGGAATGGTAATCAAAACATTCCCGCCGGTCTACAGGGAACAATAAGTCATAACTGGATTATGTATAACAGATAGTTTCCGACCTGCAGAGATAGAAAGTAGATAGTAGAAAGTAGACCCGTCTTCGTCCCTGAGGGACTATGTCGGGCAAGCCGCAGGAGAGCAGCGTCGGCACTGATTATGCCGTAATTACAATATCTCTACTTTCTATTTTCTCCTGCTTTAGCTGAATTGTGTGCAATTATACACACAATTCAGCTTGCCATGCCGGCGATACGCAGGCGGGTGTTGGTTTCGGTAAGCCTGCCGCTTTCGAGGCTCCGGTAGGCGGCTATTATCGCCCTGCAGTTGCCTATGGAAACCTGCACGGTGTTCTTTAGCCCCTTGTAATGGCTGCGGGGCGCCTTTTTCCTGCATCGTGCGATGGCGATTATCAGCGCCAGCTGGATGCGGTGCCCGTGCCTGGACATTATCTGGGCTACGTCGATATTCGACCGCTCGTCACTGTCCGTGCACGTCCAGCCGCCGCGTTTTTCCAGCAGCGACAGGTTGTCGTACGGGTGGGAGTGGAAGTCGCCGACGACCTGGCAGTGCGGGTACAGCATCGAGGTGGCCTGGAGTATGGCGTCGAAGCTTTTCTCGTTCGGGGCGACGCCGTTGTATCCCGCGTCGGCCGACAGCTGCGGCAGCGAGTGCATGACGGATACATACCGCGTAATGCAGTAGCCGTCGTGGAACCTGCGGTGGTGCATGTCGCGTATCATGCCGAGATTTATTCCGTAAACTTCGTAGCCCTTTCTGCAGGACTGGCGTGGCGAGAGATAGCCCTCCAGGACTGACACGAGCATGCCTTCCAGCGACCGGACGTCCAGCAGCACTTCCATGTCCACGAACTTCTCTTCCATGACGTCGTGCCACTGGAGCTTTTCGTAGGCAATCAGCGGAACCTGTAGGTCAGGGTTCCAGTTGAGCTGCCTCGCCATGTTGTGGAAATAGTCCCATGCGCGCCTGGACACGCCGTACTTGCGAATGGCCTGGGTTTCGGAAACCTTGTACTTGTAGCGTGCGCAGATCGCCTCGGGCAGTTGCGAATCGTTCTGAAGATACTGCTGAAGTTCCCGCAGGTGAGTGGGCAGGCCGTGCAGCTCGCCGCTGTCTGCGAGCTGCTGAAGGTCCGGCGGCACTTCTGTCGTCGCCAGCATCAGCAGGAGGTCTTTCAGGCTCTGCGCCAGCTTTGCCGGCCGGCCTTCGAAGTAGCGATCAAGGTCGTCGTGAGCTCGCCCCGCAAGTTTTTCAAGTACAGCATATGCCATCAGTCTGCAGCCATATGTATAGCCCATTAAGTTAATCAAACAATTCCGCCAGCGCCTAGGCAGGATATGTCCGGACGGACATATTTTTTGATGTTCCCCCGATTTTTATGTCCTCTTTTTATATAGCGTCTTTTATATAGCCCCCCGTCGCGAGCGACGGGGGGTTAAATATTCCCGGAACAGTGGGCGTTTCGTCCGATTTTATATAGCCCCCGGTCGCTTGCAACCGGGGGTTAAATCGCGTCTTTTATATAGCCCCCCGTCGCGAGCGACGGGGGGTTAAATATTCCCGGAACAGTGGGCGTTTCGTCCGATTTTATATAGCCCCCGGTCGCTTGCAACCGGGGGTTAAATATTCCCGGAAAGCGGAGCGTTTCGCACGTTTTACATATACGCCCAGAAATCACAAAGAAACAATGAAGTCCCAAGGATTTGCCGGCAGGCCGTCCTGCAGATTGTGTTCTTGTGTATATTTTGCCCGCTGTAGAAAACTTTTCCGGTCGAAACAGAACCGTTTATCATATCCTTTGGCCCATATTGCCCTTCTATACCCCAGTCCACGGCGGGTCTTGTCTTTTATTGCCTTGACGACTTCCGGCAGCGCAATGTCAAGTGGGCCTGTCAGCAAATGGACGTGCCATGCCGAGACGGACAGGGCGTAAACTGTTCCGCCGAGTTCCATTACCACCTGACCTATAAGTTTCCCTGCAGCAAATCGTTGTGAGCGTGGAAAGACGAAAGGATGGTGTTTCAGGCGTGCCTTGTCGGTGTTTTCGAGAACAGGATTAGGCGGCATGACGATGCCTTTATCCACCCATCGCCTGGCGTCTCCGCGCAGCCACTTGCCGTAGGTTGTCATGGTGAGGAATATTCCGACGGTTCGCGACATCACATTTCCCCTTTTATGTGATTTTTTATATAGCCCCCCGTCGCTCGCGACGGGGGGCTATATATTCCCGGAACAGTGGGCGTTTCGTCCGATTTTTATATAGCCCCCGGTTGCAAGCAACCGGGGGTTAAATCGCGTCTTTTATATAGCCCCCGGTTGCAAGCAACCGGGGGTTAAATATTCCCGGAGGACAAGAACGTTTCGGACCGGTTTCCAAGTCCCATTACTTTGGGACGAATCTTTATTTTTTGCCCTTTTTCTGGGCGAGCTTGGTGGCGGATGGGGCTTTTATGCCCTTATTCAGGGCGCCGTCAAGCTGCCGGATCGCCTGCTTCATGCGCATCTCGTTTTCGACCAGTGCGATACGGACGTACCCTTCGCCGTTCTCGCCGAAAGCCCGGCCCGGCGAAAGGGCGACCTCGGCCTCGTCCATCATCCGCAGGGAGAAATCTATAGTTCCCTGCCCGGCGAGGTGCTCGTCGGAAACCTTCGCCCACACGAACATGCTCGCCCGCGGGCTGTCAACCTGCCAGCCGAGCTTGCGAAGCCCGTCTACCAGCACGTCGCGGCGGGCCTGGTAGACCTTGGCCTGCTCGGCTACGAAATCTTCGCAGTGCCGCATGGCGATTATGCTGGCTACCTGTATCGGCGTGAAGATGCCGTAGTCGTAGTAGCCCTTTATCGTGGCCAGGGCGCGGATCATCTCGGAATTGCCGACGCAGAAGCCGATTCGCCAGCCGGCCATATTGTAGGGCTTGGACATCGTGACGAATTCGACGCCGATGTCCTTGGCGCCTTTGGCCTGCATGAACGACGGCGCCTTGTAGCCGTCGAAGCATGTCCGCCAGTACGCGAAATCGTGGATTACCATGATTCCGGTCCGCCGGGCGAGATCGACCACCGCTTCGAAGAAGCTCACGTCATCCACGGTCATGGCGGTCGGGTTGTGCGGATAGTTCAGTATCAGCAGTTTCGGCCGGGGGTAAAGATGCTCGGCGACGTATGTGACCCGCTCGAGGAACTTTTCGTCGTTGCCCATCGGAACGTTTATCACGTTTCCGCCGGCCAGCGCGACCGCGTAGACATGAATCGGGAAATACGGGTCGCCTACGATGGCCGTATCGCCCGCGCCCATGAGCGCCAGGCACATGTGCGAGAAACCTTCCTTCGAGCCGATAATCGCGATTACTTCCTTCTCCGGGTCCAGCTGGACGCCGTAGACCTTCTCGTAAAGCTGTGCGCAATCGCGGCGGAGGTTGAACACCCCGGCCGATGCACTGTAGCGGTGATTGCGCGGGTCCATCGCAGCTTCGCAGAGCTTGTTTACGACCTCGGCCGGCGGCGGATCAAGCGGATTGCCCATACCGAGGTCGATTATGTCAACGCCCTCTACGCGCTTGGCGTGACGGAGCGCATTGAGCCTGCCGAACAGATAGGGCGGCAGGCGCCTGATGCGCGGCGAAACATCTATGTTCCAGTCGTTCTGGCTCACTCTTGCGGTTCCTGGCTGCTGTCCGTCTCGTCATTCATCGCCTTGAGAGCAGGATTGACGTAACGGATTTTGCCTTCGGTCTGCGCATTGCGGACAAGGTCCATCATTATCTGCGACTGGAGCCGGTTCACTTCCGCGGCGGTAAGTTCCTTGACCAGTTCGTCCTTGACATCATCGAGTTTCACGTTTTCCGGTTCGACTATCTTGTCGAGCTTGATAATGTGGAAGCTCTCGCCGGCCTGCACCGGGTCGGATATCTGTCCTTCCTTCATGGCGACGACGACTTTCTGTATTGCGGCGCCTTCCGGAGAATCCGGTGCCTTGTCGGTCATCGGGGGCAGTGCGCCGCCGTCCTGTGCGGTCGGGGCGATTGAATGCTCCTGGGCCAGTTTGTCGAAGTCGCCGCCGTTGTTCAGCAGCTCGAGAATTTCCTGGGCCTTGTCAAGCGTGCCGACCTCGATATGCCGCGCCATGTACTTCCGCCCGTATTTCCGGGCGAAGGCTTCGTTGAGCATTTCGTCGGAAATAGTGACGCGCTTTTCCGCCAGTTTTCGCAGCATGGCCGTGCGGCGCATCGTCATATCCCACTGGTCGTCGGTTACGCGGTACTGGGCCTTTATGAACTGAATGTATCTTTCGCGCTCTTCCGGCCCGGGCTTGCTGCCGGTCATCTGTTCGAGCATAAGGTCGGTTTCGGTCTCCACGTCGGTGTCGGTCACGGTGATGCTTTCAGTGGCGGCGGCCTGGCGGACCAGCTCGTTGGCGACCAGCATGCGGGAGTAGCCCAGCCCCTGGCTGCGGACGAGCATTCCGTAGAGTTCGTCCATGTAAATGGGCGTTTCGCCGACGTACGCCATGACTTCTTTGTCCGCCGGGGCCTTATTGGCCGTCTGGTCGATCGGCGCGGCCTGCTGTGTTTCCATCTTCTGTTCCTCGCAGCCGAACACGACCAGCGCCAGGAGAATCAATAATGCGTTGCGCATGATAAACCTTTCTTAAATTGTTTCTTTGGTAACAGACAATACTGCACGAACGTAGATTATCGTCCGCCGCGGCGAGAGTCAATCTGTCCGGGATTCCGGCTGGACATAGTTTTCTTGCACGGAGGGCGTAACAACGTTATTGGTTTAACGTTCAAAATAGAAAAGAGGGCGGTGAAATTTCATGAATCCTGACAAGGCGGTCATTCTGGCCAGAGGGCTTGGCAAGCGGATGCGGGAACAGGGCGGGCGTTCGAACCTGACGGCCGAGCAGGCCGCCATCGCCGATAACGGCGTAAAAGCGATGATTCCCATCGACCGCCCGTTCCTGGATTACGTTCTCAGCGAACTGGCGGAAACGGGATATCGACGGGTCGGCATTGTAATCGGCCCGGAGCACGATTGTATTCGCCGGCATTACGAACAGTGCCCGCCTCAGATAATCAGCATCGACTACGCCGTGCAGGTCGAGCCGCTGGGAACCGCCGACGCCGTGCTGGCCGCCGAGGCCTTCGCAGCCGGCGACGAATTTCTGGTAATCAACTCCGATAATTATTATCCGCCGCAGGCGCTGGAGGCCATGGCGCGTCTCGGCTCGCCCGGACTGGCCGGTTTCGAGCGCGACGCCATGCTCGCCGGCGGAAATATTCCGCCGCAGCGCGTCGCGAAGTTCGCCGTGATACGCACCGATGCGGCAGGCTGTCTCAGCATGATAGTGGAAAAGCCCGCGCCGGCAGTGTTGGCGGCCATGCCGGCGCCGGTGCGCATCAGCATGAACTGCTGGCGGTTCGGCCCGAAAATATTCGAGGCGTGCCGGAAAATTTCGCCCTCGCCGCGCGGCGAGATGGAGCTGACCGACGCCGTGAGATACGCAATTGAACATCTCGGCGAGCGGTTCCGCGTGGCCTCGATTGCGGCGCCGGTCCTGGACATGACCAGCCGGGCCGACATAGCGGCGGTGGCTGAAAAACTTGCCGGCATCAGGGTGCGATATTGAGCATGACCGACATTGCCGGACTTATTGACGAAAAGACAGTGGCGGGGCGTCTGGAATCGGCCGGCCTGAGCGCCGCAGCCGCTGCGGACAAGGCTGACCTGTTCGCACGATGCGCGAAATCCCTGCTGGGCGATGAGCGGGGCGGCGACGGCTGTGCGTTTTTCGTGCCGGGCCGCGTCGAGGTGCTCGGCAAGCATACCGACTACGCCGGCGGGTGCAGCCTGACCGCCGCTGCCGAGAAGGGCTTCTGCATTGTCGCCTCCGCGAGCGATGACCAGGCCGTCAGCATCACCGACGCCAATACGGGCGAATCGGTCACGCTGTCCATCCTGGGCGGCCTGTCGCCGCGAATGGGGCACTGGAGCAACTACCCGGCGACTGTTGTCTCGCGGCTGGCGGCGAACTTTCCGGGCCTGCTGCGCGGCGTGAACATCGCGTTCGCCAGCGACCTGCCGCGAGCTTCCGGCATGAGCAGCTCAAGCGCGTTCGTGACAGGCAGCTTCCTGGCGATATCGGCCGTAAATGAACTAGACAAGGCCGAGCAGTACAAACGCGAGATTCGCGGCCCCGAATCGCTCGCGGCCTACATCGCCGCAGTCGAGAACGGCAGCAGCTTCGGGGCGCTTGCGGGCAAGCGCGGCGTCGGGACTCGCGGCGGCAGCGAGGACCACACGGCGATTCTGTGCAGCAGGCCGGGCGAACTCGGCCTGTATTCGTACTGCCCCGTAAGGCGGGAAAATTCGTTCGCGATGCCGGAAGGCCTCTGCTTCGTCATCGCATCCAGCGGCGTGGCGGCCGAGAAAACCGGCGACGCACTGGAAAAGTATAATCGCGCCGCCCGGCTTGCGGCCGAGGCGGTGAGGTTGTGGAATTCCGCCACGGGCAGGCGCGACCCGCACCTTGCCGCCGCCATCGCAAGCGGCGACGACGCAGTCGCCCGCATTCGCGACGTGCTGCGATACGCGGTGGCCTCCGATTACCGCTTCGCCGACATCACTGCGAGGTTCGAGCATTTTCTGGCTGAAAACTTTAATATCATCCCGGCAGCATGCGGCGCGCTCCAGAACGGCGACGTGGCCGAGTTCGGCCGGCAGGTCGATATGTCGCAGCAGTACGCAGAGCAGCTGCTCGGCAACCAGATTCCGGCGACTTCGTTCCTCGCCGCGTCGGCCCGCGAGCTTGGAGCCGCGGCTGCGTCGGCATTCGGCGCGGGTTTCGGCGGGTCGGTGTGGGCGATGTCGCCGGCCAATGCGGCAGAGAAGTTCTGCCGCAACTGGCGGAAGAAATACGCCGCCGCGTTCCCGGCCGAGGCGGAAAAGGCTGAGTTTTTCGCCACCGCAGCCGGCCCCGCAGCCTTTGAAATTCAGTCCTGAAAGGAGATTTTATGAAGAGAGCGTTATTTTTAATGACATTCGTATGCCTGTTTTGCCTGTTTTCGCCCGGCTGCAGCGGGAAGGATTCCAACGAAGCCGAATCGCTGCCGACCGGTCCGGGCGAAGAAGTTGTGTTCAGCAAGGACCTGAGTATACCGCTTTGGCCGCAGTCCGTGATTCCATACGGGGCCGGCACGGATATAACGCTTTCAGGTCTGGAAAACGGGTCGGTCAAGTTCACCAGAAGGTCGGACCGGAAGTTTGAGCTGGTCGTCTGCTATCGCACGGAAAACCATCTGCTCATCACGGTGTACGGCGAAGAGCGGCGTCATATTTTTGTAGCGCCTCCGGGCCAGAACGGCAACGTCGCCTTCACGTTGAGCGGATACAAGCTGAGCGACGACAAGAGCGGAACAATCAGGTTCAGTTTTCCGAATACGATGTACGGCATGTACGACGTCGCCGGCGATTCCGCAAAGGTCTACGCGTTCTGCATTCCCGTCGAGAACGACGACAGGGAAGTTTCCCAAACCCCCGAGCCGTTCCAGGCGATTTCAAACGTTGTTGAAGTTGAAATGAAACTATAATGGAATTTATGCCGATAAAAAGCGTGTTGGCGTGGCTGTAAGTCTGCATGGAGAATGCGACTGATGTACGGAACGGCTCCCGGCATACTCGATTGTCGGATCAGCGAGATGCCGGTTTCGGTTATCGACTTTGAAACGACGGGCCTGACGCCCGGCATTGACCGAGTGGTCGAGGCTTCGGTTGTTCGTGTGGACCCGGGCCGGCCTCCCCGCCTGGCGTTCAACTCCCTGGTTGATCCCCGCAGGCCGATGGCCGCCACCGAAATCCACGGCATAACCGAAGAGGACGTCGCCGGCGCGCCCTCGTTCGACGAAATCGCGGGCGACCTTGTGCGGTCGCTCTCCGGCAGCGTCATTGCTTCGTACAATGTCTATTTCGACATGAATTTCCTCACCTACGAGTTTCGCCAGTCAGGTCTGTTCTGCTCGCCGCCGAACGTATGCCTCATGTACATGAGGCCCATGCTCGGCCTGGGCCGGAAATGCTCGCTCGAAGACGCCTGCAGGGAACTCGGCGTAAAGCACGATGCCCTGCACGCAGCCGCACCCGACGCCCTCGCGGCTACGGGACTGTTCGGCGTCTACATGAAGAAGATGGAAGACATGGGCCTTTCGACCTTCGCGGACCTGGCCGGTCTCAAGAAGTACAGGTTCGTCGAGAGTTTTTCGCGCAGGCCGTTTGAAGAATCCCTCGCCGGGCATATCGCGCCGTGCGAAAATCTCAAACCGCGGACAGCCAGACCGAACCGCACCGAAACCGACCTTCCCGTTTACGACCCGCCTCTGACCGGCGGCAGGGCGATGGGCCTGTACTGGGACGCGCTGCGGACCGTGCTGGCCGACATGCGCGTGACCGACGCGGAAATCGAATATCTCAAGCAGAAGAAGCTCGAACTCGGCCTGAAGGACGAAGAGGTCCGCGTGGTGCACGCGCGTGCGTTTACCGGCGTGATATCGCAGTTCGTCGGGCACGACTGGCTGGGCAGCCGAGAGTGCATGATGATGCACCGCCTCTACCGCTGCCTCAGCGAGGCCGGATGGGCGCCGGGCGAAATCGCCTGACCCGCCTTCGTGGCTTAGCCACTACGGCGGGCAGGCCCGCCTGTGTTTTTCAGCCGCGAAGCGAAAGCTGTAATACAGGCGGACGTTTTACTCGGTTAAATTCGTGATTCGCAATTCGTGATTTGTCCCTTCATTTTCCTGTCCGCAATTTTTTCCCCGCATTTGCCGCGTTCACGGATGAATCTTACATTTCTGGCGGAGGCGAAGGCTGTTCGAAACACCTTCGTCGCCGGACTTATAAATATCACTGCTGGCAGGAGGCGCGGTGTCCGTCACCTGAAAGCGACGCGACACCGCAACAGCCGCGAAAAGATGCGAAAGCAGAAAGCAGGAGAGACCGCTCACCCGGCCGGGACATTGCTCAAGCCCCGGCCGGGTTCTTTTTAGGCCCGCACAACGTTCTTAGAACCTATCCCAAAAACTTGATTTTATACTGGCGCATTCATAACCGATGTGT
>CAZVYJ010000061.1:0-15567 GCA_964631565.1 uncultured Planctomycetaceae bacterium
AACTGTTACGAGGCAACTATTTACGTCCAAGAAATCGGGCAGAATCGGGCAGGCGCAGGAATAAAAAGCAATCGCGGGCAACGGGCGGCAGGCAACAGGCCCCAGCTGGAACGAACCGGCGCCAAGGGCGATAGAGGGACAGAAATTGTGCTTCGCAGCGCCTTCGGCATCGGAGCGCGTATTCTGGAAACCGGAACCCGTTTCTCCAAACTCGGAACTCAGAACACTGAACTTGTTTTTAATTCGCAGTTCGCGATTTTCCGCCGCAGGCGAGCGTTTGAATTTTGCCTTGCAGCACCTGACGGGCGGGGCTGGATTCTGTTATGATTTTGTGAATGAATGGAGTCGGTGCTAAAACATTCAGCGGGCGTGTGCTTGTCATCGTTCCCGCGTACAACGAGTCCGGCAGCATACTGGACGCCATCGGCGAAGTGGCCAGGGAGTATCCGTCGGCCGACGTGCTTGTCGTTGACGACGGCTCATCTGACGGCACCGGCGAACTGGCCCGCTCTGCCGGCGCGACGGTGCTTACGCTGCCGTGCAATCTCGGCGTGGGCGGAGCGGTTCAGACCGGCTACATCTATGCCGCCGAGCACGGCTATGATGCAGCTGTGCAGTACGACGCGGACCGCCAGCACAGGGCGAATCTTATATCATCGCTGGTGGAGGATGTTTTTGCCGGCCGGGCCGATCTGACGATAGGCAGCCGCCTGCTCGGCGGGCTGAGGTTCAGGTTTCATCCGCTGCGTTTCATCGGCAACCGGTTGCTGTCGATGCTTGTCTCGCTGATCGCCGGTCAGAAAATCACCGACCCGACCAGCGGTTTTCGTGCCGCATCGAAGCGGGCGATAAGGTTTTTCGCAAATCATTACCCGCAGAGCTACCTTGGCGACACGGCCGAGGCGCTTGTCTGGGCGGCCAGGCAGAAGATGCGGATTACCGAAGTGCCTGTTCGCATGCGTCAGCGGACCGAGGGCATGTCAGCCGCAGGCAGCCTGAAAGGGTTCTGGCACATGATGCGGATAGTGCTGGCCGTTCTTGTCGATTGTTTCGAACCTGTTGTAGTCGAAGATCAGGAGCCGACAAAATGATCGCAATGATTGCAGAAACCATTCCCGATGACATCAGGATAGTGCAGCACATTCTGCCGCTTGCCGCGGCGCTGTTGATCGGACTGGTGACGTTCGAGCTTATCCGCCGCCGCAAACTTTGCGAGGAATACGCCGTGCTGTGGGTGCTGGCGTCGATTGTGCTGGTGGTCTTCGCACTGTTCCCGAAACTTCTGTGGTACATCAGCGAGGTGCTGGACCTGTTCTACCTGACCACGCTTGTTCTGATGTGTTTTGGTTTTCTGGCGCTCGTGGTGCTTCATCTGTCGGTCGTCATCAGCCGCAGCATGGAGGACAACCGCCGGTTCGCACAGCGTATGGCCATGCTCGAACGCAAAGTCGAACAGCTCAGCGGCGGGAAGAAAGAGGATGACCCGGCTGAAAGCGACTAGCCGCCGAGAAGCTGCCTGATGTTGTATGCGGTGACGATCTTGAAGTAGTTCAGGTAGTGCACGGCGATAGGGAGGCGATATCTGCCGGCGGCGATTTCCCTGGCGACGTTCAACTCTTCCCGGAACTGCTTGCGGAAGCTGGTGGTCGATTTGCTGGTGGAATGCGCGCGGAACGCGGCGAGATAGCGGTTGACGAATCTTCCGGGCCATTTTTCGCCGAGCCGCAGCCAGTAGTTGTAGTCCATGCAGTAGTGCAGGTCTTTGCGGAAAGGCCCGGTCTGTTCGCCGGCCTGCCGCCGCCAGAAAACTCCCATCTGCGAGATCCAGTTTTCCTCCAGCAGCTTTCGGTAGCTCCATCGCCGCATCCGGAGATTTTTGTACAGCGTCACCAGCCTGCGGATTTCGCGGTCGTCGGCGTCGATTATACGGACCTTTCCGTAGAGCCACCGGGTTTGCGGTTCGTCGGCGAAAATTTTCGCGACCGTCGCCAGACAGCCTGGCTCGTAGGTATCGTCGCTGTTCAGCCAGCCGATGATATCTCCGCCGGCCATCGCGATGCCCTTGTTCAGGGCGTCGGCCTGGCCTTCGTCGCGCTGCGATATCCACTTAATCGCATCGCCGCGGTTTTTGAGCAGTTCGACGGAGCCGTCGGTCGACCCGCCGTCCACGACGATGTGCTCCAGGCGGAAATCGCCGTGCTGCGTATGCACGGAGTCCAGAGTTCGCTCCAGGAACTTTGCCTGGTTGTAAGACGGCGTAATTATTGATATGGTCATCATGCTCCAAAGAAATACTCCAGGGCCTTTCGTGTTGGCAAGAGATAAAGTTTGTCAGACATTTCAGACGTGAAGGTTCAATCTGAATGAGAATTGCGATAAGCCTGCTTGGTTTCCGGCCCGGCCGAATCGGCGGGGCAGAGACATATATCCGCCAGTTGGTCGCCGAGCTTGTCGGTCTGGCCGGCGGCGACAGCATTACGCTTGTCGCTCGCCGGGAAATCGCCGGTGAATTTTCGCGGATGGGCTGCGAGACGGCGGTAGTCGATGCCGGCGAATGGCGCATCGGGTCGGCAAGGTGTCTTGAGGCGTTCACGCCGTACCGTGCGAGGTTCGTCGAAGAAATTTTCCGTTCGATATCTCCCGATGTCGCCTTCTTTCCGCAGCAGTCGATATTTCCCAGGGCGGTCGAATGCCAGGCTGTGATAACCGTGCATGATGTTCAGCATCTGCTGCTGCCTTCCAACTATTCGATGGCTGAGCGTGCGTTTCGCCGGTCGATATACGCCTACAGCCTCGCCCGCGCCGACAGGATAATCGCCATATCAGCCCAGACCGCGGGGATGCTCGTGGATTTGTGCGGGGCGTCTTCGGAGAAGATTTCGGTCATCCATCACGGCATGTGCAAGATCGAGCCTGCCTCCGTCCGGCCGTCAGACCGGGTGGCCGGGAAATATATTTACTATCCGGCCGCCTCGTTCCGACACAAGGGGCATGATGTGTTGATCAGGACGTTCGCCGAGTTGAAGCGACGCGGCGGGTTTGATTACAAACTTGTTCTGACCGGCCGGCAGACCGGTTACTGGCGGAAATGCCGCAGGCTTGTCCGGTCATTATCGCTCGAGGAAGATGTTATTCACCTTGGTTTTGTCGAATGGCCGGAAGTTCTGGGATTGTACAAGTCGGCCGAGGCGGTCGTGTTTCCGTCGCAGTTTGAGGGGTTCGGGCTTCCGGTGCTGGAGGCGGTATGTTTCGGACGCAAAATCATATGCTCGCGTCTGGATGTATTCGATGAAATCGGCGTGCCGCGTCGGAACCAGATAGATTTCGGCGATCCGGACGCGATGCTCTCCGCGATGGAACTTGATCCGCCGGTTCTGGAAAAGCCCCATCAAAGCTGGCGCGAGACAGCCGTGCTTACGCTGAATACGCTCCGCGATGCTGCGGGCGGCGTCTGTTAGTCGGGTCAGCTCGCCACGAACTCGCAGAATTTATCCGCGTTGTTCTGCGCACTCTGCCGAAGCTGGACGATTCGTTCGCTGATAATCTCGAAAGGATATTGTCCCGATTTCAGGGCCTCGACCCATTCCGACAGTTTGCCGATATCCGCCTGGCCGGTCTGGTACCGCCAAGGCAGGGCCATCTGCTCGACCAGGCTTGAGGCTTTGGGGCTTCGGCATGAGAGTATCACCGCGGTGCGGGACATTGCCGCCGCTATTGCGACATGCATTCTGCTTGTTACGACGAGGTCCATTGCCGCAGTCAGGTCGGCCATGGCTTCAGGCGTGAGCTGCCACGGCGGAACAACATCGCACTTATAGCCGACTGCTTTTGCGAGCCGCCGGCAGAACGCCGGGTCATAGATGCGGCGGTTTTCACTTGGAAACAGAACCACCTGCCAGCCCTGGTGCACCATATTTTGGATAAATCCGGCCAATACATCCATATCCGCCATGGGTTGGCCCGGTTCTCTGGCCATGCATATTCCGATGCGTCCCGCTGAATTTTCTCCGCCCGGGGTTATCCCGAGCTGTCGCATTACAAGTTCACCGAGAATTCTGTCGCCGTCATCCATTGCGAATGCCGGATCGCCGACGATCCTTACGTCGCTGAAGCCGAATTTTTTCAGGATATCGGCGCTGTGTTTGTCGCGAACGGTGACGCATCCGGCCGCTTCGAGACCAAGCAGGCTTTTTCTTCCGAATGAGCTTCGAATGTGTTCAACGCCGACGCCCCAGATAAAAACCGCCTTGCCGTATTTTTTTGCGGCCCGCGCGACAGTTGCCGAGCAGTTCAGAAGGCCCGTCCACGGGTTAGCGAGCAGTGCGGATTCCTGCAGCAGCTGCCCGCCGCCGATTATCACGGCGTCGCAGCGGCGGATTGCGGCGATAAACTGCGACGAAATGCCCACCAGCCTGATTCCCCGGACGGATTTTATGCGATGGACAGTCTGCGTATATTCCGGGTCCCATGACCCGACGGTTATTTGCGTACGGTCGATGCCCCTGGCCGTGAGCATACGAAGAATGCCGGAGAGGATCATTTCGTCTCCGATGTTTATCCCCCCGTAGGCTCCGAAGATGGCTATTTCCGGCCGTGACATGTTCCGTGCCGCTTCCGTATTGTTAAGCCGAAAGAAATACCCACGTCCTGAATAGCCATTATTAGACAGCCATACCGCTGCCGCGTCAATTATTGCGAACAGGCTCTTTGGCCGGTTCGTTGACTTTTCAGCCATGTGCGTTTTAGACTGCTTCAGCGGCAGAACTTTTCAGAGAAGTGTTTACAGGCGCCGTTGGCTAAAGTCTCTTTTGCGAGCGAGATTATGCGAATCTGTTTTTTTTCTTCGGGCAACAGTCTGCAGGGCGGAGCGGAAC
The DNA here is from genome assembly GCA_964631565.1 of uncultured Planctomycetaceae bacterium. Lineage (GTDB taxonomy): Bacteria > Planctomycetota > Phycisphaerae > SM23-33 > SM23-33 > CAZVYJ01. The sequence continues at coordinate 4,875 of CAZVYJ010000061.1, forward strand.
TGCTGCAGGCTCGAAAAGCCGCTTACCTGATAAAAGAGGGGTGGGACGTTCATGTTGTTCTGCCTGCGGAAAGCGAACTCGCCGCTCATTATCGCAGCCTTGGCGCGAATGTGCATATTATCTACTGGCAGCACCTTCAGACCCTGCGCAAACCGCTCCACGTGCTGAAATATCTGTTCTATCTGCCGATTATCACCGTTCGCCTTGCGATGCTGCTGCGACGGCATCGCATAGACATAATTCATGTTAACGAGATACTCGATTTTCAGGGGCTTGTGGCAGCCAGACTGGCAAGGGTGCCGTCGCTCATGTATGTGCAGTGTATTCTGCACCCGAGGCTGCTGCGATGGACGCTGGGGTTCATTGCCGGGACACTGGCCGACAGGCTGGTGTGCCCTTCGCGGGCTGCGCTTCGGATGAATTTCGGCGATTCGCCCGGCGAGAAGGTGTGTCTGAACTACGAAGGCGGCCCGGATCCGCATCAGTTCGATCCGGACAGTGTGAAGCCGATCAGACCGCCGGGCTGCGAGGGAAATCTTGTTATCGGCATGGTGGCGAAACTTGTACGGGACAAGGGACACCTGTTGCTGCTCGACCTGGCCGAGGAACTTCGGCGGCGCGGGCACAAAAATCTGAAATATGTCATTGTCGGCGGCAAAGTGGCCGGGCATGAAGCTTATGCGGGTGAGATTGAGAGGCAAATTTCCGAACGCGGGCTTGCTGACATGTTTATTCTTGCCGGCCAACAGAAAAACATTCCCGGCTACGTGGCCGGCATGGATATACTCTGCCACCTTCCGCTGGTGGAGGACTGCTTTCCGGCCGTTCCGATGGAAGGCGCAATGATGGGCAAGGCAGTGCTGAGCTTTTTCAGCGGCGGCATTCCGGAGGAAGTTACGCATCCGACGAGCATTCGCCTCGTGCCAATAGGCGACATGAAAGCGCTGGCCGACCAGGCGGAACAGTTGATAGACGACGAAAGCCTGAGGAAGCGGCTTGGCAGCAGCGCAAGGCGCGAAATCAACGGCAAATTCCCGGCTGAAGATCATCATGCGAAGCTGAAATCCATGTACATGGAGCTGATATCTCCGGGGGGCCGGCCTCGGCGCATGAAACTGATGCGCGTCATCCACAGCCTGGCCGTCGGCGGCGTCGAACGGCAGACGCTGCTCGTGGCGGGGCGACTGAGAAGCAAGGTGGACATCGACCTCGTGACGCTTTCAGATGCAGGGGCGCTGAAGGTTCCGGCTGACTGGCGTGAAGTCAGACATATTTCACTTGGGGCCGAAAAAGGCGAGGGGTTCATCCGGCGATTCATCCGCACGCTGTGGCGCCTTTATCGGACAGTCAGAAAACGCAGGCCCGACGTGATGATCTGCTCCCAGGTCTGGCCTGACCTGCTCGGCATGATTGCCGGCCGCCTGGCCGGAGTGAAAACCTGCATATGTCTTCACGGTGAAAATCCGGACCTGACGGCCAGCAGGCCGCTTGTATATTTCAAACCGCTGGCGAGAGTTCTTTACCGAATTTTCAGGCCGAGACTGATAACGACCTGCCCGAGCCTCGCCGAGTTTGTTGCGGAATTATTCGGCGTCGGCCTCTCCATGGTCAGGGTGATTCCCAACGGCGTTGTTGTGCCGCCGGCCGCCCGCCAGCTGCGATCCGCAGGGACGGTGCGGTTTGTCATGACGAGCAGATTGATTCCGCTGAAGAACCATACCATGGCGATTCACGCGATGGAAACTGTCCGTAAACGGAATATTGCGGCGGAACTGGTGATAGCCGGCGACGGCCCGATGGCGGGCGAGCTTGCCTCGCTTGTTGAAAGCCTGAACCTCGGCGACAGCATTCGCTTTCTTGGAGCGGTCGACGATATAACATCCGTATTGATATCGTCCGATGTTCTGCTTCAGCCGAGTTCCAGCGAGGGATTCTCCAACAGTGTTCTGGAAGCGATAGCCGCCGGCCTGGTGGTCGTGGCTTCGCAGACCATTGGGCATGCGGACATAAAAAATATGCCGAATCTCTGATTCTCGTGCCGCCGAACGATCAGCAGGCCTTTACTGAGGCCGTGCTCAAACTGGCCCGCAACCCCGAGCAAATCAACGTCCTTGGCCCCTCCGGACGGAAGGCTGTTGCGGAAAAACTCTCCATTGAATGTACTATTGAAGCGCAGATGAATAATCTGGACGATATTCGACGCTGCCGTCTGCCTGAGTGAGTAAGATTGCGTCATTTCATTTTGTCGGGTTTGTTTTCAGGAATTTTACTATGCCCTTTTCCGTTCGATGGTCCAGGCTGGCCTACAGATTATGGCACAAACTGCGGCATCCTCGCCTTAGAGAGGCGATCGCCGAACAGTGTCGCGCCGACTGGCTGAATCCGGCAGAACTGAAGCAGCTGCAGCTTGCAAGGCTGAAACCTCTTCTCAGCCACGCATGGCGCAACTGCCCGTTCTATCGCCGCAAATTTGAACAGGCCGGGCTGACTGAAGGCAGAATAGATGCGATAAGTTCCACGGACGAGCTTTCCGAAATTCCGGTGCTCATCAGGCGCGAGATTCAGGATAATCGCGACGACATGATCGGGCGGAACTTCAGCCATAAGCAGCTGCTGAGAGACCGCACCGGCGGTTCGAGCGGGAAACCGCTGCATTTCTACCGTGACACGGTGAATTTCCCGCACATGGCTGCCCGCAGATATCGCGGGGACATGATGGTCGGCTGGGATTTCGGAAAACGATCCGTCATGCTCTGGGGGGCGAGGCTGGACACCGGATTGTCCGAAAAAATCTTCAGAAGATTTTTTCGCATTATGGTCAATGAAGTGATGATGGACTGCAGCCGCGTCGACGACGTCGATTTCGACGACTGCCTCCGTCGGCTGGAGGCGTATCATCCTCACATGATCGTGGCTTACTCTTCGATAGCGGGCCTGTTTGCCGAGAAAGCTCTCGAGCTGGGGTATACCGACATCAGGCCGGAGTGCGTTCTTCTGACCGCTGAAAACGAAACTCCCGCCCAGCGTGCGCTGATAGAACGAGCGTTCGGCTGCAGGGTGTTCAATCGCTACGGCAGCAGGGAGATGTCGGTAATTGCATGCGAGTGCGACCGGCACCGGGGCAGGCATGTTCTGGCCGACCAGATGATTCTTGAAGTGGTCGACGATGCGGGCCGGCCGCTGCCGCCCGGCAAAAAAGGGTGGATCGTTATTACGGACCTGTTTAACTACGGCATGCCGTTTATCCGTTACCGCATCGGCGACATCGGCGCGCTGAGCGACGAACCATGCAACTGCGGCAGGGGGCTGCCCATGCTGACAGAGCTTATAGGCGGCGCATCCGACGCGATTCATCTGCCTTCGGGCTGGCGCGTCGGAAGAGTCATTATCAGTGAACTGAATGCCGCACTGCCTTCGGCGCTGAATTATCAGTTGGTGCATAAAAGCGATACGGAGTTTACACTGCGGGTTCTGAAAGGCCCCGATTTTGACGAAACCGAGCTGCCGGGCGCCGTTAAGGTTCTTAAAAAAGTTCTGGGCCCCGGAGTGACGGTTTCGACAGAGTATGCGACCGACATAATACGTGGTCCGGGCGGCAAGTATGATTTTCTGATAACATGTCCGCCGCAGGAGCAGAGCTGATGAAACTGGTACCGCTGCCGCATTCGCCTATTACAACCCGCCGCATCGGCCTGAACGCCGCTGCGCAGTGGGCCCAGACGATAGTTACCGCGGTGGCGCTGCTGTTCCTGACGCCGATGCTGCTGGACGGGCTGGGCAAGAGCGGCTACGGCATGTGGAGCATCGCTTTTACGACGGTGCAGGTGCTGGTTTCGCTGGACTTCGGCATGCAGTCCGCAACGCGTCGATTCATGGCGCGTTTTATCGTTGGCGCCAGCAGGGTCGACCTTTATCGCGCGTTCAACAGTTCGCTGGCGATAATGCTGGTCGTCTCGGCCGTCCTTGTCGCGGCGATGATCGCCCTGGGCTGGCTGCTTCCTTATGTCAGCGGCGTCAGAGGCATGGAGGCCGTCGAATTTCGCGAAGCGATTTGGGTCCTCGCCGCCGGCATACCTTTCAGCATGGTGATGAGACCGTTCCATGGCGTGATAGCCGGCCTGCAGCAGGGCTACAAATCGGCCTTGGCGGCGACAATCGGGTATCTGACATTCGTCGTTATGGCGGTGATTTGCCTGGAAACCGGCCACAGCGACCTGCGGCTGCTGGCCGTTGCCGTCGTACTGCATCTTGTTGTATTTTTGGGCCTGACTGCATGGTGGGCGTGGAAGCCGCTCGGCCATATCGCAATATCTTTCAGATATGTGCGGAGCGAGTATGTCCGAGAGATGCTTCATTTCGGCAAGTCGGCCTTTCTGCTGCCTGTAGCCATGGTTGCCTATAATCTTGACACCCAACTGATAGGCGCTTTTGTAAGCACGGCCACCGTGGCGTACTACAGAATCCCCATACAGTTGATAATGTTCATCCGCATGCTTGCCATGGGAATCAGCCAGCCTCTGCTGCCGGTCGCGACGCAACTCAGGCAGTCAGGACAGATTGAGCTGCTCAAGGACTTGTATCACAGCGGCGCGAGGCTGACGGGTTCGCTGGTGGTCATGCTTCTGCTGCCGCTGGTGATTTTCGGCGAGGTGTTCATCGGCAACTGGCTGCCGGGGCAGGGCATGGCCTGGACGTGGCAGCTGCTGGCCATAATGTCGCTGGGGCAGTTCATAGCGATTATGTCCATGCCCGGCGAGCAGATGCTTCTCGGCGCCGGGCGAACCGGCCGCATCGGCATCGCGAACGTCGCCGGGGCTGCGGTGAAGCTCGCCGCAACAGTGCTGGTGCTTACGATTACGCCGTGGGAACTCATCGGTGTGGCGTGGGCGACGACTGTTCCGCTGCTGGCTTCCGGCCTGGTTGTGCTTTACTGCATGTGCAGTCAGAACAGTATTTCCGCAGTCAGCTACTTCGCGTCCACGCTGGGACGGGTTACCGTGGCTGCCCTGCCGGCAGGCGGATTGCTGCTCGTGCTGCGGGGCGTGTGGGTGCCGGAATCATTTTTCGTTTCGATTATACAGGTCGCGTTCGGTGCGGCTCTCTGCGGCGTCTCGTCATGGTTCCTGGCGCTGACCGAGCAGGATCGAACGTATATGCGAGCGTTGCTGTGGACCAGAACCAACACCGAGGCGGCATAGATTGCTTGAACCGCCGCCTCCGCGGATGATAATGGTGCGTCATGACAAGAAAAGCGCTTATAACGGGCATCACCGGACAGGACGGAAGCTATCTCGCCGAGCTGCTGTTGAACAAGGGGTACGAAGTCCACGGCATAGTCCGGCGAAGCAGCACGTTCGGCACGGAGCGGATTGATCATCTCTACCACGACCCGCACGAGAAGGGCGTCAGGCTGACGCTGCACTACGGCGACCTGACCGACGGGACGGCGCTGGCGGGCCTGCTGGCGAAAATCAGACCGCACGAAGTCTACAACCTCGGCGCACAGTCGCACGTGAGGGTGAGCTTCGACCAGCCGGTCTACACCGTCCAGACCGACGCGATCGGAACGCTGCACCTGCTTGAGGCGATACGCTCCGTCGATCCGGCGATCCGTTTTTACCAGGCGTCCAGCAGTGAGATGTACGGCCAGGCCGCCGAAACGCCGCAGTCGGAGACTACGCCTTTTCATCCGAGAAGCCCCTACGCATGCGCAAAAGTGTTTTCGTATCACCAGGTGGTCAACTATCGCGAGGCGTACGATATCTTCGCGTGCAACGGCATATTGTTTAATCACGAAAGTCCCCGCCGCGGCGAGACGTTCGTCACGCGGAAAATAACGCGCGCCGCCACGCGGATAAAGCTTGGCCTGCAGGACAAACTTTATCTCGGCTGCCTCGACGCCAAACGCGACTGGGGATTCGCAGGCGACTACGTCGAAGCGATGTGGCTGATGCTGCAGCAGGAAAAGCCCGAGGACTTCGTAATCGCGACCGGCGAAAGCCGCAGCGTCCGCGAGTTCCTTCAAGCCGTCTTCGATATGCTCCGGCTCGACTGGAAAAAATATGTCGAGATAGACCCGCGTTTCTTCCGGCCTTCGGAAGTCGACGAACTTTGCGGCGACGCCTCGAAGGCGAAGAAGCTGCTGAACTGGCGGCCGAAAGTTTCGTTCAACCAGCTCGTGAACATGATGGTCGCCTCGGACATGAAACTCGCCGAAAATGAAAAAGTCGTCCGCGACCACAACGCGAACAAGGGCAGGGCCTGACATGCTCGACCTGGCCGCACAACGCATCGTCGTCACGGGTGGGGCGGGGTTCCTCGGCAGGCATCTCTGCAAAGCCCTTGAGGCCGCAGGTGCGAAAAACATTCTCGTGCCGCGCAGACGCGAATACGACCTGACCGACTACCTCGCAGCCGGTCGCGTGTACAAAAACATGAAGCCCGACGTCGTCATCCACCTCGCGGCGGAAGTCGGCGGCATCGGCGCGAACCGCGAAAATCCCGGCCGGTTCTTCTACGCGAACATGGCGATGGCCCTGAACATGATTGAGCACGCCCGGCTGGCCGGCGTAAAAAAATTCGTCCAGCTCGGCACGGTCTGCGCCTATCCGAAATTCACGCCGGTCCCGTTCCGCGAGGAAGATTTGTGGAACGGATATCCGGAGGAAACCAACGCGCCGTACGGCATCGCCAAAAAGGCCGCACTCGTCATGCTGCAGGGTTACCGTCAGCAGTACGGCCTGAACGGAATTTTCCTGCTGCCGGTGAACCTGTATGGCCCGGGCGATAACTTCGACCCCTCCGGCAGCCACGTTATCCCGGCGATGATACGCAAGTTTATAGAGGCCGGACGCAGCGGCGAGAAAAAGGTCGAGCTTTGGGGTACCGGCTCGGCCAGCAGGGAATTTCTCTATGTCGAAGACTGCGCGAAAGCCATCACGCTGGCCACGCAGAAATACGACGGCGCCGAGCCGGTCAACATCGGCTCCGGCAGCGAGATAACCATCCGCGACCTGGCGACAAAAATCGCCGCGATGACCGGTTTCGACGGCGAGCTTGTGTGGGACGCCTCCAAACCCGACGGCCAGCCGCGACGCTGCCTCGACATATCCAAAGCCCGGTCGCTGTTTGATTTCCGCGCGGAAACTCCGCTCGACGCCGGCCTGCAGAAAACCATCGAATGGGTGCTGGCGAACAAACCGTTCTGAATGGGATTTTCTATGCATCCTGAAGTCCTTCGGGATTCTGCATATTTCAGCGGACACATCTGTACCACCCGGTGTTTCACCTGTTATGTCGAGCATTTGGGAACCCTGTTGCAACCGCATGTTCGCCGGCATCGTTCTGTCTGCCGGCAAAGGAGTTGATCGTGCGAAAACTGTTCATCACTTGTTCATGTCTGCTTCTTGTCTGTGCGGGGTGTTCTGCCGGCGATAATCAGCCCGGAGATTTTGGAGAAAACGCTATGAGCAGCAAACCTGCAGCAGGCGCCCAGCCGCGAAGGGTTCCCCTTGACGATACCGCCCTGGCGAAAGTTGCATCCAAAGGCATCGAGGTTACCTGGGATGACGTAGCGGGCCTCTGCACTCCGCTGGCTGCGAGGGTTCCGGTGCAGTCCTGTCACAGCCCGCGACAGGTGCTGGTGCATCCCGATATGTCCGTCGCGCTGCACACTGTCGGCGCGAGTTTTCAGAACAACATGCAGTATCCGCCGGTTATCGGGCTGGCGATAGGCAAGCCGGACGGCTTCCCGGACATGTTCAAGGTTACGCGTCGGCTGCAACGTGGATACCTGCCGATAGTCAACAGTCAATGGATTAGTGACGGTCTTCGCCTCCGGCAGACGGTCTTCTGCTATCTGCCGCATGATAAGGAAGTGAAAAAAGGCGACGAAACGCAGTACGTGATGATGCGCCTCTCCGTGAAAAACACCGGCGGCAGCGAACGCGACGTTCCGTTGCTTCTTTATTTCGGCGGCGGCGGAGATTCGTACGTAAATTACGCGCCGTTCAATCCGCTTGTCACACGATGGGCCCAGCCGCCAATGCCATTGAAGCTGAAAGATTCCATGCTCGCCTCCGACGACGGCGTGGTGCTGGTTTACGAAACCGACGGGCCGATTTCGGCTACATTCACTCCCGGCGTGGAGGTCGCGGCGCCGAAGGATGCGACCGTTCTGAACAACGCCCTGCGATTTGACATGTACCTGGCCAAGGGCGAAACACGCACGCTGGATTTCGTGATGGCCGATTCCAACGCCAAGCTGCCGACGAGCGAAGTGCCGGCGATGCGGAAAGTAAAGTTTGATGACGCCCTCAGGCTGACGGCTGAGCGTTCGGAAGTCAGGCTCAAACCCGCAATGAAGCTGACCACGCCGGACCGCCGCATCAACGAAATCTACAAGCATCTCATTCTTTCCAACCTTTCGCTGCAGTTCCGCTGCCCCGGCAACGAATGGCTCGTGCCGCACCAGTGCCCGACGCTCGGCGTCTGGTCGTGGGAGTTCGCCCACATGGCCGTCCCGATGATGTCCGTCGGTATGCACGGTGAACTGGACGATTCGCTGCGGTTCTTCACCGACAGGCAGAACGGCGTCGGCCCAAAGAGCGCCAACAGCCCGCCGCAGGGCAATATCAAGTCCACCCGAGGCAGCTACGTCGGCGACAACGGCGGCCGGCTGTGGATGAACGAGACCGGCTCGATACTCTGGGCGCTGGCATCGCGATATCGCTACACGCACGACGTCGAGTGGCTCAAAGCGAACTGGCCGAGCATCATGGCTGCGTGGGACTGGATTCAGACCGAGCGGGACACGACACGCATCAACGACGAGAAGGGCCAGAGGGTCCGCTACTGGGGGCTGCTGCCTTCCGGCATGCCGGGCGATATTCAACTTTTCTCCTTTACGTTCACGTTCAACGATTCCTTCACGTACCTCGGCATGGCCGAGATTGCAGCAGCGGCCCGGGACGCCGGATTTCCAGAGGCCGACAGACTCACGAAGGAGGCCGACGAATATCGCCGGTGCCTTCTCGACGTGATTCGCCGCGAGGAATATGTTGACCCGGAGACCGGCCTGCTGTTCGTTCCCAACACTGTGTTTTATCGCGAAACGCCGCCGGACAAGCGCGACCCGTACTGGGTCGCCGACGGGCCGATTCAGCTTTACGACACGGGCGTTCTGCACCCGACTGACAAACGATTCGCCGACATGGTCGAGTTCACCCGCGTCACGAAAAGCCTGCCTTACTCCGGCATACTGCTTGGGTTCGCCGAGCACATGGGCGGGGCCGACTGGTATCCCAACCAGACAGAGCGAAGCTACTTCAAGTGCTACCTGCAGCGCGGCGAAACGGAGAAGGCGCTGCTTGTGCTGTTTTCCAATCTCCACTACGGCATGTCGAACGACACTTACCAGACGTCCGAACATTTCATCGCCGACAACTCGAACTGGACCGGCCTAAGCCCCAACGCATCCGGCAACGGGCGCGATATCGACATGATCCGCCGGATGTTTATCGATGAGCAGGAGCCCGGCAAGCTGTGGCTGCTGCGGGGCTGCCCGCGAAGATGGTTCGAACCGGGCGAGTCGATTGCCATCGAAAACGCACCGACGTACTTCGGGACGATGGCGATAAGCACCAGGGCGGCGGCCGACTGCATCACCATAGATGTTACGCCGCCTTCACGGGATATTCCGCAGGCCATGGTTCTTGTTGTTCGCTGCCCGAAAGGCCGCGTAATTAAAACCGCGACGGTAAACGGCAAGCCGGCCGACATCGAGGGTGAGAAAATAACGCTTCCCAAAGTGAAAGATAAATTCCATGTGGTCGTCAGGCTTGCGGAAAGCGGAGAATAAAACTTCGGCCGGCGGCTTTGCCGCATCCGTGGGTTTTATCGGCGGAGATAATGCAAAAACAATGAGCAGTTGAACAGGCGACCTCATGTGAGCAATGATTTAGTCTGCAATATACAGTTGACGAGAAAATCTGTTTTTCTTTTCTCGTCTGTTCTGCTGTTCCACTGCTCACCTGCTCCAAGCCGTCCCTGAGGGGCGGCTTAACGGAGAGGGTGGGATTCGCTGCCTCCTTCGCCAAGTCGCCGACGCTCCATAGCTATGGCGACGGAGCGGCTTCGGAGGCCGAGCCGCGGCGCCTTCGGCTCTACGGACCTCGGCGTCGAACCGCACGGTCTGCACAGCTTCGCTCCGCTCGCTGTGCCCGTGGGTTCTATTGGCGTGGATAAAGCCAAAGACCCCGGAACAGGTCGTTCCAAGGTCTTTGTCCAACGGAGAGGGTGGGATTCGAACCCACGGTACCTTACGGTACACCGGTTTTCGAAACCGGCCCGATCGGCCGCTCCGGCACCTCTCCACTAGCAACTGCTTTATCGGCAAATTGCAGGTGAGGTGGGGGATTCTAAGCATATCTGCGTTATTCTGCAAGTCCGCCTGCTGAAAGCATAGAACTGCAATCCGGGATACTTGATCCGAGAACCGGGATACATGTTCCATGTTCCGTGTTCCGTAATTTCCGCCCATCCGTTGCTTCCTGTGCCGTTTCGTTGTAACTGCCGCCTGTTGCCTGCTGCCTGTTGCCCTTGATTGCCTTTTATTCCAATCCCTGCCCGGTTGTGCCTGATTTTTTCGGTCTTAAGTTCATGTTCTTTAAGTAGTTAGGGTTTTAGAGTATGG
>CAZVYJ010000062.1:0-15456 GCA_964631565.1 uncultured Planctomycetaceae bacterium
CTAAAGAAGTCGGCTATTTTTTTGCCTGAACTAAAACTGGGGATGAGTCAGACCGCCAGCACCTTGACTAAATAAGGCCTTTTCTGTACACTGTATTAGTGCAAATCAGCAACTTCATGCGGCCTGATTAACCTGCTTCCGGCCGTTATAAGCTGGCAGGAGGAGCGTATTTGCAGTGATGGCCGCGGTGCAGTTGGAGGGCCTTTGTTGGGCTACATTAATATTGCCAACCGCAGGAATCTTCTTGTCGCCGCAATATCGGTCTGCCTTCTGTCGGGACCGGCGTTCGGCGTGGTGCTGCACCCCAGTCAGAGTGAGCTTACCATAAGCGAGCATCCGCTCGACGCTGTGCTGGGCCGCTGGATTCCCGGTTCCGCCAGCTACGGCCCCGCATCCTGCGTGGCGGTCCATCCGGACTACATACTTACTACCCGGCATCAGGGTTTCGCTTCGGGCACGACCGTTCAGTTCGATATCAACGGCGACGGTGAACTGACGACGAATGAGACCTTCAAAGTCGTAAGCGCGCTGAAGCCGGACGGCGTCGACATGATGCTCTGCAAAATTGAGAATCTCGACGGCACGGCAGCCAATCTGGTCAACTATGTTTCGCTGTTCACCGCCAGAAACGAAACGAACAAGACGTACGTCATCGGCGGCTACGGCAAGGTGACCGGCGATCCGGTCGCCAACGGTTATCTGTGGAGCGGAACCACGAACGACACGCTCACGTGGGGAACGAATATCGTCAATACGACAAGCACGACCACGGTAGGCTCATACACCTCAAGCGTGCTTGTTTCCGATTTCGACTCGATAGCGAAAGGCACAAGTCACGAAGCCGCCATCGCCGAATGGGACTCCGGGGGCGGATGGTTTATCAGCGTCAGCGGCGAATGGCAGTTGGCCGGTCTGAGTGCATACGTGAGCACCATTGGCGAAAGCATCTATATCCCGGCAGACACTAACCAGGCCATTCGGGTAAGCACATACATCGACTGGATTATTTCAAACGCGACAGTCGACGGCGACGCGGACATGGACTGGGACGTGGATGCCGACGACCTGGCGATGCTGCTAGCCAACTTCGGGCTTACGACCGGCTGCACGTGGGCAATGGGCGATTTCAACGGCGACGGAAAGGTCAACGACAGCGACCTGAACCTGCTGCTGACCAACTATGGTTACGGCACGGGCGGGATAAGCAGCTACACTCCTCCCGGCTCAACGCCGGAACCCGGGACAGCCGCCCTCCTGGCGATCGGCGCCGCGGCAGTGCTGAGACGTCGCCGCAGACGGTAACGGAAACTTCCGGCAGAACTGCTCAAAAAACTTCTCCGGAGAATCCAGGGGCAATATGCCGATATTATTTCCTGAACCACGAGAGCATTTTCCACATAATTAACGGCGTGCCATAATGGATGAAAACAATACATCACCGCGGAAACCCGAAAAGAGCAAAAGCAGCCGGCTGGTCAAACTGATTTTCCTGCTGACGCTGGCGGGCGTACTCATTACCGTCTGGGTCGTGCAGAATTACCGCGGCCTGCCGTTGAACTGGCCGGATGATTTCAACGCCGCAATCAGGCAGGCAAAACAGGAAGACAGGCGGCTGCTGGTTCTATTCGTATCGTCTTCGCCGAACGAAGAAGCCCGCAAGCTCGCCAAAATAACCCTCGTCGCGCCGGAAAACGCGGCCGCCATCGAAAAAGGCAGCTTCCTGAAGGTGAAGGTCGAAACCGACCTGAAATCGGACATTGCCGAGAAGTACAAAATAACCACGCTGCCGACAATGCTGATACTGTCGCCTGACGGCAGGGAACTGAATCGGCGGGAAGGCTACATCCCGCAGTCGGAGTTTACGGAAGAATTTCTCAGCCTCAAAAAAATACAGGCCCCCAAAACAGTTCCCTAAAAAAGCGTTTTTCAGAACCTCCGGACTACTTTTTCACGCGGATTGGTTTTGCCGCACCGGCATACTTGAGAATACACCACACCGCCTTCAGGCCGTCACGCCAGCCGATTTTCTTGCCCTCTTCGCGAGTGCGACCCGCGTAACTGATAGGCACTTCCGCAACACGGGCGCCCGCTGCAGCTATTTTGGCGGTTATCTCCGGCTCAAAACCGAAACGGTTCTGCTCAATATCGACAGCCCGGATTATCTCCCTGCGAAAAACCTTGTAGCAGGTCTCCATGTCAGTCAGCTTCAGCCCGGTAGCCATATTCGACAGGCACGTGAGAAAGCGGTTGGCGAAATAATTCGCAAGGCGGCAACCTGCGGGCCGGCCGCTATGGAACCTGCTGCCGTACACCACGTCCGCCCGCCCGGCCAGAATCGGCTCAAGCAGCGCAGAGTAGTCGTTCGGGTCGTATTCAAGGTCGGCATCCTGGATTATCACGATGTCGCCCGTGGCGGCGGCGAAGCCGGTTCGCAGCGCCGCCCCCTTGCCCCGGTTGACCTGATGGTAGAGAACCTTGAAGGCTGCACCGGACTGCCTGGGGGCGTCGCGTTCAAACTGCTCCAGCTGCCGCCTCGTGCCGTCGGTCGAGCAGTCGTCCACAATAACTACCTGCAGGGCCATGCCGGGCAGGTTCACATTCAGAACTCGCGCAAGCAGCTGCCGCCAGGTATCGAGTTCGTTATACACGGGTATGACTACAGAGAGTGTTTTTCGCCCACCGGCAGCATACTGCATGGCATTGGGGTCGGTCACGATCAGCTTTCCTGGCTGGGCGGCTCGTGCGGCTGGCGCGGCGGCGGTTTGATCATGCCGTATTTATGGAACAGGAACCAGACAATCGCCAGCAGCACCATATAGGTCGGTATCGCATAACGGAGTTGAAGAAATATCGCCAGGACAACTCCCACCACGGCGGCGATGGCTGCAAAGATATAAAACAGCACCACTACCTTCTGAACGCTCATGCCTCGGTCAACAAGCTGGTCGTAGAGATGGCTGCGGTCGCCTGCGAATATGCTTTTTCCCATAAGAAGCCGGCGGACTACCGCCAGGGCTGTATCCAGAATCGGCAAGGCGAAAACCACGCACGATGCCGCGAACCACCGCAGGTTGCCTTCCTGGCAGAACAGCGTCATCATTGTCGCCACGAAAAAGCCCAGAAGCATGCTGCCGGCGTCGCCCATGAAAATGCTGGCCGGCGGTATGTTATAAGGCAGGAATCCCAGCACTGCCCCCGCCATCGCAAGGCACAGCACAACCCGGAGTTGATCCGCGCCGCCATGCCCCAGCTCGATGCCGCCGTAGCGATCGTAAGTGGCGAGGAAAACCGCCAGAGCCAGGAACCCCATAGCGATGATGGCCGTCACGCCGCCGCAAAGCCCGTCCAGGCCGTCCAGCAGGTTTGTGGCGTTGCATGTGGCGACGACCATTATGAAACATATAAACACGCTGGAAGGAATAAGGACAAATTCCGGCGGACTGATTTTTACAGTCATGAAAAACGCCTTGGCCATTGCGTGGCCGACGCCGCCGCCGAGTAGAATTATCGCAGCCAGCACCTGGCCGGCGACTTTGGTCCTAGGTCTGATGTTAAGGATGTCGTCGAGCAGTCCGACGATGGTGATAACGAAACAGGCGATGCCTATGGCAATCAGCCTCCACATCGGGTTGCCGAGAAGGCTGCGGAAATTGCCCCCTGACAGGTTATCAAGCAGCTTCTGCCAGTACTCTCCCCGGTCAGGCATCATTGAGACATAAAACCCAAGTCCCGCCAGCAGGCCGAAACACATCGCCACGCCGCCAAGGTAGGCGGTGGGCCTGGTATGCGGCTTGAGGAGATCATCGGGTCTGTCCACAATCTTCGTCTTGTATGCCACAAAACGGACGATGGGCGTGATGACGAGCGAAACGATAAACGCCACCGGCCCTGTCAGCCATACTGGACTCAACACCTCAATCGGCGAATATACTGGTTCCATCTTGTTTTCTTAATCACCAGGCAAAAAGACTAAAGGACCCTAAAAAAAATTACTTACCCAACACATACGATAACTATCGGCGCCGCCGATTACACCGCAAAGTGTATATGCCTGCGAGCCGGCTGACAATGCTTTTATACCGCTAGAAAAACCACTTGGCGACACGCAATATGCCCTGCTTCCACGGCACACGGTGCGAAATGCCGCTTCTGCCTTCAAAATCGTCCAGATGCGCCAGATACCATTCAAAATTGCGGACCAGCGCGTCCTTGTTGGAATATTTTGGCGTGAAACCGAGAACCTTCTGAGCCTTTTCCACCGAGACGAACGAATCCGTGCAGGCGGTTTCGTAGACCCACTTGTACAGCGGCGAAAGATGGAAAAACTCCAGTATCCGGAGAGTCCATATCATCGGCCAGGCCGGGAACGTGCGGATTTTTCTGCCGAATCCCGCCCGGTCAAGCACGGCCTGGAAGTCTTCCTTCATCGTGGTAAATTCCATCGCGCCGATATTGAATGTATCGTTCGCTATGCTTTCTTCAAGCGTGGCGGCCAGATATATCGCGTCGCACAGGTCGGCGACATCCAGCAGCTGATACCTGTTTTTGCCGTTGCCTATCATCGGAAAGCTCTTGCCGTCCTTCGCCCAGTCGTACAACAGGGCGAACACACCCAGCCGCTCCGGACCTATGAACGACTTGGGGCGGATTATCGGCACGCACATGCCCTTTGCGCGATATTCGAGACAGACTTCCTCGGCCTTGATCTTGGCCTGGCCGTACGGGCCGACGCCCTCAAGCCTGTCGTTTTCATATATGGGATGATGGTCGGGAATCCCGTAAACCGCCGTGGACGAAACGTGCACCACACGGCGGACGCCGGCGTCGAATGCGGCGGCAAGGACATTCCTCGTCCCGTCGATATCGGTGCTGAAAATATCCTCGCGTGAATAAAGCGGAAGAGCCGCGGCGCAGTGAACGACAACGTCGGCGCCTTGCGTCGCTTCGCGTACTTTTTCCGTGTCGCGTATATCGCCTGTGACGATGCGGATTTTATCGGCGCAGTCCGGGTAATCGAATTCCGCCTTGTCCAGGGACGTGACTTCGTGTCTTTTCTTCAGCAGCAGCCGAACCAGATTTATCCCCAGAAACCCCGCGCCACCGGTAACCATGTATCTTGCCATCAGCACGCATCTCCAGCATAAACGCCGACAACCTGCAGCGACGCCATTTTAATCGAGGACGGAACGAACTGCATCGAGCGATCCGTACTTTACTATAATACCGGAAACGACCACATATAAAATCAGGACTATCCACATTATCCCGTCGCGCACCAGCAGCGAAACCGGGTCGAACTGCGGCTTCCGCAGCGTAGTCCTGTAAAAACGGAACATGCCGTAAACGACAAGTGGAATAGTCCAGACCATGTGCGCCGAGCCCAGCCGCGCCACCGTGCGCGGGGCCAGGCAATACATGCTGTATGCGATTATGGCGACCGCCGTGGACACCGTCAGCATGTGATCCAGAATTCCCGGATCGTATCCTAGGGTCGCGTCTCTCGCCGCGGCCATCTGTTCTTCAGACAGGGCCGCTATCTCGCCGCGGCGTTTGGTGAGCGCGATAAACAGGCAGAGCGTAAACGTGCAGACAACCAGCCACGGGCTTATCGGAACGTTTATTGCAGCGGCGCCTGCCATCGCGCGGAGAACGAACCCCAGCGCCACGATGATTACGTCGATTATCGCCTTCGATTTCAGCCAGAACGAGTAAAGGACATTCAGCACCAGGTACGCCGCTGTCCAGACCGGCAGCCCCAGGCCGTGCAGCGATGAGGACGGATTGTAGTCGGCGACGGCCTCGACGGCGACGATGCACGCGCCGGCGGTCAGCAGGAAAAAAGCAGCCGCACCGGCGCCAGCCGGCGAAAGGCGTCCGGAAGGTATCGGTCGGTTGCGTTTGTCGGGATGGGCGGCGTCGCGTTTGGAGTCGCAGATATCGTTAACCAGATAAACGGCGCTGCTCAGCAGGCAGAACGCCCCGACCGCGGCCAGGCACTGCAGCCAGGCCTCCCCGTCGCCGAACCGCCCGGCGAAAAGCAGCGGCGCCGCGACGAAGGCGTTCTTTATCCAGTGCGGAATGCGCATCGCCTCCAGGACGGCCACGAAGCCCGTACTGCCGGCTTTACTGTTCTGTTCTGCGTTCACGTCTCGTTCCTCAGCGATCCGGCGAACGAATGCCTCACGCATGGTTTGGTCATGTAGTTTCGCGGCCGATGCCGATATGATGTACAAAGTACAAAACCTATGCCTAAAGATATACATTGTTCATATCGACCAGAAAAGCCCCATGCCTCCACAAAAGGCCTGTGGGTGCTGTCATTTGTCATTTTCTCGCTGCTGTACCTGGCCACATGCCAGCACGGCGTAAGCTGGCAGGACAGCGGCAATTTCCAGTGGCGGGTTGAAACCGGCAACTACGTCGACTTCACCGGGCTGGCCAGGGCGCATCCCACATACATCGCCGCGGGCAGGCTGCTTATGCACGTTCCAATCGGCGATTTGTACACGAGGCTGAATTTCTTCAGCGGGCTTGGGATGGCCGTCGCGCTGGCGAACATCGCTGGCATTGTTGCGATGCTGACCGGGCGGCGATGGATCGGCCTGCTGGCCGCCGCGATGCTGGCTGTCGCGCACACGACATGGTGGCTGGCGACAATCGCGGAAGTCTACACGTGGAACCTGGCCGCCCTGACGGCGGAACTCTGGCTGCTGCTGGCCCTGCTGCACAGGCCGTCGTGGCTGCTGCTGGCGGCGATGGCGTTTGTCAGCGGGCTGGACTGGAGTATACACAACTTCGCCCTGCTGCCGCTGCCGGTTTACCTGGTCACGGTGATAGTGCTCATCGCAAATCGCAAGCTGCCGGCGTGGTCTCTGGCAGCCGCCGCAGGCGCCTACATCGTCGGCGCGGGGCTTTACATCGGCATGATAATCGACACGGCCGTCCGAACCGGCGACATTATCGGCGCGGTGCGATCGGCCCTTGTGGGCGAATACGCCAAAGCGGTTTTCGGCGCGAGCATAAACTGGAAATTCATCAGGATAAACGCGGTGCTGGTGGCGTTGAACTTCGTCGGGCTGCTGCTGCCTCTTGCGATTGTGGGCCTTGTCCGCATGAAGCGCGTCGTGGGCGGCCCGGCGGCCGCGGTCATCATCGCAATAACGGTGATACACGTCATGTTCGCCGCCCGTTACCCCGTGCCGGACCAGTTCACGTTCTTCCTGCCGACGCTTGGGATGCTCGCCGTGGCGACAGGGGTCGGCATATACGTGCTTGCGGCAAAGTCCCGCGCGTGGCGCGTCGGGCTGATATCCGCCTGCCTGGCGAGCCTGCTGTGGCAGCCGCTTTTCTACGCGGCCTGCCCGTCGCTGGTCAGGCGATTCGCACCGGAAGTGAAAAACAAACGCGAGCTGCCCTTCCGCGACGAGCTGAGATACTGGATCGTGCCCTGGAAGCAGAACGAAGACTCAGCCGAGCGGTTCGCCGCCGCAGCCCTGAAGCAGGCATCACCGAACGGCGTCATCATTGCAGACTCTACGTCGGAGCATGCACTCGTGCTGGTGCAGCGGCGGGACAAAATCGCCCCGGACGTGGAAATTCCTTACTCGGTCGACTATGACGGCGAGCCGCCCTATGCGAAAAACATCGACGCATTCATCGAAAGCCTGCACGGCCGGCCGGCATACGTGGTGACCCCCCAGATACGCTACATACCCAAGGCTGTCATCGACGCGGCGGAGGATTTTGAAAAAACCGACGATGAGGTGCTTTACAGGGTCCGCTGGAAAACCCCCGCTGCAGAACCGGTTAACTGACCGGCCGCTATTTTGATCCCAGTTTTTCCGCCAGCGATGCGGCGGCTTCGGTCAGATGCGTGCGGAACGATTCGACATCTTTTTCGGACACGGAAGTCGTTCTGAAAAGTGTTTCATCGTAATTGAGCCATTTCACATCATGGGCCTGCCTGGATATATTGTCCAGAATCGATTTGACGCCGGCCGACGGAATTTTCGCCTTGTCAGCCTTCTGCACAAGCTCTTCGGCCCGCCTGGCCAATTGAAAATCATATGCTCCCTGCCGGACCCTGAGCATCGAAAGCGTCTGGGTGATGGCGCCGCTGGAATCCGGGGTAAGCAGCCCGCTGCCGCGAAGGTAGAATCCGTCGTAAGGTGAAGATCGCGAAAAGAGGTCTTCAAGACAGACACCGTCAAAACCCGCGCCGAACGAAAAGAAACCAACCTGATAGCGGTCGTTATAACTGAGATAAGAGTACAGCTCGCAGCCAATCTCTTTCAGCACCGCGTATTTCTTATGAACGCCCTCGCTGTTGTTGTTCGGCATTACAAACACGGCGCTGAACGGTTTGAAAAGCTTGCGGAGCTTCGCCTCGCCGGTTTCATTCAGAATCGACGCGGAAATCGCAATGGCGGGCCTGCCTTTTGTTTCCGCGACGACGGCGGCTACGTCGGTAAAATTCTGGAGCGAGTCGCCCCCCCAGCAGCGTCCTATATACAGCAGAGGCTTTTGAATGCCTGCCTTGGCGGCAATAGCGTATGTCCGACCGACGACCGCTTTGATCGCCTCCTTGTATTCGTTCTTGTTGGGATTGATGTACTCATCTCGCAATTGCCACATTGCCCCGCTAAGCGAGAAAATCACATCTCTGCCCGTTCGTTTCGACGGGTAGAGCTTCATATTGCGAAGGCACGCGGCATCGTCAAGTTTCAGCTTATTGTTCAGCGAAGCGGCCGGAATCATCAGCCCGGTCAGGCCGCCGTCAATAAGCTCGGCGCGAATCTTCGCGGTCAGCGAATCATGCTGCGGAGGCGACAATTCGTCGTAAACGGCGCCATACATTCCTTCCGGAGAGCCGTCGTCAGTCGAGCTGACGACGACCGGATTTTTCAACACCTGGCCGACGGAAACGACCTTGAGCGTCACGGGCAGGGTTTTCTCGCCCTCAGTGCATATCAGCTTGAACGTTCCCTTGTACAGGCCCGGTCTGGCATTTTCCGAAGGGGCGAACTGAACAGCCAGCCAGACGACGCGGCACGGTTCAACCGGCCCGTGCGACGCCGAAACAATCCACGGCTGAAAAAGGACTTTCGCGTCTCTCACGCATGGAACCCGCTCGAGAAAAACGGCATTTGCACTATCCTTGCCGCCGGTGAGCGGTTTCCCGTCATCGGACTTGAGGCCTGACAACTGCACCTGCATGTTTTTGGTTTTTTTGAGGGGGACGGCCGCAATGGCAACCGTAGCCATTCCGCCGTTTGCGACGACGGTCTGAATTTCGCCGGCACGGCATTTTTCATCGCCGGCCCATGTGGCGGAATAGATGTCGTCAGGCGGCGGCAGAAAAACCATCAATCCGGCTTTCGATTCTTCATCGGTAGGCGCGACGGTGCAGAAAGTTTCGCCGCTGGCGCCGAAAACGAACTGCCGCCTGTAACGTGCAAGGTCTTCCTGCACCATATCAACGTATTCTGCAAGCTTCGCTTCCTTCCTGGTCGAACCATAGACGGCGGCGGCCAACTGGCAGCCCATAACATCGAACACCTGCCCGGGCGAAACCCTGATCTTCACCAGGTCCACCACCCGCGAAACGTACTGGGACTCAAAATTCTTCGGCGTCCAGTCGAAATCCTGTCCGAATGTCAGGGCAAAGGCGCCGGTCGCCTGCCGGCCTGAATGTTTCGCCTTAACCAGAAAATCCTTGCCCGTCTTGAGGGCGTAAACCGGCGATTGCGTTCTGTTCCGTCCGTAATGCGTCACCCACAGCCAGACCGTCAAATCGTCCTGCGACTCCACGGAAAATTTGTACGGTGAAGTATTCTCAAGGCTCCGCCCGATAAAGTCGCCAGTGAGCGGATCCGGCGCACTGCATGAAAATTCCGATAGGCTGTTTCTGTCCAGGTTGACATTAATCATACCTCGCTGGTTTTCGAATCCCGGCCAGATATTCGTATCGCCATAACCGTAGTCTTCAAGTCTGGCGCCTTCCGGCGGCGGGACCGCTTTTTCCAGGCGAATGTTATCCACAATCACGCCTGTATCCGCATGGTTGGCCAGTTCGAGCTTGAGTTTGCCCGGCACCTTGTTGGGTTCCCAGCAGACGGACAGCGGCAGCGCAATGGTATCTCCGCCAGGCTTGATATAGGCGGATCTGCTGAAATAGAATTTCTCCCCGTTCATCGTCAGCCTGAGGCAGACGGGTACGGGCCTGGTATTAAGCGTGTCGATTTTCAGCCAGTCCGCCTTGCTGAATTTCCCGCGGTCGGGCGACAGCGTGATTGTCGAGCCGGCCGGCATCTCGGCAGCCTGCTTGCCTTCGGTAACACCGGGGCCTTCCGTTATTGGAGCAAGCTCGCCGTTCTTGACTTCAATGGCGGAAAGATTCTCAAAATTCTGTATGACTTCGGCCGCTGCCGCGCTTTGCGTAAACGGTATCAAAAGCCCCGCAAAAACAAGAAAATGAATGACCCAGGAATTATTACCTTTGGTTCTCATGCTGAAAAAGTATATCATCGAACCCACGGTAAGGGGATATCAAGAAATAAGAATTTGCTGGACCTTCGTGTGTCTGCCGGCCGTATAATAAAAAGAGAGATGAGATGCATATCGGGTAAAATATGGCTATTATTGGCAGTGTCGGCGATTACGGCATGCGCGACTGTCCCGCTGTACGCCCAGTCGCGCAAGGCCCTCACCGGGCCTACTATAGGCGCCGGCCCGAAGATAGGCAGAGGCGGATCTTATACGTTCACGACATATTCGTTTGGCGTTGGCTCCCTGCAGACAGGCACGTCCGGTACCACCGGCGTTCTCTCGAGTAAAATAAACTCCGGGGCCAATTTCAGCATAGCCAGGCCCGGCGGCGGAGGAGGAGCCAGAGGCGTCATAGGCAGTTCTCCGACGCTGGCGGCTCCTCGTGAAGGAATTCGATCCGGAGGTTCAGTCCCGAAAGCCGTCGCAAACATCGGCGGTGAAGCTCCGATAAAAGCGCCCAGCAGATTTTCAGCGGCCAGCGGTGCAAATCTGCTTCTGGCCACCAACAGCGAAAATCCGCTGCAGAATGCCCAGGGAGACGAACCGATAACCACGCTGGTCCCTGATGAACCGAGCACGTATCAGAAGTATCTCATGGCGGGCGAACAAAGGTTCCGTGCAGGCAACTACACCAAGGCATTTTATGAGTTCCAGTCGGCCAATTACATCGGCCGAAACGACCCGGAAAGCCTGCTGAGCATGGCCAATGCGCAATTCGCCATGGAGCATTTTTCGTCAGCGACGAACTATCTGAAAAAGGCCTTAAAATACTTTCCCGAACTGCCCATTTTGCCTTTACGTCTGAGAGATTTTTATAACAGTCCGGATGACTACGCCGCCTGCATCAATGCCCTGCTAGAGTACCTGAAGGACAATCCCGATGATTCCGACGCCCTGCTGCTGCTGGCCTACTACAGGTGGTTCAACGAAGAATACGCCAGTGCGAAAACGCTCCTGGAACAGGCCGAGCAGTGCGGGCCTTCGCAGGATACTTTCGAAGCCATTGAGATTTTCCGCCGCGGCATGATCGCAAGCGGAAAAATTTCCTTCGAGGAAGAAACACCTGCCTCCCAGCCGGAAGAGGGCAAAACCAAACCGGATGAAAAAGTCCCAACTCCGAAAAACGAGGATATTAAGCCGATCGAAGCGAGCTAACCCCCCCACCTGCGGGTCAAATTATCTCCCAACCTTACCGATTGCGGAAAATCCGGTATTATCTATATAATTAAAGCTCATTTGTGCCTTCGCCGATGCAGATAATTGGGAGGCTGCCGTAACAAGCGGCCTCCAAAGCAGTAAGATTACATAATTATGCCAAACACCGAAACCAGACAACCCGCAGCAATGGCAGCGGACAAGGAACTTACCTGGCTTGAAGGACTTGTTCTGCGCCACAGGCTTTTTGTGCATATAACCGTCCATACGCTGCTGTTCGCCTTGGCGCTGCTTATGGCGTTCCTGGTATGGTTCGATGCAGGTCCGCAGGAAGAGGACAAGCGCGTGGCGTGGTTCTACTACACCTATCTGCCCCTGCTTCCGTTCTTTGTGCTGGTGAAACTCGCCATATTCGGCCTGATGAAGATGTTCCGCATCGGCTGGCAGTATGCCGGAATCAGGGACGTCGCCAAAATACTCCTGGCATCATGGTATTTCGTGGCCGTCGCGTTTTTAATGATGCTGCTGTTCGTTTGGACGCCCGATTGGGCCGGCAAGGGGCATGACCAGTGGCTGCCCGGCCGCTACTTCGCAAAATTCCCCAAGGGCGTGCTCGTGCTGGACTTCCTGGCCAGCGTTTTCCTGGTCTGCACGGCCAGGCTCGGATTTCGCCTGTATCGCGAGGAACTGCGTCCGATATCAGCCGAGGGCGCCACGCGGGTGCTCGTGGTCGGAGCGGGCAATGCAGCCGAAACCATCATCCGCGAAATCCACCGCATGCGCGTGGAGCGTTATCGTGTAATCGGCCTGGTCGACGACGACCCGGCCAAGCAGAACATGCTAATTCACGGCGTGCCCGTGCTCGGCCAGACCAAAGACATAAAAACAATCTGCAAAGATGAAAACGTCGAGGAAATTATTATCGCCATGCCGTCGGCTTCGCAGAAGGAGCTCCGCCGCGTCATCGAACTGTGCAGCGGCACGAAGCTGAAGTTCCAGTCGCTGCCCGGCGTGGGCGACCTTATCGACGGGCGAATGACCGTATCGCAGATCCGCCCGGTTGACATTAACGACCTTCTGGGCCGCGAAGCCGTCGAACTCGACAAGGAAGCCATCGCGAAATTCATCAAAGGCAGGCGAATTCTCATCACCGGCGCCGGAGGCAGCATCGGCTCGGAAATGTGCAGGCAGGTGCTCAACTACAAGCCGGCCGAGCTTATCCTGCTCGAGCAGGCCGAGACGCCGCTGTTCGACATCGAGAACGAACTCCGCGCCGCCGCCCCCAACCTGCCGATTTTCGCCTGCATCTGCGACATCTACGACCGCGAGCGAGTCATGCAGGTGTGGGAACGATTCAAGCCCGAGGTTGTCATCCACGCCGCGGCCCACAAGCACGTGCCGCTCATGGAGTACAACCCATGCGAGGCCATAAAGAACAACGTACTCGGCACCAAAAATGTCGCCGACGCATCATGCAAATACGGAGTGGACGAGTTCGTCACAATATCAACCGACAAGGCCGTCAACCCGTCGTCGGTAATGGGCGTCTCCAAGCGTGTCGCCGAAATCTACACGCAGGCGCTCAACGGCCGGTCCGACTGCAAGACTCAGTTCAAGGCCGTCCGGTTCGGCAACGTGCTCGGGTCGGCAGGCTCGGTCGTGCCGACATTCCGCAAGCAGATAGCCGCCGGCGGGCCGGTCTGCGTGACGCATCCCGAGATGGTGCGGTACTTCATGACCATACCCGAAGCGGCGCAGCTGGTTCTCCAGGCGGCGGCCACCGGAACGGGCGGACAGATTTACCTGCTCGACATGGGCGAACCGGTGAAAATCGTCGACCTCGCCCGGCAGATGATAACGCTCAGCGGGTTCAGGCCCGGCGAAGACATAGACATACACTTCACGGGCATCCGTCCCGGCGAAAAACTGTTTGAGGAGCTGCGGACCGAGGGCGAAGACCTCGAGCCGACCGTCCACCCGAAGGTCATGGTCTGGAAGCACCGCCCCACGCCGCAGGAAGAAATCAACAAGGCGATAGAAGAACTCGGCAGCCTGCAGAACTCAATGGACCGCAGCGCCATCGTGGCGAAATTCAAGAGCATCGTGCCTGAATACACGCCGCTCAATACCGAGTCGCTCCAGAGCAAACCTCAGGCCAGCAAGAAAACCGGCTGAGCCGCATACCCATAAAAGAAAGGCGCATCGTGAGAAAAGAAGTCATCCCGCTTGCTGCACCGGATATCACGCAGGCTGAAATCCAGGCCGTCGTCGATGTATTCGGGACGGACCGGCTTAGCATCGGCCCGAGGACCGAAGCGTTCGAGGCCGCAGTTGCAGCCCGCGCGGGCCGAAAGTACGGCATCGCGGTAAACAGCGGCACGAGCGGCCTGCATCTGTGCGTCCGCTCGCTGGGCATAGGCCCGGGCGACGAAGTCATCACGACGCCCTTTTCGTTCGTCGCCACGACGAACTGCGTGCTGTTCGAAAATGCAACGCCGGTGTTCGTCGATATCGATCCGGCCAGCTACAACATGGACCCGGCCGCCATCGAGGCCGCCATCACGCCCAGGACAAAGGCCCTGCTGCCGGTCGAGGTGTTCGGGCATACGGCCCACTTCGACGAATATGAACGCATCGCCCGGAAGCACAACCTAATCCTCATCGAGGACTGCTGCGAGGCGCTGGGCGGCATGCTGAAGGGCCGGCCCGCCGGCAACTTCGGCGAATGCGGCGTGTTCGCCTTCTACCCCAACAAGCAGATAACCACCGGCGAGGGCGGCCTGATAGTCACCGACGACGAAAAACTCCGCGACATGTGCCGCTCGCTCCGCAACCAGGGCCGGGCCACCGACGCATGGCTGTCGCACGCGAGAATGGGCTACAACTACCGCATGAGCGAGATAAACGCCGCACTCGGCGAGGTGCAGGTGAGCAGGCTGGACGAAATTCTCCAGAAGCGCCGCGACTTCGCCGACATGTACAACGAGGCCCTCGGCGATATCGAGGAAATCCACCTGCCGCCGATGGCCGGTCTGAAAGATGCGTCGTGGTTCGTCTATGTCATCCGCCTGGCCGACAAATTCACGCAGGCTGACCGCGATGCGGTTATCGAATATCTCAAGTCGGTCGGCGTCAGCAGCAGCAACTATTTCGTGCCGATTCACCTGCAGCCGTACATTATGGAAACGCTCGGCACGAAAGCCGGCGATTTCCCGAAAACCGAGCACATCGCCGCAAGGACAATCGCCCTGCCGTTCGCCGGCCGCTTTACAATGGAAACCGCCACCCGCGTTAAATCGGCGTTGAAAGACGCTTTAGCGAAACTTTAGCTGCCGGGGCTTAAATGAACATGAATCACGCCATATCAGTCGACGTCGAAGACTGGTACCAGTCGACAATCGACGTCGATGCGAACCTCTCCGACCGCTTCCGCGCAAGCACGCAGAAAATCCTCGAAGCGTTCGGAGCAAGGGGCGTGCGCGGGACGTTTTTTATCCTCGGCCTGGTGGCGGAAAAGACGCCGGATGTCGTTCGCGACATCGCTAGGGCCGGCCACGAAGTGCAAAGCCACGGCTACAGCCACAACGATAACCGCCAGATGACAAAAGACCAGTTGCGGAAAGATCTCCTGCACGCGAAAAAACTCATCGAAGACATAGCGGGATGCGAAGTCTACGGCTATCGGGCCCCGTGTTTCACCATCGTCGAAGAAAACATGTGGGCGCTGGACATACTTGCGGAAACCGGGCACCG
>CAZVYJ010000063.1:0-15367 GCA_964631565.1 uncultured Planctomycetaceae bacterium
AGAGATACGTACTTGGGGAGGCTTAGTGCATAATGTCCTGACGGTCGCGGCTCGTTTTGACAAACACATCTTTGATCCGGCAATATGTAAAGATAGTGGCGGCGAGCGGCGCGGAATAGTATATTTCTGCCGGTATTTCAGGAGCCTTAAATGATAGTTGTAATGAAACCCGGTGCGACGAAGGAGCAGATTCAGCACGTTATCGACCTTGTGAAGGAATACGGGCTGAAGGAGCATCCCATATACGGCACGGACCGCACGGTCATCGCCTGCCTCGGCGACAAGCGGACTGTCGACAAGAGCGCGATTGAAAAAGCCCCGATGGTCGAGCGGATTGTTCCGATTCTCGCGCCGTACAAACTCGCATCGACTGAAGTCAAGGCTACCCGCTCCGAGATAAAGATAGGCCCCGGGGGGTTCCCGATGGGCGGCAGGAAAATCGGCATTATCGCCGGGCCTTGCTCCGTCGAAAACCGTGAGCAAATCCTCCGCACCGCCGATGCCGTGAAGTCGGCCGGCTGCATCGGCCTGCGGGGCGGAGCATACAAGCCGCGCACCTCGCCGTATGCGTTCCAGGGCCTGGGCGTTGAAGGTCTGAAATATCTCGCCGAAGCCCGCAAGAACACCGGGCTGGCCATCGTCACCGAAGTAACCGGGCTGGAAACGCTCGATGCAGTCGCCGAGTACGCCGACGTGCTCCAGATAGGCGCACGCAACATGCAGCACTTCCCGCTTCTGGAAGGGGTCGGAAAAATCGGCAAGCCGGTTCTGCTCAAGCGAGGCATGAGCGCCACGCTGGAAGAATGGCTGCTGGCGGCTGAGTACATAATCAACGCCGGCACGCGCGACGTGATAATGTGCGAGCGAGGCATCCGAACGTACGAGGAATACGTCCGCAACACGCTGCCGCTGGCTGCGGTGCCGGAGCTGAATCAGCGGACGCACCTGCCGGTGATAGTCGACCCGTCGCACGGGACCGGACACGCGCACCTCGTGCCGGCTATGTGTCGTGCCGCAGTCGCCGCCGGTGCGGACGGGCTTATCATCGAATGCCACCTCGACCCGGAGCACGCACTGTCCGACGGCGCGCAGTCGATAACGCCTCAGGACCTCAGCAACCTGATGCCGGTGATGAAACGCATCGCCCAGGCCATCGGCCGGGATATGTAAATTTGCGCATATCGCGGCGTTTCTGCGGACCGCCGCCATGGGGACATGAGTTTGACAGACGGCGAAACAAATTCGCGCTGTACGAACTGCATAAAAAAAGCTCCGCTTCATCGCGCGCCGCTGGTGGCTGCCGCCGCGGTTCTCATCGTCGGAATAATCGCAGGACGGTATATAAATCTGCCTGTCGGCGTCTTTGCCGTAATCGCCCTTGCGTCGCTGCTGGCCGGTGCGGCGACATTCAGGCGTAAGCACCTGTCAGCCGTCACCACTGCATGCGTTCTCGTCTGTCTGCCGGCCATCGGTGCAGTCTACGTCAAGCTCAGTTACTTCGCCGTCAGCGACGACCATATCGTGAACTGGACGTCCGACAGGCAGATACCGGCCACGCTGCGCGGGCAGGCGGTCACATCGCCCCAGATTTACGAAGATTCATCCGAGTCAGGCTACCGCCGCGAACCAAAAACCAGCTTCGTGCTTCAGGCGGAGCGGCTCCGCACCGACGCCGGCTGGCAGGAAGTGACAGGACTGGTCCGCGTCACGATAAACGAGCCTCACCGCAGTCTCATCGCCGGCCAGCGCGTCGAGCTTGTCGGCTGGCTCGGCAGGTTCCGCGGGCCCGACAACCCGGGGCAGTTCGACTGGTCGGAGGCGATGCGCCAGCGCGGCATATTCTGCCTCATGAGCGTGCCGGGCGAAGACGGTGCGACAATACTCGACGCAGGCGGGATGCCGTGGTACTCACGCTGCCTCTGGCGAGTGCGGGCGGCGGCGCGGCAGCACTGGAGCAGCTGCGGCGACACGCAGTCGGGCAGGCTGGTCAACGCGCTGATTATCGGCGAGCGGCACCCGGCGCTGCGGCAGCTGAACGACACGATGGTCCGCGCCGGCGTCGCGCATTTTCTGAGCATATCCGGCCTGCATCTCGGCGTGTTCCTCAGCTTCGTGTACCTGCTGTGCAGGCTTTTCACGCTCCGTCCGAGACGGGCTGCCACGGTCGTGCTTGTGGTGCTCGTCATATACGTGGCGCTGGCCGAGCCCCGTTCGCCTCTGCTGCGGTCGGCGATAATGGCGGCATTCATCTGCCTGGCTGCGATTTTCCAGCGGCGGTACACGGGCATCAACGCGCTCGCCGCGGCGTGCATACTGCTGCTCGCCATCGACCCGATGCAGCTTTTCCAGGCGGGTTTCCAGTTGAGCTTCGCGACCGTAGCCGGCCTGATACTGCTGAACAGGCCCGTGCGGAACGCGCTTTTCGGGCGGATTATCCGCAGGCGAGGGCTTATCGTTTTTCGCGACGAGCACCGCACGCGGCGATGGCTGGCCCGCACTGCAGCCGACTGGCTGATGGGCGCCGTCTCGATGTGCATCACCGCGTACATCGCCGCCGCTCCGCTTGTGGCGTGGCATTTCGGGCTGTTCAGCCTCTACGCCGCGCCGCTCAGCCTGATGCTTTTCCCGCTGATGCTGGCGGTGCTGCTGCCGGGATATGTCTCGATAGCGCTGGCCTGGCCGATGCCGAACCTGTCATATCAGGCAGGCCGCCTGGCGACGGCAGCCGCCGATGTGCTTACGCGTACGGTCGATTTATTTCGGAACCTGCCGGGAATGTGTTTTGAACTCAGGCCCGTCACGATATGGTGGGCGCTGCTGTGCTATCTGCTGGCGGCTTCGTTGCTGCTGCGCCGCCGCATAAAGTTCGGCATGATGCTGGTGATTGTGCTAGCGGCTGCGACCGCGGCGGCGACGGTATGGACGCAGCGGCCGGCCCAGCCAACGGAAAACGCAGAGTTCAACCTGCTGGCCGTCGGCAACGGGCAGTGCGCGATACTGCGAACGCCGAGCGGAAAGACGTTTGTCTTCGACGCCGGCACGATGAGCGACATCAACGCATACGATCAGGTTATTTCTCCGTTTATGAAGGTTTCGCGCCTGCCGGACCCCACTGCCGTCTTCGTTTCACACGCGAACACCGACCATTACAACGCACTGCCAGCAATGTTGAAGCGCAACCGCGTCGAATGCGTGTACCTCAACAATTACTTCGGCGCAACCGACGACACGCCGCCGGCCGTCGCAGAAATGATGAAAATATTCAGCGAACGCAGCGACAAGGTTGCGCGTCTGCACGCCGGACAGGTTGTCGCGCTGGATGATAAAACGCAGGTTGAGGTTCTCTGGCCGGAAGAAGGCAGGCGAGGCGACCTGAGCGTCAACGACACGTCGCTTGTGCTGCGAATAACCTGCAACGGCAAGAGCATTCTGCTTGCGGGCGACATCGACGCTGCCGCCCAGCAGGCGCTTCTGGAAAAGCCGGGCCTGCTCGCCGCAGACGTGCTCGTGCTGCCTCACCACGGAAGCTGGGAAACCACGCTGCCGGAATTCGTCGCCGCAGTCGCGCCGGAAATCATACTAACCAGCGGCTCGCACATACCCCGCCCGCCGGCCGACGCAACAAAAGAGGCGATTGCTTTTTACAGGCGCCTTGTCGGCTACGCGACCAGCCGCAACGGATGCATACAGGTCCGCCTCACGCCTGACGGCGTGAAGATAAAGACTATGCGGTAACGCAAATCACGACAGCGTCATGTTGTTGCGGTGTATTACTTCGTCGTATGGCTTGTCGCCGAGGGCCTTGACTATCTGCGATGTTTTGAGGCCCTTGATTTTATCGAGCTGGACCGATGAATAGTTGCTCAGACCGCGTGCGATTTCTCTCCCGGCCGAATCGACGACCGCTACCGTCGCGCCTTTCTCAAAGCTGCCGCTTACGGCCGTGACGCCCGAGGGCAGCAGGCTCCTGCCGTGCCGCGTAAGCGCGCGTGCCGCGCCGTCGTCGACAATCACCCGCCCGCCCGGGCGCGACGCCTGCCCTATCCATCGCCGGCGGCTGGACATTCTCCGATGAGCAGGGATGAACACGGTTCCGACACGCTCACCTGCAAGCAGCCGCGTAAGCACGCCCGGCTGCCTGGAGTTTGCGATGACGGCAGGCTCGCCGGCGTGCGTCACCATGCGGGCGGCCTCAAGCTTGCTCGCCATGCCGCCCGAGCCGCGACTGCTCCGACCAGCCGCAAGCGACCTGGCCGAGTCGTCCACCCGCTCGATAACGTCCAGCACCTTGCCGTCCGCCATCACGCCGTCGACGTTGCTGAGCAGCACCAGCAAATCGGCGGCCAGCAGGTTGGCCAGATGCGCGGCTATGATGTCGTTGTCGCCGAAGCGTATTTCATCGACTGCGACGGCGTCGTTCTCATTGAGAATCGGCAGCGCGCCGTATTCCGCCAGCGCCGCCAGCGTGTTGCGAATGTTGAGATATCGCGTGCGGTCCTCGAAATCGTCGCGTGTGACCAGCACCTGCGCGACCTTCACGCCGCGACGTGCGAAAGCGTCGTGGAACGTCCGCATGAGCTGGCCCTGGCCGACCGCCGCAACCGCCTGGAGCATCGGCATGTTTTTCGGCCGCTCAGCCAGCTGCAGTTCGCCCAGGCCCGAACCGATGGCGCCGCTGGTGACCAGCGTGACCGAGACGCCCGACTTCATCGCGGCGGCTATCTGCCCGGCAAGGCTGGACACCACCTGCTTATCGAGGCGGCCGGTTCCGGTGGTTATCGCGTTCGTGCCGACCTTAACGACGATTCGCCTCGCTGCTGCGATTGATTTTCTGACTTCCCGTGCCGGCATTTGAATCTCCAAACAATTCCGGGCCTACCGCCCGATGGCATCAGTGGCGATGCCGCCGGGTGCGATGGCCGGCCGGCGGCCAAGGACGCTGCATATCATTTCGACATTTCGCCGGGTCGCACCCTGCTGCGAGCGGACGTAATCCCTGGCTGTTTTTCCGGCGGCAGCGGCGGCTGCGGGGTCGCAAAGCCACTCGTCAAATTTCATCAGAAGTTCGGCGGCGTCGGCTACGCGGGCGCAGCCGTTGGCGGCGAGCGCGTCGGCCTGCGGAAAATTGAACGTGTGCGGGCCGAACGCGGTCGGCCGGGCGAGTGCAGCGGCTTCTATCATGTCCGAGCCGCCCATCGGCACGAGCGACCTGCCGACGAATACGCACGAGCCAATCGCATAGAACTTGCGAAGCTCGCCCATCGTGTCGCCGAGTATCACCGCGTTTTCCGGCAGCGGCGAGGTTGTGCCGTCGGGCCTTTCGCTGCGGCGGACGACCTTGAAGCCGGCAGAGGCAATCAGCCTGGCCACCTCGTCGAAACGCTCCGGCTTTCGCGGGACGATTGCCAGCCTGGCGTCGGCGTGGGAAGCCCGCAGCTTCGCGAATACGTCCAGCAGCAGCTTTTCCTCACCGGGTCCGGTTCCGCCGGCGACGATGAGCCTGTCGCTTGCGGCCAGGCCCATAGCGGCGGCGAGTTCATCCTGCCCTGCGATGCGGTCGGCGATGACGGCCGTGTCAAACTTCATCATGCCGGTAACATGAAGCTTTTCGGCATCGACGCCAAGCGATCGGTAACGCTCGAGGTAGCTTTCATCCTGCGCGCCGATGGCCGTCAGCCTGTTGAACAGTTTTCTGGCGAGCGGGCCGAGTTTTTTATATCGCGGGTATCCCTTGTCGGCGCTCATCCTGCCGTTGACGACGACGACCGGCACGTTGCGGCGGTTGCACGCGGCGAGGAAATTCGGCCAGACTTCACCCTCGATAAGAACCACCAGGTCAGGCCGAAGCCTCTTCAGCGCGCGAGACACGGTGGCGGTGAAGTCGAACGGCCAACGGAACACCAGGTGGTCCGGCGCGAACAGTCTGTTCGCGGCGGCCATGCCCGTATCGGTCGAAGACGAAACGACCACGCGGTAATCCGGCAGCTGGCTGTGGATTTCATTCACGAGCGTGCGTGCAGCGTTGACTTCGCCGAGGCTTACGCCGTGAATCCATATAATAGGCTGCAGGCCGTAGCGAACCGGAATCGAGCCGAACAGCGACTCGCCCATGTTGCTGCGGTAGCGGCCGTGACGAATCATCCTGTACAGCCATACCGGACTCGCAACTGCCAGCCCGGCGGCGTAAATTGCATCCAGTAAAATACCCATGACGTGAATAATATGCGGCCAGCGGAGCCGAAAGTCTACCGCCTTGTCTATTACTTGAAGCCTTCCTTCCCGCGGACGGTGTATTTCTCGATGGCCTTGTTCAGGTCGATGTTATTGATATTCGCCAGCGTGCACATCCACGCGAAGACGTCGGCGAACTCCTCTTCCTTGTTATATTCGTCGTCGCCGGCCAGCGCCGAAGCCAGTTCGCCCACTTCCTCGATGAACCAGAGGAATGTCGCGCTCGTGCCGCGCTCCTTGTCGCGGGCGTAATATTTATCGCGGATGAATTGCTGAAACTCAGTGATTTTCATTGGGACCTTTCGTTCGTGCTGTCGCCTGCGTCGCCGGCCGGCTTAAGCTCATCCTCGACGGCCTTGATCATCTCCAGAACCTGGCCGGCGCGGCATTCCGGGTCCAGTTCGAGCGCCTTTTCGGAGGCCTGCCGGGCCTGGGCGAGCAGTTCCATGTTTTTTTCCGCCTTGCCGAACCTGTAATATGCTATCGCCTTATACGTCCACGCCTCGGCCGACTTCGGATCGACCAGGCACATATCGGTCGCGGCATCAATTGCGTTCTCGTATTTGCGCTCCGACATGTAGATTTCGGCCATCGCCTTGTAGGCGGTTATATCATACGGGTTGATATCGGTTACCATGTGGAAATATTCGACGGCCTGGTCGTTCCGGCCGATTGCTCGAAACGCCTCGGCCGCCTGGCGGGCGTACTGCGGCTGATTCATCGTCCGGCGATGCAGCTCGATATGATTCGGCAGCGCCTCTTCGGGCTTGCCGAGCTGAACATAAATTTTCGCCAGCTGCTCATAGCTCCACGGGTCCAGAGGCTGGCGCTGTTTGAGCATCTTCAGCGCCTTGATGGCGTTGACCCATGACCTCTTGGCAAGGTAGCAGTTCGCCAGAACCTGCGGGGCGACCTTCGACTGGGCGTCCAGTTCGGAGAGCCTGTCGGCAAGGTCTATCGCCTCGTCATACTCTTTTTTCCCGGCGAGCACAGTCGCCAGCACGCCGATGGCCATGGTGTTGTTCGGGTCCAGATCGAGCGCCTTGCGAGCGGGCTGCTCGGCGGCGGCTGCGTTGCCGTGCGAAAGAAACGCCAGCGCCAATGTCGCCTGCGCTTCGGCGTTTTCGGGCGAAGCGTTGACGGCTGCCTGCGACTGGCCGATATCCGGCGGCGGGTCGGGGTTGAAGCCCCAGCTTCGGACCTCTTCCTTCGCCCAGGCGAAGAAGTTTTCGTCGAATTTCTGCTCGTCCACGCCGAGCAGCCTGGTGAACACTTCCGACTGCGTCATGCCGTCGCGGAAGGCCTCAAGCATTTCAATGACTTTGGGGTATTTGTAGGTCGCGATTATGTATTCCATAATCCACTCGGCCTCGGCGTAGGCCAGCGACCTGTCGCCCTGACGCTTGGGACGTATGAATCCCCAGTCAAGCTCCCTGACCGGCATGAGCTGGCCGGCGCGGGTCGCGGCGACAAGCATCCGCACCGCGTCGTAATTGCGGCGATCCGGCTGCTGCCACACCGCGCAGGCCTCGGTAAACCAGTGCGGAATGCGGTTCTTCGTGCCGGTCAGCGTTATCGTGTGCGTGAACTCATGCCTGATGACGCTCGGCCAGTTGTAAAGCCCGAACCCTATGCGCGATTTTTCGATTGTCGGTGCAGCCAGTACGATTACCCGCCCCGTGCACGCGCCGACGGTGCCGATCCAGCCTCGCCCGCTTATGCGCATCGAAAAGCCGGGGTGCGTCGGGAAGAATTCTATTATGGTTTTCTTTTCAGGGTAGTAATTGAAGTCGCCGCACACTTCGTCATAGATGCTTTCCGCGTAATCGGAGGCCTGCTTGAGAAGCACGGCGTCGTATTTGCCGTCGACCTTGACGATAAAATGCTCGGTCTCCAGAACCTGGAATTTTTCCAGTTCCCTCAGCACCGTCAGGTAGTTCACCACGTCGGCCCGGAAGTCGTCTATCTCGTTGGCCTTGGTGAGAGTTTCGCGGGCCTTGTCTTCGTCGCCGGTCTGCATGTAAAGCAGGCCCAGGCCCGTAACCGGCTCAGCTGCGGTCGGGGCATATTCGATAGCCGTCTTGTAATACTTCTCGGCCTCGTCAAACTGCCGGCCCGCTGACAGCACATCGGCTATGGTGTTGTAAAGCTGCCAGCATCGCGGATTGATTTTTTCGACCCGCTCGATGTAGCTTTTCGCATTCTCAGGCTCCAGCAGGCGTATCTGCAGCGCCGCAGCCATGCAAAGGGCGTCTATCTGGTTCGGATTGGCCTTCAGGGCGTTGTCGATGTTCGCGGAGGCTTCGTCGAACTTGCGCCACTGCATCATGCAGGCGGCCTTCACCAGATGGGCGTTGCAGTGATTGGGATTTATCTTCAGCGCCTCGTCGGCGGTTTGCAGGCACGCCTCGAACTGCCACCCTTCAAGCTGCAGGACGGCTATGCCGACAAAGGCGTCCGGCAGCCTTCTGTTCTTGCTCAGGGCGAGTTCGAATTCTTTTGCGGCCTGTTCCGGCCGATGTTTGGAAAGCAGAAACTCGCCGGCGGCGATATTGGCCGACCAGTCGCCGGGATCCACCCGCTGGTAGGCTTCCTGCAGATAGTTGTGAAGTATGTTCGCAGCCTGCTCCGACGCCTTCCGGCCGGTCAGGATGGAGTAGCGGTCCAGTATCTTTCCGAGCGCGACCAGCGAGCGGGAATCATTCTTCCAGTCCTCGCCGAGGACAATGTCCTCCATCTTCTTGTAAACGGCGACGGCTTCCTGCTCGCGCCCCAGCAGTTCCAGCAGCGACCCGCAGATATAAACCGCAGGTGCATACTCCGGCTTCAGCTCGGTGGCGCGGACTGCGTGCTTAAGCGCGTCATCGTACCGCCCCATCGTGCTGAGCAGTTCCGCCATCGCGACCTGCCACTTGTAATCGGCGGCGGCAGAGTCGGCGACGGCTTCCATCGCCTTGAGCGCCTCTTCGTACTTACCTTCGATGGCCTTCGACTCGGCAAGACCGATGGAAGCGGAAATGCGGGTTTCTTCCGCGGAAACGAGTCTCTGATAACCCCTGGCGGCGGTGGCGTATTCGCCCTTCATGTAAAACTGGCGGCACTCGTCGAGGGTCTTGGGGATTTTCTTCGCCCGTTTGGGTTTGTCGGGGATATTGTCCGGCTGGGTGTCTGCAACTTCTTCTTCGGCCGGTTGCGTGGCCGGCCGGGTCGATGGATTTTGTTCGTCAGGCTGGGTGGCGGGCTGTTTTTCATCAGGCTGGGTATCCTGGCCGAAACATAGCTGTAAAAATGCCGGGTAAACGCCAAGCACAACCAGCAGAACGGCCGCCAAAAACAACCTGAGTTTCATCGATGCCTCGCTTTCAACCGGGCTAAACAGCCGGCACAGCCCGTGCGTCGGGTTCACTTCTTTTAACGCACGGGCCTGCCGGCAAGTTCCCATTTTTCGGTTCCCCCGCGCAAAGGTCGAGCCGCCCTCAAATTAGAAAGCGGCCCGGAATGCTTTTCAAGGCTTTTCCACTACTAGCCCTCGACGATCGCACTGACTGGGCACGTATCGACACAAGCGCCGCAGTCAATGCACAGATCGGGATCGATGCAGTACTTGTCGCCGACTTTCTTTATCGCTTCCGCCGGGCAGGCGTCCGCGCACGAGCCGCAACCTGTGCATTCGTCGCTAATCTTATAAGCCATCTTTCACTCCTTAGACTTAAACCAAGCCGCGGGCAACCACCCGGGCGGAAGACTGATTCTACGAACTTCCGCCCCCAAATTTCAAGAGAACTTGTCTTAGGGCGTCTGACAAAATGCCGCTGTCGCCGGCTGCGTGCAATAAAAATTGCACGCAGGAGAGCAGGAGAAAGTAGAGAGTTGAAACAGCATAACGCACCACCATTAAGGCCAAATCGCTCTCCTGCGGTCTACTTTCACCTCTCTACTTTCTGGAAACTCTATTCAAAAATCGCTGCAAGCAGTCTAGACTGAACCGGCGTGAAAGCTGAAAAATCCGACAATCAGAGATACCACCGCCAGGTGATTTTTCCGCCGCTGGGTCCCGCCGGGCAGGAAAAACTCGCCGCCTCGGAAGTGCTTATAATCGGTGTCGGCGGGCTTGGCTCGTGGATATCGGAACTGCTCGCCCGCGCCGGCGTGGGACGGCTGAGGCTTGTGGACGACGACAGGGTCGATTTCACGAACCTCCATCGCCAGGCGATGTATAACGAGGACGACGCCCGGGCCAAACGCCCCAAGGTCATCGCGGCTGCCGAACACCTGAAACAGATAAACTCGGAAACGGCAGTCGAGCCAATCGAAGCGAGACTTGACCGGCATAATATCGAGAAGTTCGCCGGCAGCGCATGTCTGCTCATCGACGGCACCGACAACTTCGCCGCGCGGTTCGTCATCAACGACTTCGCGGTGAAAACGAACCGACCGTGGATTTTCGCAGGCGTGGTCGGCGCGGAAGCCCAGATAATGACCATCGTGCCGGGGCAGACCGCCTGCCTGCGATGCATATTCGACGCCCCGCCGCCGCCTTGCATGGACCCGACATGCCGAAGTGCGGGCGTGCTGGGGCCGGCCGTCGCCGTCATCGCATCAATGCAGGCGACCGAGGCGATAAAAATTCTCTCCGGCCACGCCGACAAGGCCAGCGGATACCTGACCAAGATGGACCTGTGGGAAAACACGCTGCAGCGGATAGACGCGGCGGCGGCAGCGAAAAAAACCAACTGCCCGTGCTGCAGGCAGAGAATTTTCGAATATCTCGAACCGTGAGTAACAAATGCGACGCTTCGTTGACCTGCACACACATACCACTGCTTCCGACGGCTCGGTCGCGCCGCGGAAACTGGTGCAGCTGGCCGACGCGAAAAAACTCGCCGTAGTCGCCATAACCGACCACGACACGTGCGACGGCATCCCGGAGGCGAAAGACGCTGCGGCGGAATTTCCGAAGCTGCGGCTGATAGCAGGCGTGGAAGTTTCGGCGATGTTCCCGAAAGGCACGCTTCACATACTCGGCCTCGGCATAGACGACAAAAACACCCGGCTCGCCGGGCTGATGAAAAATCTGCGAGACGCGAGAAATCACCGCAACCCGAAGATAATCGCCCTGCTGCAATCGCTCGGCTGCGATATAAGCATGGACGACGTGCTCGCCGTAGCGGGCGGGGAAATAATAGGCCGGCTGCACATCGCCGAAACGCTGAGACGAAAGGGATGCGTCCGTTCAACCGCAGAGGCGTTCGAGCGGTATGTCGGCAAGGGCGCGCCGGCGTTCGTGGACAAGGAGCGGGTCAGCCCGGCCGACGCCATAGCGGCTATTCGCAGCGCCGGCGGCGTAGCTGCCCTCGCGCACCCGCCCCAGCTGCTTTATGAAAACCGCGCACAGCTTGAACGGATACTTCGCGAACTCATCCGATACGGGCTGGATGGCATCGAGGCCTATCACAGCGACCATTCGCCGCAGCAGACCAGACTTTACCTGGACCTTGCCAAACGATTCAAACTGTCGGTGGCCGGCGGGTCGGACTTCCACGGCCTGGCCAAAACCGGCGTACTGCTGGGCAGGCCCAAAGTGCCGCTGGCGGCCATCACAGGCAGACTCGCAGAACTCATGTATAACTGTCGATAAAACAAGGGCCTTATGCGGTCCGCCCGAGATTAAAAACGCTTATATTGACTTTGGCCAATAACAGGTTATAATCAATGTTGCATTGGTGCTTGGCGCAGGTGGTCCCTCTGCCGTGAGTGCCGGCATCGTGTTCGCTCGTTCATGGGTGTCGGCGATCCGCCTGTACATGAGTTTAGGCTTTGTGCTCGGGCTTTCATTTCTTTGTTTCAGCTCGTCCGCCTCGGTTTATTTTTACGCGCAAGCGGAGGCTCTGCCGCTTCGCAGGCCCGGGTCGGCCTGGAAAGTGGAAACCACGCTCGTGCTCTCGCTTGCGCGGTGGCGATTTTGCCGCGCCGGGCCTGCGCGGCGGCATCGACCCCATTTTGGGAGGTAACAGATATGATGTTAAAAAGGTTTCTCGGCTGTATTCTCTGCGCGCTGGTACTGGTGATATACAGTCCGGCTTCGGCTTCACCCGGCAATCTGATACTCCAGGTGCCGGACTGGAATCAGCCGCTCGCGTATGGCATCGGCGGGTATCCGTTATGGTGTAGCCCGACTGCGGGCGGAAACATCATGGGATACTGGGAAGATGTCAAAGGATGCGTCGGCCTGACCGACAGGGCCGTTTTTCCCGCGACAATCGCCGGCGGATATCCGGCCACGCCAAATACGTGGCAACAAGGGCTCTGGATCGACGGCATGATCGAAATGGGATGGCACATGGACACCGGCACGTGGCAATCGTCACAGGGCGGCGCCAATCCGAAGCCATTCCCGCCTAATTCGGGCAGTACGCAGTTGGCTAATATCGGCCCGGGAATTGTCGCTTACGCCGGCTCAGGGTATGTCGACGCAGCGGGCATCACCAAGGTTCCCTACAATGCGTCAGTCGGCATTGATGTTGTCCGCAACGCTCAAATGTGGACAAACTACATGGCTGAAATTGACGCGGGCAGACCGGCTGAAGTTTCGTTCACGCTGTGGGTCGATACGACGGTCATTTTGCCGGTAATGAGCGTAGACGGCTTTGCGCAGATAATCGAGCAGTATGGTTGGCTCACCGGCGGCGATCCGCATTCTGTTGTCGGCGTTGGATACATCGACATGAATCCGGGATTTCAGAACAACGGCGCCGATGAATGGTTCATCTGCCAGGACGGCTGGGGCACAACAGGACAGTACATCGCTGTACCGCTCGACACACACTGGCTCCAGAACGATTACGTCTACAACGTTCCCGAACCAATGACGATTGTCCTGCTCGCCGCCGGCGGAATGGCCCTCCTGAAAAAAAAGAAATAAATAAAAGGAGAAGTAAACATGAAGAGGAACCTCAGTTTGAATATATTGCTTGCCGCAGCTGTTGTGTTTCTGGCGGTTCAGGCAGCCCTCGCCACGCCGACGCCTGTGCCTATTCCGATTTCACCGACGCCGCCCACGCCTCCGCCGCCTGAAGTCAAACCGACGCCCGCGGTTGTCTGTGTGTGGATTCAGGTGACAGGCCCCGGGCCGCATCCGTTCGAACCGGCCCCGGGCCAAGACATCCGGGATATGGAGATAGACATACCCGGCGGTAATGACGGATCTGTCCCCGTGCCGTATCCCGAAGGCAGCGAAGGGCCGTGGGGACCGTTTAACTCGTATGAACTGCTGGATTCGGTGTTCGATCCTGCGGAAGGCATACTCCACGAAGGTGTCGGGCACTGGTATGACGGAATTTTCCTGGAGGGCACATACATAATCGTCGAATGGCCGGATGCAGAACCCGGACAGACGTGGTATGTGCATTTCACTCCTGAACCGGCGACCATGGCGATGCTGGGGCTCGGCGCCGTTGCACTGATTCGCAAACGCAGAAAATAGTCAATTGAAGGCAGACAATACAAAAAGCCCATCCTTTTTTCAGGGGGATGGGCTTTGTTTTTTACGCGAAAGTCCGAGCGGTCCGATTACATCTTCCGCACAACGCCGACAACCACGCCCTGTATGGTCACCCTGCCCGGCTCGACGTATATCGGCTTGAATTTTTCGTTGGCCGGCTGGAGGCGGATGCGGCCCTTCTCGCTGTAGAATTTTTTCAGCGTGGCCTCGCCGTCCTCGAGAAGCGCCACCACCGTCTCGCCGTTGCGCGCGTCGCTGCGGCGCTCGCAGATTACGTAGTCGCCGTCGCGAATTTGCTCATCTATCATGCTCTCGCCGGTGACCTCGAGCACGAATGTCTCAAGCGGCGAGTCGAACAGTTCTTCCAGGTCCAGCGTTTCGTGATCTTCGACGGCGTCAATCGGCGCGCCTGCGGCTATTCTGCCGACAAGCGGAATCTGCGTCGGCCGGGCGTCATCCGGAAACTTGAAATCGTCAGAGACCCTTAAAGAGCGAGCCTTGTGACGCGCTTCGCGAACGATCAGGCCTTTTTTTTCCAGGGCCTCGACGTGCTCGAAAACCGTTACCCTTGTCAGGTGGAAGCGGTCGCCAATCTCCTGCATCGTCGGGGAATAGCCCTGCCTGCTGCGACAATCGCGAATGTACCGTAATATTTCCAACTGCCTCGGCGTCACCGTCTGCATATTCGTTCTCCTCTTCCGCCAATTCCGCCGTCATCGCAAAGCCGCGCTCGGCGGCGATGCCGGCCGGCTTCTCCGACCGCATGGCCACATCGGCCAGCGGACTGGACCCGCTGGCAAGCACCTGCTGCGATTCATCGCTGCGGCCGACCAGGCCTATGGCCTGCGCCAGCGACCTCAGGGCCGAACCGACCACGCTGCTGCGATTCCGCCACCGAATTCCCTGCGAGCCAAAACTCACAAGCGGGGCCTCAAGCCCCAGTTTTTCCGCCTGGGCGGCTATGCCCTGCGGGCCGGCTTCCTGAGGCAGCCGCTCGGCGCCTCGCGGCCAGGTGCGAACAAAATCTCCGCCGGGCCCAAACTGGCACAACGGTGAGTTGGACGTCGACATCGCAAATCCTTTCCAAAACTGCTCATCATGGACCGGAGAATCAGGTGACCTTACTGCCGCCACCAGATTCTCAAACAAACCGCCCGCGGCGAGCAAATCCAACCCGTCGTCGGCGAGGTGTTTTTGTTGTCGTTTCCGCTTTCGCCTCGCATCCGGCAAGCTATTTTCGGATTTTGTTCGCATGCAGGTTACCCTAACATCGGCCGAACGTCAATGGCGACATTAGGCATTTTGACAAAAAATACCTGACGCAGCCCTAACAAGACGCTCCGCTCGAGTCCATGATTCAGTTTGAACACCACATATCACCCCCACTGCAACTCGAAGCACTACAGGTGGTGATACACTGCCAATATCGACCCGCCCCAAAAAATATCTTTATGAAAAATGTCCTAAGATTCTGTCGCCTGCCCATACGGGCCGTCTGGGCGACGGAATCAGGAATAGCGAATCGCGAGTCGCGAATTACAAAACAGGTTCAGAGTTCTGTGTTCTGAGTTCTGAGAAAACCGCCTGCGGCGGAAAATCGCGAACTGCGAATTAAAAACAAGTTCAGGGTTCTGA
>CAZVYJ010000064.1:0-14468 GCA_964631565.1 uncultured Planctomycetaceae bacterium
CCACTAAAGAAGTCGGCTATTTTTTTGCCTGAACTAAAACTGGGGATGAGTCAGTTGAATCTGCAATGGCATCATCGGGAGAAACCATCAGATTGTCACAAACTTTTCGATGGAATTCCTGGAATCGAGAAATTTTGCCAAGGCAATCCCTGCCAAGGTTAAGTTTCTCCTCTGTAGAAAGCGGCGCACACCATCTTTGCTCCACCAAGGGTGACATGTCAGAAAGTATATTCAGCTGTACTTCTGGATGTGCCACTACGTATTCAATCCATTGGGTTGGATTTGAGCATAATTCGGACAAACCGGTACTCTGTTTTGTTAATAGCCCGGATACATCAGCTAGTTGCCTAAGAATATTTTTGCACTCGATCAAGTTTTCATTATCCATATCCGGACAATAAAAACCGCACCAGCAGCAATTATGCAGATTGTCTCCTCCTAGTTCCTTTTCATAGTTTTCAATTTCATCAAATATCGCAAGGCGTTCATTAAAGCTGATATTGGTTAAATCTGTTTCTATATTTGCATGTAGATCGGGATGGGCGCCGCAGGCGCGCAAATGCGTTATCCTGCCAATAATCTGATAGATAGTTTCATTGCGAGGTGCTGATATCTGTTTAATGGCTGTTAAATACTCTTTTAGGACAGATTTCTCTGCAGACAAAGACTGGCGAACTTGGGCCAGTTTCTGAGGAGATGGGAAGTGTTTATTCAATCTTTCTTGCAGACTTTTGTATACGGTCTGCGGCTTGGCACCCTCGGAGTGTAACTCCAGACAAAAATCTTTGAGTCCAAGTTTTTCAAGATTTTTCTCGACTACTTTAAGAGCGGCAAGCTTCTCAGAAACGAACAACACCCGTTTTTGCTGGTGCAGTGCGGCAGCAATGGCGTTAGTGATAGTCTGTGACTTGCCTGTACCTGGGGGGCCTTCGATAACCATATCTTTCCCATCAAAGATATCCATCAAGGCCGAATGTTGAGAACTGTCTGCATCATTGGCTAAGATAACTTTTTCAGCATCAGACACATCGTCAATCTCATAATCGGTCAGATACTGACATTTCGAAGAGACGTTGTTCTTATCGCCTTCAATAAGTCTTTTTATTAATTCGTGACCGAAAAATTCATCTTTAGGCCAATTGTCTGGATTAAGATCCTCATACATTCGCATTTTTCTGAAAGAGAAAAATCCTACTGTCGCCTCCCTGTTAACAGACCATCCTTTAGGTCTGGCGACCTTCTCGCTGACAATGCAAAAATATTCTTCCGGGGAGCAACAGTCTTCAAATTCTGGCAGTCGATAGCCAAAATCATGCTCCAACTTCTTTGACAAAGACAAATTGTCTTGGACCTCTTCCCCAGTGTGGACAATCTGGTAGAAATAGTGACCATGCTTCTTTGAAAACGTCTTCGTAATCTCGACGGGAATGAGAATGAGTGGGGCCTTATATGTTTCCTTAGAGCTATCAGAATCTCGCCATTCCAACATGCCAAGGGCCAAAAATAGAATGTTAATGCCAGTTTCTTCGATAGATCTTTTTGCTTTGCCCTGAATATTCTTGAGTATGCGGTTGAGAATTTCTTCATTAGCAGCCGTCGTTTTGAGCTTGTTATCACGGTGTCTTGCGGCTATTCCTTCCCCCACCTCAGGATGTTTTGGCAATTCAATTTCAATGTCTTCATTTTGGTCAAGGGGCAAATCGCCATGAGCCTCGGATTTAAGAGGCTCGAAATAGAAGGGTTTCATGTTAATTACCAAGCGTTCGAAAACCAGATTGGGCAGTTCATCTACAATCTGGATGCTTGAGGCAGGTGGCGGCTTATAGTTTAGCAACCGATTTCCAAGAGATAAATCCAATAAGCGTCTTCTGAGTCGTTCAAGCTCTTCTCTGAAATCAATTCTGCTTTTACCTGTTTGCTCAAGGGGTACCGAATCTTTACCTTTGTTATCCGATGCGCCTTTACCCAAAGGATCCATAACTTGTCCCTTTGTGCAAAATATCTTGCGGATCGCAGAACTGATCTTGTTTAAATAGTTTAGTGATTGTGACAGGGCCGTCAACTACTCTCATGCGGGCACTTAGTTTTAAAAATTACCGACATCGGCGAATGACATCACCGCAGCGTCAAGGCCACTTGCGTGGATGTTTTTGGGGTGTTAGCATCAGGCCGATGCC
Source organism: uncultured Planctomycetaceae bacterium (assembly GCA_964631565.1). Taxonomy (GTDB): domain Bacteria; phylum Planctomycetota; class Phycisphaerae; order SM23-33; family SM23-33; genus CAZVYJ01. Next base: position 2,178 of record CAZVYJ010000064.1, read on the forward strand.
GCATGAAGAAATGACAGACCAGCAGGTAGCCGCGTATCTGAGTATGGACGTGCGCGAAGTCGCCAAGCTCGCGTCGCGGGGTAAAATCCCGTGCCGTAAAGTCGGCGGAAAATTCCGCTTCCTGAAGGGCGAGGTGGACCATTGGGTCGAAACTCGGATGCACACGCTCGACAAGTCCCAGCTGTCCGGAATCCAGAAGGGCGTCAGCGCCCATCACGGGCTGGACCCGCATGGGCCTATCATCATGCCGCTCATACCGAGGCGCGGGCTGGCCGTTCCGCTGAGGGCGAAAACCAGGGACGCCGTTTTACGAGACCTGGTCGATATAGCCGACAAGGCCGAGCTTGTCTACAACCGCGACGACCTGATAAATGAAATCCGGACTCGCGAGGATTTATGCAGCACGGCCATGCTGCCGGGGGTCGCCATGCCGCATCCGAGGCATTCCGTGCCGTACGATATCGCCGACAGCTTTATCGTGGTCGGGCTTACTGCCAGCGGCGTGCCGTTCGGCGCGGAGGACGGCTCGCTGACGCGGCTGTTTTTCCTCATCTGCAGCAAGGACGAAAGAACTCACCTGCACATACTGGCGAGATTGGCGGCCATGATGCATGACCAGTCGGTGATAGACTGGATGCTCCAGGCGGAAAACGCCGAAGAGCTGGCCGAGATACTCGAAAAAACGGAACAGAACATTATCGACCGACTGGCAAATTAAAGGAAACCGGACGATGGCTCGCCGCAGGCGATATGCATTTTTCGACGACGAGTTGCTGGCCCGCCTCGAGCGGCTGCATCTGATAGCCAAACGTCTGGCTGCCCGCGGCCATCCGGGCCCGCGCCGGTCGCGCAGACTCGGCGACGGTCTTGAATTCGCCGACCACAGGGATTATTCGCCCGGCGACGATATCCGCTTTATCGACTGGCCATACTACGCCCGAATGGAAAAGCTCATGCTTCGGCTGTTCCACGAGCACAGCGAGGCGGATGTGGCGATCATGCTGGACACTTCCGCCTCAATGGCGCCGGGCGACGCAATGATCAAGTTCAACTACGCCCGCCGGGCTGCCGCGGCCCTGGCTTATGTGGCGATGGGCAGCGGTCAGCGGGTCGTAATCGCTCCGTTCGCCGAGCAGCTCGGCAGCATCATGCGGACCGGGCGGAACCGAGGGCAGATATTTGAGGTTCTGGATTATCTCGCCGGCCTGTCGCCTGTGGGCAAGACGCAACTGGCGGATTGCACCGAAAGCCTTATTCGCCGCGACGGGTCGATAGGGACCATAATGCTCATAAGCGACCTGCTGGACTGCCAGGACGATCTGCCCGCCGCGATGGCCGGGCTGGCTGCATGTCATGCGGACGTCATCGTGCTGCATATCTACGCCGTCGAAGACGCCGTTCCGCAGCTTTCCGGCCCGCTGCTGCTCAATGAAGCCGAAACGCAGCGTAAAATGACGGTCACCGTTACGGAAAAACTGCTGGACAGCTACAAAAAGCAGTGGCGGCAGTTCCGCAGCCGGTGCGAAAAAATCTGCACCTCCCGGGGCATAACCTACATAGCCGCCCACACGGGCGTGCCGTTCGAAAAGCTGGTTCTCAGCTCGCTCCGCCAGGCAGGCGTGATAAGCGTATAATCAGGCGGTACTTGAGTTTATTTGAAACAGATGCAAACCATTCCCTGCTGTATTTCGTAAAAATAATAAGTATATCTGTTTGTGCCGGCTTGAAGTGAAAAGTGTTGTTGGAAGAAATGTTGAAGGAGAGTGTTATGAAATCGCTTTCAGGAAAGTCAGGAAAATGGTTTCCGACCATATTGGTTTTATCGTTGCTGGCTGTCGGTGCGATGCTTGGCCCGATGCTTGTCCAGCAGGTCGCATACGCCGTGGAGAAGGGCAGGAATGCGGCTGACAGGGACGCGCTCATCGAACTGAGCAAGGAGGATAAGCTTTCCGGACTGTTCAGGGCGGTTGCCAGCACTGTTGGCCCGGCCGTCGTGGAGGTGCGTGTAGAACGCACCGAAGAGACTCCGGATATCGAGGACTTCCTGCGAAGGTTCTACGATGAAGGGGATGTACCGTTCCGCTTCAGAATTCCGAACCGGGGCGGCGAGCAGGCCAAGCGCGTAGTGCGCGGGCTTGGCAGCGGCGTCATCGTGGATGCGGACAACGGCTATATACTTACGAACAACCACGTCGTCGACGGCGCGGAAAAGGTGCAGGTTATCCTGATTGACGACAGGCAGATTACGGCCGAGTGGGTCCGCAGCGACCCCAAAACCGATCTTGCCGTCATAAAGATAGCACCGGACAGGCTCATTGCGGCGCCTCTGGGCAATAGCGACGAAATGGAAGTCGGCGACTGGGTCCTGGCAATCGGTTCCCCGAGGGGGCTGTCCCACACTGTGACGGCCGGCATAATCTCAGCCAAGGGACGTTCGATGGGACGGTTCAGCATGTACGAGGATTCCATTCAGACTGACGCAGCCATCAACCAGGGCAACTCGGGCGGGCCGCTGGTAAATACGCGAGGCGAGGTAATAGGGCTTAACAACGCCATTGTTTCCAACAGCGGCGGCAATGAGGGAATCGGCTTCGCAATTCCATCCAACATGGCCGCCAAAATAATGAAACAGCTCATCGACAACGGCAAGGTTGTCCGCGGGTTCCTTGGAGCCGGCATCACCACCATCGACGAACGCCTGCAGAAGAGCCTTAAGCTGCCGACACGCGAAGGTGCATTGATTACGCAGATTGTCAAGAACGGCCCGGCCGACAGGGGCGGGCTGCAGGTCGAGGACTTCATAACCAAAGTCGGCGGCGAGAAAATCGACGACCATAACGATCTTCGAAACACGGTTGCCGACATAAAACCCGGCAGCAAGGTTGAATTCGAGTTCTACAGAAACGGCGAAAAGAAAACGCTGGAAATCGAAATAGCCGAACAGCCGGAAGATATTGCCTCCACTTTCCGTGAAGGCGTCAAACCGGAATCCGGATCCTCGCCGGGGGAAAAGAGCAGGGAAGTGAAGGTGTCCGATTACGGCCTGGAAGTAACCACCCTGGACAGTCGGATTGCCGCAAGGCTTGGTTATGACAAGGACGTTGAAGGCGTGCTTATCACCAATGTGGCGAATGGCTCGAATGCCGCCGACGAAGGTATCGAAAGCGGCTGGGTTATTACGCATGTCAATAATGTCCCGGTGAAAAGTGTGGCGGATTTCAAAAAGGCCATATCGGAAAAAGATGCTGCGGAAGGTGTAAGATTGAGGCTCAGAACGCTTTCCGGTGAAACCCTGATTAAATTCATAGAACCCGGAAAGTAATTTATCCGCGGTTGATTATTCTGTTAAAATAGAAGCCGGCGTACATGTCTTTCGATTGGTTCGCCGGCTTTGTTCTGCGCCGGTGGTTCTGTGGTTGCGGTTGTGGTGCGGTCGTTCGCTTCAGTCTTCAACTGAAGGGGCAAAATTTATGATGGAACTGGTAGAGTTCGCACAGCAGCAGGGCGGCAAACCCGATGACAGGGTCGGCCGATGGGTAGATCAGGTTCTCCAGAAGGGAAGTTTCCACCGTTACACCCAGGACGAATTGTGGGCGCCGTCGGTGAACCTCTACGAGGACCAGTCTCATTACTGTCTCGTCGCGGAATTGGCCGGCATCCGGCCGGAAAATATCGACCTTCGCGTCGAGAACGGCATGCTCAAGCTGACGGGCGACCGTGCAAGCCCGCCGGTCGAGGAAGCTTGCGGGTCCGTGAGTCTGCATCTTATGGAGATAGACCACGGCCCGTTTCGCAGGGAAATAGAGCTGCCCAGCGATGTTGATATCGATTCGATTTCCGCCACCTACAAGAACGGCTATCTTTGGATAAAACTGCCGAAGAGGTAATTCAAAAGTCATGGATGAAAACGACAGGACAAAACCGGAAATCGTTGATGACGACGATGACGCCGAAATCGTTATCACTCCCAGCGAAGGAGATGATAAACGGAAGGAAGAGGAACCGTCGCGCATTGCCATACCGGAAGAAGTGGCCGTCCTGGCCGTGCGCAATATAGTGGTGTTCCCGGGCACAGTCGTTCCTCTTTCGGTCGGCAGGCCGAAGTCGAAGCTGCTGCTGAACTCGGTTCTGCCGGAAGAAAAAGTCGTCGTTACGGTTTGCCAGAAGGACCCGGAAGTGGACGACCCCGGCTACGGCGACCTCTACAATGTTGGCACTGCCGTGATGGTGCTCAAGCTGCTCAAGGTGGACGAGGGCAATCAGAACGTAATTATCCACGGGCTTGCGAGAGTGCGCATAGTCGAGTGGCTGGGGGAAAAGCCTTATCTGCGGGCGAGGGTCGAAGTGCTCAAGGAAATCGCCGAGGAAGACAAGGAGACTGATGCGCTCGTGATGAACGTCCGTAACCTTGCCCGCCAGATCATACAATTGTCCGCAAATATCCCGGACGAAGCGATAGTCGTTCTGAACAATATCGTCGAACCCGGTCCGCTGTCGGATTTCCTCGCTTCCAACCTGCAGATAGAACTGTCTGCAAAGCAGGCCATGCTGGAGGAGCTTAACGTCAACCAGAGGCTGAGAAAGACAAGCCTTGAGCTTCAGAAGCAGCTTGAAGTTCTTGAGCTTTCCAACAAGATACAGAAACAGGTTCGGGCCAATATCGACAAGTCGCAGCGGGAGTATTTCCTTCAGGAGCAGCTCAAAGCCATCCAGAAGGAACTCGGCCAGGTCGATGAGAAATCGGAGGAAATCGCCCAGCTTCGCAAACAGGTCGCACAGGCAGGCATGCCCAAGGCGGTCGAGGATGAAGCCCTGCGTGACATCGGCCGTCTCGAAAATATCCCGACGGCCTCCCCGGAATACAATGTCCTGCGGACATATCTGGACGTGATGCTCGAACTGCCCTGGAACAAGTCGTCCGAAGACAAACTCGACGTGGGTCTCGCCAGGAAAATCCTCGACGAGGATCACTACGACCTCGACAAGGTCAAGAGGCGAATCCTTGAATATCTGGCCGTCAGAAAACTTGCGCCTGAGTCGCGCGGTCCGATCCTCTGCTTTGTCGGGCCTCCGGGCGTCGGCAAAACTTCGCTCGGGCAATCAATCGCCCGCTCCATGGGACGCCGCTTCATAAGGATGTCCCTCGGCGGCATGCGCGACGAGGCCGAGCTGAGAGGGCACAGGCGGACGTATATCGGCGCCATGCCGGGCCGAATCATTCAGGAGATTCGCAAGGCCGGCACGAACAACCCCGTCTTCATGCTGGATGAACTCGACAAGGTCGGCGCCGATTTCCGCGGCGACCCGACCTCGGCGCTGCTGGAGATTCTCGACCCGGCCCAGAACCAGACGTTCCAGGATCATTACCTCAACGTGCCTTTCGACCTTCAGAAGGTTTTGTTTATCGGCACGGCGAATTACATGACGCCGGTTCCGCCGGCGCTGCGGGACCGCATGGAAGTAATCGAGCTGCCCGGCTACACGCAGAACGAAAAACTTCAGATCGCCAGAAAATACCTTCTGCCGCGGCAAATGAAGGAAAACGGGCTTAAAGATTCGCATGCGAAATGGAACGACGACGTCATAAACCTTATTATCCAGGATTATACACGCGAAGCCGGTGTGCGGGAGCTTGAAAGGCAGATAGGCACGGTATGCCGGGCGGTCGCAGCCCTCGTAGCCGAGAAGAAAATCCGCACGAGAACGATAACACCCAGGTTCATCCAGGAGGTTCTCGGCCCGCGGAAATACGAGAGCGAACTGGCCCTGCGAACATCGAGTCCCGGAGTCGCCACTGGCCTGGCCTATACGCCTAGCGGCGGAGAAATAATCTTTATCGAGGCGGCGTCGTATCCCGGAAAGGGCACGCTTACGCTTACAGGGCAGATAGGCGATGTGATGAAGGAATCCGTCCAGGCTGCGTACAGTCTCGTCAAAAGCAGGGCCGCCGAAATGGGCATAACCAGCGCCAAGCTGGCCGAGACCGACATTCACGTTCATGTGCCGGCCGGTGCTATACCCAAGGACGGGCCTTCCGCCGGCGTCGCCATGTTCACGGCCCTTACGAGCATGATAACCGGGCGGGCTGTGAAAGCCGATGTCGCCATGACCGGCGAAATCACCCTGCGAGGGCTTGTTCTGCCGGTCGGCGGCATAAAGGAAAAGGTGCTGGCCGCCAAGCGGGCCGGCATCAGGACGGTCGTCATCCCGGACCGCAATCGCAAGGATCTCGTTGACGTGCCGGATGACGCCAAAAACAGTCTGGAGTTCAGATTCGCCAGGACGGTTGACGACGTATTGAACGCAGCCCTTGACGGCCGGGCGTCCGGCAAAAAGAAAACTAAATCCGCCCGCAGGAAAAGCTGACGAACGCCCCGAATGCTGCTGCATTTTCGCCGTATAAGCTTATGAGGAAGGCTAATTTACTTTTGGCTTGCAGGTTTATTTCGGGTATATTCAATAGAGGTGGCTGCAGCGGCAGGTTATTGCAGCGGATGGATTCATCTCAAATTCAGCAGGAGCCTTTTGCCATGTCAGGAATCTTTCGACCGGAAACAGGAAGCAAACACCTTAATTTCAGTGGCGGAGGGGGCGATCGCAAGGTTGAATTTATTCTGGGCGGGATACTGTCGGTTATTATTCTCGGCTCGATAGCGTTGATTGTCTGGCCGATGTTCAAGAGTGATAAAACCGAAGACAACGGGATGATGAAGTTTGAGTGCATAAAGTGCGGGCACAAGTTTGAAGCCGACACGCTCACGCCAGACGGCGATCCCCAGGTGCCGCTGCCCGGCACGGTCGGTCCTCCTCCGCAAAAGTGTCCTGAATGCGGCGGCGACGCTTACCCGATGATACAGTGCCCGGAATGCGGAGCGTGGTATCTGCCGGAAAGATACAAGGACGAGAGGACAAGAGGAGTCCCGACCCCCGGTGTCGAAATGCCGCGCGATAAATGCCCGGAATGCGGGGCGGATTACATTGATGCCGTACTTAAAAAGCGACAAAAACGATAGAATTGCTTATTTTGCTTCTTTATAGAGCCGAAAGTTTCTGAAAAGCGGAATATTCAACTGTTGGCGGTTTCTGGCCGACTTTTCTGTAAATTGCAGCAAATAAGACGAGGAACCATAATTCGGGCGGCCTGAGCATGAATCCCCGGTGCGTCTCCCCCCGCGCGCCGTCATGCGGGCCGCCCAGTTTTCACCGCATAAACGGGAGGACCGATAGCGCCGGTATAAGAGCCTCGGCCATCTATTAAATTTTCAAACCACGGCGGCCATTTTCCCCGGATAGCAAACTGCCGTTGTGCAACTAGCAGTTTGGCAGCTTGGCCCTGATTTGCTCCGCGGCGGCCTTGGGGTTGTCGGCCGCGCAGACGGCGGAGCATACGGCCACGCTTGTGGCGCCGGCTTTCACAAGTTCGCCGACGTTGCCCGCGTTGATGCCGCCAATCGGCACCACCGGCAGATTGACCGCCTCCAGCACCGATTTGAAAGCCTCGACTCCGCGTGCCGCCCCGGCGTCCTTGGTTTTTGTGTCGAACACCGGCCCGACCGAGACGTAATCGGCCCCGGCGTTTTCGGCCGCCTTCGCCTGCTCGACGTTGCGGCAGGTCTTGCCGACTATCGCGCCTGGCCTCAGCAGGCTGCGGGCCTCGGCAACGGGCAGGTCGCCCTGGCCGAGATGCACGCCGTCGGCCCCGACAATCGCGGCGATGTCAGGCCGGTCGTTGATGATGAGTATCTTGCCGGTTTCGTCTGTGAGTTCCCGCAGTTCGGCCGCCATCGCGAGGCAGACTTCGTCGGCGGCTTTTTTCTCGCGAAGCTGAATAGCGTCGGCGCCGCCGGCGATGGCCGCCCGTGCGCACTCACGCAGGCTGCCACGGCATATCTCGCTTGAAATCAGCACGTACAGCCTGACATCTCTGAACCGCTGGGCGGTCAGCAGCTTGCCGATAAGCCGCTGCTCCAGCGTGTAGCCGTTGTAACGCATCCGCTCGACCTTGGTGGCCGTCTGCGGCGCGATGAACTTGGAATATTCCTCTATTGTCCGCAGCGCCTCCGACAGCCTCTTGCAGGCCGCCGCCGCCACGTCGCTCAGGCCGGCCCGCTTCGGTTCCGACGGGCTTGTTATTTCCGTGCCGATGTCGCCGGGCGTGTCGCGGCTGGTCAGCATCTCGTCGACCGGCATGGTCGAGAGTATTTCCTTCAGGTCGCTTCGCATGTTCTTCGCCATGGCCGTGATGGCCGGGTCGTTCAGCGCAAACCGCCCGCAGTCTTCGACCACGCGCAGCGCCTCGCGAGCGCGATTGAAGTTGGCGTCGAGTATTCGATATGTCTCTCGCATGTCATGCATCTCCGGTTTCAGGACTGCCCGATGCCGCGATGGTTGGGAATCGGGAACTGCCTGCACAGTTCCGCAACCGTCCCGCGGACGCGGGCCAGTACGGCTTCGTCGCCGTTGGAGATTAACACATCGTCTATGATTTTGGCAATCTGCTGCATCTGTTCTTTACCCATGCCGCGGGTCGTAAGCGCCGGCGTGCCGAGCCGGATGCCCGATGTCTGGGTGGCCGGCCGAGTGTCAAACGGTATCTTGTTCTTGTTCACGATAATGCCCGCCGACGCCAGCATGTCGGCCGCAACGTGGCCGATCAGGTCTTCACGCCTGCTGCGGAGGTCTATCAGCAGCAGGTGGTTGTCCGTGCCCCCGGAAACCAGCCGCCAGCCCTTTTCCAGCAGCGCCGCGGCGAGGCTTTTGGCGTTGTCGACAATCCGCTTCGCGTAAGTTTTGAATTCCGGCTGCATCGCCTCGTAGAACGAAACCGCCCGGGCTGCGATGGCGTGCATCATCGGGCCGCCCTGCAGGCCGGGGAATATCGCCGAGTCGATGGCCTTGGCGTACTGCTTCTTGCAGAATATCGTTCCGCCGCGCGGGCCGCGAAGCGTCTTGTGATTCGTGGTCGTCACGAAATCGCTGCAGGGCAGGGGGCTTGGATGAACGCCGGCCGCAACAAGCCCCGCGATGTGCGCCATGTCGGACATCATCATGCAGCCGACTTCCGCCGCTATCGACGCGAACGCGGCGAAGTCTATCGTACGCGGATATGCCGACGCGCCGACGATGAGCAGGTTCGGCCGCTCCTTTATCGCGATTTCCCGGACGCGGTCCATGTCTATTACTTCGCTGCCATGTTCAACGCCGTAGCTGGCCGTCGCGAAAAACTTGCCAGACAGGTTCATCGACATGCCGTGGCTGAGGTGCCCGCCGTGCGCCAGGTCCATGCCGAGAATCTTGTCGCCGGCCTTGAGAACGGCCAGATAGACGGCAAGGTTGGCGCTGCTGCCGGAGTGCGGCTGAACGTTCGCATGCTCCGCGCCGAACAGTTTCTTGGCGCGGTCGATGGCCAACTGTTCGATTACGTCCATGTTCTCGTTGCCGCAGTAGAATCGCCTGCCCGGGTAGCCCTCGGCGTACTTGTCGGTAAGAACGGTTCCCATGGCTTCCAGCACTGCCGGAGAGGCATGGTTCTCGGATGCGATCATTTCAAGCGTGTTCGATTGTCGCCGCAGTTCGGCTTCAATGGCGGCGGCTACCTGCGGGTCGGCCTTTTCCAGAATACTCATCGGTTCTCTCCTGCGGATATAAGCGACATGCTGACTTATTCTCTACTTTATCCCCGACGGCGAAACAGCACAAGGAAGGATGTCGCGATTCGGTGAAGAATCGCAATTCAAAATTCCAAATCGCAAAAAACAAATTTCTAGCAAGTTCCAAAATACAGGTTCCAAAACTTCAAACCAGATGTTCGTTGTGTTTGAAATTTGACTTTTGGTTATTGGAACTTATTTGGGTTTTGAAATTTGTGATTTGAAATTTCTGTCCGCCCGTTGCGCCTGGTTCCGTTTCATTCCAGCCGGGGCCTGTTGCCCTTGATTGCCTTTCATTCCAGCCCATGCCCATTTGTGTCGATTCTGCGGAACTTAAATATATGCCGCCAGGGCATTTGGGCCGTTTGGCGGCATGTTGCGAGCGATTTTGGAAAGAAAAAACCCGTATTCAGGAACCGGGAACCTGAAATTTGCGTTTAGGATTTCAGATTCAGAATTCCGAATTTGTTTCGATATTCGAATTTCGGATTTCGAGTTTACTCCGAACTATTTCTTCTTTTTCTTCGCCTCTTCTTTTTTGTGCATCGCCTTCATGCGTTTCATTTCGGTGTTGAGTTTTATCTTTTTGCCCGGGCACTGGTTTTTCTTGTCGAATATCCAGTTGCCCTGGTTGTCGGCGAGCACGGGCATGCGTTTTTCGACCGGCGGGACGTCGACAATCCGCGTCGGCTTTTCGGCGTACCAGTACGCGACCGACGAAACGTCGTTGGCGAGGTGGTTGCCGTGGCCGACTTCGATGGTGACCTTGATTTCCTTCTGGAACCGCACCGGATTTTCCAGGTGGTAGACGTAGCTGGTCTGGTAGCCGCCTACGCCCTGGCCGATGGAAATAGGCGTGCCCTTGTTCAGGCCCATGGCCGGTATTGTGTTGCCCTCGAAGACGGACGAGCCGTTCCGCAGGAACGCATTGTCCTGCATGCCCCATGCCTGATTGAAGTAGTCTTCGCTGCCGGTGCCGTGCAGGTCGGGCGGCCACTTGTAGCCGTCGACCCATATCATGTCGTCGCCTTCTCCCCACCAGGTACCCTGGAAATTCGCCACCGACAGGTTGCAGCCGATGTAATGCCCGCGGCCTTTCGTCTCGAGTATGACGTAGTTGTTGTCCCATGCGAGTTTGCCCTTGTTGGCGATATTCACCAGCGGGGTGTTGGCCATCATCTCAGGCGCCCAGCCGCCAAAGGGATTGGTCCTGCGGAACTCGGCGTGGAAGTAGCCGGTGTCCGGTTCGAATTCTTCGAGCGTTTCATAATCGACGTAGAAATACTGGAAGTGCATTCCCTTCGATTCGTTTACAAGTTCGACGACGCAGCGTTCCCTGAACGGCATCGGAGCGTAGCAGTTCAGCGCACAGCCGCCGTAAAAACAGTCGTTGCGTCCCTTCGATGCGGTGAACAGCGCCGATTCGTACGAGGTCATTATGCAGTTGCCCAGGCCGAAGAAGTCGCCGAGCGGCACGAGCACGCTGGGGAATTTCGCGTTATCGTAGGTTATCTTCAGCAGGCACTCGCGATACTGGTATCCCTGTGTCATCCAGATATGCGTAATCTGGGCGGGGCCTTTTATGTCGGCCAGGACGGCTGTTTCGCCGGCTTCGATATGCCAGTTGTCGCCGTTTCGGCCGGTTTTGTCCCATGAGGAAAAACGTCCCGTTTTACGGTTACGGATGCGGGCAAGATCGTTCAGCATAGTCATCTCCTTGGCGGACAGTTATATGCATTATGTTATGGCACGCAGAAATCAGGCTACGATGGTATTCTTTGTTAGCGGCGGCTAAAATGGATATAGTTATAGATTATTTGCATTATCTTAAGGTGTTTTAATGAAAGAGATTCTTTACTGGTTTTCGCCGCCGACAGGCGGTCAGGACTGTGTAACCGTCCGCGGGTTCGGCATTCAGCAGGCGATGCCGCCTACGATAGTTCACCGCCCGGACGGGACGAATGACTTCCTGTTCATGTTCTTTTACGACGAGGCGGAAATCGACGCTGCAGGCAGCGTCCGGAAGTATCCGCCCGGCAGCCTGATTATCTGGTCGCCGGGCAGCAGACATTATTACGGCAATCGCGAGCGGGCATGGAAACATTCATGGATTCACTGCGACGGCAGGGCGATCCGCAGCATCCTTCGAACCAGCCGCCTGCCGCGAAACAGCGTAATCGCCGATGCCGATCCGTCGGTCGTCGAAAAATATCTGCTGAACATACACGACGAGCTGCTCAGCCACGCCGTTCCGGATATGCGGATAGTGCAGAACCATTTCGATAACTGGGTTCGCGAAATCCGCCGCACGATGCGGCTGGGAGTCGAGAGCAATCCTGTGCCGCCGAAGTACCTGGAAGTGAAACGCTACATCGAAGGCAACTATCGCGAGCACATCCGGCTTGCCGGACTGGCGGCCATGCTGCATGTTTCGGTGCCGCACTTCTGCAGCGAGTTCAAGAAGCACTTCGGCGCGTCGGCCATCGACTACGTTGTTCGACTGCGGCTGGGGCAGGCGGCGTATCTGTTGAGGAACAGGAACATGCGTGTTTCCGAGGTGGCGGCGGCGGTGGGATACGATGATATTTGAACCTATCCCAAAAACCTTAAGAAGATCACGATACAACCTAACTGCACCATG
>CAZVYJ010000065.1:0-14385 GCA_964631565.1 uncultured Planctomycetaceae bacterium
CGCGTGCCGTCCGGCAGCGTGAAGAACTGCCCGGTTCGGCCGAGCACTTTTTTGATGATTCTGCCGGCGTGCCCGCAGTTCGGCGAAAGCTGCTCATTGGGATCGTACAGAACCATGTCGCCGACCCGGTAGCGGATGAGCGGCCAGGCGTAGTTGTACAGGCCGGTGCAGACCACTTCGGCCTTGATAAGGTCGCCCTCGCGGCCCTGATCGAGAAATTCGATAATGCCGTAGTCCATGTCGTAGTGCATGTGCCCACAGGCATACTCGGATATCGAGGCTACAAATTCACCCTGCCCGTACATGTCCCAGACCTTCGTGTGCAGCACGCTTTCGATTGTTTCGCGATACTGCGGCTGGAGTTCCTCGGAAGTCGAGTACACGGCCTTCGGGAAGTTCGAGAATTTTTCGCCCGTCCGCCTGATGTACTCGGCAATCAGGTAAATCGGGGCGGGATAGCCCTCCATATATGCGAGCGGCTTGCGATTCAGGTTTCGGACGTAATGAGCGAGATTTGCATCGCTCATGTGGAAGACCGAATACATGGTCTGGTTGGCGGCCCAGTTTCGCCGCCAGAACGGCGGACGGACCGCGCCGGGCCTGACTATCTGCAGGCCGGTGAAAGATGCGTACGGGTCGCCGCGCTTGACGCCTGGCCGACGGCGGGCCCAGACAAATGCGTACTCGATCTGAAGCGCGTCCGGGCCGGTGTAAAGCGTCATCGGCTGGCCGGTGCTGCCGCTGGTCGGATGCACCATGAGGCGCCGGATGTCGTAGGCGTCGGAAAGCATCGACGGGCCTGCCTGGCGGATTTCGTCTTTCTCAAGCAGCGGGAGCTTGGGCAGGTCCTTAACGGACTTTATGTCATCTGGAGTCAGGCCGGCCTGTGCGAACCGCTCCCTGTAAAACGGAACATGCTCGTAAGCGTGGCGGATGACGTCCCGGAGATGTTCGTCCTGGTAGGCTTCCAGTTCGGCGAGCGGGAGGCTCGCGCTATCCCGAAACCGCCTCTCCCACTCGCGGAACAGGCTGCCGTAACGGGCGCGTTTCTTCCGCCAGCCGAAAAAGGACGCGTAAACGTTCTGCAGGAAAACCGGGCTGCGGTCGTAGATTTTCCTGGTTAACGAGTTTTCCATACGACTTCCTGCTTATGCGGTTCAATGAACCTGTTTTGCGCCTGCATTCGCGGCATCGAGTTCGTGATAGTTCGCGCTCTCGATGCCCAGCTCCGCCGCCAGTCGGGAAAGCTCGGGGCTGCGGAACAGTTCCCATTCCTTCTCCCTGGAGTCGGTCAGGTGAGAATACTTCGCCAACTCCGCATCCGGATGTCCCGGGTGGCATTCGATAAAGTTTATACCATCGGGCAGCGTATGCAGAAGTATTTTCCAGCAATCCAGCTTATACACGGCCTGGTTGCCCATTGTCTGCAGAACCAGTCGGCGGTCAGGCATGATGAATCCGGCCTTCCGGAGCTTTTTCATGCGGCGGCCGGCCATCGCGTGCGTCGCTATCTGTTTGGCGTGGTGGAGATAATATCCAGCTGTCTTAAGGCAACGCCGGCCCTGCGGAAACACCAGGTAATAATCGTGCGTGCGCGTCGCAAGAATTTTTTCTTCGCGGCAGACCTCCATCGCCGCCTCGAAGAAGCCCGGATACAGGTGCCTGCCCTGGTGGCTGTCCCAGTGCGTGATGCTGACGCCAAGTTCTCGCAGCCGGTTTATCTGGGCGCGCAGCTCTTTTTTCATTTCATCGTGATTGAGCAGGCGCTTTCTCGCCCGGCGTGGGAAATCGGACCCGTGAAATTCGCCATTGGCGCCAACCAGCGACGGAATTTCGCTCGCCGGCAGGACCGACGGCCCCACGCTCAGGTTCAGATGGATACCGATGCTGACGTGCGGAAAATTCTGCGCTATCAGGCTGACTTCTTTCACGGCCGGCCACGTGACGTTCACGCTCACGCTGCGGATGAAGCCCTGCTCCATGACCTCAAGGATGGCCTTGTTGTTGCCGAATGTGAATCCGTAGCCATCAGCGTTTACGATTATCTTTTTCATGCATCAAAGCTCCCGGAATGAAACCAGTTCGACGCCTCGTTTGCGGGCCTCGTCGGCCAGCGCCGGGTCGCTCAATATTTTCAGCTCTTCCAGTCTCTCGTTCACGTATGTCGCGTTGGCCGCCAGCGTCTCATCGGGATAGCCAGGATGGCAGTACACCTCAGAGATGCCTTCCGGCAGCCAGTCGAACAGGTCCAGCCAGAACCGGCGGTGGAATTTCCGCAGCGGGCTTATGATTCCGGGCGTAATGAGGCGATCGGCCGTCTTCATGCCCAGGCGATGCGCGCGTTGCATCACTCGGCGGCTGTAGAGGTACACCGCCGCCCTGTGCGGATGCAGAGGCATATGCAGTGCAGCTTTGAGCCAGCGGCACTTGCCCGGCGCGAAGACGTAATGTTTGTGCGTTCGCATGCGATTGATGCCGTACTTCTTGGCGACTTCGATTGCAGCCCGGAAAAACGGCGGATACAAGTGCTGGTTCTGGTGGCTGTCCCAGTGCGAAATGCTCACGCCGGCGGCCTGCATCTTTTCGACCTGGGCGGAAAGTTCCCGAACCATCTGTTCATGCGGAATCTGCCCGCGGGCAGCCTTCTTGTGGAACTGCTTTCCGAGGAACTCGCCCTTCCCGTCCACGAGGTCCGGAACGTCGGTCGGGTCGCACACGCACGGGCCGACGGTCAGGTCCAGATGAATTCCGATGGATATGTCGGGATATTCCCTCGCCAGGCGCGGCGTTTCCTCGAAGGCCGGGAAGCCCACGTTCACGCTGACGCTTTTAATCGCGCCGGCTGCAAGGGATTCGAAAATGCCCTTGTTGTTCCCGTAGGTAAAACCGAAACCGTCAGCGTTGATTATGAGTTTTCTAGCCATTGCGTAACCGACCCGAGAGAATATCGTCATAGAGTTTCACAAGTTTCGCCGCTTCCGCTGTGCAGTTGAACCTTTCGTCGCTGAACCGCCGGGCCGTGCCGGCAAGCTGCTCCAGCGAGCCGGAGTCGGTAAGGCCGTTCATCGCGGAAACGTAAGCGTCTACATCGTCTTCGCAGAATTTCACCGAGGAGCAGTCCTCGACAAGCTCGACCAGCAGCGGGACCTTGGTGCTGACCGTCGGCAGGCCGCATGCCAGATACTCGAAAACCTTCAGCGGTATGGCGACCTCTATCTGCCGGCTGTCCAGCGGGTGGTAATTGACGCCGATTTTCGCCCGGCAGAGCCGCTTTGCGACGTCAATGTGCGGAATTTTGCCGAGACCGATTACCAGGCCGCGAAGCGATTGAGGCAGGTTCTCCTCCAGCCATGCCTGCATGTGAGGATGCAGCCCGATTAATTCCATTTTCCAGTCGGGATGCCGCCCGAAAAATTCTTTCGCGACATTCACGAGAAATTCAATTCGTGATTTTCGCAGCGTGCCGAGGTGCACGACCACGTTTTCGCGCCGGCTGACCGATTTCCAAGCCTCATCGCGCTCGCGGAGAAACGCCGAGGCCGGGTAGTTGATGAACGTCTCGGCCCTGGGAGCAAGGGCCTGGTATTTTTCCTTGAGCAGTCGCGTCGGTGTGACGACGGCATCGACGTGGCCGGCACAAAACGCATCTATGCCGGACATCATCGCCGCCAGCGGCCGCCTGAGCCATCGAGGCACCCAGTCTTTCAGGCCCATCAGCGAAACGTCTTCATGCGCATCGTAAACGACGCGCCGGCGGAGAAACCACTTTGTCATCAGCGCCGCCGGAAGCAGTTCGGGATCGTGGAACTGTACGAGTTTCGCCCTGGAGTGCGACACGGCCGCCACCGCCCGCCACGAAGCTGAAAGAATCCGCCACAGGCGACTGCGAGGCTGGCGAAGAGGATACACCGGCACGCCCTCGACTACGTGCGGCGCCGCCGTCGGCCCGAATACTGCCGCCTCAACCCCGGCGGAGCGCAGGCCGGCTGCCTCGCGGAAAAGTATGCGGGCATCTTCGGCATTGTGTGCTGTTGTGACATGCACCACCTTGGCCGTTCGCGCCAGACGAGCAGCTTCGGCCGCATCGATACTTCCGTCTGATTTAGCAGATTCCGGAATAGCCATGTTTACTTCTTATCGGTTAAAGGAAGCGAGGCTCGGCAATTCTTCTCCAGAAGCCGTTTTTCAACCGGCTCATGTCGCGACATCCGACTCACAAGTGCGTTAATTACAAGATATTACATCTGAAGTGCCGCCGTTTCGCCAATTGTGAAGTCCGGTTCTAAAGCTCCGTGCAGCCGTCTTCAGGAATTGTCGCAAAAAGCCGACTCCAGATTATGAATAATTTCTCGCGGAGTTGCAACCCACGCATCGGTCTCGGTTTTGATGATGTCCAGAACCGACTCGTACATCGCCAAAAACTGAGTCACGCCCGAGTCGCGCCAAGGATAAGGATGAAACAGAAGACAGGCGCAGCCGCCGACTGACGCCACCTGATTAAGCGCCAGCCTGGTCGAACTGACCATCTCGTCAAGAGACGACGAAGCGGCATCCATAACGTGCAGGTTTATTTCCCACAAATTAATCTCGCGCCGGTTTTCGTTATCGAACGGCCTGAACGGCCAGCATGTGCCGCTCCGGAATCCCCAGCCTTGCGCCCAGCCGAGCGTGGCGTCGTATTTCATGCCCGCCTGCTCATACTGCCGCCATGACTGCGGTATCCGAAATCGCAGGAAATGGCTTCGGCCGCCGATGATTTCATCGTTTTTAAAAACCTGCCTGAGTGAATCGCGTTCCCTGACGACTTCGTCATCTGTTTCGCAGGCCGTGTAGCCGGAATGCAGGCCGAGTTCCCAGCCTCTGTCTGCAAGATTCCGGAAGACCCCGGCAACGTCAGGCCTGCGGATATCGTACCGCCATGATCTGTAGCGGCAGCCTGCAGCTATTTCAGCGAAATGAGGCAACAGGTAAAAAGCCGAACGGAAACCCCGCGCGTCTTCGAGCGCGGCCATACGGTCAAATATCCAGTAAGGGCTGTGCCTGCCGCCAACGGCGAGACCCACCGCTTCCTTGAGCCGCCTGCATGTTCTGTGGAGTTGTCCCCGAGCGGTGCTCATGCCGGCCGCCAGAAGTTTTCTGCCGGCCCATCTGAACGATCGCCTGACGGCAGTATCAACATCGTGCGTCAGGCAGACAGCCATCTTTTTGCCGTCCGGCCAGGGAGAAGTACGAACAACCCGCGTTCCAGTCGCACGCCCCACTGCCATCAGCGCGTCGCCTATTCGCTCGACCAGCAGGTCGGCTATCGGCAGATGCCTGAGTCCCAGCTTTTCTGCAAGGGCCTGCGAACGCGGGAAACGGCCGTGATCGTCAAAATGCGACGGATTCGTTTCTTCGCAGCGGGAAATGAACCAGCCGATCCAGCTTAAAATGTCAACATCGAATACGGCCTGTGACAAATCAGAGTTGAAAGCCGGCTTCCATTCGGCGCTTAGCGTTCTCTGCAGCCCTGCCGTATCTTCAAGAAAGTCCGGTTTGCGCGGTATGCGGACGAAGCCGCGTGAATTACCCGGTGAACTTTCTCCCCAGCAGACAGCCAGACCGTCCGCCGACACCCTCAATACACGCATGATATGCCCCAGCAGCCAGGAATCATGCGGACTGCCGTTTCCCCCGGATATTGTCAGCGTGCCTGTTTTCATAATCAATGGCGTAACCGGCTATCGTTTATTTGCGTACAGGACCTGTATGCTTTCCGGTTCTTCCAGTTCTTCCATTTCCTCCGGTCCAACCCATATGGGGGCAAGCTTATGCCCCATCAGTATCCCCATCAGCAGCCAGAAATCGGCCGACGCCAGTTCGCCGGCGACATGCCTTTCGACAAATTCATAGGTCAGCCATATGCACAACGGGGCGGCGAACAACTGGGCGGCCGTGCCCTTGCGGAACGCGTGCCTTGCCCATCGGATTAAAGTCGGAATGAAAGCCATGAGGAACAGGAACAGACCTATTAAACCCAGTTCAACCATTACCTGGGTCGTAATCTGGTGGCTGTAATCGATGCCGATTATGTTCTTGACGCCTACAGTCCGGCCCAGCATAGGCGCCACGCCGAGGATGTTAAATGACCACAGGAACAGCCTGGCACGGGTTTCCGTGCCGCCGCTTCCAAAAAACCTCCCGAACAGACGCGTCTTCATGTCTTCGGTAAGCAGCCCCCACCCCAGAAAAATAATGAAACTGAAAGCGCCCAGTCCTATGGCGATTCGGATTGCGTTTTTCCCGCCCGACAGCACCAGGGTCGCGATCAGAACGAGAAACAGCGCCGCCATCGGTCCACGGCTGGAAGTGATAAGGTCCACCAGCCAGATCAAGGCTACGCAGCAACCTATGACGACTCTGCGGATTGTGCTTTTTTTCTGCTCATCGGCCAAATGCAGGTAGGCCAACAGGCAGGCGCCTCCAATGGAGCCGTAAATCGCGACGTTCAATCCCGTGGCGCGTTCCGAAGGCGAATAGTGAGTACTTTCGAAGGCTTCGAGGCCCATAATGAAGCTGATGAAAATGAACGCCGCCAGCAGCAAGCCCAGAATACCCATTCCCAGCAGGGCTCGCCGCAAGCGGAGAATCGTAAGCGGCATGAACATGCCGAGAATGAAAGCCATTCCCCACCGAGTCGCCATGTAAGCCCATTTATAGTATTCATACTTGTCGGTGATGGAAATCGTTTGAACTTCAAAAAAGTGCTTTGATTCCCATATCACAAACAGCAACAGTATCAGAATGACCGGAAAATTTATTCGCCGCGGCAGGATCAGGCCTTCCTCTTTATTCCCGCCCAGCCACCACCACAGCATACACGGCACAAAGAATAACGGCCTCATGAGTCCTGTGAGCACGGTGCTCCATTGCACATGCAGAAAGTCCACAAGGATGAACGCGAGCTGTTCGCTCATTAAAAATAGCGCCATCAATCCTTCTGCACGGAAAAAGCTAAGGAAAACGATCAGCAGAATAATCGCAGCAATTATGATTACTACATGCATTATCTCGTTCTCCGTCAGTCAGCATGCATTCCGAACTTCATTACAGGTCATATCAGAATTCGGGGTCGTCCAAATGTTTTACCGCCTATGCGATAAAACTATGTCTGCTTTAATATCTGTCTAATCTCGCGTAATCGAACATCGCAGCGATAGGGGAAAAACGGAACCGAAGAATCGACTACTTTTTCAAATTCCTCGGGGGGAACCAGTCCGAAAAACGCCAACGGATGATTCTTATAGTCATTCCTGTTTCTTTTTCGAAGATAATATTTTTTCATGCCAATGCAACTCAATACTGATTTCACCAGGTTTTTGAACTTCCGATGTTTTGGCGGCTTGGCCGGGAAACCAAACGGCTGCCCCTGGCGAATCACATAGGTATCGTAAAGCACCGTCCCGTCCCGGAATTTCAAAGGAACCCGCTCCCAGAACTCAACCATTTCCGAATCCCATAACGGCATGCGCCACTCGTACCCCCAATATTCATATACGCGCACGGCGTTCGTGATGCGCTTGCCCTGCCGCTCCTGCCAGTCGAACGATTCGCACGCATCCAGAACATCTTCGACCGTGTCGCAAGCCAGGCCGTTCAGCGCCTTGGCAATTCTGCGATCCAGACCCTGCCACAATTCACGACCGATGAGGGATTCCTCGGTCATGATGTAATGCGTGGTCTTCAGGATGTGGACGGCTTCGTCCAATCCGCCTTTGGCAGCCAGGGGCATATACCATCCCAGATGACTGCCGACAAGATAATCCGCCGAATGCCCCGGAACGAAAATGGCGTCCTGCGGAATCAGATTGTCTTCCTTGAGTTTCCATACGGCGGGCCAGTCCTGCAGATGAGGCATTGTGGACAAACCGTCTGAAAATCTCTCATATTCAGGCCGCCGGGAGGATTCAAAATATTCCCGCCAGCTTTCATTGGTGTACGGCACGAACTGCCATTTATAACCCAGCGTTTCCGCCACCATTTTCGATATGCCGGGTTCAAAGCTGCCGGCTCTGCCATAACTCAGACAGCTGATATTTTTATAGCCCAGCCGATGAAGCAGTATCGTAACCAGACGTGAATCGTAGCCGCCGCTTAAGGGAATGACCGCCGGCCGCCCCTGTAACGAATCTATAAGCCGCTGGGCGACGCGAAGCATTACTTCATCATACTGCTTCAACAGCGTCTCGAAGTCGTCCGTAAAATAATCGTGGTGCAGATAACGGTAATATCGTTCCGTCAGAACCGACAATTCACCGCCGGTCTCGCGCGCAATCAGATGCTCGCCGGCCTGAAGCTGGTGAACTTCGGGAATAAGAGTGTCCGGACCCGTTACGCACAACAGTGCCCGGAACTCGGCCTCGGCGAGCGGATCTATTTCCGTGGCGGCTACCTGACGACGGACCCATTCGGCCTCGTCGCTGAGATAGAAGTCGTTACCTTTCTGCGCATAGAACAACGGAAAGCTTCGTACGTGATCCGAGGCGGCCCACAGCTCGTTTCCCCGCAGCGAAGCGACAGAGAAAAAACCGTTGGTATTCCGAAGAAACTTCGCTCGATCCGCGACGACGGCGGGTGAAGCCAGCAGCGCGGCCAGCGATTCCTTCTCCATGACCTTGTCGCCATGATGAAGATAGCCGCTGACCCATACGCCGTCTTTCCGGTACCATGTTTTGCCGTACTGCTTTTCAAGTTTCACATGAAACATCTATGCTCCCTTCGGCCGCAGTCTGAATCACTGCTGCTCCTGACATACTGTTTCTTCGACCGGATTAACTGCGGGTCTTGCACGCAACTTCGCGAAAGCCTGCCGCAGATCGTTCATAGAATAAAAACGCAACGCAAAAAATCCTGCAATATATACCACCACAGCGATACCGGCGCCGGCAAGCAGCTTGCCAAGGTCTCCCACTCCCAGATAGTGCACGGGGAACAGGAATACATAGAGCATTGCGCCCAGGATAAATGCCTTGAAACCTCTGAGCCAATCCATGGTGCCAAGGATCGGCACGCTCTCTTTATACTGCAGCACGGACATGAAAATCATTGATGCACAATAGGCGATGCCGGCCCCTATCAGGCCGAATTTCGGAATCAGCAGAAACGGCAGGCCGATGTTCAACACGCCGCTGACAAGTGTGATTACCTGAAGGGCTGTAAATTTGCCGGTAAGACGGCAGGCCTGGCTGCTGACCTGGTAAAGGCCGTACATGAATGTAGCCGCCAGAAGCAGCAGTAACAGGTACGGCGACGGGAGAGATGCCTTGCGAGAAAGAAGATTAATCAGATACTCACCGAGCTGAAGAAGTACGGCGATTAACGGCAGTCCCAGCAGCATCTGCATCAGGTATGCCAGCCTAGCCAGGGGTATGAGCTGCTTTTTGGCTCCGGAATTCCATGCAGCGCTGAGCATCGGCATGAGAACGTACTGGGTCGGCGTGCTGATAAGCCCGACAATCGCGGCGACTTGGAATGTCACCTGGTATATGCCCACCAGTTCCAGTCCCAGCAGGGCGACGATTACATATTTGCTCGCATTGCTGGCCAAGAAAAAAATCCAGTGATTCAGCATCATATAGCCGGCGAACCTCCAGATTTTCGGAAATCCGGAGATGCTCGGTTTCGCCCAGCCGTGGCGGCGGATAATTTCCATGTAGGTAAACAGGCATATTACAAGCTCCCACCCGCTGAGAGTATAGATGCATGTCGCAATGCTGCCTGTATACGAAACAAAGAAGGCCAGTATGCAGTCGCCGATAAGCCAGATGCTCTGCATTATCGAATAGGTTATCCCCCTGCCGTTCGTATAATAATAGGATTGAGCCATCACCAGCAGGCCGCTGGTGATTGAATAGCACATCGCCGGCCAGACATATACGGTCAGGTCCGAGTCGCCGAAAACAAAACCGGATATGACTCTCGGCGCCATCGCCGTAACAAGCAGCAGCACAACTCCGCCGGAGAGCACCGCCATCCCTCCGAACAGGTAGCACCTGGAAAGATCATGGTGACGGGCTGTTCCCGAAAGATATCTGCTGAGTGCGCTCATCAGACGGAGCGTAAGGACGGGGCCGAGAAACGTAGCCGTCGTAACGACCTGGGCCCACACGCCGTACGCTTCCATGCCCATCCGCCTGGTGATAATCGGAATAAGCACCAGCGGGCGCAGCGAGAAGAAGACCATCGCGATGCCAACCGCGAAATAATCAATCAGGAATTTTTTTCGTCCGCCGAAAGACATTCATTACACCTTAAAGCATCATTTACTGACGGTAGTGGATTACCTTTGCAGGAATACCGACCGCAATCGCGTCCGGGGGCACGTCGTGCGTGACGACCGCGCCGGCCCCGATTACGGCGCCGTTTCCGATGGTTACGCCTTTCAGAATCACCGCGGAGGCGCCGATCCACACGTCGTCGCCGATAGTAATCGGCGCGGTATTATGCCCCTGCTCGCGGATGGGAGTGCCTTTGGCGATTCCATGATCCCGCGCCCAGATTATCACCTTGGGGCCGAGCAGAACGTTATCGCCGATGGTTACGCCGCCTAGCAGATGCGCGTAGGCGTTCGCATAGAAATTTTTGCCTATGGTGATTCCCGGCGTTCCGACCAGCCGGCAGCCTTCCTCAATAGTGGCGCCTTCGCCAATCCGGACGTCGCCGGCGACGTATATTCTGCCTCTGATGCGCACGCCGCGCATAGCCAGCTTGAGACAGCGAATCCGGTTCAGAATGTTATTGCAGAGGTTCCGCATGGTTTTTGCCTCTTATTATCTTGCTGAAAAATTTCCGCACGAAGAAACATACGTGCTGCACCCAGGGCAGCGGGTCGTTAATCCAGAAAATGGCGAATCGCTTACGACGAAGAAACAGCGAACGGATAGCGCTTTTGATATACGCCAGTTTCGGTCGATGGTCCAGAATGTTCATCAGTTCGAACGTCATGAACACCAGCCGCTTCGGCCTGGGGTTCTGAGCGACACAGAGTTTGCGGCAGGCCTCGGCGTCGCCGGTAAGATGATAATACTGGATAAGCGGCAGATTGACGCCGCCGAAATATCCCACGATATGCCACATCATGGCGCGTGGGTTGATTTCGGTAAGTTTGTACTTGCCGTCACGCGCATCGTATTTGAACTCCGGCTCGCCTATGCCGAGATGCTCCGAGGCTTCCAGAAGCGCACGCCCCTGGCGGTCGACCGTTTCGTCCATGCGTGTTTCCGCCGTCGAAAACACGCCGAAGTCGCGAGGCCGCTGGGTTAGCTTGCGCCCGGTCCAGCCGGCCATCACGTGGCCGGGCGAGTCGCAGTAGCCGGTAAACGCCCAGATATTCTCCGGCCCGCCGGGAATTATTTCTGACGCCAGGAACCGCCCTTCTCTGAGCCGTGGTATGCTGTCAAACAGAGCTTTCAGCTCCTGGATATTGTCGACCCGCTCGGCCCGGAAGGCGTCTCCACGGTATGCGTCCGAGGCGCGGCTGAACGGCTTCAACAGCAGCGGAAACTGAAGATTCTTCGCCATGTCCGTAAAGGCGGCGGCCTGGTCGGGATTATTGCAGTAGACCGTCTGCGGATGCGGCACGCCGATGCGGTCGCACAGCTCATACTGCCACTGTTTCGAGATGATCTTCATCGCCGAATCCGGATTTATCTGAACATGATAGTACCGGCTGAGCAGTTCCTTGTTTTCCGCCATCATCTTCACATGATAGTCATGCGTGGGGAAAAGCACGCCCTTGCCGTTCATCTGCTCTCCGAGTTCGCAGAGCGCCTCGATGAACGCTTTGTCATCATTCAGATACGCCCTCACGAAACCGCGGGTGGCGTATCTGGACCAGTGTGCGGCGTTGTGCTGGCAGTCGAGAACCCACACCGGCATGCGGCCCGGCGCAAGCTCCCGCACCAGGCTTAAGCTGTTCACATACCCGCCCAGAACAACGGCGGTAGCCTTGGAGAAATCCGTCAATTCTTTTTCCTTGAAGATGAACGCGAACAAATTCTGCCAAACTGTCTTTTCACGAAGCTGCCGATGCCTTCAGACTGCGCGGCAATTCGCAACTTTGTTATCAATGTAACCGGTTTTCCCAACAAGCGACACAGCTTTTCAAACCAGCGGTAGCCGGGAATTCTGATGACTGCGCCGAGCAGCAGCGTCCAGAGTTTCCAGCCGGCCCCAAGCGGCCCTGAGAGAAACTTCAGCCGCGAGTGGCTGTCGTCCTGCCAGAGAATACGGGTTTTCATCGAAAATCCTCGCGCCGCCTGCTCGAGGCTCACGCCGAGACTGGCGCGGCAGGTCCATGACCACTTCTTGAGCGTCGGGACCTTCGGCCCGTAGTAGAACCGCGTGGACTTGCGGCATTCCTGGCGCAGCTTCGGGTCGTAGCTCATCGTGGACGGGCTGACCATGAGGAAGTTCGGGAACAGGCCGTTGCCGAGGCTCATGGCCACCGGCGTGCCGCCCCGCATGAAACATCCCTGCAGGCGGTGCGGATGGCCGCCGATGACCGCGTCGACGCCGGCGTCGGCCATTCGTTTGGCAAGTTTCACATCGTGGGCCAGCGGCAGCCACGTGTGCTCCTTGCCCCAATGAATCAAGACGACGATTCTGTCCACCTTGTCCCGCAGGGCCTTCACGTCGTCCCGCCAGTTTTCGTCGTCCAGCCTGACGACGCCGGGAGTATCCGGGCCGGCAAAACAGAGATTCATCATGTGGCCGGGTTCGTAGGCACAATATCCGAGAACGCCGATTTTAACGCCTTTTATTTCCGCAATCCACGGCCGGCGGGCCTGCTCAAGGTCAAGCCCACCGCCAACGTGGCCGATGCCGTTCTCGTCCAGCAGCGACAGAGTCTGGACCATTCCGTCGATCCCCTGGTCGTGGAAATGGTTGTTCGCGAGATTCACGCAATCCATCTGCAGCTCTTTCAGGACGGCTACTCGCTCGGGGTGCGCAAAAAGAACGCAGTCTTTCGGCGGGGTCCGGTAAGAGTCGATGAACACGCCTTCAAGGTTCCCCAGCCGCAGGTCGTGCCCCGACAGCCATTCGCGCAGCGGTGTGGACAACTCCGGGACGTTCCTGTCGTTCATGTCGCCGCCGCAGAAAATGTCACCAAGTATGCAAATTTTCACCAGCAGTCCGCTCCGACATTCTCAAATTAAAAATATGTTTCTAGAAGCTGTTTCAAAACACCCATTGTGTACGTCAGGGGCGCCACGGCTTGCTTGCCAAGCCGTGTTCGTTCGGCACCGTACACGGGTTGCGAGCAACCCGTGGCACACCAAAAGTAGTTTTGAAACAGCTTTAATCACATGGCGATTGAAGATTTTTCACATTAAGGACCGCTGACAGTGCTGAAAGCTGCTCCCGCACCGATGCGGCCAGGCTGAACTGCTTCTGCACTCGCATGAAGCCGGCCTGACCCATTTTATGGGCGACCTGCTGGTCGGCAAGAATCTGCTCAACAGCGTCGCAGAAGGCATCCACGTCGCCCGGCGGAACGAGCAGGCCGGTCCTGCCGCTCTCAATAACGTCCTGGCTGCCGCGAACGTCGTAGGCGACGGCAGGCTTGCCGGCGGCCTGCGCCTCCAGCAGCACTCGCGGCAGGCCCTCGCGAAACACGCTCGGCAGCGCCAGCACGGTGCACCGGTGCAGCAGCTGTCGCGACATGTGCGTGAACTCCGCGACATGAACGAACGGGCCGATGCCCTCGGCCTGGCGACGGATTGTCTCCCACAGCGGGCCTTCGCCCGCGAGCAGGTAGTCCGCCCTGTCGCCGAGCCTTCGCGCAACTTCCAAAACGTCGCCGGGCCGCTTGGCCGGGATGAACCGCCCCAAAAACAGCACAAGCGGCTTGCCCGGAGCGAGATTGAATTTCCTGTCCAGTTCGACCAGCTCACTATCAGCCGGCGGCGTGGACCATTTTTCGATATCGACGCCCACGCCCGGCACATAAAACCACTTGCCGCCATGCTTCGTCAGGCGGTTCTGCCGGCAGGCCTCGGCATCGACTTTGTTCATCACTATAACGGCGTCGGTGTAGCGGGCCATCGCCCGCTCGACACGCCGGAAAATCCGGTAGACAATCCCGCCCTGCATCGGTGCGAACGGCAGGCCGTGGGCCATGTACACAACCTTGCCCACCACTCCGCGCGCGGCGAAGCGTGCGATCCAGCTCATCACGGGGGTGTGGACGACCATCATGTCGTATCGGCTGCGGCGAAGAAGCGAGCGGACCTGGCGATATATGCGCCAGCAGTACAGCGGATTTTTCCACCGCCCGCGTCGCAGGGGATGCAGCGTGTAGCCTGACTTCTCAAGCCCTTCCCAGAGCGGCCCGCCGGACATGCA
>CAZVYJ010000066.1:0-14346 GCA_964631565.1 uncultured Planctomycetaceae bacterium
TTTTGGCGCAATGGGTAAGATGGGCAAAGCGCATAAAGTCCGTAAGTGAGCGGTCGCCCGGCGCTGACGTGGAAATGACCGCTCCCTGACGGTCGCCCAGACGGGCCAGTATGGGCGGCTCGTATGCAGGCCGTAATTTTGATGGGTTTTCAGGGTTAGGGAATACCTGTGATTTTGCTGCTATTCGGGCCTCTGATAACCGGCTAATTCCGCACCACCTGCACATTTTACCCAGTTTATCTTTTGCCCGTTTTGAGCTTGTTTTGGCGATGTTTTCTCTTCGCGCAATTATTTTTGCGCGATATTATTTTAGTGTAGTCAAGGCCCTTGGAGGTCGGGAAGATGTCGAGAGAAAACGTGAGACGCAAATGGAAGATGGTGTTGTTCATACTGCTCAGCTTCGCAGCCATGTGCTGACGGTAGGGTCAGCATGTGTCTAGATAGATGGCCCCCGTATGGGGGCTTTTGTTTGCGCAGAAAAAGACGGGGACAACGATATTGGGTTTGACGGCATACTCACTTAAGTGAGTATGCCATTTTTACGAAGATCATTATCACACGGAGCCCCTTACCGCCCCAGTCGCTTCAGAAACTCCGCCTCGTCGATAATCTCAACGCCGAGCTGTTTCGCCTTGTCCGCCTTCGAGCCGGGCGAATCGCCGACGACTACGAAGTCGGTCTTGCCAGACACGCTCGACGCCGCCCTGCCGCCTGCGGCCTTGATGGCGTCCTCGGCCTCCTTGCGGCCTAGCGTCTTGAGCGTGCCCGTGACGACGATTGTCTTGCCCGCAAGCGGGCCTTCCGCGGCGGCCGATTTTTTCTCAGCCGTCATGTCCACGCCTGCGGCCTTCAGGCTTGCGACGATTTCCCGCCCGGCCGGGCTGGCGAAAAAGTCATGCACGCTCGCGGCGATGACCGGGCCGATTTCGTTAATCTCCGTAAGCTGCTCGGTGGTCGCGGCGGCTATCGCGTCGATATCGCCGTAGTGCCCGGCCAGAACCTCCGCCGCCCTGCCTCCGACATGGCGTATTCCCAGCGCCGCCAGCACGCGAACAAGCCCGCGGCTTTTGCTGGCTGCAATGGCGTCCAGCAGGTTCTGCGAACTTTTTTCGCCCATTCGCTCAAGTTCGACGAGGTCGTCGAGCTTGAGCGAATACAGATCGGCGAAATGCTTCACAAGCCCGCTGCCGACGAGTTGGTCGACGACGGCCGGGCCGAGGTTCTCGATGTCCATCTGGTCGCGCCCTGCGAAAAAGGTCAGCCGTTCGCGAAGCTGGGCCGGGCATTCCGGGTTCACACAGCGGATGTAAACGCCGCCCTCGTCCCGCACGAGGCCGCTTCCGCACGACGGGCACTTGCGCGGCGGCGTGATGGCGGCCGCGTTTTTCGGGCGCTTCTCGTGGACGACATGGACGACCTGCGGGATTATCTCGCCGGCCTTCTCGACAACGATGGTGTCACCCACTCGAACGCCCAGCCGCTCGACCTGGTCGAAGTTGTGCAGCGATGCGTTGGAAACCATCGTGCCGGAAAGCTGCACCGGCTCGAAGTGTGCCACGGGCGTTATCGTGCCCAGCCGGCCCACCTGGAAACTGACCTCGCGGAGGACCGTCTCGGCCCGCTCGGCCTCGTACTTGTACGCGATGCACCACCGCGGATACTTGCTCGTCTCGCCGAGCTTTTCGCGGGCGGCGAACTCGTCTACTTTCACGACCGCACCGTCGGTTTCGTACTCGGCGCCGCTGCGAAGTTCGGCCCAGTCGTCGATGAACGCCAGCACGGCGTCGATATCGTCGCAGACCCTGTTGAAGCTGCTTGTCGGCACAGACCAGGATCGCAGCAAGGCGTTCAGTTCGCTGGCGCGGTCGGCCGGCCGCGATGACATTTCGCCGAAGCCGTGCGCTACAAAAGCAAGCCCGCGTTCTGCGACGACCTTCGGGTCGAGCTGCTTCAGCGTGCCGGCTGTCCCGTTGCGAGGGTTGGCGAAGGTCTCCAGGCCTTCCGAGGCCCGGCGGGCGTTGTAGTCGGCGAACGCCTTTCGCGGCCAGTATATCTCGCCGCGAATTTCCAGCGTGTCGGGCCACCCGCTGCCGGCGAGGCTGAGCGGAACCGCGCGGATGCGGCGGACGTTGTTGGTTATGTCGTCGCCGCGTTTTCCGTCGCCGCGCGTCGCCGCCAGGACAAGCCGGCCGACCTCGTACCGCAGCGAGACGGCCACCCCGTCGATTTTCGGCTCGACGAGGTAGTGGAATTTTTCGCCTTCAAGAGCCTTTTTCACTCGAGCGTCGAAGTCGCGGACCTCGTCCGCGTTGTAGGTGTTGTCGATGCTGAGCATCGGCGGATTGTGCTCGACGGTCTCGAAGCCTTCTATCGGCTCGCCGCCGACGCGGTGCGTTGGCGAATCGGGTGTGGCAAGCTCCGGGTGGGCCGCCTCAAGCGCCTTAAGCTCGGCCATCAGCTCGTCATACTGGCGGTCGGAGATTTCGGGGGCGGCATCGACGTAATACAGCCTGTCGTGCCGGCGTATCTCCCGCCTCAGCTGCTCGATTCGCTTCGCATCGATGCTCATCAGTTAGCCCTTGGCCGTTTTGGGGACCAGGCAGAGGAACTTCATCTCTCCGCCGCCGGTGTTGACGAAATTGTGCTTTTCGCCGGGCGCCACGTAGACGACGAATCCGGGCGAAATGGGCCGCGGCCCGGAAGGCGTCGTCACCTCGCCGCTGCCGGCCAGGATGTAGACCTCGTGCTCCCAGTCGTGCGCGTGATACGGCGTGTGCCCGCCGGGCGCCAGTGTGAACATCCGCATGTAGAAGTTCGGGGCTTTGTCCGCCTCGTGAATCAGCAGGCGGATCGCCACGCCCTCGGCGCCGGCGACTTCGACCGGCGTTGACGGCACGGATTCTGCTTTTGCGATTTTCATGTGCATTCTCCCTGAGAGCGTAACAGAATCTACGCCCCCGCCCCGCCGCGGTCAAGGGCGCCGGTGAATCCATCCTCACAGGCATCGCTTCACGACAAGTTTCGGCGCAGCCAGCAGGCCCATCGGCACGACATGATAGGCATCGTCCCATACGGGGTTGTTCTTTTTCAGGAAAATTCCCGGGCCGGTCCAGTGCGGGCGCGGGTCTTTGCAGTGCAGCGGGCCGTGCGAATTGCGCCGGCTGCCCAGCACCTCGATGCCCACCGACACCGTCGCCGCACCGCTTCCGAGGTAATCTGTGATGTCGATTTCGTTCGGCTCCCAGGCGATGACGCCCGCGGCCCGGCCGTCCACGAGCACGCGAACGGCTGCGCCGGCGTACTTCGGCACGGCGACGAAAAGCCGCTGACCCTTCCGCAGCTTCGGGCTTATGTCGCACGTGTAAGTCACCGAGCCGGAATAAAACGCCAGTCCCTGCCGTGTCCAGTCGCCGATTTTCAGCGAGCCGGGCCGGGCGGTCACGGTCGTCTTCGTGCCGGCGAAGCGGCAGCCGAACTCGCCCAGCAGGTAGACAATCTCCAGGCCGGGATGGTTCTCGTCGTAACGGCACGAGAGGACGAGTTCGTTTTCGCCCTTTCGCAGAAGCGACGGCGAGACGCGGAGTTTTCGCAGCGACTTATCCGTCCACCAGCCGCACTCGGCGGAGGTGTCTATCGCCTTGCCGTTCAGCGATGCTGTGTAAAGCTCCGGCCGCTCGACGGCCAGGAACAGCTCGCCGGATGGAACTCGCTCGACGTTGAACCTGTAGCGAAGCTCAATCGCGACGGCCGGCGGGTTGGCACGTTTCTTCCGCGCCCACGGCTGGACCATCGAGCCGCCGCGAGGCCTGAGGCCCAGCTTCGCACGCACGTCCCTGTCGACCTGGAGAATCTCGTCGGCATTTCGCCACCGGCCGCGGCCGATTCTGCACGCCGGCATGTCCAGCGGCAGCACGTTTGGCTCGCTGAGCGATATGTTCCAGGCCGCCTGTCTGAGCGGCTGCGAGCTTTGCTGCTTTAGCTTCGCCCGCTTCGGTGCGTTCTTCCACTGGCCGGCGGATTTCTTCGGTATAACGAACAGTCTGCTGCCGAGCGCCGGCAGCGATGTGCGGATGCACCACCGTCCGCCGCGCTTCACAGCGTCGGCGAGGAAATGCTTTCCGCTTTGCGGGTCAAGCTCGACCGGCCTGCCACCACATTCGGCGAAGCCGCTGACCTGCACGTTTTCAAAAGCGGCCTTCCGGTCCTCGACGTTGGGGTCTTCTTTCTTGCCGCGGAAATCGTGGCCGGTGTTGCAGATGAACAGGTAGAAAGCATCCTTGTCCTCGCGGAGCATGTGCAGTGCGGGTGCGATTTGCCGGCCGGCGGTGTCGGTTATCGACACGCGGCGGCATTTTTTCTCGATGGCATTTTTCGCATCGCAGCCGGCTGCGAACTCGACGGCCGCTCTGGACTTCACCGCGTCGATGTATCGCGGCGGTTTGCCCTCGAAAACGACAGTCCCGCCGGCGGCGCGGAATTTTTTCAGCAGTTCAAGCGTGGATTTCCGCATGGTCGCAAGCGGCGGGACCATGACGGCCTTGTACGCCGCCTTGCCCACGATGAATCTCGCCTTCTCGCCCCTGCCGGTCACCCGGCCGCAGCGGGCGAGTATGTCTTCGTCGCCGTAGTCGAAGTCGATGTTCTCGCCCAGCAGCGAGTCGCGCAGTCTGACGAGCCGGCGTTCGTACCCGCTGTCGCCGTCGGGAACCGGCTGGCCGCGGTTTACAAGCACCCAGAAACTTTCGATCGGATGGATGACCAGCAGGTCGCGGACTTCCCGCCCGCGCGTCATCACGCTGTGGACTCGCGCGTAATAGTCCTCAACCGTCGGATATTCGTCCCACCACGGCGACTGGTAGAAGATACTGGCCGGGTAATCTCGCTTGGCCTCGCCTTCCATCGTGTAGAACAACAGGTGCTGGCAGCGCAGGTTTATGCCCAGCGCCAGCTGCCAGTCGCTGACGGCCTTGTGCCCGGCGAACGGGAAATCCCAGCCCGTGCAGCCGTAAGTCTCGCTCAGCCGCCACTTCCGCCCGAACTGACGCCCCACCGAGCCGACCTGCTTCGCCGTGTCGTACTCGCGCAGATATTGCGTGAGTATGTCGATGCCCGGTGCCTGCATGTGCTCGGAAAACCGCATGGCGCTGCCGGCAAACCACATCTGCTTGCTCATCGGGCTTTCGCACGAGACATGGCCGGTGTGCATCATTTTATTGCGGCTGCACCACTGGCCTATCTGGCGGGCGAATGCGTCGGTGAAAAGGAACGTTATGCAGTCGTTGTAATCGTGGCGGGCCGGCGTAATCGGTTCGCCGTCCACGTCGAAGACAAGCTCAGGCAGGTGGTCGAGAATGTCGTAGCCGTAGCGGCTGCGGAATGTCCTGGGCAGAGTGTCGGTCCACGATATCCACATCGGCTCGGGATAGAAACCCGGCTCGTCTGTGAATATGCCGGGGACCGTCTTGCCGAAATGCCTGCCGCAGCGCCTGCGGTAGGCCTCGTGCGTGATTCTTATGAACTCGCGAACGGCTTCGTGACTGAGCGTGTCGAGGTAAGTGAACCCGTTGTACCAGTCGATGCAGTCGACGAGCTTCACTCTAAAAACAATCAGCGTTTCGCCGGCTGCCTGCTTGTACCGTCTGCCTTTGTGAATGCGTCTGACGTTGCGTGCGGCCGCGCCGTCGATTTTCGCGACGAAGGCGGCCACCACGTTTTTATCCCACGCAATTCGCCCGCCGCGTTTGAACTGCTCTACGACCAGGCCGCGCTGGCGGTATTTCGGATTTTTAGTTACCAGTCCGCCGGCCGCCCCGCTGGGCCAGCGGTCCTCGTCGTACAGCCACGCCTGCATGCCGAGCTTGGCAGCCTCGTCGATGCACGCATCTATGCAGCGAAACCACTCGTCGGACAGGTACGGCGTCTCCAGGCCGATGCGCGAATGCATGAAGAACCCGCCCAGCCCCGCGTCGTGCATCAGGCGAACCTGCCGGCGAAGTTCGTCCGGCTGGAGCTTTCCATTCCATGACCAGAACGGCATGCCGCGATACTCGCAGCCCGGATTGCGAAACTCTTTCAGCAGCGAAAGGCTCATACCGTCTCCTTAACTGTCTTCCGACCGTGACAGCATATACTTAAAAGCGGCTTTTTAATGTAACACCCGCGGGGGAAAGATGTTTCCGGCATTCGGTGGCAGGGAGCACATTTTCCGACCGTTATGCCAAAAGTAACGGCAATGTTCCGGCAAATCCGAATACTCTTGTCCGCCCGCGTCGGCCGGGTAGAATTTCGGGCCGCTGAAGGCGATACAAGCGAGCCGAAACTCGGTTAAAGGTTAATCCGGCAGGCGCGTGTCCCTGATGGACCGCGCCGACCTTACACAATCACGAGAGGAAGCGACATGGCAGCAGCGAAGGCAGGCAAGACAGGAAAGACTTTCATCGTTCGTCCCGTCGATGCACAATTTCCCGAAGAAAAGGCCGCTCAGGATTTGGCGAAGTACCTCAAGCAGATGACGGGCGCGACGGCCTCGCTCGTCGGCCCGGATGCCGTGACCGAGCTTGCAGCCGACTGCACGTACATACTCATCGGCCCGCCCGGGCGCAACTCGCTTACAGCCCGTCTCGTCAGCGGCGGCTGCCTGGCGGCGATGAAGAAGATGCCGCAGAACGAGGACGGTTTCGTCATCGCCAATGAAAAAATCGGTCGGGCCAGAGTGCTTGCGCTGGCCGGCGCGAGACCTATCGCCAGCCTGTACGCCGCATACGAATATCTCGAACGCAGCGGGGTGGGTTTCTTCCAGGACGGCGAGTACGTCCCGCGCGTCAAGAAGATGCCCGTCTGCAATCTGGTCACGGCCCCGCGGTTCAAGAACCGCCTGCACACGGCATGGATAGCCCACAACTCCATAAAGAAGTATTTCTCGCACTACTGGACGCTGGACGAGTGGAAGCGGGAGTTCGACTGGATGGCCAAGCGGCACATGAACATGTGCAGCGGAATGAACCTGTGCTACTACAACCGGTTCGCCGGCGACGCATTCATGCAGGCTTTCCCGGAGATAGGCCCGGAACCATACGACCGCATGTATCCAAGGATGGGCGGCTGGACGGTCGAAGTGGGCTGGCCGCCTGAAAAGCAGCGTGAGCAGACGCAGAAGATGCTCGAA
The DNA here is from genome assembly GCA_964631565.1 of uncultured Planctomycetaceae bacterium. GTDB lineage: Bacteria > Planctomycetota > Phycisphaerae > SM23-33 > SM23-33 > CAZVYJ01. The sequence continues at coordinate 7,166 of CAZVYJ010000066.1, forward strand.
TACGGGCGCAGCGTGGGAGTGCGCTTCATTTACGGCATGGACTACGCGACGGTGCCCTTCCGCTTCAAGGACATTCACCCGGAATACAAGTACATGCCCGGCAACCAGTACGGCGAGAGCCGCCAGATAGACCCGCACGACCCGGGCGCATACGAGGTCGAGAAACGATACCTCACGAAGATCATCGAGCTTTTCGGAACCGACCACTACTACATGTACAGCCCCTACGGCGAAATCGACGTGGGCGGCGGCGACCCGGAAAAAAACCTCGAGATGCGCATCACCGCGTGCAAGAGCATCATGAAGCTCATCGCCGATGTCGACCCCGAAGGCATCTGGGTAACGGACAGCTGGGACATGATTTCCAAACGCCGCTGGAACCAGGAGCGGGTCGAGAGGTACATCAAGAGCTTCCCCAACAAAGGGGTGTACTTCTATGAGACGGCCGCCGACATCGCCGAGCCGAAGATGTACAAGACCTACGACGGGTGGTACGGCAAGGAGTGGGCGTTCGGCCTGCTGCACTCATTCGCCGGCGAGGACGCCCTGCACGGCGACCCGGCCGACCTGGTGGAACGCCTGCAGGAGGCGGCAGACTACCCCAACTGCACAGGCGTTTTCATGGTGCCTGAGATGACGCACCACAACATCATGTTCTGGGATCTGGCGACCCACCTTGCGTGGCAGCCGAAGGAAATACGGTTCGACGAATTCGTAAAGAACTACGTCTCCCGCCGCTACGGTCAGGAAAACGTCAAAGCCATGCTGCCGGCATGGGAAAAAATCATCCGCGCGGTCTACTGGTACAAGGACCGCCCCACCGACTACGTGCTGATGCGCATGTGTTCGCCGCACTTCCCGTGGTATCAGTGGACGGGCAACTGGGACGGCAACAACAACCTCATCAGCTGCCCGTTCTTCCCGAAGTGCGAGGCGAACTTCTACGAGCAGATGGCCGACTTCAATCGCGAGCTGCCTCTGCTGCGCGACGCACTCGGTATAATGCTCAAGCAGAAGGCGAAGCTGAAGAAAAACCCGCTGTACGTCGAGGACCTCGTCGTCGTATTCCGAGCGCTGGCCGGCAAGACGTTCAACCAGCAGGCCGGCCTGGCGTATCTGGCATGGAAGGCGATGGACATGCAGGCGTTCAAGGCCGCCCGCCCGAAGGCCATGAAAATAATGACTTGGATACAGGACGTCCTGTCCGTGATTCCATCGTACTCGATAAACAGGACAATCGCCGAGGCCCGCAGCGTCAAGGGCAGCAACAAGCTGATACCGGAAATGATCCGCAACAACAGCATCAACGGCGACTACATCAACCAGGACGTATATGAGCAGTTCCCCGGCCAGTACATTCCGCGGATGACTGCGTACTTCGACCTGCTGGAAAAGAAAATCGCCGAAAAGGACAAGCACCTGGAGTACGCGGAGCTTCAGCCGGTCTTCAAGAAAATCGACGACCGCTACCGCATGAAAGGCTGGAGCGGACCGGTGAAAAAAGGCGACCCGGTCGAAAAAGTGGCCAGGTATTTTCCGAAGATCACGGCCCTGCACTGCCTGTAGCGGCCGCATCAGTTTATGCAACGGCAGGATTTTATTAGATTTTACCTGCCGTCTTTGCGGAATCGGCTGATGCGGTCGGCCAGCGCCTCGCGCGTGCCGTTGAACATGCCCGCGACTACGCTGATTTCAGCACTCTTGCCTGCGGGAAGTTTCCTGGCGGCCAGCGGCTCAAGGTGCATGCATGCGTTGCCGGGACACGGTGTCATGTAGCGGCACGGCGTGTTCCACGCCTGGAAGAACCACGTTTTTCCGTCGGGGCTTTGCACGGCGCAGGCGACGGCATTGTCGGTTTTGCTGGACACGAAACTGTATTTCGGAACGATGTCGGCATCCGGCTTGTCGGGATTGGGATGCATCGGAACCCAGCCTTTGTCGGTAAGCGCGAACAGGCTGTGCGGCGTTATTTTCTCGAACCACGTCCGGCCCTGCACGTCGCGGTCGAGAGGCAGGTCGCCCATGAACCTTCTGTTGCACCACCCCGGAGCGCCGGGAAGGTGGTTGACGCTCGTGCAGACGTCGAGGTAAACGTCCGAAAGGTCGTGGTCAAGCAGGTTCGTCAGCTTGAGCTTCGCAAACATTTCCGTTTCGCCCTTTTTGATTTCGACATCAAGCCTTATCCGCCCGCCAAGTTCGACGGTCCCCTTCATAGCGTCCTTTTCATCAGACCACGTTCCAGGAATCATGTGCGTGCCGGCCAACCTGTCCATGCCGACAGCATTGATTATCTCCGGCAGCAGTATGCGGAACGCCGGCGAATCTTCGCCTCGCAGGATAACGTCGAAATCGAAGCACTTCGGTGTCTGCTGAATGATACGCATTGCTGCTTCCTTTTCTCTCAGATTAGCCTTGGCTGCGGCTTCAACGGAAGCCAGGGGCGCTTTCATGCACGACATTTTAAGGCAGTTCTTCACCTTGTCCACCGGGTCGCCCGAGGCCTGCCGCTTCGGCGACCAGCCGTTCTTGAGGTACTCGGCATCTATCGGCCCGAACAGCGGCGCGACCTCGCCGAAGCCGACCGTGTTTTGCCCCTTGTCAAGTTTCGACTCCAGTGTGCCGAAGTACGCCTGCATCCGCGGGATGTACTGGCCCTCGAACTGCTCGTAGACATCGTTTGTGACGTAGTCCCAGTTGAGGCACGCCTGGCGGACCATTTCGGCGACGAATTTGTTGCTGCCGGGCACGCTGCATGCCTCGGCGATTGTCTTGTTGATGGAATAAGACGGGCACAGTGCCAGCACGTCGCGGATTGCGCCCATTATCTCCATGGTCCGGTCGCGATGCTGCTCGAACGCTTTTCTGTCGCCGGCCTTGAAGGCGCTGTAGGCCATGTATGCTTCCCAGTTGAAGCACTTGCCCGCGTACGTGCGGAACAGCACCACCGCGTCTTCGGTGTAGACGGGGTTATCCTTCTGGCGGCCGCTGATGGACAGGAATTTTTCAATCGCCTCGTGAAGAAGCGGTATCTCGCTGCGGAGGTCGTCGGTCTGCTGTCTGCGGATGGGTTCATCCTCGTCGAACAGCGGCGTGCTTAGATAGTTTCCGATGCCTTTGCCAGTCCAGTGATACCACGGGTAGTTGTGGTACATCCTTTCGATGCGATAGGATTCGCCGCGGTACGGCCGATAGTGCATCACCGCCAGCACGACCTCCCGCCACGCCTCGAACATCGGCTGCTCAAAGCGACTGCCGTACCGCCTCACGCAGTAGTCCTGCAGGTACTTGTCGAAGTCCACGTCGGCCGGCTGCCACGCCAGGTGCGTCACAAGGTCCCAGAACATTACGTTGTAGTGCGTCATTTCCGGAACCATGAACACGCCGGTGCAGTTGGGCTGCCCCGCCGCCTCCTTTATGCGGCCTATCAGCTCGACCGGGTCGCCGCGGAGCGAATCCTCGCCGGCCAGCGCGTTTATCACGCCGAATGCCCATTTTTTTCCGTGCCACCAGTTGTGCTCCCTGGACAGGGGCGGCATTTCGACGTCGGCAGCCGTGTTGTACAGGTACATCCGGTCCGTCGGGAAGCTGTCCAGATATGTTTTTACAAGTTCCTTGTTCCATCGCCTTCCGTCTATCATATCCCAGCTGTCCGTGACCCAGACGCCCTGCGGGTCGACTTCTTCAATGAGCTTGAGGATTCCGTTGGCAGCCTTGATGCGCATCTCGAGATTCTTCTCCGGCGAGCCGCCGCCGACGTCGATCTCCGCGTACGGCGTGTACATGTAGTAATGGTCGGTGCCGAAGATTTTAACGACGGTCTGCAGGTACCGCTTCTCGACCTCGTATGCGTGCGGGTCGCGCGGGTCTATCTGGCGCGACGGACCGTAGACGTCGCCCGGCATGTACTGGTAGTCGGGGTGCGCCTTGAGGAACCGCAGCGGCACGGCCGCGTAGTCGAGGCAGTAAATGAACCGGACGCCGACGCTGCGGCCGTAATCTATAAGCTGCCTTGTCAGCTCGCGGCGATAGTCAGGCGGCCAGACCCAGTCGTGCGGGAAACCGGCCAGCATAAGGAAGCCGTTGGGGTCCTGCACTTCCGGGCCGATTTCCGGGAACGCCTGCTGGTAGGCGTCGCCTATGAAGTGCGTGTAATACCACAGGTCGAGGCGGAACATGTTCATCCGCCGCTTGGCCATCCAGTCGAATTCTCGTTTCCATTCGTCAAGCGTCCACCAGAAGGCGTGATATTTCTTGATGGCCTCGTGGGCGTTCCAGCAGAAATGCATGCGGTTGTCGAACCGCGGCTTCTCGATGCGGCGGAGGTCGCGGCACGGAACATCCGGCATGTGAGGCACCTGCTCGCCGTCCTGGAAGAATCCGACGCCGCAGTATGTTTCAAGATAATCGTAAACCGCGTAGAGCGAACCGATAGGCTTCCGCCCCGCCAGCAGGACGACGGCCGAGCCGCCGGCTGTCTTGTCGGACAGGACAATGAAGGCTTCCCTGTGCTCGGGCATTTCGGCGACGGACGCAAGCAGCCCCTCCGCCCGCAACCTGGCCGCCAGCATGTTCCTTTCCGGCGGGCCGACGATGAAAAAGGATTCGTCGGCGGCCGGCTGCCCGGCCTGGCTGTCGTCAATAACCGTCGTCTGTCGGCCGGTTATCTGCGCCAGGTAGTCGGCAAGCTCGCCGGCTGCGTGGTCTTCCTGAAAAGTCGCCCCGGATGGTTTGACAATTACGTACCTGCCGCCGGCCAGGCTGCAGCCGGCACAGAATATTCCGATAGCCGCCATCATCGCTACGATCCCATGCCATGGCATAGTCGGTCCTCTTCGTGCTTGAGATGTGATTTTTTGCAGAAAAACAGCAAATGCGGCAAAGCAGCAAACTGAAAATATAACCGCTCGAAAGCGGTTCCGGACCGCAGCATATTCTCCGGATTCAGCGAAAGCTGCAATGGTTTTTATGACGCTCCAGGATTAGCTGGCTATAAAAGGTGTGAGTAACACGTTTTGATGGTTGCATACCAGGGAGGCCGTACGGCAAGGCTGCATCAATCGTCGTTTACATCTTCAAAGCGTTTTTTGTAGCGGTCGCGTTCCTTTTCGACGCGCTTGCGCTGGTCCTTAAGGTCGTCCTTTATCTGCTCCTGTGTTTTCACGGCAGAAACCAGAGTGTTGTGTTTCTGCTCGAGGTTCTGGAGCGTGGTTCGCAGTGATGCGTTTTCGCTGAGAATCTGGCTGGCGGAACGGCCGTCATCGACCGGCGCTGCCTGGTATGCGTTCGCCTGCGAGGATTCGCTCGGGCGGACGACGACGTCGGCACAGCCGCTCGCGCCCGCAAGCACGAGCAGTCCGCAGAGGGTACAAAAAGTGCAAAAAGTCATGGCGAATATGCTGATTGCGTATTTCATGGCTGTCTACCTTTCCAACGCCTGTTTGTAGCGGTCGCGCTGGGCGGCGGCCTTGTCGATGTCTGCCTGTATCTCGGCCTGGTCTTCCCTGAGCGAGCGGATTTTTCTTTCCAGCCGCGAGTTGTCCTGCTCCAGCCAGGCGATGCGGTCGCGAAGCTGCTGGTTCTCGCGGAGCAGGTCGCAGCGGTCGTTGGGATCGGCCCTGGTTATGTTGGCCGGCGGCACGGAACCGGAACTGCCGTAGTATGGAATTTCCGGAACGGTCACGTCGGCCTTGAAGCACCCCGCAACCGCCAGCAGACCGAACGACACCCACGCAAGAATCATCGACATTCTAGTCATACTTGTGCTCCTTCACATCACGTCACAGCTGGCCAAAGCCCTGAAAGCCGCAGCTGTCGACGGCATTGCATTTTAATATGTTCGCGCACGTATTGCCAGCAACCCGAATCCGGAAACGGAAGGCCAGCCTATTGAGAGTATTTCGCATCAGGATTGTTGCGCAGAAAAACTGAAAAATCCCCAGACAATGGGCCATACTGGACTCAAAAGTAATTCTACAAATACCGGAAAATACAATAACTTAAAAAATTCCGCTAAACCAAGCGGTGCAGAATCCGGTGCAGTTTCAGATTATTTGTCTGGTGGTGATACAGATAATGGGCAAGCAAGAACGGGCAGACTGGAGGTCATAGCCGACCTGCTGACCAAGCTGAGTAAATCTGAGCGCCGTGAAGTCATCAGGCAACTGTCATCTGACGAACTTACAGCCGTCGCAATACACATCATCGTTAACAGATGACGTCCATGGGAAATGCCGCTACTGCGGCTGGGCGGTTAATGGGGCATGTGCAGGCTGCGAAGCGGTTGAATCGCTCGACCATGTTCCGCCGGCTGCCTGCATGGCGATGCCGGCCAGCGCGTCGGCGACATATTGAACATGCTGCTCGGTATTGAACGGCCCGAAGCTGATGCGGCATGTTCCGGCCGGGAATGTGCCGATGGTCTTGTGGGCGAGCGGCGCACAATGCAGACCGGGCCGTGTCAGCACGCCGTACTGACCCTCCAGCAGGCCAGCCAGTTGTCTTGGGTCCAGGCCGGCGATGTTAACGCTGAACGCGGCAACCCGCTTTGTAGCGTCGCGCGGGCCATAAACGCGGAGATTCTCAACTCCGTCGGTCAGTTGCATGAACAGCTCGCTCAGCCTGCGGTCATGCCGCTGCAGCGTATCAATGCCCTGCTCCAGAATCCAATTGATTGCCGCGGAAAGCCCGGCGATGCCGATGGCGTTATGCGAGCCGACCTCGTACTTGTCGGGCATCGTTTCCGGCTGGGTCAGCAGTTCGCTGACGCTGCCTGTGCCGCCTTCCTTGATAGTCCGGCAGTGTTTCTCCATGCCGGGCCGAATGTACAGCACGCCCGTGCCCAGCGGGCCGAGCAGGCCCTTATGGCCGGGCATGGCCATAAAATCCGCACCGAGCGCCTGAACGTCTATCGGCATGTGGCCGACCGATTGCGAAACGTCAATTATTACCGGCACGCCAGCCTGGTTTGCGATGCGGCAGACTTCCTCGACCGGCTGAATCGTGCCGGTCACGTTGGATGCGTGAATGCAGGCGATTAACTTCGTCTCCGGGCGGATGGCCTTGTGGATATCGGCCGGGTTGACCACGCCGGTCACCGGGTCGCATGGGATGAATTGAGGGTCCAGGCCGTTGCGTTCTTTCAGCGTGTGCAGCGGCCGAAGGACGGAATTGTGCTCCATCGC
>CAZVYJ010000067.1:0-13469 GCA_964631565.1 uncultured Planctomycetaceae bacterium
ATTATAAGACTCGCAAGAGATACGTACTTGGGGAGGCTTAGTGCATAATGTCCTACCGTTCGCGGCTAGCAAACAAAACTTTATCTCGCCGGATCTTCGATCCACTGTTTGTAGCAGCGGCCGCACAGGTGAATCGTCAGCCGCCGGTACACCTGCTCCATCAGGTCGCGGGATGACATATCCTTCATCTCCTCGATGAGACGGCTGATTTCCTCGTCGACGTCCACATCCAGCAGTTCGGCGTCGGTGAGGTCCGGCGGCGTGGGGTCGGCGAAGGCCTCTATCCTGACGACGTAGAAATTGCCCTTTCCGGGAGCCAGGTCAACTCCGCAGCGGTGGCAGACGAGATGGACGTCTCGGTGGTCGGTCATTTCCGCACGTGCCCGCTGCCGGTCACGACCCATTTGTAGGTGGTCAGGTCCTCCGCGCCCATCGGCCCGCGAGCGTGGAGCTTGTCTGTGCTTATGCCGACTTCCGCGCCCAGGCCGTACTCGCCGCCGTCGGCCAGCCGCGTCGAGGCGTTTACCATCACGCTGGACGAATCGACCCGCGCGACGAACTCGTCGGCCGCCTGCCGCGACGCGGTCACGATGGCATCGGTGTGCCTGCTGCCGTACGTGTTGATGTGTTCGATGGCCTCGGCCAGCGAATCGACGACCTTCACGGCGATAATTTTATCTAGGTACTCGGTGTACCAGTCCTGCTCGGTCGCGGGAATTGCGGCTGGGAAAACTTTTTTCGTTCGCCTGCAGCCACGTATTTCGACGCCCTCGGCCGCCAGGTCGGCGAGCATCTTCGCAAGCAGGCCGCCCGGGCCTGCGATATCGGCGTGGACGAGCAGCGTTTCGGCTGCGTTGCATACACCGGGCCGCTGGCACTTGGCGTTGACGACGATTTTTCGCGCGACGGCTTCGTCGGCATCGTTGTGTATGTAAACGTGGCAGTTGCCGGCGTAGTGCTTGATGACCGGAATGGTGGCCGACTCGGTGACGGCCCGGATGAGTTTTTCCCCGCCGCGGGGGATTATCAGGTCTATCAGCCCCTCGGCCTGGGCCATCGCGGTGACGACGGCGTGGTCGGGGTTGTCTATCACAGTGACGGCCTCTTTCGGCAGCGATGCCGCGACCAGCCCTTCGCCGATGGCGGCTGCGATTGCGAGATTGGAGTGCATCGCCTCCTTGCCGCCGCGAAGTATGCACGCGTTGCCGCTTTTGATGCACAGGCCGGCCGCGTCGGCGGTGACGTTCGGGCGGGATTCGTAAACAATGCCGATGACGCCGATGGGCACGCGGCGTTTTTCGATGCGCAGGCCGTCCGGGCGATCGTAGACGCTTATGGTTTTTCCGAGCGGGTTATCCTGTGCGGCGATTTTTTCCAGTGCGGCGGCCATCGCTTCGACGCGGTCGCCGGTCAGGCGCAGACGGTCTGTCATCGCGTCGGACAGGCCGACCTCGCCGCTACGGGCGAGGTCTTTGGCGTTGGCGGCCTGCAGGTCGGCCGTGCGCCTGCGGATTGCCGCGGCTGCGGCGAGAATCGCGGCGTTTCTCCGCTCGAAGCTGCTTACCGCAAGCTGTCCCGCGGCCCGGCGGGCCAAGGTCGCGATACGCTTTACGTATTCAACGGCGTTCATGGACAAATACGCTCCGTCGCCAATGTATCACAGGATTGCCCCGCCATCAAACACCGGCAGCGATGCCGGTCAAGGCGTTGGAGGGGCCGGGGACGCTGCCTTGCGCTTTTCCATTTTGAAGCTGACCTTGGGCCTGTCGCCGACCAGTTCCACCTGGAAGCCCGGCGGGAACCTGACGACGACTTCCCGGCTCAGCCAGCTGTCCACGGGCTTCTTGTCGTCATCCGTCAGCCTGAGGTAGACATCGATGTCTTCCGGTTTCAGGCGGTCGAGGTCTTTCTTGGCGCCGGCGACGTCGATGCTTTTGCGCCATTCCAGATTGCCGTTCTGGCCTTTCAGTTCATAGTCGTTCCAGGTGTCGTCCTGCGACCACGAAGACGGGAAAGACACTCTAACATTTACAGGGAAGCTTTTCCTGCCCGTGAGCTGGCCCACTTCGAAAGCGACCTTCACCTTTTTCTCGGAAGGCTCCACCGGAACGCTGCCGATGAACTTGACTATTTCGACCTCGGAAGTCTGAGGCTGGTCCGGCGGAACATCGGACAGATCGACCGACTCGGTTTTCAGCCGAAGCTCCTTGATATCCGGAATGAGCGATTCGGCGACGGATATGCTCACTTTGGCGGGCGAAATCACCGGTTTGTTTTTCAATGTGGCGCCGGTGGAAACAAAATCAACCGGCACGTCATTGATTATCTGCTTGCGATCAAGAATGATGTTTACTTCGCCGACGAACGAGGCATCTTTAACCGTCAGGCCCAGTTCCTGGATACCGGTGGTTTCATAGAGAACGCTGTCCGGTTCGACAAGCAGACGGCCGGGCTTGTGCGTTTTGGCGACGTCGTACTTGAGCGGCTCGGTCTGCTTTCGCAGCCAGGTTTCGAACTTGTCCAGTCCGCCGCGGTTGCCTTTCAGGACGAAATTCACCTTCAGTTCGGCGCCTCTGGGGATGATAACCATGTCCTCCGAGCTTTCCGTAACAAGCTGTATTCTGGCTGTAAACTCCCGCTCCGTGGTGAACTGCATGTCCGCGTAAACCCATATCAGTATGGTGACAATGGCGACCCACAGCAGGTTTCGCCCGGTGCCGAACCACCACTGCCGCGAAAACAACGGAACTGTCTGAGGATAAAATTTGTTCCTGACCATGTGTTTTATGTTTTCGACGTCTGCGACGCCCTGGATTTCCTGAATACTTTACCCGGAAGCAGCAGCTGCCTGAGCATGCCTCGCAGGTTTTCAAGCTCAAGCCCTATATAAAGCTGCCCTTCGCAGGCCAGGGAAATGCGGCCCGTTTCTTCGCTGACGACTATGACGACCGCGTCGGACTCCTGGGCCAGGCCCAGGGCCGCCCTGTGTCGGCTGCCCAGCGACGGATCGACGTCATCGCTCTCGGCCAGCGGGAACTGGCATCCGGCCGCCGCTATGCGCTCGTTGCGGATGATGACGCCCATGTCGTGCAGGGCGCTGCCGGGATAGAAAATCGTGTTAAGCACGCTGGCGGTAAGCTCGGCATCGAGCGGCGTGCCGGTTTCTATAATCGCGCCCAGGCCGACGGTTCGTTCTATTGCGACCACCGAGCCGATCTTGTTGCGGGAGAGATACGCCGAACTGTCCACGACAGACTCTATCATTTCTTCGATTTCGCCGGTCTCGCCGCGGAACAGCCGGGTCTGACCTATCTGTATAAGCGCGCGGCGGACTTCAGGCTGAAACGCGACCACGACAGCGATGAATACGAACAGCAGGAATTTGCCGTAGAGGAATCGTATCCGCTCCCATTCGAGGTTTTCAGGCAGCAGCTGGATAATCACGTACACGGTCACAAGCAGCAGGGCCACGCCCTTGATGAGTCTGGCTCCGCGCGTGCCCCGCAGGAACCGCATGACCCACCATACAAACACGCCGATGAGCAGCAGCTCGACCGCGATAACGACCGGATCGTAATTGCTGACTCTCTGAAAGTAGGTTTTTATTGTCCGTACGAAGTTTTCCATGAATATCCCGATACGCGCACGCGCGCAAATACGGCGACACTGTCCTTCAAATAATCGGCTTAGCGGGCCTTCCGGCTACAGGTTAAGACAAGTAATTTTAGGCAAAGTTTGTGTTTTCTATCGCTTCAGCTACGGTAAAAGCCGCTTTTATTTCTGAAATGTCATGGACGCGGAAAATCGTAGCCCCCCGCCGCCATGCAGCCAGGCAGGCGGCCACCGTGCCGGAAACGCGTTTTTTCGGGTCGCTCTGGGCGGTAAGTTCGCCGATAAACCGCTTCCGGGACGCCCCGATGAGCACCGGGCAGCCAAGTTCGAGCAGCTTGCCCGTCCCGGCGAGCAGTGCGAGGTTGTGCTTCAGCAGTTTGCCGAAGCCGATGCCCGGATCGACGATTATGCGGTCCGCGGCGACGCCGGCAGCCTTCGCCGCGGCAATGCGCCCGGCCAGGAAGTCGCGAACTTCGGTAACGACATCGTCGTAATGCGGCCGGGCCTGCATGGTCTTAGGCTCGCCGAGCATGTGCATGAGAATAACCGGCGCCTTCCGTTCGGCCGCGAGGGCGAAAAGCCGGGGGTCGTCCCGGCCGGCCGAAACGTCGTTTATCATGGCGGCGCCGGCATCGAGCGCGAAGGCGGCCACCTCCGCCAGCGTCGTGTCTATGCTGACCGCAGCGCCGCGGGCGGCTGCGGCGGGGAGAATTTCGCGCAGGCGTTCCATCTGCTCGGCCGCGGAAACGCGATCCGAGCCGGGGCGGGTGCTCTCGGCTCCGATGTCGATTATGTCCGCGCCTTCGTCTATCATCCTGACGGCGTGGTCTGCGGCGGCCTGAGGCTCAAGAAACTGCCCGCCGTCGGAAAAGCTGTCCGGCGTGACGTTGAGGACGCCCATAATCACCGGCCGGCCGGTGCGGTGTGAGTTAAGTATTTCTTCAAGCGAAGCTGGCATAGCGCCGGGATTTTAAAAAAAAGCCCGCCGTTTTCAAAGGGCGGGCTTAAGAATAGTCAGCATGTAATTTCCGTCTAGTTTGGTTCCGGCAGAACGCCGTGGTCGGCCTGAGGCTCGGCGGGCGGCGGCTGCACACCGACGGCAGGCTGCGTTTTGGCGTGCTCACGCTTCAGAAGGTCGTCCACGGTGGGTTTGTCCAGCGTGCCGCCGTCGAGTATCTGCTTGACCTCCTCGGCGGAGAGCGTTTCGTATTTCAGCAGCGCCTCGGCGATTTTTTTCACTCCGTCGCGATTGGCCTTGAGCAGCTCCGTGGTTTCCCGCCAGGCCTTGTCCATGATGGACTTTACTTCCTCGTCGATAAGTTCGGCCGTCTTTTCGGAATAATCCTTCGTGCCGAAGTCCGGAATGTTCATCTTGTACAGGCTCGGGGCATAGCGCACGAAACTCAGCTTGTCGCTCATGCCCCACTCGGTGACCATTTTCCTGGCCAGTTCGGTGGCCTGCGCGATATCGGAAGACGCGCCGCTGTCGATGTCGCCGAAGAACATTTCCTCGGCGATTCGTCCGGCCATCGCAACGCGGATAAACGCCTCGCACCACTTGCGGGTGTACATGTAGCGGTCCTTCTCCGGCAGCGAGAAGGTCGCCCCGCCCATGGAGGCGCGGGGAAGGATTGAAACCTTGTGCAGCGGGTCGGCCTCGGGCGTAAGAACCTGCACGATGGCGTGGCCGGCCTCGTGATAGCTGGTCATTTCCTTTTCGCGGTCGTCGATGACGCGGCTTTTCCGCGCCCGGCCCCAGCGAACCTTGTCGCGGGCCTCTTCCATGTCCACCTGCTCGATGCAGTCCTTGTTGGCCATGGTGGCGGCGATGGCGGCTTCGTTGACGAGAGCGGCAAGGTCCGCGCCGCTGAACATCGGCGTGCCGCGGGCCATCCGGTGCAGGTCCACGTCTGGCCCGCATTTCACCTTGTCGGCGTATATCTTGAGAATCTCGTAGCGACCCTTTATGTCGGGCAGCGGAACGTTTATCTGGCGGTCGAAGCGTCCCGGTCGCGTCAGGGCCGGGTCAAGCACGTCCATGCGGTTGGTCGCGGCGATGACGATTACCTGGTCCGACGAATCGAAGCCGTCCATCTCGACGAGAATCGCGTTGAGCGTCTGCTCGCGTTCGTCGTGCCCGCCTCCGTTGAAGCCCACGCCTCTGCGGCGGCCGACCGCGTCGATCTCATCCAGGAATATTATGCACGGGGCAGACGCCTTGGCCTGCTTGAACAGGTCGCGAACGCGGGATGCGCCCACGCCGACGAACATCTCGACGAAGTCGCTGCCCGAAATCGAGAAGAACGGCACATCGGCTTCGCCGGCGATGGCCTTGGCCAGCAGCGTCTTGCCGCAGCCCGGCTCGCCGACAAGCAGCACGCCGCGCGGAATTCTGCCGCCAAGCCTCTGGAAGCGCCGCGGATTCTTGAGGAACTGGATTATCTCCTGGACCTCGTCCTTGGCTTCCTCCACGCCGGCGACGTCGCGGAACGTAATCTTCGACTGCTCTTTGGTGGTCAGTCTGTGGCGGGACCGCCCGAAATTGCCGAGGAACCCGCCGCCGCTTGCGGCGCCGATCCTGCGGAACAGGAAGAACCAGACGACGAAAAAGATGGCCATCATCACGAGCAGCTGCGGCAGCAGGCTCTGCCACCAGCCGGTGGTTTCGAACTTGTATTTCCAGCTGTCGCCCGATGCCGTCCGAGCCACGTCGAGCCGCTTGGCGAAATCCTGCTCCGTGGTCGTGTTGTAGACGACCTTGAACTTCCGCGGCTCGTCTTCCTTCAGGCCGGCGGCTTTTTCGGAAAACTCGCCGAGAATCTCCTTCTCGCGGATAACAAGTGTGCCGGTGAACTGGCCCGGCTTGGCTGCATTGTCCCAGAATTCGTCAGCCGTCAGCTCCTGCCGGTTAAAGTCGCCCCTGAAAAACGACATTACCAGCAGAATCAGCCCGGCGATGATGAGCCAGCCCATCAGCGACCGGCCCAGGCGATTGGGGGGAACAGGCGGCGGCCCCTTCGGGCCCTGCTGGTTATCGGGTTTTTGCGGCATTTGATCGTTCATAAGTACTTATACTCATATCGGCTGGTTCTTGTTCTATTCTATGGAAGTTTAGAGGGAACTTAAAGCCGATTGCGCGTCGCTAATCGTATTTAATCGCAGATATCTCGGAATCCCGCGGGCGGCTGCGACTACCAGGCTGACTCCATATACTCTACGATACGTTCGGCGGCCTTGTTTATAGCCTCTTCGCTGCCTACGAAATCGTCCTCGCCCAGGCCGTAATCCTCATCCGGAATATACGTGCCGGAAATGTGGAGATTGGACTTTTTCTTCAGATCCTCGCCGGTGCGGAGGTCTTTCCAGATAAATGACAGGACAAGCGTGAACTCGATTTCCCTGGCCAGCCCGGTGTCGGGGTTCGTGCTGAGCACCTGCTGGCGGATTTCATCGATATTTATGGTCAGTTCGGTATCGGCCGTGGATTTGTTGACGACCTGGTAGTCCGTGGCGAGGTTTATCTGTTTCTTGACAGCTTCGGTGAGGCGGATTTCGTTATTGCGGCGGTAGACATCCGTTCCGCGAGTGACCATCGGAACGCAGACGGTTTTGACGTCGGAGCGGTATTGGCTTTTCATGGTGTATCCGCCGCAGCCGGCCGCAACGGCTGATATCAAAACCGCAAGTGCACTATAAACGGCGAATGTTCGCGAATTCATGCGTCCGCCCTGCCTTCCTCTGGTTGCGTAGTCGATTCTTCATGAATCGGCTCGATCTTCTCATTTTCTGCCGGCTTTTTGTCGGTCGATGTATCGGCCGGGGGTGTTTCCTCTTCGGTCCCGCCCGCAGATTCGGGTTCTGACGTCGCCGACGGCTCGCCGGCCTCATCGGTGCAGTCCGCCCTGCCTTCCTGCGGCTGCGACGCAGCCGGCCCTTCAACGCTATCTTTCTGGTCCGCCCGGGTTTCTTCCGGCTGCGGCATCAATTCTTCCAGGTAAATCGGTTTTTCTTTCTTGGTCTCGGCTGGATTATCATCCGCCGCTTCAGCCTGAACTGTTTCAACCCCGGTGTCGGACGCAGGGTTCTGCGAAACATCGCCGGGTTCGTTCGTAAAGTCCGCCCTGTTGTCGTCGGACTGGTCGGTCGATGCAGCCTGCGAAGGTTCTTCCGCCTTTTTCACTTTTTCCGCAAGCGGCCGTGACAGGCTGTCCGGCTCGGCCTTCACGTCGCCCAGCCTTCTCAGGGCCGTACGGGCCTTGACCGCATAGTCGCTGTTAGGATACTTCTCCGCAAGCTGTTCGTAATAATATCTGGCCGACGGTCTTTTGTCGGTTCGCTCATAAAAACTCGCGGTGTAGTACAGTTTCGCGGCGCGGCTGTCGGCAATGTCGCCCAGAATCCCGTCGACTCTGTTTTTCGCGGCCTCCTGCGGAAACTGCCTGCGATAGGCCAGAAACCGCTGCTCTGCGTCTATCAGCGGCGTGTCGTCGTATTTTTCGCCCCTGTACGAGGCATAAGTCGCCCTTGCGGCCTGGAACATCGCATACTCGGCCTGCGAGCCTTTCGGGAAAAGCGACAGGTAATCGTCGTAAGCGTCGGCCGCCTTTGTCCACCGCTCTTTGCTCCAGTGCTGATCCGCTATACGGATGAGCGCCTTTTCCGCCATGGCGGTGCTGGGGGCGTGCTGGGGAATCTTGCCCATGATGACCAGGCCGTCTTCCTCGGCCGGCAGGCGGAAGATTTTCAGCGCTTTGCGTTTTCGGCCCTGCAGATAGGCCTCGGCTATCTGGTATTCCATATTCAGCGCCTGCTCGGACAACGTTCCGCCGGGATAATTGGACAACTGCCTCTCCAGAAATTCGTAGGCGTTGTAATAATATCCGCGGGCCATCTCGGCTTTGGCGGCAAGCATCATGACTTCTTCCCGCTCTGGGGCGTCGGGGTGATTTTCGAGGAATTTTTCGGCGGCCTTGATGGCGTCGTCCTCTTTGCCCTTTTCGAGATATTCGCGGATGAGCGCAACGTCGGCCTCAACCGTCTTCGGGTCCTGGGCGACGGTCTCGGAGGCCGGCTTGTTCCCTGCTCTCCAGTTGCAGCCGGCCAGCAGCCCGGCGGCCAGCAGGAACAATATGGGCAGATTTCTTATCGCACTTGCGGTCATCAGAATATCCTGGCGTAAACAACGCTCGGTGAGGGCATACCTCTCCCGTCAATAATCAGCGGAGATTATACGAGGCCTGAGGGCGAAACTGCAAGGTCGCCGCCGGAACGGTTACTGCGTCGGCCGCGGCCGGCGGAATTTCGGCAGAACGTAGCGGGCGAGTTTAAGCTCCTTGCCGAGCTGGTGTGCGGCGTGGTAGGCGAGCATTCTATTGACCGCGTCGGCCTGGTCTTGCGGCAGATTCACCTTTTTGCCGGCCTCCGCGGCTGTGAGCACGGCGATGGCTGCAAGCGTCGCCGGAGACAGCCGGAATTTTTCGACGGCCGAGCCTTCGCAGGCAGCGCAAAGCAGCCCGCCCTCCGACGAGGCGAAGTATGCTTCCCTGCCCACCTCACCGCCGCACGAAACGCAGCGATCCATGTCGCCGAGCAGACCTATGCGCCGGAGCAGCCGCCACTGGAAATACGCCAGCACCGCCTGGGCCGGAGCGCCCGCCTCGCACAGGCGCAGCAGGCCGTTGTGCAGCAGGTCGAAAACCTCCGGGTGAGGGTCGGCCTCGGCGAGCGTCTCGCCGACAAGCTCTATCATGTAAAGCGCGATGTTAAGCAGACCGGCACTGCTGCGCAGCGGCGAGTGCGAAACGGTTTCGGAAAATTCCACCAGCGTGCCGAGCGTGCCGCGGTCCGCGGCGACGAACACCAGGTCGCCCTCGCTGAGCAGGTCTATCGCGCCGCCGGATTTGCTCTTGGAGCGCTTGGTTCCCTTGGCTATCAGGCGAACGACCCCGCAGCCGCGCGCAAAAAAATGCACCACCTGCGAGGTTTCGCTGTAGTCGACGCATCGGAGGCAGATAGCAGGTTCACGATAGCGCATGGCGGAAACGAATATAACATTAAAAGCAGGTCGATTAAATCGACCAGATTTACAGGAATCTTCCGGACAGCATAAAACCTACCGCCTGCCGAGCTCCTCGTAAACCTCGTTGTAGTAGATGGCGTTTTCTATCGGCGTGTTTGCGGGAATGTGGTTGCCGACGGCCATGAAGAAGCCCGGGCAGCCCTTGCCGATATTCATGCACCGCTCGACCTCGGCGCGAATCTGCTTTTTCGTGCCGCTGAGCAGAATTCTCGTGTCGGCGTTGCCAACGAACGCGTGCGTCTTGCCGTACTTTTCGGCGATGTAGGCCATGTCCGTGGTCGGCTCCATGACGAATCCGCACACGCCGCAGCCGGCCACGTCGTCGATAAACTCGGTGTAGTTGCCGTCGGAGGTGTACATGACCTTCTTGCCGGCGTCCAGCAGCGGCGTGAAGTATTTTTTGTAGTTGGGGAACACGTATTTGCGGTACCAGTCCGGCTGAAGGAACGCGCCGGACGTCCAGACGATGTCGTCGTGAATCATGACATTAGGGACGTTCGTCTCGGCCAGGGCGTCGTAGTACTGCTGCATCCACGACGCATAGCGGTTGGCCAGGTCGCCGAAGGCTTTCATATCCGTTCCGGCGGCCATCAGCATCATGTCCCAGCCGAAAATTTCGATCAGGCCGGATATCAGCGTTATGTACGTGCCGGTGAAGTTCACGCCGTACGGGCGGTTTTTGCACTTCCGGCGGTAGTCTTCCTCAAATCGGCGGATAAGCGTCGCCTTGTCGCGCGGGCCGTATACCTCCCACGGGTCGAACGCCAGAACCTCCTCCGGGCTGGAGAACGGGCAGCTAATTTCGGCGCTGAAATCCGTTCCGCCGGAAGCATATTCGGCGTGGCCCATGCGGGTGCGCTTGGCTTCTATCTCCTCGACGTAGATAAGCGTCGCCCAGAAAAAGTCATAATTCCACGCCTGTACGAACGCATCCGCCGCACGTTGTTTCGTTTTATCGTCGCTCTCGGGCGAGACTTCAATGCCCGTGACAGCCTGCACAAGCTCCCAGTGGCATTCGGCGGAGTATTCCGTCCGAGGCACGCGAGGCGGCATTTCGAGATTCAGCGCCGCCAATCCATCTTCATAGGACATCAGGCCGGACTCCTTCTAACTCAGATTAATAAATCGGGCAGCTCGGCGGGCATCACAACCTTTTCGGTTCCTCCGGTTCGCCGACCTCGACGCGAAGTCGAGTTATCTTTCTCTCGTCTGCGGCGAGAATTGTAAACTTTGCGCCGCCCGATACAAGTTCTTCTCCAATTTCCGGAATGTAGCCCAGTTCGGAAAACACGAAGCCGGCCGCCGTATCGTAGTCCTCCTCTTCGGGAATCGACAGCCCCATGGCGTCGTTCAGGTCGTCGATGCGCATCCTGCCGTCGATTTCGGCGGCAGTAGCGCTGATGCGCGTCATGAGGGCCGGCTCGGTGAGGTCGTATTCGTCGGATATGTCGCCGACGATTTCCTCCAGCAGGTCCTCGATGGTGACCAGGCCGGCCGTCCCGCCGTATTCGTCCAGGACGACGGCGATGTGAACCTTGCGACCCTTGAACTCGCGGAGCAGGTCGTCCAGCGGCTTGGTTTCGGGCACGAAATAGGGCTTGCGCATTATCTCCCGCAGCGGCGCGTTCGGCGGCGAAACAGGCCAAAGAAGATCCTTGGCGTAAAGTATGCCGATTATGTTGTCCATGTCGCCTTCGTAGAGCGGCACGCGCGAGTGGCCGGCCTCCACAATCCGCCGGGCGGCAACGTCGCGGGGCGTGTCGGCCGGCAGCGCGAAAATATCCGTTCGCGGCGTCATTATCTCGCCGGTCTGCGTGTCGCCGAACTCTATGACCGATTCGATCATCTCGACTTCTTCGGGGTCGACGGCGCCCTCGGCGTGGCCTTCGGTGACGGCCTGCAGAATTTCCTGCTTGGCTACGTCGTCGTCGGCGTCCGATTTTTCCTCCGCGCCGAGCAATCGGCATATCGGCACTTCAAGCGCTATCATCATGTCCGGCACGAAAAACAGCGCATACCGCAGCACAAGCAGAATGGTGAACGTCCCGGCAATGATTTTTTCGCTGGAGCACAGCGCCCAGGCATGCGGAATGGCGATGCCGAACAGCGCGATTATGCCGAACGCCGCGACAAGGGCTATGACTATCCACAGGTTCGAAAACTCCGGCGCGGCGATGAGCATCAGCATCGAAGCGACAAGGGCCGTGTTGACCGCCACGCGGCAGAACGAAACCGTCACCCGCAGCGCAGTGAGGTTGCGGTCGAACCTGTCGAGCCGCTTTCGGCCGGCTTCGCCGCCGAAAAACTCCTCGAGCTGGGAGCGGCGGAAAGACCGCAGCGAATAGTCGCACAGGGCGAAAAAGCCCGACAGGGCCGCAAAGAACGGAACGGCAAGAATCAGAAGGTCCACTTTGGATTAAGCTCCAAAAAGTCCGCCCCCGTCCTGCCGGCGGAACCATTAATCCCGGCTGCGGGGGCAATCGCCCAGCCGGTTTTTTTCGCACCCGCACGGCGGCACAAAGCGATATTGTAGCAACACAGGCTTACAAGGCAAATACTGGAGATTTTCGCGGTTTTTCGAAAACCCCGATGAATCATTTTTTGCCCATGGCCCGCTGCTTGCGGAAAAAGTCGCTAAGCACGCTGCCGCACTTATCGGCCAGCACGCCGGAAACGACCTCCACGGTGTGATTGAGCCGGCTGTCGCCGCATATATTGTAAAGCGTGTCGACGGCGCCGGCCTTCGGGTCGGCGGCCCCGTAAACCACGCGGTCGATGCGGGCAAGCACTATCGCTCCGGCGCACATGCAGCATGGTTCGAGCGTGACGACCAGCGTGCAGCCGGCCAGCCGCCAGTCGCCGAGGGCCTCGGCGGCAGCGCGGATGGCGAGCATCTCGGCGTGGGCGGTGGGGTCGGCATCGATAATCCGGCGGTTGTGCGCCGACGCGACAACCTCGCCGCCGCGCACGATTACGCAGCCGATGGGCACGTCGCCGGCGGCCTCCGCTTTGGCGGCCTCTTCAAGCGCCGTCGTCATGAATGCGTCAAGTTGTTCCGGCGAGTATCCGCTCATTTCTCGATAAGTCTGCACTCGGCCCCCTGGGCGGCGAGTTTCTTTTTGAAGTCATCGACGGAGAGGCGCTGGACGGAGCCGTCCATATGCGCAGCACAAACCTGGCCTTGCACGACAATTGGATCATAGAACACGATATCGCCCCTGTCCTGCGGCTCCCCGGGCTTGATATATACATAAGGTATGGTCTTATCGAAGGGATTAACCAACCCGTCCGGCGGCAGAACATCCTTCATATCATCAAGCGAATCCGGATACCGACCGTTATCAATCTGATAAACGGCCAGACCCTGATACATTTGTTTCAGGTTTGTTATGCTATTCGTCACCTTCGCCCGGATCTGCGCCGTCGAAAGTGCGTGCAGGTAGCCGCTGGAGTCGGACGGGGTTCCTGATTCCGGCTGCGATTCGGGTTTCGGCTCAGTTTTTGATTTGGACCTGCAGTTGACATTCAGCATGACAATCGCGCCTATAACAAGCATAGCTGCAACCGACAGGCCGATTCCGGGAAACTTCGCAAAGCCACGCCTGCCGGCCGACGGGCCAAAGTTGTTCAATTTCGCTCTCATATTATGTCCTTTTTAAGACTTGCCCCCTTAATGACCGGCTCAGGCTATACTGCGGGGGCGCCGAAATCAAGCCGGCCGGCCCCTGACTCATCCCCAGTTTTCATGGCTGAGTTCCTTTCGGAGTTCCCGCATGAG
>CAZVYJ010000068.1:0-13172 GCA_964631565.1 uncultured Planctomycetaceae bacterium
GAGATACGTACTTGGGGAGGCTTAGTGCATAATGTCCTGACGGTCGCGGCTCGTTAAGAGAACAGAGCGTCAAAACCCGTTAAATTTAAACCCCTCTGCGTCCTCTGCGACCTCAGCGGCAGAACGGCAAACGCTGCTCGCTATTCAAAAATCGCCGTGCCGATTCGGAGCATGGTGGCTCCCTCTTCGACGGCGACTGTATAGTCCTGGCTCATCCCCATTGAAAGGTGTGCAAAGTCGTCACCGCCGATTTTTTCCTTCTTCATCTCGACAAACAGCTCGCGCAGCCTCAGGAACGACGGTCGGGCCTCTTCGGGGTTCCTGCAGAGCGGCGCCATGGTCATCAGCCCGATCAGCCGAACGTGCTTCAGCGTGCAGATAAGCTCGCCGAGGTGCGTGGCGGCGCCGACGGCGCAGCCGTTTTTCTGCGACTCCTGCGAGCAGTTGACCTCAAGCAGCACATCGATCACCCGGTTCATCCGTTCCGCCCGCGAGTTGATTTCCTCCGCGAGCCGGAGCGAATCGACCGAGTGGACGACATCGGCGTATTCGAGGACGGCCTTCACCTTGTTGCGCTGGAGATGGCCTATCATGTGCCACTTCAGGTGCGGTGTCGGTTCTTCGTTGCGGCGGCGTTTGAGAAACTCGGCAACGGCTTCGGCCCGCTCGGTGAGCGGTTTGACGCGGCTCTCGCCAATATCGGTGACGCCGGCGGCGATGAGGTTCTTGATAGTTTCCACATCGACGCTTTTGGTGACCGCGACGATGCGGACCTCGCTCGGCGACCGCCTGGCCCTTTTGCATGCGGCCGCAATATTCTCGTTAATCGTCTCGAGATTCTTCGCTATCTTGTTCCTGGTGACTGTCATTTATTTTCGCGTCTACTTCATGGCCATCACGTAATTCATGCAGAAATCGTCCTTGCCGGCGCACGCTTCGGCGGCCAGTATGCACGGCACGATGCCCTCGATGCACGGGTCGATGAGGCCCGCGTCCATGCCGTGGTAAATCGCCTGCGTCAGCAGCGCGAAGTTGACGAGTTTGCGTTTCGGCAGGCCGAAGCTGATATTCGAGCAGCCGCCGCCGATGTGTATTTCCGGCCAAGTCTCGCGAATCTTGGCGATGGCGTCGATGACTCTCCGCCCGGCCTGGTTGTCGGTGGAAACCGGCAGGAAGCACGGGTCGATGATGATGTCGGATATCTGCTTGCCGGCGTCGACCAGCTTGCCGACGAGCGTTTCTGCGTTCTGCATGCGGTCGTCAACGCCGCAGGGCGTGCCGGAATCGCTCATAAGCAGGGCCACCACCATGCAGTCGAATTCCTTCACGATAGGCAGCATCGGACCGAGGCGGTCGCTTTCCAGCGAGATGCTGTTGAGTATCGGGCGATGCTTCGCCAGCGACAGGCCGACCCGCATCGCGTTGACGTCGGCAGTGTCGATAGCCAGCGGCTTGTCGACGTTGGCCTGCACGAGGTTCACCAGCCACTCCATGTTTTTCGCTTCCTGGCCTTCGCGCGGGTCGCCGCCGTTGACGTCGATATAATGGGCGCCCGCCTCCGCCTGCTCGCGGGCGGTCTTGATAATCATTTCCTCGTCTCGTGCTTCCAGTGCAGCCGCAATGCTCTTTCGAGTCGCGTTAATCTTCTCACCAATAATAATCATTAAACACTCTCCCGAATCTTCTGTTGCCGCCACGACCAACCCGCAGCGATGGAACACATATCCTTATCGCACCAGCCGACGCTTCGCAAGCCGACTCCCGAAAAAACTCCGGCAGAACGGCCTAATCAAGCGGAGGCGCCGCCTGCTGAAGCCTCTGCAGATCGGAAAAACTGAACTTGACGCTGTCGCCGCTGCTGCCGGATGCAAGCTCCGCAAAGCTTTCGTCAACCTCGCTGTCGGCATCGAGCGATATGGCCACAACACGTACGCCGGCTGCCTTAGCCTGCTCGGCAAGCGACTTGGCGTTGTCTAGGGGCTTTCTGCCTATCAGGACTATCACACCGGGCTTCTGCGAGATGGCCGTTTTTATGACCCCCTCCAGATCGGTCGCTCCGATCGGGCCGGGAAGCTCGACCAGGAAGTCCATGGCGGCCTTGTCGCCTGCCTTGCCGCCGGGCTGGTTTCCGCCGGGCAGAACGTTGCACTTTTCGCCTATCGGCACCATGAGGGTGAATTTCTGATCGCCGCGCAGCGACCGTATGGAGGCGCGGGTAATGCCTATCGCGTAGTCGAACATCTCGCGCATGCTCGATCCGCCGTCAATGATGTAGACAACCGGGGAATCGAGCTTGATGCCGGCGACATCTCCGGCGTCCGCCCTTACTTCAAACGGATTTGACGGTGCGACGACCTCGACATCGCCGCCGTCTTCTATCAGTTCGTAACTTTCGGCCGTCTTGGCCGGTTTCTTTTTATCTTCGTCGCGGTTCATATACGCGATAAACATGTATACGCCGGCGGCAATCATCGCCAACAGCAATATGAGCATCACTATGGTCGCTATGCCCTGCAGTTTCACCGGCGTCGCAGTCGGCACGACGCGATGCCCATGCTCGGAAGGCACGCCCGGTGCGGAAGGCTCGGCAGGCCGCGAAACTTCGCCCGGAGTTTCGGCGCGCACGACAGGCTCAGCCGGCGGCATGCCGTCGCCGACAACCGGAACGATAGCCTTGCAGTAAGGGCAGCGGCACACGCCGCCGATGAATGCCTCATCTATCGAGATTTTCTTGCGACACTCATCGCAACGTATCTTGATTGCCATCAGCAGTCTCCATTTATCGCCGTTATCAGGCGGAAATCTCTCGTAAACACACAAGTATAGTTAAGTAGACCCGCTGGCGGGCGGTTTTTCAACAGTCACTGTGGAAACCGCGTCCCGCCAGCCGGCAAGTATTAACCCCTGCCGCCTCCCGTAAGTCAAATACAACAACTGGCTTAAAGTCGCAGGAAACTGTAAACTTATCGCCCGGCGTCAATCACGGCATCCCGAGGCCCGAGGAAAAATATGTCGCAGGAACAAAACAGCAGCCCGCTGCCTACTGTAAAGCTGAAGTACGCGAAATACAGCCCGTTCATCTATCGCAAGATGATAGGCCAGGTTGACAGGAACATCGCCGACGGCGACCTAGTGGCCGTTGTCGATAAAAACGGCAGGACGTTCGGGTGCGGCTTCTACAATTCACGCTCACAGATAGCGCTCCGCATGGTGCACTTCGGTCAGGAGCTTCTGGACGAGTCGTTCATCGACCGTCGGATTGCCCAGGCGGTGCAGCTGCGCCGCGACGTGCTGAAGCTCGACGAGACGACCGACGCCTACCGCATCATACACGCCGAGGGCGACCAGCTCAGCGGCCTGATTGCAGACCGGTTCGGCGATTACATAGTCATAGAGCTATTCAGCCTGGCGATGTTCAGGCGCATCGATCGCATACAGGACGCCCTGATAGACGCCGGGATGCGAGTGAAGGAATTCATCGTCCGCACCGACGCCGAAATCGCCCGACAGGAAGGCATCAAACTAGGCAAGCTGGCCAAAAGCGAGGCGGCCGGTACGATAATCACCGAGAACGGCATTCAGTTCGAAGTGAATCTCGAAAAAGGCCACAAGACCGGTTTCTTCTGCGACCAGCGGGAAAACCGCAAGGCGTTTGCGTCGCTGACGGCCGGCAGGAGCGTGCTGGACATGTGCTGCTACTCGGCCGGCTTCTCATGCTATGCTGAAAAGCTCGGCAATGCGGCTGCGGTGACGGCCGTCGATATCGACGAGGTCGCGCTCGCCTCCGCCCACAGAAATAAAAAACTCAACCGCCTGAAATTCGAGATAAAGCAGTCCGACGCGTTCGAGTATTTCCGCAACTCGCAGAAAAACGGGCGCAAGTGGGACGTGATAGTCCTGGACCCGCCGAAGTTCATCCCGACGCGGGAGGAATTCGAACGCGGCATGAAAAAATATCGCGACCTGAACTTTCTGGCGGCCGGCTCGCTCAACCCGGGCGGCCTGCTGCTGACATGCTCGTGCAGCGGACTGGTAGACCAGCAGATGTTCGTGGAAACCGTATCGCGTGCATGCCGACAGGCCGGGCGGTCAGCGCAGATTTTCCGCATAACCGCGGCCGGCCCGGACCATCCCATAATGTCCGACGCGCCGCAGAGCGGTTATCTGAAGGCCGTCTGGGCAAGGCTCGATTAGGCGCCAATTGACAAAACTGCCGAAAATCCTGATGGTCAGCAACAAGTACCCGCCGGACGTACTGGGCGGCGCGGAGATTATCGCCGCAGAAATGTCGGAAAGCCTCGTCAGGGCCGGCCATCAGGTCACCGTGCTCACAACTGCGCCTCGGCGCTTGCCGTACAGCCGAGAAACAGTAAACGGCGTCGAAATCGTCCGGTTCTGGCCCGGAAATACCTTTATCCCGCCTCGCAATACCCCACGATGGCAAAGCCTGCTGCTCCAAGGACACGCCCATCTGCATGATTTCTGGAATTTCCGGGCCGGCAGAATTCTGCGGCAAATACTGGACGAGTTTCGCCCGGACGTGGTTCACACCCACAACATCTACGGCCTGTCACCGTCTGTCTGGCGTGCAGCCGTAAAAATGAGCATCCCCGTCGTGCATACGGCCAATGACTCTTACCTTCTGTGTCCCAAAGGCACGCTGATGCGAAGCAGCCTCAAATTGTGCACGAAGCAGCCGCTGCCGTGCAGGCTGTACCAGCGCTGGTATATGAGACAGACGAAAAATATCGACGTGTTCTGTGCGCCAACGGAAGAATTCATCGGAATGCACCGGCGGGCGGGAATTCGCGCAAAGGAATACCGGACCATCACGATATTACTTGATTATCCGGCGTTTTCCGGCCCGACGGCCGGGCGGAATGACGGCTGCCTGTCGCTGCTGTATATGGGGCAGTTGGAGCCTCACAAAGGCCTTGACCTGCTGCTGAAGGCGTTCGCCGGCCTCCCCGCCGACGCGCCAGTAAAGCTGAACATCGCCGGTCTCGGCGCAATGGAAAAGCAAATCAGACAGGCTGCAGAGCACGACCGGCGGATTGTTTATCGCGGTTTCGCGGACGGGCGGGATAAACACGAACTCATACAGAGCTGCGATGCATTGATTGCACCTTCAGTCTGTTACGACGTCGGTCCGCTGGTCATTCTGGAGGCTTTCAGCGCCGCGAGGCCGGCGATAGTCTCGACGTCCTGCGGCTACCGCGAACTGATAACCACAGGCAATGCCGGGCTGACGTTCCCCTCCGGCGACGCCGATGCTCTCGCAGCCGTCTTGCGCAAACTGCTTAACGACCCGCAACAACTCCGGCAGTTGAGCCGCAACGCATCCGAAGCCGACAAGGCATACAGCTTCGAAAACATGATCGGCCGCTACCGCGAAATATACAGCGGCCTGCTGCAATAATCAGACAGACACACGGGCGAGGACAATAACCATTATCAGGCCGAACAGACTCTCTTAAGCATCCGGCGTTTCATTGCAAGTCTTGGAACCGGCTGAACTGCCCTTTTTCAGGCGGCTTATCGTGAAATGCACCGCCCAGGCGACCGCTCCGACAAAGACTATGCCTCCGGCAATCAGCATTTCGTATTTGCGGATGCCTCCGAGCAGAGTTTCGGCAAGCTCACCCAGCGAATACCCCAGAGCGCCGATGACGGATGCCCAGATAACTGCAGCAATAATATTTAGCGGCACAAAGCGGCGAGGTGCGGTGCCGGAGATGCCCAGGGCGAAAGGCGTGACGTTCCGCAGGCCGTACACGAATCGGAAGGTCAGAATTATCAGCAATTCGTGTCGGCGGATTATCGCCTGGGCTCGCGTAATCTTGGCCTTCCACCGCGGGCGCCGTTCCATGAAGGCGATTCCGCGGGTTCTGCCGATGAAGTAGAAAAGCTGATCTCCGGCCATGGTGCCCAGAACCGCGACGCCTATTACAAAATAAATGTCGAGATAGCCCCTGTGGGCAAGGAACGCCGCCAGAAACAGGACAGTTTCTCCCTCCAGGAATGTGCCGACAAACAACGCGACATAACCGAGGTGAATCAACAGGTTCATATCAGCGTTCCCATTGTCGATATTGGCTCAACTTGATATTACGTGCCGCCGCAACATTATAAGCCCGAAAATTTCAGGCATACAACCAGGGGCACACGGCAACCGGCGAAAATTCAAACAAAGAATAACGGGAGAATGATAGGTTGAAACTTTTCATTCGTTCTGCAGCTACGTACCGGTTCTCGAACCGTCCCCCCTGTGGATTTTTCGCTCTCATCGTGGACGCCGCCTGACAATAATACCGGCAATCCGGCGTCTACCGCAGCTTTGCAGGCATCAACAAAATCACCCCAAAGGGCTTTCGACTGCACTTTCACTCTTACTCTCAGACTATCCGCCCGATACTCTTTGCTGAGAGCCGCAAGAGCTTCGTAAAGTCCCTCGGCGTTTTCGAATTTACTGTTTTCCATCATAAACTGACCGGCCTGCTCACCGGAAAGGACTGTAATCTCGCAGGGATCAGTTATCAGTCCCGCAGCGACAACGCTTCCGCCAGCAGCCGGAAGGATGATGTTGACCCCGGTCCGGCCCGCTTCAAGCCGCAACTGTGCTGCTCCGCCTCTGGCGGCCGCCAGAATAAGTGGAAGCACGGATACGTAAAGGTCTTTTGCGTCCGCCCTGATGACTACGACTGCCTCATCTCCATGTGGCTTGCCGGCAGCATCGATGGCATCATAGAGAACCTCTATATTCCCGGATGGAACCTGCATACGGACATCGACATAATCAGACTTTTCCGGAGCAGCGGCTGCTCCATTCGAATGCATCAGCGCAAGAATGATTTCCCCGTTACTGACTGCTGCAGATTCTGATGTCCCGGTGACATAATTTCCATTCGTTCCGCCCCAATAGTTCTGATGCATCACCAATATGAAAACCATGCCGGCACATGCAACCAACAGAACCAACCCCATGATCGCTATCTTCATGACAGTGCCCCTTTAACTAAACATCAGCCATCTCAGATCATAGAGAAAATCGGCGGAAAACAACAGCCCTATTATCGGTTTGCATGAAGCCGGCGGATTTGTAGCTGATTTCACGCCCCTGTGTGCTGCGATGCGGCTCTGTTTGAAAACCCAAAAACTTGCTACGTGTGCCACGGGATGCTTGCGTCCCGTGTTGACTTCCAGCGAACACGGCCCCTGAGGGGCCGTGGCACGCCTTTTCCAGAGTTTTCAGACAGAGTCCGGGCAGTCTTAGCCCGCCGCAACAACATGAAGAAAATGACGATATCCCAGTCGCGGCGGTTATGTTATAATTCATTTTCGACTCATCTGCTTGTCTTCGGGGGCGAACTGGTTTCGACCGGACGAGTTGATGTGTCGGTTGCGTGCCGAGGTTCCAGGTGGCCTCGTTAAACCCTGGACCAAATTTAGTTGCCAACAGCAACTATGCACTGGCAGCTTAATTAAGTTGCCCGTCCATCGACGTTTGGGCCCGTGAGCGGCGAATGGACGACAAACAACGGGCTTGCCGGCAGGAGTTGGGCGGTTACCTGCCGGGACTTCAGCCGTCCTGGCCTCGACGGACCGTGTCGCAAGCGGGCCTGACGGGCGAGAAACAAAACTGCGACTACGCACGTAGAAGCCGGCACTGAAACGTCACGGGACGCGGGTTCGATTCCCGCCGCCTCCAGTCTTCGTTCGCCGCTTGGCGGCGAACGAAGGCTGCCGCGTCGCAGCCCGCAGGGCGGAGACGGGCTTTTAAATTGCCAGGCTGCGGCGAACTACGTCTTGGCAAGCCGGTCAGAACGGGCTTTCGCCGGGAAGCACTTCTAAAACTTCGCCAATCAGTGAAAACAGGCCAAAACAGGCTAAAAACAAGGCAAAATGCCGCAAAAATAACGTTTTATTCGTCTTTATATTGGTCAAGACGCATATCAAAGACTCCGATATTTATATCAGCGGCAGGAACGGGGAAAATTACGTCCATGAGGGACAACGTGCATCGGTGTTGAAGTTTGCCGGTGTGCAGAACGAAGGTCCGGGTATGGCATCGGCATCCAGGCTTCATGTGCTGGAGGTGCTCGTCTTCGTCGCACTGACATGCGTCATATTGTCAGTCGGCGTCGTTCTCACCAACGACACCATCGGTTATCAGCAATCGCAGCAGTCTGATACCGCCCTGCCGGCCTGGCCGATCTACATGGGCGTCATGCTGGCTTTACTGACGCTCGCAGTCGGCATGATGCTTCTCGTTGCATATCAACTCCGACGAAAACTGTCCCGGCAGATTGAAATCTTTTCGCAGCGGGTGAAAGCGGCCGAGTCGGAAAAAATTCTGCTCAAAAGGCAGGCCTGCGATCTGGAAGAATTATCCCAAACGCATGTCTCCGAGCTTGAGGATATTAAAAGCCAGCTCGAACAGGAAACCCGGAAGCGGCTTCTCGCCGAGCAGGAAATCCGACAAGCCAGGCAGGTTGCCGAAAACGCCGCCTCGACAAAGAACAGGCTGCTCGCCAGACTGAATCACGAGATACGGACATCGATAAGCGGCATCACCGGAATGTCCACGCTGCTTCTGGAAACTTATCTCAATCCCGAGCAGTACGAATACGCGCAGATGGCAAAGCAGGCGGCCGAGCGGCTGCTGACGGTAATCAACGACATTTGCGATTTCGCCAGGATCGAAGCCGGCCTCATCGGGCTTAAATCCGAGATATTCAATCTCCGCGAACAAATCAGCGACATGGCAACGGAAATGGAGATTAAAGCGGACCTCAAGGGCATCGAGCTGATTGTCGACATCGACAACGACGTCCCTGAGATGCTGCGAGGCGACCCGCAGCGTCTCACACAGATTGTACACAACCTGCTGAGCAACGCCGTCAAGTTCACCAACAACGGCGAGGTCGTGCTGAGAATCGGCATGGAATCGCAAACAGACAGCCAGGCTTTGCTCCGCTTCGAGGTATCCGACACCGGCATAGGGATGGCCAATTCCGGTTTCGGCGAAATATTCCCCGAACCGGAGCAAATCGACGACCCCGGTTCGCAAAAATACGGTGGAACCGGACTGGGTCTGGCCATCGCCGCAAAACTCGCACGGATGATGGGCGGCGAAATCAGCATGGAAAGCAAAGTCGGCCATGGAAGCACTTTCCGATTCACAGCCGTCCTCGATCTCGTGCCGCAACAGCCGGAGCAGATAAACGCGGAATATGCAGGCAGGCTCAAAGGCGTCAGGGTGCTGGTGGTGGACGACAACGTCAGCAGCGGAAAAGCCATCAGGAAAATTCTCGAATTCCGGCAGATGCGCGTCTCGGTTGTCCGCACCGGCGCGGAGGCTGTCGACGCGGCATCCCGCGCACAGGCGGAAAACGACGAATTCCGCCTGGCGATCGTGGAAACATCGCTGTCCGGCGAAGACGGCCTGGAAACAGCGAACCGGCTCACGGAAAAATATGGAGTTTCCGCCGCAGTCGCCATGATATCGTCGGCAGCCAGACTGCATGAGATGAACCGTGTACGGGAACATCGTATAGGCTATGTCGTGAAACCTGTCCGCCGGGCCGTCCTGCTGGACAGGCTGCTGAAGAGCCTGAATATCGAAAGCCGCACTGCAGTTTCGCAGCACGAAACTCACAGGGAAGAACTCCAGCTCGAAAGCTGCCGCATCCTGCTGGCCGAGGACAATGCGGTCAACCAGAAAATGCTCGTCCGCATGTTCGAGAAACATAACCACACGGTAGCCGTCGCCAATAACGGGCGCGAGGCAATCGACATGCTGAAAAACAATGATTACGACGTCGTTTTCATGGACGTCGAAATGCCCAAGATGGACGGCGTCGAAGCGACCAAGATTATCCGCGTCCGGGAGCGAAACACCGGCGGACACACGCCCATTATCGCCATGACGGCACATGCAATGGACGGCGACAAGGAGCAGTTCATATCGGCCGGGATGGACTATTACATCTCAAAGCCGGTCGAATGGGGCGACATCACACGTGCGATCGCCACGGTCTGCGCGGAAAAAGTGCGGCTGCCGTCGCGGGAAGTTTCGCAGTAAGGCCTGCTGCAACAGTTGTCCCCCTATCTATTGCCGTCGCCCCAAAAATCGCTTGTCACGGCGTGCGATTTGACACATCATATCTGCTTCACATTCATTACTCCTTATAGCGAAGGAACACATCGATGCCGGAAAAGCTGCTGCTTGAAGAACAGCGTGAAAACTGGGGGTCGCGGGCGGGCTTCGTACTGGCGGCTATCGGCTCGGCGGTCGGCCTCGGCAACCTGTGGGGCTTCCCATACAAGGTTCACGCCAACGGAGGCGGGGCTTTTCTTATTCCATATACGCTGGCGATGCTTCTGATAGGCATTCCGCTGCTTATACTGGAGTTTTCGCTGGGACATATGACGCAGCGGGCTGCGCCGGATGCTTTTCGAGGAATCAATCGCCGGAGCGAGCCGGTCGGCTGGTGGGGAATAATTCTCGGCTTCGTAATCATCACTTACTATCCGGTCATACTGGCGTGGTGCGGCAGCTTCCTGGTCGAATGCGTCAAAAGCATTTTCACGGGCGGCGAACTGCCATGGGCCGGCAAAGGAAATGAAGGCGTGAAAAATGCCGTAAATTTCTTCGACAACACTTACTTGCAGTCGTGGACGCCGGCCGACGCCGAAAAAGGCGTTCCGGCGTGGTCTTTCGGGCGACTGGTTACGCCTATCACCATCAGCCTGGGCGTCATGTGGCTGTCCATGTACCTGTGCATATTCCGCGGGCTTAAACTCGTCTCGAAGGTCGTCCTGTGGACGGTCCCGCTGCCGTGGATAATGCTTATGATTCTTACAGTCCGCGGCCTGACGCTGCCGGGGGCAGCCGAGGGCCTGAACTTCTACCTGCACCCCGACTGGTCCCGCCTGGCCGAGCCGGACACGTGGCGATGGGCGTTCGGGCAGATGTTCTTCTCCATGAGCCTGGCGTTCGGCGTGATGATCACGTACGCCAGCTTCCTGCACCGCAAGAGCGACATAAACAACAACGCCACAATAATCGGGCTGGCAGATTTCGGGACAAGCTTCATCGCCGGAATAGCCATTTTCGCCACGGTAGGCGCGATGGCCTACGCAACCGCAAAGGCGGGCAATCCGGTAGGCGTCGAGAAAGTCATAGCCGGCGGACCCGACCTGGCGTTCAAGGCCTTTCCATACGCGCTTGCACAACTGCCCTACTCGGCGTGGTTCGGAGCAGTTTTCTTCATCGCGCTGCTTACGCTGGGCATCGACTCGGCGTTTTCCATCACCGAGAGCGTGCTGGCCTCGCTGGTCGATAAGACCGGCTGGAGCCGCAACAAGACCCTCGTCGGGATGACGCTGGTCGGATTCGGCTGCGGCCTGGTCTACTGCACCAGAGGCGGTATGAGCTGGCTGGGCGCCATTGATGACTTCATCAACAGCACGTGGGGAGGCATCGCCCTGCTCGGCCTGCTCGAGTGTGTAGTGATCGGCTGGGGATACCGTATCGGACGGCTTCGCGAACACGCCAACGAACGAAGCGACTGGAAAATCGGCGTCTGGTGGGAATGGCTGATAAGGTATGTCGCGCCGATAATCATCAGCATGCTGTTCGTTTGGTCGCTGATAACTAAACTGGCGTCGTCGGGCGGATTCATTTACACCGCCGACGACAAGCTCGACGTGCCGGTCCTGGTCGGCCTTATCATCGCGGTGGCGGCTCCGATTCTGTCGGTGCTGCTGAGCCTGGTACACTCGCCCGGAGCGGACCGTTACGCCCAGCATGTGGAACAGAAACATCTCGGCCGCGGGCTTGGAGGATTCGGCCTGGCCATGTTCGGCATCTCACTCGTGCTGATCATATACGGCTTTCGCATCACCCTGCTTGCCCTGAAATATTCGAATGCAGACCTGCCCTGCCATATCGCCGGCAAATTTAACATACCGGTCGCATGGGTTCCAATGGGCGTGGCGCTGCTGGCGGCGATTTTTGCGGCAGCCGTCGGCTCGTTAGTCGTGCATATCTGCGAAAAGAAAGGCAAGTGGCGCCCAAGCAAACTGGCCCGGCTGTCGGCCGGACTGGGCGTCATGGCCGTCGGCTCCGCGATGGGAATCATGCTCTGCATGTTCATAGACGTCAACAAAAGCATGTTCGAACGGGGCAAAACCGAATACCACATAGAGCATCTCTCGACTGTTTCCTGCGTCGTTCTGGGCGTGATGCTGGCGATACTGGTTGTCGGCCTGGCGTGGTGCTTCTACCGGGCAATACGGGCTGCGGCAACCGAAGGCAAAGTCGAAACACAGGAAGCCGAATCAATGGATTGAACAGATTCACCGGCAATGCCAAAAATATCATGAAAACGAGCCGCGACTGTAAACCTGTCCCGTCGGGAGGAGCGGTCAGATTGATGTCTGAACAGGAATGACCGCTCGCGGCTCGTAACATCAAAACCGTATTCAACTCACACCATTTATTTCGCCCTGCGGTTGAGTTCGCGGGCGATTTCGAGCTGCTGGTCGCGTTTCTTCATCGCCTCGCGCTTGTCGTACATTTTCTTGCCGACGGCGACGCCGATTTCGCACTTGGCCCAGCCGCGCTTGAAATAAATCGCAAGCGGAATCAGCGTTTTGCCCTTCTGCTTGGTGTGTATGGCGAGTTGCTCTATCTGCCTGCGGTGCAGCAGCAGTCTGCGGTCGCGAGTCGTATCGTGCTGCATGCCGGCGGCCGCCTGCGGATAGTGAGCTATCGTCGCGCCGATAAGATACACCTGCCCGTTTTTAATCGCGGCGTACGCCTCATCCAGCTTGGCGGCCCCGTTGCGGAGCGATTTAATCTCCGTGCCGGTAAGCTCGATGCCGCACTCCACGACTTCCAGGATGTGGTAGTCGTGCCGGGCCTTGCGGTTCGCTATCCGCGAGGTGTTAGGCTTGTTGTCTTCTTTCTTCTTCGCCATTTTTCGTACTTTTCGAATTTTCCGCTGCTGAATTGCATTGCGATAACCCGTCTCGCCTGATGTTTCATTTACACAGGCGAGACAACCGTAACCTGTGGTAATGATTCAGGTATTTTACATATCAGCCCCGCCCGTAAGGACTTTATGCGCTTTGCCCATCTTACCCATTGCGCCAAAAAGAGTTCG
>CAZVYJ010000069.1:0-13159 GCA_964631565.1 uncultured Planctomycetaceae bacterium
CCACTAAAGAAGTCGGCTATTTTTTTGCCTGAACTAAAACTGGGGATGAGTCAGCGGGATTTGGGCTTGATTAAACGGCGAAAATTGATAAGCTGGTGGCCTGATATCAAGTTCAAAGGACGCCCCAAGCGTCCTTTGTTGGTATATGCAGCAGAAAGGCCCGCGCGGAGTGCCTGGGTACCTGTTTATGGCGAAAGACAACAATAACGGCATAGAGAGCAGCTACCAATTGCCGTTCGAGAAACCGATTGCACGGCTTGCGAAGCAGATATCGGAGCTTGAAACCGCTCAGATTACCAGCGGCCGGGATTTCTCCACCGAGATACGCCAGCTTCGCGCCCAGTATGTTTCCATGCTGCGCAAGACCTACACCAGCCTTACCCCCTGGGAAACCGTGCAGGTGGCTCGCCACCCGGCCAGGCCGCTTTCGAACGATTACATTGACCGTATCGTCCGTGATTTCATAGAGTTGCACGGCGACCGCCGGTTTGGCGACGACAAGGCGATACGCTGCGGCCTGGGGCGGATAGGCTCGGAGAAGGTCACTGTCATCGCCCAGCAGAAGGGCCGTGAGACCAAGGAAAAAATCGCCTGCAATTTCGGCTGCGCCCATCCGGAAGGTTATCGCAAGGCGCTTCGCGTCATGAAGCTGGGCGAGAAATTCAATATTCCGATAGTCACGTTTATCGACACGCAGGGCGCCTACCCCGGCGTCGGCTCGGAAGAGCGAGGCGTAGCCGAGGCCATCGCAAGAAATCTGCTGGAGATGAGCAGGCTTCGCGTGCCCGTCATGTGCGTAGTAATCGGCGAGGGCGGCAGCGGCGGTGCGCTCGGTATCGGCGTGGGCGATCATATCTCCATGATGGAGTTTTCATTCTATTCGGTGATTTCACCGGAAGGCTGCGCCGCCATTCTCTGGCGGACCGGCGAGAAGGCCGCCGAGGCCGCCGAGGCGATGAAGCTCACCGCAAAAAGCCTGAAAGAACTGGACATCATAGACGAAATAATCCCCGAGCCGCTCGGCGGGGCGCATCGCAATCCGACTGAGGCTGCCAATATCCTGGAGAGGCACATAATAAGAACGCTTCGCAATCTCAAACGCTACCCGACGCATGAACTGCTCAACAAGCGCTACGAGCGGTGGCGCAGGATGGGCAAGGTTCTGCATCTGGAGCTGCAGGCAGCCACCAAGCATGCTTAACGCGTGTCTGGATGTTCACGTCTCATTTTCCCTGTGATTACCGCTGAAGTGTCGGTTCAAGCAGTTCGCTGATGAAACTGCCTATCTGCTCGACCATTTTTTTGCGGGGCAGGCCTGCGGCGACGGCGTCTTCGATTCGCCGGACGATGGCCGAGCCGACTATCGCGCCGTCGGCGACCTGACAAACGGTTCTGACGGTATTCGCATTCGAAACGCCGAAGCCGACGCATATCGGCATGGAAGTCTGCTTGTGCAGTTCGGCGACGGCCTTGATGGTCGCATCCGGCAGCTTGTCCCGTTCGCCGGTTATGCCGGCAACCGAGATGTAATATATGAAGCCGCGGCTGTGCCTGGCTATTTCGGTGCGGCGGCTCTGCGGCGAGGTCGGCGCGATAAGCATGATATTCGCTATGCCGTGCGATGCGGCAAGCTTTTCGAACTCGCCGGCCTCTTCCAGCGACAGGTCGGGAACGATCAGCCCGTCGAATCCCGCTTCGGCGGCTGCGGCGACGAATTTCTCCGGACCGCGACGGAAAACTATCGAATAGCTCACCATCGCTATCAATGCAAGCCGACCGCCGTCTTTGCGATAGTCGCTGACCATCCTGAAAATATCGTTCACCGTAACGCCGGCCTCCAGCGCCTTGGTGTAGGACGCCTGAATGACCGCGCCGTCGGCTATCGGGTCGCTGAAAGGTATGCCCAGTTCGCACGCCTTTACGCCGCGGGCTTCGAAGTCGCGCAGCAGCGCGCCGGTGGTTTCCAGGTCCGGGTAGCCGGCCGTTATGAACGGCAGCAGCGTTTTTCCGCCGCTCGTTCGCAGTTCCGAAAAGGTCTTCACCACCCGATTATTTTGCAGTTTCTGTGATTGGGATGTCATGGCTTTTGTGCAATCTCTATGGTTATCGCTTATTTCTCGCCTCGCTGCCGGAGTATGTTTTCGATCTCGTTGCAGTCCTTGTCGCCGCGGCCTGACAGGTTCACCAGCAGTATCTTGTCTTTGCCCATTTTCGGAGCGAGCTTCATTGCCTCGGCGACGGCGTGCGCCGATTCCAGCGCCGGTATGATGCCCTCCGCCCGCGACATAGCCATCAGTGCGTCGATCGCCTCGTCGTCGCTGCATGTTGTGTATCGGACCCTGCCGGTTTCTTTCCAGTAGCTGTGCTCCGGGCCGACGCCGGGATAATCAAGCCCGGCCGACGCGCTGTGAACCGGCGCGGTCTGGCCATCGGCGTCCTGCAGAACATAGCTCAGACTGCCGTGCAGCACGCCCGGCGAGCCGGCGCAGAGCGACGCTGCGTGGTCGCCGAGCTTCATGCTCCGTCCGCCGGCCTCCACGCCGACCATCGCGACCTCGGCGTCGTCTATCATCGGCTTGAATATGCCGGACGCGTTCGACCCGCCGCCTATACAGGCGATGATGACGTCCGGCAGGCGGCCCTCGGCCTGGAGCATCTGCTTTCTCGCCTCGCGGCCGATGCAGCTCTGGAACTCCGTGACGATTTTCGGGAACGGGTGCGGACCGGCCACCGTGCCGAGAACATAGTGCGTGTTTTCAACCGAGCCCATCCAGTCGCGCATGGCTTCGTTCAGTGCGTCTTTCAGCGTTTTCTGCCCGGACTCGACCGGAACGACGCGCGTGCCCATGAGCTTCATGCGGAAAACGTTCAGCGCCTGGCGGCGGATGTCTTCGGTGCCCATGTACACGTCGCACTCCAGCCCGAACACCGCAGCCGCAGTCGCCGTCGCCACGCCGTGCTGGCCGGCGCCGGTCTCGGCGATGACGCGCTTCTTGCCCATGCGCACCGCAAGCAGTGCCTGGCCGAGCGTGTTGTTTATCTTGTGCGCGCCGGTGTGGTTCATATCCTCGCGCTTGAGGTAGATTTTTGCGCCGCCGAGCTGTTCGGTCATGCGCCTGGCAAAGTAAAGCTCGCTCGGCCTGCCCGCTATCTGGCGATAGCAGCGGTCCAGTTCGGCGAGGAATTTCTTGTCTTTCATTGCCGCGGCGAATTCGCGGTCCAGCTGCTCCAGGGCAGCCATCAGCGTTTCCGGCACGAACTGCCCGCCGAATTGCCCGAAATAGCCCGCCCGCCCGGCTGTGACATTTTTATCAGCTTTCATGAAACCTTGTCCTTACCTGCTTCAAACAGGGCATCCTAAGCGGTATTGGTTAATTCGACAAGTCCCGATACCCTCGTTTGCATTGGGCGGATTCGAACGTATAATTACCGCCTTGTCATATTAAGGAAAGGTTCGGCCGAATGGCGACGAAAAAGCTGAGCATAATAGGGGCGGGAAATGTCGGGGCGAGCTGCGCCGTCTGGGCGGCGAAGCGCGAACTGGGCGATATAGTGCTGGTCGACATCGTGGAAGGCCTGCCGCAGGGCAAGGCGCTGGACCTCTGCCAGGCGGCGCCGGTGGAAGGCTTCGAAGCGAGCGTCATCGGCACGAACGATTATGCCGACACCGCGGACAGCGACGTTGTCATCATCACCTCCGGCCTGGCCCGCAAACCGGGCATGAGCCGCGACGACCTACTGGCCGCCAACGCGAAAATCGTCAAGGAAGTCACCCGGAACGTTGCGAAACATTCTCCCGACGCGGTGCTGATTGTCGTCACCAACCCGGTCGATGCGATGGTGCATGTGGCGCATCAGATAAGCGGCTTCGAGACCAATCGCGTGCTCGGCCAGGCCGGCGTGCTGGACACCGCCCGCTTCCGCATGTTCCTCGCCGAGGCGATAGGCTGTTCCGTCAAGGATGTCTCTGCAGTGCTCCTTGGCAGCCACGGCGACGACATGGTTCCGCTGCCGCGTTACGCGACAGCCGGCGGCATTCCGGTTTCGCAACTGCTGTCGGAAGATAAAATCACCGCCATAGTCGAACGCACCCGAAAGGGCGGCGGCGAAATCGTGGCCCTGCTCAAGACAGGCAGCGCGTTTTACGCGCCGGCTGCCGCAAGCGTGCAGATGGCCGAGGCTGTCATCCGCGACCAGAAGCGGATTCTTCCGGCCGCCGCCTATTGCGACAGGGAATATGGCGTCGGCGGATATTTCGTCGGCGTGCCGGCGGTTCTGGGTGCCGACGGCTGCGAAAAAATAATAGAAATAGAGCTTACCGACGCCGAACGCGAAGAGTTCAATAGAAGTGCGCAGCATATCAGAGGAATTGCTGATGCTGTTAAGAAGATAATCTAACTAATTAAGGAAAATACCCAATGAAAGCGTTGATAGTTTACGGTGGCTGGGACGGCCACGAACCGGAAGCGATTTCGGGCGTTTTTGCAGCAGGCCTCAAGCAGCGTGGTTTTGAAAAGGTAGAACTTTGCCAGACGCTGGAAGTTTTTCTCGACGAGGCAAAGCTCAAGACGTTCGATCTTCTCATCACCCACTGGACGATGGGCAAAATGACCTATGAGCAGTCGCTGGGCCTGTCGGCGGCGGTTCGCAGCGGCGTCGGCTTTGCCGGAGCGCACGGCGGCGCGGGCGACGCCTTCCGCGATCAGCCGGAATTCCAGTTCATGGTCGGCGGACAGTTCGTATTCCACCCGCCCATGCTGGAGTACGAAGTTCACCTTCTCGATTCCGAACATCCGGTGACGAAAGGCATCAAGCCGACGTTCAAATATTACTCCGAGCAGTATTATATGCATATCGATCCGGCTATCCACGTTCTGGCGGATGCGCCGTTCGAACTCGACGGCAGAATCGTCAACATGCCGTGCATGTGGACCAAAACCTTCGGCAAGGGCCGCGTGTTTTACTGTGCGCTGGGCCATTCCACGAAGGAATACAAGGATCATCCGCATGTCCTTGAGATGATACTGCGAGGCATGGTCTGGGCGGCCGAAGGCAAAAAACTGGCCAAATAACCGGCATCGCGTGTCAAAAATCCCTGATTTCAGGAGTCTGACGTGAGACGTATCCCAATTCTCTCACTGTGTATCTTTGTTTTTGCGCTGGCAGGCTGTCAGACCACCGGTTTCTACTCGCCGGTCAGCGGCGAAGCGACGCCGTGGACGAATCTTAATTTCAGGAACAACCCGGCCGACTTCCAGTTCGCGGTCATGGCCGACAGGACCGGCGGCTGCCGTCCCGGCGTGTTTGAGAAAGCCTGCGACAAGCTGAACCTGCTCCAGCCGGAGTTTGTCATGTGCGTCGGCGACCTTATCGAGGGCGGCACCACGGACAGGAACGTGCTGAAAATGCAACAGGATGAGTTCGACGGGATAGTCGGCAAGCTGGAGATGCCGTTTTTCCATGTCGCCGGAAACCACGATATCGGCAACCCGGTGATGGCCGAAACATGGCGTGATCGTTACGGCCGCGAGTACTACTACTTCATTTACAAAAACGTCCTGTTCCTCTGTCTGTGCACGGAAGACGAGCGGCCGGGCAACATCAGCGACGCACAAGTCGAATATTTCGAAAAGGCCCTCGATGCCCACAAAGACGTTCGCTGGACGTTTCTGTTCATGCACGAGCCGCTTTACCAGACGCCCGGCGAACCGTGGCAGGCAATAGAGGCCGCTCTTGGCGACAGGCCTTTCACTGTTTTTGCCGGCCACATGCACACGCACGCCATCATGAAAAAGGGCAATGGAACATACATTCGCATGGCCACCACTGGCGCCGGCAGCCCGCTGCAGGGTCCGGCGGCCGGCACGTTCGACCATATCGTCTGGGTCGCCATGACGCCTCAGGAGCCTCGCATAGCCAACATGATGCTCGACGGAATACTGGGCGAGGATGTGATTGCCGAAGCGACAGCAAAGTAGCAGGCCTTACAACATTGGCACAGTCTACGCGGTTCGTCCCCAAGGGTCGGACCGCGTTTTTATTTGCCCGTCTGCTTTGCGGCGTCCAGCAGGGCGTTAAGCTCGCTTTCAGGCAGGAGCTTCTTTTCCAGACACAACTGACGGATGGTCTTGCCGCTCAGGTAGGCTTCTTTCGAGATATCGGCCGCAGCGTCGTAGCCGATTTTCGGCGCAAGGGCGGTTATCATCGCCAGCGACTGCTCGACAAGCTCGCGGCATCGCTGCTCGTCGGGCTTGATGCCGCTGATGCATTTTTCGTTGAACACATCCGCGACGTTGGCCAGCAGTTTTATCGCGTTCAGCAGGTTGGCAGCCATCATCGGCATGGCGACGTTCAGCTCGAGAATGCTGCCGACCCCGCCGGCGGCGCCTGCCGATATGGCGGCGTCGAAACCTGTAACCTGACAGGCCACCTGGATAACCGACTCGCAGATTACCGGGTTGACCTTGCCGGGCATGATCGAGCTGCCGGGCTGGAGCGACGGCAGCACCAGCTCGCCCAGGCCGCAGCGCGGCCCACTGCTCATCAGGCGAATGTCGGACGCAATCTTGCCTAGCGAAACCGCGGTCCCTCGAAGCACGCCGGACGCGTAAACGACGGCATCTTTGCAGGCCTGGGCCGCGAAATGATTTGCCGTTTCGCGGAACGGCAGGGCGGTTTTCTTCGCGATGAATTTGCAGACTTCGGCGCCGAAGCCTTCCGGCGCATTCAGGCCCGTGCCGACGGCTGTGCCGCCTATCGCCAGCTCGCACAATTCCGCCGCTGCGCTTTCAAGACGTGATATCGCACCGGCGACCTGCGCGGCATAGCCGGCAAATTCCTGGCCCAGTCTGACGGGCACGGCGTCCATCATATGCGTTCGCCCGATTTTTATTACGTCGTCGAATTCCTTGGCTTTCCCAGACAGTGCAGTCTTCAGGGCGGTAAGCGCCGGTATGAGTTTTTTGTTTATCTCGACGGCAGCGGCTATGTGCATGGCCGTCGGAATCACGTCGTTGGACGACTGGCCCATGTTGACATCGTCGTTCGGATGCACCGTCTCGCCGCCGAGAAGTTCACCGGCGCGATTGGCGATTACCTCGTTGGCGTTCATGTTGGTGCTTGTCCCGCTGCCCGTCTGGAAGACATCAACGGGGAACTGTTCGTTCAACTTGCCTGAGGCGACCTCGGAGGCGGCGGCGATTATCGCGTCGGCCTTGGCCCGGTCGAGCCTGCCGGCGTTTTTGTGAACCGTGGCGGCCGCCTGCTTTATCAGCCCCAGTGCGGCGATGAATTCACCCGGCATGGGCCAGCCTGAAATCGGGAAATTGGCGACGGCCCTCGCCGTCTGCGGGCCGTACATGGCGCCGGCCGGCACGTCCACTTCACCCAGCGAGTCACGATGCTTTTTTGTCTTGCTCATATTCAGCGCTCCCGTCGGCCGGGATTATACTCTCCCGCCCGGCGCATTCCCATCATTCCTGACGCCAACTCGCCGCTTGGCGCAGGTCGCCCGATGAGCGTAAACTCGGTTCCATATGGGAGCGATTGTCGGCTATTTTCGGTCACACCCCTGGCAGCGTCGCCTTCTGACGGCGATGGCGGCGATAATACTCGGGCTCATCGCCGCAATGATCGCGTTTCCGTATTACCGCGATTACACGATCATCCGTGACATGGGCAGCAGCGACGAAGCGGCACGCACCGACGCGACGGAGCGAGCCATGTATCTCGCCGAGCGGGATGAACGTTTCCGCGGGCGGCTTTACGATGCACTGGGTACGGAAAGCGACGTCAGATTCATGACGATAATGGGCATCCTCAGCAGCCTGAAAAATGCACCTGCGCCGGATCAGCTTTATGTAAATCGCATGCAGGCGATACAATTCGCGCACAACAATACCATCCACGACGATTTCGCCTGCGAACGGATTCTCCGTGAAACAATCATTTCGGGACGGAACGATAGGTATGTGCGCGAAATACTGGAAGCGGCCCATGTTCACGCCTCGCCGACAGTTCGCATTCTTGCGGGTACGCTCGCCGCTTCGCTTGGCGACGACAAGACTATAGAAAAACTGCTGTCCGACAAAGACGACACCGTCGTCGCAGCAGCCGCACTTGACGCCGGACTGGCCGGCTGCAGCAAACTCGCCGCAAAAACAGGCGAACTGCTCGCGAAAACCGAGTCTCCGGTAATCATGTCCGACGCCGCTTATGCGATGGCGATTCTTGACGCGGACTTGGCCGGCCACAAGGTCTGCAAAATGCTGGCGGCCACGGAAGACGACCTGCTGCGAGACCGGCTGCTGCATGTCGCGTCCCTGCTCGACGGCGATGAAGTCCGCAAGGCAGTGTTCGAATTGCTGGAATCCGCGAAAAAAGCGGGTAAATACCCTTCTGCCGCAACGATACTCGCAGCCGGCAAACTTGGCATGAAACAAGCCGCCCCGTACGTTCTGGCCGTCCTGCGGGATGTGGTCGAAAAGAAAAACGCCAAACTGCACGAGTCGCACGTGTTGGCTGCGATAGACGCCGCGGACAGGCTCGACCTCCCCGCAGGCAAAGAACTGCTGAAACTCATCCCCAGCATGTGGACTTATGAAGTGACTGCCGTGCGGGCGGTCGAACTTCTAGGCAGGCAGGTGTCGAAACTTCCCGCAGACGATTCGCTTCGCAAAGAAGCCGTCAAACTGCTTCGCCAGGCCGCATCGCAAGCCTACATCGAAGGCTCCACCATGCTTCCGTCAGCCGCCGCAGCCGTCGCACTGTGGAAGCTTAATGAAGATCCGGACGACAAAGCCGTCCGTCACATGTCCGCAAGCGATGCGATTGTTCCCGGCGATTACATTTCGTGGCATCTGTCGCCGACAGCGCCCGGCCGCGCGTTCGAGCTGGGCATGCGCATGCTGCCGCCTCCACTGGAAAAGGACGTTCCGGTAGAAGAGCAGCCGCCTCGCGTCCACAACACCAACGAGCGGTGCTGCGGCGCGATGCTTCTCGGCCTGGCGGCCCGGACGCCGCAGCAGAAGGCCGACGCCGTCGCGAGAATCCTGTTGCGCACTGACAAGATACTGATAACCGACCCAGTCGAAATAGACACGCTTAATTGCGCCCTGCTCCTATTGAATGCGCCCCGGGCCGACCGTGATAAAGTTTTCTGGGCTCTCATGAGCGGAAAGTTCCCGGAAAAAAGAGCGATGACGGCCCTGCTCGCCGTCGGCGACAAGGAATCGCTGGATTGGCTGCTGCTGAGCGATATCTCCGACGACGCCAGGTACCGTTTCATCGTCGAACATGAGATCGGGGACCTGTTGAAATCCGCCGTTCCCCAGCTGCCGCAGATAGACATCGCAGCTGAAGACGACCTGGCGATGTGGCAGCTGA
This sequence comes from uncultured Planctomycetaceae bacterium, assembly GCA_964631565.1. Lineage (GTDB taxonomy): Bacteria > Planctomycetota > Phycisphaerae > SM23-33 > SM23-33 > CAZVYJ01. Next base: position 9,385 of record CAZVYJ010000069.1, read on the forward strand.
AAATTCTCTGTCATACCTACGCGATAAAACGCGAATCAATTAAACCGGGGCTGCCCAGATGAAAACCAACACGATACGCGGAGCGATTCGCATGGTGGCCGGCGGACTGGCCGACCTGCTGCTGCCCCGCGTTTGTGCAGCCTGTGGAGCAAACCGGATAGCCGATGAGCATCTCTGCGAAGACTGCAGCCGCGAACTCCTGACGCTGGTTTCGCTGCCGTACTGCCCGCGCTGCGGGTCCACAATCGGGCCGAACATCCCGGTTCGCGAAGACGGGTGCAGCTGCTGCCCGCCGATACTGCCTCGCTTCGCCCGCGTTTTCCGGCTGGGCCCGTACGCCGGACCGCTGCGGAGCGTCATACGTGAACTGAAATATCGCCGCCGCGAAGAAATGCGGCGCCGGCTCGGCAGGCTGCTGGGCCGGGCGGTTGCAGCGGCCGGGCTTGAGCCGCCGCTTGACATGGTTATGCCCGTGCCGATGTACTGGCGGCGAAGGCTGTCGCGGGGCTATGACCACGCCCGCGTCCTTGCCTGCGCCGTCGCTGCGGAACTGCACCTGCCGGTCGGCGACGAGCTGATACGCGTGCGGCATACCCCGCCGCAGACGCATCTTTCGAAATCGAAACGGATCAAAAACGTCCAGGGCGCATTCCAGTTGAATGCCGCTGGGACAATCAGCGGTGCACATGTTCTGCTGGTGGACGACGTAAGCACGACAGGCGCCACAGCCAACGAAGCCGCTGCGACCCTGCTCGCAGGCGGCGCGTCCAGGGTAATTCTCGCGGTGGTCGCCAAGTCCGAGCCGCCCACAGCCTATACCGACTACTGGAGCCGCAGCGGCTAGGCCCGCATGAAGGCGTCCAGAATTTCTTCCTCGCGAGCATGCATTTTGGCCGCACCGCGCGGCGTCTGGTCTTCGTAGCCCATAAGATGCAGCAGTCCGTGAACCACGTAGAGCATAAGCTCTTTCTGCCGCGGCAGACCTCTCAAACGGGCCTGCTGTACAGCGACATCGGTGCAGACCACGATCTGGGCGCTTATCCCTCTGGAGCGATTGTCCGACATGTCGAAGCTCAGCACGTCGGTCGCCCCGGCATGGCTGAGATAACGGCGGTTCATCTCGGCCATATCTTTGGCCGAAACCAGGGCGATATCCACCTCGCCGACCGTCGTTCCCTCCTGGCGGGCCACAAAGGCCGCCAGTTCGGCAAGCTTTTTGCGCGGCACGCGCATCGTCTTTTGGGATGAGGAGATACGTACAACAGGCTTTTCGTGTTCCTTTACCATTGCACTTAAAAGGATACCAATCCGGGGCGTTTCGCACCAGCCGGAGGCTTAAGAAAATCTTAATATCCGAGGCGGATTCTTCAACACAGCCAAATAAGCGTGTCGTAGAATATGGGGTTTCTTGTACCTAGTTGCGGTTGTTGCTATTGGTGGGCACGTCCAGTTGTGCTGGCGTTCCACTGAGCCGGTCGGCACACCAAGGCCAACTGCACAAGGGGCGATAAGCGGCCATAAGAATAAAGCTCTGACGCAACGTTAGACTGCTGCTTTTGGCTTTCGCGCTCTGGAGAGACCTCATTGAGTACCTTGATGCGTGACTGTATCAGTTCCGTATCGACACGCCGTTCCCGAATTCCAAACGTATCGGCTGTCGGGCCCGAGAAAGGGGCCTGGAGGTTTGGAGTACCTTCCAATATCACCGCAAAGCTGGCGATAGTGGGCATGGTTGCCGCTGTGATTTTCGCCTGCGTTATCTTTACCGATGGCTATACAGGCCTGCGAGCGAGATTCAGAGATAATTCGTTCGGCTGGCCCGCCTTCGTCGCTGCGCACACAATGGCTGCGGTCGCCATCTTCGCTTTCATCTGGCGATTCGTATGCTTTTTCTGCTACAGGCCCACATGGGCGTGCGAAGACAGCCGCCTGCCAGTGTGCACGGTAGTTGTCCCGGCCTACAACGAAGGCAAACTGGTTCTGCATACGCTGCGAAGCCTCGTCGGCAGCAACTATCCCAAGGATAAGCTTTACATAGTCGCCGTGGATGACGGCAGCAAGGACGACACCTGGAAATGGATGCAGCAGGCTGAGAGGGAATTTCCCGGCAGGATCAGGCTGATAAAACAGGCCCGAAACACCGGCAAAAGAGGCGCTCTCTACGCCGGATTCATGGTCAGCAGGGGAGAAGTCATTATCACCGTGGACAGCGACTCCACGGTCGATCCCGATACGCTGCGGCATGTCGTCAGTCCTTTCGTTCGTGATGCTCGCGTCGGAGCCGTCGCCGGCAATGTCCGGGTCCTCAACAAGGAAGACGGCATCATCCCCCGCATGCTTGACGTAACCTACATGTACAGCTTCGATTTCATCCGAGCCGGACAAAGCTCGGTAAACGCCGTCATGTGCACGCCCGGCGCCCTTTCCGCATACAGGCGCGATATCCTCTTCCAGGTCCTGCCGGAGTGGATGCATCAGACTTTCTGCGGCCGACCCGCAAACGCCGGCGAAGACCACGCCATGACAAACCTTATTCTCCGCAACGGCTACAAGGTCAAGTTCCAGCACGAAGCCGTCGTATACACGAAAGTTCCGACGGAATATCAGACCCTTTGCAAAATGTTCCTGCGATGGGCCAGAAGCAACGTGCGGGAAACCATCGTGCTCAGCCGTTTCGCTTTCACGCGATTCAGAGAAAGCCAGCTGTTCGGCCCGCGAGTCAACCTCGTACTGCAGTTGATATACCTGACGCTGCCGGTCGTGCTGCGGCTGGGCGTCATCGGTTGCCTCATATGGCAGCCGCTGACATTCACCATTCAGCTTATGGCGGTAGCGGTCGCATCGTCGACGGTTCCCGCTGTCATCTATGGATGCTCCCGGCGGAGCACCGACTGCCTGTGGGCGTTCCTTTACGGGCCATTCTGGGCGCTTGGACTTTGGTGGATTAAGCCTTATGCGCTTATAACCGCACACAAGAGCGCCTGGATGACGCGCAACACCGCCCAGCCGGTTATGCCGGCGAAGGAAGCTCCCGACAATATCGCGGCGAAACTGCCTACGGAGGCCGCATGAGCTTTCATCTGGCGTGGGAGAGCGGAGATCGTTAAATTGTCTCCCGGATGAAAACGGAACACAGAAACAAACCGGCATGGGCGCTGCCTTACGTTTCGCCGATGCCGCAAAGCGGCGTGCACAGGCGGCGGATCGTGAAGGCCGCCCGCATCGCATGCTATGTTGTCGCCATTGCCGCATTGGTTGTTCCTGTCATCCAGTTTCAGTCGCTAACGGTTCGCAATCTCCGCAACGCGGAGGAATTCCGCACCCGCCGGCAGGCCGGCCTGACCCAGCCCGGCGAGGAAGGGCCAGGCAAAGAGCACAAGGGCGCAATAGGCCGATGGCGAAAAGCGATCACCGCCTTCTGGGACGGCGAAAACATATACAGGCAGCCCGACGCCGACGCACCCGTCAATCCCGATGACGCCGAGACTATCTGGCTGCATCCCAACATGCCGTTCGTGATAATACTGCTCACCCCGCTGGCGTATCTGCCGGTCACGGTGATGTCGCTGGTTTTCTGCATTCTCAAAATCCTCGCGATCGCAGCGGCGATTCTGATGGCCGTCCGCGTCGCCGACCACAATGGCAAACGCATGCCCGACTGGGTCGTCATGCTGGGTTTCCTCTGGGCCGCACTGCTGATAATCGGCGACATCCAGCACGGCAACACCAACGGCTTCGTGCTGGCCGCCATCGTGCTGCACCTCTGGCTGTATCG
>CAZVYJ010000070.1:0-13123 GCA_964631565.1 uncultured Planctomycetaceae bacterium
AAGACTCGCAAGAGATACGTACTTGGGGAGGCTTAGTGCATAATGTCCGTAAGGGAGCGGCCATTTCCGGCAAAATGTCAAGGCGACCGCTTGTTTACACTCGCGGCTCGTATGCTTCGTAAAACTTTTTTCAACTACAGAGTGCGATGACGAGTTCCTGCATGGCCTGGCGGGGCTTGACGCCGGATTTCATGGCCAGGTCGGTCTGTATCATCCTGCGGAAGTCGGCCTCCAGTTTGCTCACGGGACGGCGCTTGAGCATCGCAAGGAACTCGCTTCTCTGCTGCGGCGGCATGCGCAGCGACGGCGACTGGCCGGCTGCGACCTGTTTCGCCGCCGCCAGCGACCTTCGCAGGTGCCATGCGACCTGCCCGAGCGTTTTGAATTCTTCCCCGCGTGCGGTCAGCATGCCGTCGAGCGCCTTCAGGGCGGCCTTGGCGTCGCCGGCGGTAATGGCGTTGGACAGCGCGAACGCATGAGGCCCGGCGGTGGCGGTAACGATGGCGGAGAGGTCGTCGACTTCTATCTGCTGACGACGGCCGACATAGAGCGAGAGCTTCTCGATTTCACCGTCAAGGGCGGCCAGGTCCGCCCCTATCCAGTCCGAAAGCAGCGCCGCAGCCTGCGGGGAGATTTTCTTGTTGCGCCGGTCGGCGGCGTTGTGAATCCAGCGGACCAGGTCGGCGCCCTGTGCGGCGGAGCAGTCGCACACCCGGCCGATTTTTTCGACGAGCTTGTACAGCCGCGTCGTCTTCGGCCAGGACGAAACCATAAGCATCAGCACGCCCGTCGGAGACGGCGAGGCGAAATATTCCTCCAGCGCCTCCCGATGCGCGCTTACGAATGCGTCGGCGTCGCGCAGGATGACCAGCCTCCGCTCGGCGAGAAACGGCAGGGTCCGCAGGGCGTCGAGCACCTCGGCCAACTCGCTGTCGGAATCGAAGCTGCTTATGCACATCTGCGGGTCGGCATCGCCGACGACGGCGGCCGCGATTTCACGGCGATACTCGTCGGCCAGATAGGCGTCGCCGCCGTGAAGAACATAAACAGGTTTTACGGGCTGGGCTGTCATATTTACGCGCACGGCAAAATGCCGTCGGGCCTATTTTGGCTTGGCCTGACGCGTAAGTAAAGCATTCTGCGGAGAGTTACTTCGAGGATGCTATTTCAAGAATGGCCTTGATGGCCTTGGCGAGTTTGGGCGGCTTGACCGTCCCGGCGGAATAGTAAATTTCCTTACCGCTGCGTCTGGTCGTCACCAGACCGCCCATTCTCAGAATACTCAGATGATGAGACACGGTCGGCTGGGGAATTCTGAGTTTCTTGTACAGTTGTGTTACGTTCTTTTCGCCTTCTCCGACTTCCAGCATCAGCTTAAGCCGGGTCTGGTCGCCGAGAACGCGAAACGTTTGCGCCATTGGTTGGATTTGTTTGTTGTTCGCCATAGTAAATCAATCCTTCGAGAAGCCCTGGAAGGCCCGAAGCCCATCGACGGCGTGCGTTTTCATACACACGGAACGATCCCGCGGACAATCAAGGGACCGGATGGAAAGGCGCCTGATACTTCTCATGCGCCGACACAGCGACACCGCAACTCGGCACCCCGACTTACGGGCCGCTACAACAAAATATTACATCTGCCTGTTACGGTATATCTTCCAGAAAACCAGAAGTGCAATAAGCAGAAGAATAAGCGGAATCTGCCACCAGAACAGCCATTCGATTCCTAAAAAGTCACCAATTATAATCGGCATCGACATGTAAGTCTCCTTGGTTTAAATACCACAAAGGTGCCGCAAAATTAACTTATTCTGCGATGTGTGTATAGCCTTAACGGTCCGGCGGCGTCAAGAAAAAACCTTACGCCACTTTTCAGCATGGCGGACATGCCGCACCTTCGATAATAGCGGCGACTGGGCTCGAACCAGTGACCTAGGGCTTATGAATCCCTCGCTCTAACCAACTGAGCTACGCCGCCATGGCGCGACCAATTATTGCGCAGCAGCCGATTTCTTGCAAGCATTTTTGCATCAAATGGCTGCAAACGCCTCGTAACAATGGCGTTGAGCAGCCGAACTTGCGTGCAAATCCCCCTGCCCGCAACGTAGAATGGCGCCCGCAATGCAGATAGTCGTCATCATGGTTTTCATAGTGGGGTTTGCGGCGATGCAGCTACCTGTCTCAGCCGCGCCGAGCTGGCTTCTTGCGCCGGCCGTCACCGTGTATGTCCTCATAGCGGCCGCAATCGCCTCTCTCGACTCGCAGACCGCCCTGCGAACACTGCGAAACAGGGGCGAGCTGCCGCGGGCAGCAGCCCGCCGGCACAGCATACTGACGGGGCTAGGACGGCTGTGGCTGGTCGCCGGAACGGCCTGGCTGGTGCTGCTGGGCTACGGCGAGTGGATAATGATATCGCTGAAGCTCGTTTATGTGCCGCTTATAGGCACGGTTCTGCTGTTCGTACCGTTCTTCATCGCCCTGCTGGGCGTGTGGTGGGCGGAATACCCGTTCTATATCGCCATTAAACGGCAGGTGGCAGAGCAGCAGCGGCTGACCGGCGTGCAGATGCGCGGCGGCTGGTCGCCGGGCGAATATTTTTCCTACAACATCCGCCACAACCTGCTTTTCCTCGCCGTGCCGGTGGGCGCTGTCGTGCTGATCGGCGATTGCCTGGACCTGTACTTGGCGCCGCTGCTGCCGGAGGATTCGGCCGGCGCAATCATGCTCGCGGCGATTCTGCTGACCTCGGTCTGCGTGTTCACGCTGGCGCCGCTGGCTATCGTGCGCATCTGGCGGACGGAAAAGCTGCCGCCGGGCGAACTTCGCAGCGAGCTGGAGGACGTCAGCAGGTCGCTGAAGCTGCGGTATCGCGACCTGCTCGTGTGGCGCAGCGGCGGAATGATAATCAACGCCGGCGTGCTCGGCCTGATAGGCCCGGCCCGCTACGTGCTGCTCACCGACGCGATGATAGAGCACATGGACCGGAGGTGCATAAAGGCCGTCTTCGCGCACGAGGCGGGACACATAGTTTCGCATCATATACTGTATTCGGTTATTTTTGCGATGGCGGCTGCCGGCGTGTCAATGCTCGCCTCGACGGCTGTCGCATCCGCAACCGGCATGGTCGACTGGGCGGCGGATATCATCAGTATGGCGATTCTGCTTGCGGCATGGGGTTTCGGATTCGGCTGGCTGAGCCGGCGGTTCGAACGCCAGAGCGACGTGATTGCGGCATGGACTATCGACCGCCCCGCCGACGCCCCGGACAGCGACGCCGTGACGGCCGAGGGCGCGGCGACGTTCTCGTGGTCGCTGCAGAAAATCGCCGAGCTTAACGGCCTGCGCCGCAGTCAGTTCAACTGGCGGCACGGGTCGATTGAGAACCGCATAAATTACATTTTAAGCCTTGCCGCGACCGGGCGCGGCAAGAGCGAGATCAACCGCACGGTAAAACGCATAAAGCTCGGGTTGTGGCTGGTGCTCATCTGCTCGCTGGCTGCAGGCGCGGCAATATCGGTGTTTTGAGGGAATCGAAATGAACGAACAGAACGAAAAGAAAGTCGCGATTATCACCGGCGCGTCAAGCGGGATAGGCATGGAAACCGCGCTGGCTTTCGCAAGGAAGCAATACGCCGTCGTGCTGGCGGCACGGCGGGAAGACAGGCTCAACGGCGTAGCCGAGCGGTGCCGCAGCCTCGGCGCCGAAGCCGTCGTCAAACCCACCGACGTCGCCGACGAAAAACAGGTTGAATTGCTGGTGGCCGAGGCGGCGGACCGCTTCGGGCGAGTGGACGTTATGGTGAACAACGCCGGCTACGGCCTGTTCGCGCGGGTGGTCGAAACTTCGACCGAGGCCATGCGGGAAATTTTCGACGTGAACTATTTCGGCCTGTTTTACGGCTGCAAGGCCGTCGCGCCGATAATGATGCGTCAGAAGAGCGGGCACATCTTCAACGTCTCGTCGGTCATCGGCAAGAGGGGCACGCCGTTTCACGGGGCGTACTGCGCGACGAAGTTCGCCATCTGCGGGCTTACCGACTCGCTCCGCGTCGAGATGAAGCCGCACAACGTCCGCGTAACCTGCGTATGCCCCTCGCTCACCGAGACGGAATTCTTCAGCAGGACCGAGGCCGGGCGAAAGGCGCAGTCGTCCTGGCAAAAGATCAAGGGCTACATGCCCGCATGCAGGGTCGCACGGAAAATCGCAGCGACCGTCGGCAAAAGCAAACCGGAACTGGTGTTCACGCTGGGCGGCAAATTTCTCGCGGGCGTGTCGGCCCTGTTTCCGCGGGCGGCGGACGCCATCATGGGCGTCTACCACAACGACCTGGCGCGGAAACTGAAATAATCCCGGACGGCGGCGCTATAATAACCAGTAAACAAACCTGCGCTCGGAAAGGAGATTTTCATGGATGCCAAACTGACGAGGCGTGAGACGTTAAAACTGGCCGGTGCGGGAGCGCTGCTTGCCGTAGCAAATATTCGCTGCTCGCAGGCCGCCCAGCCCGCAACAGATTCGACGGCGCTGGCAGGCGCGTTCACGGACGGAAAATACATACTGCCCAAGCTGCCCTACGCCTATGACGCCCTGGAGCCGAAGTATGACACCAAAACTCTCACCATACATCACACAAAGCATCATGCGGGCTACGTTCGAGGCCTGAACACGACGCTCGACGCGCTTGTCGAGGCGCGCAAGGCCGGCGACTACTCAAAAATAACCGCGCTGTCGCGCGCGCTGGCGTTTCACGGCAGCGGGCATCTGCTGCACTGCCTGTTCTGGTTGTCCATGACGCCCAGGCCACAGCCCATGCCCGAGGCGTTCGCCAAGGCGCTTGCGGAAAATTTCGGCGGCATGGAAGCGGCCGTCGCGCAGTTCGCCGCGGCGAGCAAGGCCGTCGAGGGAAGCGGCTGGGGAGTGCTTGCATACGAACCGACAGCCGGCAAGATGCTGATCCTCCAGTGCGAAAAACATCAGAACCTGACGATCTGGGGCGTTGTGCCCCTGCTGGTCTGCGACGTATGGGAGCATGCGTATTATCTCAAATACCAGAACGACCGAGGCGCGTGGGTGGACAATTTCCTGAGTATGGCAGACTGGTCCTTCGCGGCAGAAAGATATGCCGCCGCACGCAACGCCGGGTAACACAGCCGGGAGAACATTCATGGCGAAAATCAGCGTCACCAAGCCGACGAAAGACGAGCTTGCGAATCTTGGAGTCAAAAGCTGGCCGATATGGACGTGTGAGCCGAGCCGCTTCGGCTGGCATTATGACGAGAAGGAAACATGCTACATTCTCGAAGGCCGGGTTACGGTAACCGCCGCCGGCCAGAACGTCAGTTTCGGCGCGGGCGATCTGGTCGTATTCCCCGAGGGCCTGTCCTGCACGTGGGACGTCTCGGCCGCCGTCAAAAAGCATTACAAATTCGGGTAGCGATTCCAAGTGCGCAAAAAATGCCGGCCACAATACTGGCCGGCTATGAAAAACGGGGTTCATTCAAGAACCCCGCTAACTGGCTAGCGTTTTTATTTGTTCTGGGCTGTGCTGACTACTTTTCTGCGCGGCCGAATAAGCAGCACTGCCGCTCCGCCGACAATCATAGTCATTATGACATAACCCAGATAGCCCGGATGAGCAGCCTGGGTTCGCGCCTGTTCGCCCTCGTCACCGTGTGAATTACTTCCAAGACTCTGTGACCCGAAAAGGACGCTTACATACAGCCCTACCAAAAGCACAATAATACCAATGAGTACGTAACGCCGCATTCCCTCGCACTCCCTTCCTTCTTTACTAAGGCTCCTCGTCTTCAAAAGACACAGCTCGATATGCCCTCTCAGGTTAGGCATTCTACTGCAAAATGCCTTTTTGTCAAGGAAAACCGCTCTGTCAGAGGGGAGATGGGCAGATAACATCCTGGAAATAAAGCGATTATGCGTTCCAGCAGCGGCTGAATGAACTTTGTTGCACCATACGCAAAGACTGCTCATTCTCCGAATTTGGTTTCCACTTCGTAGTCGTGGAAAAGCTTGTCGATCTTGTCCGCCATCTTATCGGCCAGTTCGTTTGCAACTTCCACGCCGTGGCTGGCGGCGGATTCTTCCCTGGCCTCGGTCTCCACCGGGCCGACAGGATAGCCTTTTTCGCGGTCCGTCGGCCAGAGGCGAACGTTGTCTTTCGGCGCGTTGCAGTCTATCAGCCTGACTTCCACTGCAAAGTTGCCCTGCCAGAGTTCCGTGTCCTGATATTCCTTGAGGCGGAATTCCTTCACCTCGATAAACATGACGATATCGGCGCCGAGTCTCCGCCCGACATTCCATACGCCGAGCTGGTTGAATTTCTTGTCGGTCATGCTGAGAGTCAGCAACTGCTCATAGCTCACAACGTCGGCTGCGACCTTGTTCTCCACAAGAAGCTTGTTGAGCCTTTCCGAAAGCTCGCGCTTTATCGGCTCGTATGAAAGCGGATTCGCCAGGTCGTCCACAAACACGAGGAACTTTTTGTCCTTGGGCGGCTCGTAGGTCGCCTTGACCTTTTCGGGGCCTTTAAACAAGGCGGCGAACCAGCCGACTCCGGCGCCTGAACAGCCGGCGGCGACTGACATCAAACCGGCAAAACACATAATCATCGCGGCCCGCAATGTCTGTTTTGCAAACGTCATTTTTTGTCTTCCTTCGGGACTTCGTGGTCGTAGAACTTCTTGACAAGCTTGTCGGCGAAAAGCGTTTCGGTTGTCCGTCGAATCAGGCTGTCGTCCTTGCTCAGCTCGCCGGTGGGGTCTTTTTCCGGGTAAATCACGGATATATCGCTGAAGCGAGCCACCTGCGACTGCCGTTCCGGCAGCGAGGTCTGGTACACGCTGACATCGGCATTAATCCGCCCGCGGAACAGCGACGAACTGAGCGGCTCGCGTGTGGAAAACTCCAGCAGCGAGATATAAATCACATAATCGGCGCCGAATCTGCTGCCAAGCTCTGTTTTGTCCATCGTGTCCCAGTAAATGTTTTCGTCCTGGTACTTCACGATCCGCAGCGGATCGACGACGGTTATGCCTTTTACGTGCTTTTTCAGCAGCGAAGCGCATATCAGCGAAAGTTCCGCCCGCGCGCTGGGATACTCATACTGCACTCCCTGGTCGGCAAAGATAACGATTGCCGCGGTTTTGTTTTCCAGCCCGCTGAACTCGGCCTTCACTTCTTCTGTGGGGTTGCTGCCCATGAAAAGGTACGCCAGATAGCCCAGCGAATTCGTGCTGCAGCCGCCGAGCAATACGCCCAGCATCAATGTGGATATCAGGAGCTTCCTGGTCATCGGAAAACCTCTTTTGTGTGTGTTAAATCTCATCGCAGCGGCAGTTCGCCGCTTGCAAGCCCCAGGCCGATTTTGATCGCCCACCCGGCCAGCAGGCCTGCAATCGCCGCCCAAAGCCACCACAGCCCGGGCTTCAGTCGCGGCGCCGCCGCTCTGCCGCAAACAAGTTCAACGGCGCCAGCCACAGTCAGAACGCATATAGCCAGGAATAGTATGATGCCAAATGGTTGCGCCCTGAACGCCCGAATCACCTGCCCGCGGCTCACCGCGGCCATCGAGGTTGTCATACCGCAGCCCGGACAGGGATAGCCCGTCTTCGTCAAAAACGAACACGGCGGCAGCTCGATCCTGATATAAGCCAGCACCAGCAGCGCTGCGCCCGCGCCGAGTATTGCAGCCCCGCGAAGTCGAATTTTCTTTTTGTCGCCAATCGGCTTGTCGCTGTCAGGCGAAGCCTCGGCTTTCAAATCGCGAAACCGCATCCAACACATCCTCATGGAAGGGAATATCTTACCGCCCGGCATCTGCGCAGGTCAATTTAAACCTGCCCGGACTAATTCAGCTGCCACCTGCGGCGGAGCAGCCATTCGCATGTCAGCAGCACCACAACCAGCATGAACAGTATGGGGAAGTTATAACACTTTACTATCGTGGGCGTTGCAGCCGGGGCCGAAGCCAGCCCGCAGTCGCGCACCATATCGTCGATAAGTTCCGGCAGTGCGGCAATGTCGGCATATCTGCCGCCGTGGCCAGTCGCCAGGCGACCCAGCAGGTCGGAATCGCGCGCCAGGCGGTCCAGCTCGGCAAGATGAGGCAGAACCGTAATCGGGAGGCTGTCCGTTCCGAGCGACCGGCCCCGGTCGTCGGTCGCCGACGCCTCCAGTCGATACGCGCCGGCTTCGCGCGGCGCAAAGACGCCCTCGAAAACCCCTGCCTCTGCAGATGGGGCAAGAGCTATCGCGACGGGGTTTTCGCTGCTTGAAGTAATCACCCTGGCCGAGCAGACAGCCGACGCGGTCGGCGCCGGCCGGCCTATCATGTCCGCGACGCGCACGCGGACGGGCAGTTCCTGGCCGACCTTCACGCAGCTTCGCGGCGTCCGCATAAGCACGGAAGAGCTTGCCTGCGTCGACTTCGTATCGACGCCGGCGAGCCATCGCACAAGCTGCCCCCACAGCCGCGCGTAAGGCCCCTCGACGCCGGCTGCGCGAAGCGGCAGATACCATCGCCATGTTGTGTCGACCGTTAGCGCCGCGCTCCGCCCCGCGCCGAAATTCTGGACCGCGAGCACCACGAGCGGACCCGCCTGGCTGCTGCGCGACGGATGAACCGCCAGCAGCGCCGCGCCGTCTTTTACCTGCTGCACCGAAACGCAGCCCTCAAGCTCGGGCAGTCTCGCGAGCGACTTGTCCGGGCCCCTGCCGCCGGGTCCCGCGAAATAACCCGCGATGCCCTCGAATACCGGATGTGCCTCGCCGGCTGCGGTCAGCTGCGGCAGGAACGCATCCATCTCCTGCCCCTGCTTTCTGCCGCCGCACAAAACCGGCAGAACCTTCTCGATATCCGTGCCGCCGTATCCGCCCGGCCCGAAGCTGCTGTGCCCGCCGAGCATGATAAGCCCCCCGCCGTCGTTCACGAAATCGCGGATGAGCTTCATCTGTCCGCCCGACAGAAAGGAACTGTCCAGGTCGCCGAGTATCAGCACGTCGAAGAGTTTGAAATCTTCCTTTGTCGCCGGCATAGCCGTCAGTTTCCGCCCGCTGGCGCCGCCCTGCGCCCAGAACGTGCTGCCGCGAGTCCGCACCAGTCCCATGAACTGCACGTTCGGGTCGGTGTCCAGCAGGCGCTTGAGATATTTGTACTCCGGGCGAATCGAGCCTTCGATATACAGTACTCGCAGCCGCGGGTCAGTCACGAGCACGTGAAGTTCGCCGAAGTTGTCAGCCGTCGTCGATTCATTGTCGGCGGCAAGCTCCACTTTCAGCCGGCGGATGTCGGGGCCTGTCTTTTCGTTGGTCGGCCGGCCGCGGGGCGCCCACTTGAGGTCCGCGACAAGTTCGTCGTCGTTTTTGTCGGTCCACAGTTTCTCGATCGCGATCGGCTGATCGCTGCCTGCTTCGTAAAGCTTCAGGCTGACCGATTCATTGGCCAGGCTGGTGAGCTTCACTCGCGCGGTTACGGAGGTGAGGTTGTCCCTCACGCACTGCAGCGGCGCTTCAAGCGAAACAAGCTCTGCGTTGCGTCGCGAACCGGCTGTCTCTTTTTCCGAACCGACGCCGGCGGTGTAAATTCTGGCCTGTACGCTGTCGGCCGCCGCGGAGACGCTGTCGGCCGCGTTGTGCAGTCCGTCCGAGACGACCAGGATGCACGCAAGGCTATCCGGCGAAAACTCGCCGCCGACCCGGCGCAACGCTGCGGCGATGTTCGTCGAGTCGGTCCCCTCGCCGGACGCGGAAAGTCCGGCAAGCTCGTCGCATGACGACGTCTGCCGCGCGTCGCCTGCAAAGTAATACCACGCCGGGCGGAAGTTTTCGCTTATCCGGTCGGCCTGGAACGACAGCATCGAGACGGCCTGCCTGTAGCGGCCGGGCAGATTGGCGCCGTCGCTGGTATTCATGGAGGCCGATCGGTCAACGAGTATCGCCATGACGGGTTTGCTCTCGTTGACGGCCGGCGCGACAACCACAGCCGGCTTGAACAGCAGCGCCAGCAGCATGAGTATTGCTGCGCTTCTCATCGCCATGAGAGCGGCGAGTCTGCCCCGGCCGAGCTGCGAATAAACGGAGGCGTAAAACACCCCGGCCGCCAAGATGACCTGTCCGGCGAGAATCGCCAGCCAGGCGCCCTGCCCCACGCCGCCGAGCGCCAAAACGAGCAGGCCGACCGCGGCGGAGGCTGCGGCGACAATCGCAGCGGCGGTAAGCTTTCTCTGCCGATACCACTGCCAGGCGCCGGCGGCGAGCAGGATTATCGACACGCCGACAAGCAGCGCAGCCAGCAGGACCACGCTGTCGGTGCCGCGGAATTGCACGGATATACGATCCATTCAAATAACCAGACGCCGCAGGAAAGTTTTTGTTGCTGCCGCCGTCCCTCGGGAACGGCCCGGATATAAATTCTAACGCTTCCGCGGGCCCATATACAGCACGTCGGCCAGCCGGTCGCGAGGAACAATCTGCTCCAGCATGGCAAGGTGCGCCGAGAAGCCGCCCTCTTCCCACGGGCAGTGCGCGTCGGACCCCAGCGCGATTTTCACGCCGCGTTCGATGCACGCCGCGAAAAAGTCCGCATCCGGCCTGTTGATGTGAAAGCTAAGCTCGGCGGCGGTGCCGGAATCGGCAAGCATGTCGGCCAGCGGCGCGTACAGTTCCGTTATCAGCCCGACCTTTTTGAACGGCAAAACGCGGAACGGATGCGCCAGAACATCCACGCCGTGCGATATGAGGGCCTCGTTGACCCGCATGAACTCGGCGGCCGTCTCGCCGCGGGTAAGCGAACCGTTGTCGAGAGGCATCCAGTGAATCGCGCCGACGATAAGGTCGAGCCACTGGCGGTCCTCGTCGCGGAGAATCAGGTCGCCGGCGGCATCGAGTTCGACCTCCATGCCGATGCGGACCCGGCTGTTGCGCAGCGGCTCGACGGCCCGGCGGAACTGGTCGGCTCGCAATTGCGGCATGGTGCGCCAGTATGCCGGCTCGTACACGTGGCGGGCCTTCCAGAAATCTTCAGCCGGTATGTAAAGCTGCGGCGAATGTTCGACCAGGCAGAGGCCGCTCATGCCGAACCGCCCGGCCCTGTCGATGGCCGTCGCCGTCGATATGCCCCTGCCGCAATAGGCGAACTCGGTGTGGCAGTGGCAGTCAACCACCGGCACGCCTTCGGGCACGGTGAGATTGCGGACCTCGGCCTTCACGTCGCGGCCGGCGAGCGTGACAAGCCCGTAGTTGAACCCATGGCTGCACAGCGCCTTGACGGTGAGATACTTCACGCCCATGTGTTCGTGCAGCGGGTAACCTTCGTGGTAGTGGCCGCTTATCGACATCAGCACGCCGGCGCGGGCGTAATTTTCCAGCACCTGTTCGCGATTGAGCATGTTCATCGGGTAGCCGGGAAAATCTATCCAGGGGTCGAGTATGTTGTGCTGCAGGGCGACTATCGGGCCGCCGGGCAAGGCGGCGATTTTCGTCATCATGTCCAGGTCGCTTTCCCGCCGCGTGCAGAAATCGCCCGGCTCGTACGGGTCCACGATAATCACGAACCGGTAGCCGCCAAGCTCAATCAGGCCGGTCCTGGCGTCGAAAACCTTCAGCGCCATTTCGGCGCTGATGTCGTGGTTGCCCGGCGCGACCAGCAGCGGCGAGTCCGGGGCGGCCTCGCGGATTTCGTCGCGGAGTTCCATGAGATAACCCTCGGCTGCGGGATCGGCGCCGTTGTCGACAAGGTCGCCCAGAAGTGCTATCGCGTCGAACCCGCCGCGGCGCCTGGCGTCTTCAATGGCGCGGCGCAAAAGCTCGCGCCCGTATTCGCGCTGACGGCCGGCCGGATCGGTCGTTTCGGCAGTCGGAAGATAATGAACATCCGCTATAACCAGCAGTCTGAATGTCGAATCCAATTTACAGCTCTCCTGACAAACGTCAAAACGCCCGCTGTTGCGAGCGGCGACGCGGCGAATATAATGCTTCCAAGCTGACAGCATATCAGAATTCGGCCGAGAGGCGAAACAATGAGCGAACTTTCATACAGGGACATCCTCGGCGCGGTGATGGCCGGCGAAAATCTTTCGCGCGAGCAGTCGCAGGCGGCATTCGGCGAAATCATGGACGGCAAGTGGACGGAAGCCCAGATAGCCGGCCTGCTGATAGCCCTGGCGATCAAGGGTGAATCGGTCGACGAGATAGCCGGCGCCGCGACGGCTATGCGCCGGCACGTAACGCCCATAGACACCGGCGGCGAGGATGTAATCGACACCTGCGGAACAGGCGGAACGGGCCTGAGCACGCTGAATGTATCGACTGCGGCGGCCCTGGTCTGCGCCGGGGCCGGCGTGAAGGTGGCCAAGCACGGCAACCGAACCAACACGCGGGCGAGCGGGTCGGCCGACGTGCTGGCGGCGCTGGGCGTGAATATCGACGCCTCGCCGACCGTCGTCGCAAAATGCCTCGCCGAGGCGAACGTGTGCTTCTGTTTCGCCGTCCGCTGCCACCCTGCGATGAAATACGCCGCGGGCGTGCGAAGGCAGCTCGCCGTGCGGACCATTTTCAACGTGCTCGGGCCGCTGACGAACCCGGCCGGCGCCAAACGGCAGATCATGGGCGTGGCCGACGAAGATATTACAGAGAAAATCGCGACCGTTCTCGGCTCGCTCGGCGCGACGAGGGCGATGGTCGTCCACGCCGAAGACGGGCTGGACGAAATTTCGATAACCACACCGACGAAAATCTCGGAGTTTGCCGGCGGAAAAGTGAGCACGTTCTGGGTTCAGCCGGAAGACTTCGGCATGACCCGGGCGTTGATGAAAGATATCACCGTCGACTCGCCGCAGCAGTCGGCGGAGATTATCCGCGGCGTGCTGGCCGGTGAGAAAGGCCCGGCCCGCGACATTACGGTTCTCAATGCGGCAGCGGCGCTGGCTGTCGCGGACAAGGCAGCCGACATCGCCAAAGGCGTGAAAATCGCGGTAAAAGCCATTGATTCCGGCGCCGCGGCAAAGGCGCTCAAAAAACTCGTTGCAGTAAGCAACAAATAATATTCCAAAACACAACGAGCCGCGAACGTAAGGACATTATGCACTAAGCCTCCCCAAGTACGTATCT
>CAZVYJ010000071.1:0-12693 GCA_964631565.1 uncultured Planctomycetaceae bacterium
CTCATGCGGGAACTCCGAAAGGAACTCAGCCATGAAAACTGGGGATGAGTCAGGCCTCAATGGGCTTGACAGATACGCCTGTTAAGCTAAAGTGGTGGTTTATCGGGTTCCCGCCGAAGCTGACGGGACTACTCGGGTAGGTAGCTCAGCTGGTAGAGCACATGACTGAAAATCATGGTGTCGGCGGTTCAACTCCGCCCCTGCCCAGTTGCTGATTACGGGCCTTTCGCCGATTGCCGGCGGAAGGCCTTTTTCTTGGCGGGGCTGTCTGCGTGGAACGGCTGGAGCAACGCCGGCTTGTTACCGCTGGGGTTTTCTGCTAGCATTTTTTCGGCTTTTCGCCGGTTTCTTGTCGAAATATCGAAAAGTCGAAAAATCTTCGGTTAGGCGGAGTTCCGGCGGCGTCATGCCCAAACGTAATCTAATCTGGCTTCTTGCGATTGTAGCCGTAGCGGTGATTGTGTGGATTGCGCGCGATCCCGCCCCCCGCAGCGGCGGCAGCGGCGACGGATTCGGCGGCGTGCAGATCGCGTACGATATTATCCGCAAACAGTACCTCAGCAAGATAGACGAAGATGCTCTCCGCAGAAGCGCGATTCTCGGCATGATGGAGACGCTGGACGAATACTCGACTTATTTTCCGCCCGACAAGGCCGACAGATTCACCAATCGGGTCATGGGTCGGAACTACGGAATCGGGCTGGAATTCGAGATTGTCGACGGCAAGGTTGTCGTCATAGGTTCCCATGACGGTTCGCCGGCCCACAGGGCGGGTCTTGTCGGCGGCGACGTTATCCAGTCGATAAACGGCCAGCCGCTTGCCGGTCTGGGCGAGCAGAAAATCAATGAATTGCTCCATCCGTCCGATGATGCCGTCAGGCTGGTTATTGTGCGGGGCGGCGAGCAGCCTCGAACCGTCGAACTCGCCTGCAAGGAATTTTCGGTGGAAGTTGTCGAAGGCCTCTACCGCGACAACGACGGCGAGTGGGTTTACGCCTTGGATATCGAGCGGCCGGACGGAAACTCAACCGACGCCGCCGGCGAAAAAATCGTCTATGTCAGGATTCGCGAGTTCGCCGAGGACGCCAGCGGGCGGCTTCAGCGTGCGTTGAAGAAATTTTCCGACGCGAGGGGCATAATACTCGACCTTCGCGGCAATCCGGGCGGGCTGCTGCCGCCGGCTATCGAAATTGCGAACTGCTTCCTCCGCGAGGGACTTATCGTGACGGTGGCCGGCCGGGAACCGCCGCCGCATCGCTACAAGGCGCAGGTCAACGGAACATTTCCGCCCGTGCCGATGGTCGTGCTTATCGACGAGGGAACGGCGTCGGCCGCCGAGCTTCTCGCAGGCTCGCTGCAGTTCCATGACCGTGCCGTGCTTGTCGGTACGCGGACGCGAGGCAAGGGATGCGTCCAGAAAATGATCACGCTGCCCGACAATCTCGGGCAGATGAACCTGACGACATCGGAGTTTTTCGTGAGGCCGGACCGGAACATAACCCGCAGGAGCGGCTCGGATACATGGGGCATCGACCCGCACGAGCAGGTGACGATGGCCGGGCCGGACCGCGAAAAGCTCGACAAGCTGCGCATCCGCGGCGAAGTTCTGCCCGCCGTCCTGACCGCCGGCGCCGCGTCGCAGCCGGACATCGTCGCGAAGTTCCTCGCCCTCGACGCCCAGCTCAGCCACGCCGTCGAATTGCTGAAACGCCCGAAGGAATACAACCTGATTCTCGAACGGGCCGCCGCCCAGCGCAAAAGAGAACTCGAACAGCACTATAAAATCCACCCCGAAAAAAATGAGTGATCCTGTCTATATAGTCGGTGTCGAAAGCAGCTGTGATGAAACGAGCTGCGCGGTTGTCGCGGACGGCCGGGACGTGCTCTCGAACGTCGTCGCCAGTCAGATCGAAATGCATTCCCGCTTCGGCGGCGTCGTGCCGGAAATAGCCTCGCGTGCGCACATCGAAGCCATCAACACCGTAATCGAAAACGCGCTTCAGCAGGCGTCCGTGCCGGTGGAAAAAATCGCCGCCGTCGCCGTGACCAACGAGCCTGGGCTTATCGGGTCGCTGCTGGTGGGGCTGATGGCCGCCAAGACGATGGCCTTCGCGTGGGACGTGCCGCTGGTCGGCGTGAACCACGTTTATGCCCACGCCTACGCCGCGTCGCTGAGCGCCGAGCCGGTGGAATATCCGGCCGTCGCGCTTATCTGCAGCGGCGGGCATACTGCGCTGTACCGCTGCGAATCGCCGACCGAACTCAAGCTGCTGGGCAGCACAATCGACGATGCTGCCGGCGAGGCGTTCGACAAGGTCGCGAGTATTCTGAATCTCGGCTATCCGGGCGGTCCGGTCATCGACAAAACCGCCCGAGGCGCGAACGACAAGGCGGTCGAATTCCCGCGGTCGCTGCTGAAGGGCCAGTCGCTGGACTTTTCATTCAGCGGCCTGAAGACGGCCGTGCTCTATCACGTCAACGGCGTGCCCGGCGCGATGAGAAACACCGCCAGGCTCGCGCCTGTGCAGCACGAACGCGGCATCGAAAATTTCTCAGCCGGCGAAATCGCTGATATCGCCGCGAGTTTCCAGGCTGCCGTTGTGGACGTTCTTCGAATAAAACTTCGCCGCGCCGCCAAACTCACCGGTGCGAAAACGCTCATTCTGGGCGGCGGCGTTGCGGCGAACTCGGCCCTGCGGGCGGCGGCCCAGTCGCTTGCGGAAAGCCTCCGCTGCACGCTGCGGATGCCGCCGCTGAAATACTGCGTGGATAACGCAGCCATGATTGCGGGCCTTGGATATCACTATTTCACCGCCGGCAAAACAGACGGCCTGGACCTGGCGGCCCATGCGACTGTTCGCCGATAATCGCGCCATGACGGCTGCGAGTTGTTATAATCCCTCTGATGGACGAGAAAATACTCAAAATACTGCTTGAGTCCGTTCGTTCGGGCCGGACCGGCATTGCCGAAGCCGTCGAACAGCTTCGCAGGCTGCCTTTCGAGTCGGTCGGTTTCGCGAACATCGACCATCACCGCGCGATCCGCTGCGGCTTCCCGGAGGTTATATACAGTCCGGGCAAGACGACGGAGCAGCTGCGGACGATTTTCCGCAAGCTCGCCGAGAAAGGCTCGAATGTCCTGGCGACCCGCGCGGAGCGCGAGGCTTACGAAGCCGTTCGCACCGACTTTCCGGCCGCCGAGTACAACGAACTGGCCCGCACGATAACACTGCGTCAGGACGACGGCGAGGCGATAGGGCACATCGCGATAGCCGCCGCAGGCACGAGCGATCTGCCCGTGGCCGAGGAAGCCCGTGTGACGGCTGAGATCATGGGCCAGCGCGTGACCACGCATTACGATGTCGGGGTGGCAGGACTGCACAGGCTCCTGGCGCAGAGCGAGGTCCTTCAGTCGGCGAACGTGGTTGTGGTGGTTGCCGGCATGGAAGGCGCGCTTGCCAGCGTTGTCGGCGGCATGGTGGCCTCGCCGGTCATTGCGGTTCCGACCTCCGTCGGTTACGGTGCGAGCTTCGGCGGGCTGTCGGCCCTGCTTACAATGATGAACAGCTGCGCCGCTGGCGTCAGCGTGGTGAATATTGACAACGGTTTCGCCGGCGGTTACATCGCGGCATTGATAAACAGGCAGTCTGAGCAGATTCCGAAAGATGCCGGTAAATCGAAAAAATGAGTGACAAACTTGAAAAGGTCGAAACTCTGCCGAAATTGCCGCCCCGCAAGGCAGACGCCAACAAGGGCGACTTCGGCAGGGTGCTGGTCGTAGGCGGCTCGCGCGGAATGGTGGGCGCTCCGGCGCTGACCGCCAACGCCGCGCTTCGCGGCGGGGCTGGGCTGGTGACTGTCGCGGTGGCCGAGCCTATACAGCTTTACGTCGCCTCGATGTGTCCGTGCGCCACTACGATAGCCCTCAGCTGCGACGATTCCGGCAAGCTGGCCCCCGGCGCGGTGCGTGAAATGCTATCCGCCGCATCGGCCTGCGACGTGCTCGCCGTCGGGCCGGGCATGGCGACCGGAGTGGTGCGACAGAACATGGTCCGCGCCGCTGTCAGGCAGGACAAGCCCCTCGTGCTCGACGCAGACGGATTGAACAATCTCTCAGGGATAGAAAACTGGCCCTCGATTCGCAAATGCCCGCTTGTTCTTACGCCGCATCCCGGCGAGTTCTCCCGGCTGACCGGCGCGACCATTGCTGATATACAGTCAAACCGCCAGCCGGCGGCGGTTGCGGCTGCTCGCAAGTGGGCCGGCTCCGGCGACAAGCCGCTCGTATGCGTGCTGAAGGGCGCGGGAACGGTCGTAACCGACGGGTTGAGAGTATACGTGAACAATACCGGCAATCCGGGAATGGCCACCGGAGGCAGCGGCGACGTGCTGAGCGGTCTTATAGCGGCATTCATCGGCCAGGGACTCGCGCCGTTCGAGGCTGCCTGCCTCGGCGCTTACTGCCACGGGCGCGCCGGCGACATCGCGGCAGCGGAAATCGGACAGGTTTCGCTGACGGCGACCGACCTGCTCGATTATCTGCCGCAAGCAATTAAGGAATCCGCCTGATGCGTCTCGGCAAATTATTGCTGTTTCTGCTTCTGTCGACCTGCGCATGCTTTTCGGGTTGCATGTGCTTTTCAGGCTGCCGCAGCTCGATGCCTTGTCCGGACGCCCCGAAGCCGAGGGTTATCAGCCATTCGCCTGCGCTCACCGAGATGATGTTCGACATGGGCCTTGGCGACCACGTGGTGGCGGTCACCACCCAGTGCATACTGCCTGAAGGCGAAAACAGAATCGCGGTCGGCGACCTTAACGAGGTCAACGCCGAAGCCATACTCACCGCCGTTCCCGACGTGATACTAATTCAGCAGAACCCGAAGAAATTCGACTCTGTTCTGGAAGTCCGCCCCGAAATCAAAATAGAGCATTTCGACATCGAGGAGATCGACCAGATAGCCTCGGCGATGGAACGAATCGGTGAGATAGTCAATGAGCCTGAAGTCGGCAAGCGCAAGGCTGCCGAGTTCCGCAGGCGGCTGGATGCGGTCCGCAGGAAAGTTGCCGGCCTGCCGAAGCCGAAGGTGCTGTTCGTCATGATGTCCGGCCAGGGCTTCTTCATCGGCGGGGAAAAATCGTTCATCAAGGAAATCATAGAGCTGGCCGGCGGCGTGGACGCGGCCGGCGAGTTCAGACGCTGGGCCGGCGTGAATATCGAGCATATACTCCAGATGCAGCCGGAAGTGATTATCTGCCAGACCGACCCGGGCATGGAAGATGATGCGAAGGAATACTGGCAGGGAATCGGCGGCCTGCCGGCCGTCAGGAACGGAAGAGTATACGTGGTTACCGACCGGCACTGGACGATTCCATCGACGCGGACAGTCGGCATCGCCGAGCAGGCGGCTGCGTTCATACATCCGGAAGCTCCGCACGGAGGAGACAATTGATCACTGATGCGCACAATTTACGCGGTACGCTGACGGCCCCGAGGCTGGCGGTTTATCTCGGGGTGCTTACGGTGCTGGCGATTGCCGTGCTGCTCGCATGCAGCATGATTGGCGCCGCCGGTACCACGTGGGAAATCTGGCAGATGCGTGTGATGCGGCTGCTGAAGGCGGCGACCATAGGGGCATCGCTGGCCGCCGCAGGCGTGGCGCTGCAGGGCATGCTTCGGAACCCGCTGGCTGATCCTTACATACTGGGCATTTCCAGCGGCGCAGGCATCGGCGTGATTTTGAGCGTAGGCTTCATGGCGGGTTCGATGTGGCTGACCACGCCCGCGATGGCCTTTGCCGGGGCGCTTGCAACCTGCATTGTGGTGTATTTCATCGCCCAGCGGCGAGGCCGGCTCGACCCGTACACGCTGCTGCTTTCGGGCGTCATAGTAAACACGTTCAACGGCGCGATAATGCTGGCGATATTTCTGTTCATTCCGCCGGATACGATTTCCGACTTTTACCGCTGGGGCATGGGCCAGATAAACTACGACTTCAACGGGTTATTGTTCGCGATAGCGGGCGGCTGCGTGCTGATTGGCTGGACGCTGCTTGTAATGCGCGGTGCGGCATTCAACGCACTGGGCCTCGGCGACGACGTTGCAAACTCTACCGGCGTTTCAGTGGGCTGGCTGAGGGTCGAAACGTTCCTGGTCGTCTCGCTGATGACGGCGGCCGCGGTTGCATTATCCGGGCCTATCGGGTTTATCGGGCTTATAATCCCGCACATATGCAGGCTTATCATCGGGCCTGACCATCGGCTGCTTACGATCGTCAGCGGATTTGTCGGCGCGATGTTCCTGATGGCGGCGGACACCTTGAGCCGTTCGATGCCGATAGAATTCAGGACCGGCGACATACCGGTGGGCATTATCACGGCATTTTGCGGCGGGCCGTTCTTTATCTATCTGCTGCGGCAGCGATTCAGGGAGTCTGAATAGTGACTGAAACTGAAAGTTCGCACATTCTGCAGGTCAATGACATTACCTTCGCATATCGCCCAGGCAGGGAGGTGTTGAAGGGCGTCAGCTTTTCGGCTGCGTCGCAGCGGATGGTATGCATTCTCGGCCCGAACGGCTCGGGCAAGACGACCCTGCTGCGGTGTCTGCTCGGCATGCTCAAACCGCAGTCCGGCAGAATAATGCTCGACGGGAAAAAGCTGTCGAAATATTCATCGCGCGGGCTTGCGAAGATGCTCGCCTATGTGCCGCAGTTTCCGACGTCGGCATTCGCGCTGACCGTTCAGGAAATCGTGCTCACCGGGCGATACGCGCATACCGGCGTCATGGGGCTGGCCGGCAAGGCCGACCTCGCCGTCGCCCACGAAGCGATGAAAATGACCGACACGCTATCCTTCGCCGATCGCTCTCTCAGCGAGCTGTCCGGCGGCGAGGCACAGAGCGTCATGATCGCCCGCGCCCTTGCGCAGCAGCCGCAGGTCTGCCTCCTGGACGAGCCGACAAGCCACCTCGACATCAGGAATCAGCTGCTGGTCTATCGCATGATGCAGCGGCTGGCGCACGAATGGAAGATATCCGTGATCTGCGTCAGCCACGATATCAACATGGCCGCCCGCTTCGCCGACGAACTGGTGCTGATGCGGTCCGGACGGATAATCGCCTCGGGCCGGGCGGAACAGGTCGTGCGAGAAGACCTGCTGGAACAGGTCTATGATGTGAAAGTGGACCTGGTTTCGGTTCCCGGCCATCCGGTGCCGCAGGTGCTTGCCCACTGACGGCGGAGCTTGTTCGCACCGGCCGGTGCTGCTAAACTCTGCATCTCAGGAATGTTCGCGATGACTGATCGTTTCATACAATCACTTGAGCAGGTTCCGCCTGATGCGCGCAACTGCGTGCTGACGATGGGCAACTTCGACGGCGTGCACGTCGGGCACCGGCGGATACTGCAGTCTGCCAGGCTGCTTGCCGACAGAATATCCGCGCCTGTGGTTGCGATGACGTTCGATCCGCCGCCGGACCTGGTTCTTCGTCCGGACGACAAGCCCCAGCGCATCACGCCTCACCGGCAAAAGTGCGAGCTTCTGGCCGCAGCCGGCGCCGACATGGTCGTGACCGCACGCGTGAACAGCTCGCTGCTCGACATGTCGGCGGATGAGTTCATCGACAATGTTATCGTCGCCCGTTTCGCGCCGCGAAGCGTGGTGGAGGGGCAGAATTTTTTCTTCGGTCGCCGTCGCAGCGGCACCATCGAAACGCTGCGGCAGGTCGGCCCGCAGAAGGGCTTCGACGTTCACATCGTCGAGCCGGTCACGCTTGAAGTAGAAGGCATGAACCAGCGGGTCTCCAGCACCGTGATACGCGGGCTTATCGCTTCCGGAGAGGTGGCCGATGCTGCACGATGCCTGGGCCGGCCCTTCATGCTCTACAGCAAGATCGTCGCGGGCAGGGGACGCGGAAAAGAGCTGAATTTTCCGACGGTGAACCTGGCCGCCGGCGAGCAGATAACGCCGGCAGACGGTGTCTATGCCGGCAGGGCCGAGATTGACGGCGAAAATTTCATCGCGGCGATAAGCGTCGGAAAGAATCCCACATTCGGCGGGACCGACCACACCGTAGAGGCGCACCTTGTTGATGCCGGGGGCGATTTCTACGGGCGGAACATAATTCTGAGTTTTGTCAGGCTGCTCCGCGAGCAGAGAGCTTTCGGCGATACGCAGTCGCTGAAAGCGCAGATTGAAAAGGACATCAACCGTGTCAGAGAAACACTTGGATGAATCGTTCCGCCAGATAGCTTCCCGCCTGTCGGCCGCCGGCTCGATACTGGCTGTCTCGCATTCGCGTCCCGACGGCGATTCGCTCGGCAGCATGGCCGCACTTGCGCTGGCTGCCAGGAATGCCGGCCGAAAGTCGCACATACTCGTGCCCGGCAGCGTGCCGCAGCGATACGCGTTTCTCATCGAAGGAATGGAGCTGGCCGAGGGAAAAGATTTCGAACGGCTGGCAGGGGAAGTGGACCTTGTCGTTATTCTCGACACGTGCGCTTATGCCCAGCTCGACGGGCTGGAGCAGCATCTTCGCAAGTTCGAGACGAAGATCGTCGTTGTTGACCACCACTCCACCAGCGACGAAATCGGCAGCGTGAGATGGATGGATACAACGGCGGCTGCAGTCGGCGTGATGATAGGCGAGCTGCTCGACGCGGCAGGCTGGAGCCTCGACGTCGCCGCGGCCAAGGCGCTGACCGTCGCGACGACTTCAGACACGGGCTGGCTTAGATTTCCCAAGACCGACGCCCGCACGCTTCGGGCCGTCGCGCGATGGACGGAAATAGGCGTAAACCTGAACGAAATTTTCCAGACGCTTTATCAATCGGACCGTCCGGAGCGGCTGAGGCTTCTGCGCAAAATGCTCGACAGCCTCGAACTTCACTTCAACGACCGGCTGGCCGTCATGACCATCAGCAAGGCCGACTTCGAACAGACCGGCGCACGCCCAGACGAAACCGAAGACCTCGTCAACGAGGCCCTTCGCCTCAAGTCGGTCGAGGCGGTTGTGATGCTGACCGAGAATGATAATTTCGTGCGGGTAAGCCTTCGCAGCAGGGACCGCGTCGATGTCGCCAAGATCGCCCGCGGTTTCGGCGGCGGCGGTCACCCGCGGGCCGCGGGAATCCGTTCCAACAAGAGCATCGAGCAGGTGAAGGCGAGCCTTATCAACACAATCGGCGAAACGCTCAGCAGGGCGTAAGCCAAGGTTTTTCAAGAAGTTGTTCCTGGCCCGTTCATGAATTGCGAGGGCCTTTTTATTTTTAAATTTTGCCGGCTTGACAATTTCATGCCGGCGGTTATAAATGACCACGTTACAGGTTTCCCGGCCGTAGCCGGGACCAAAAGGGAAGGCCGTGAAACTCGGCCGCGGACGCGCCGCTGTGACGGGCGACGACCGCTGCAGAATGCCACTGTTGCGATGTGTTATCGCAGTGGGAAGGCGCAGCGGGAGGATGACCCCGAAGCCAGAAGACCTGCCTGTAAACAACCTGATGGCCTTCGCGAGTTAATCGGCTGTTTGGACCGGTCGTGCAGCAGACTATGACGCCCCGGTGCCTTGACTTGCTAGGCCCCGGGGTTTTTGCGTTTACCGCTCGCGGCACGGCGGTGCAATAAAATTGCACGACTCAGTTCGCTTGCGTCTTTCGCATTTTCCCCCTCAGGTTGCGGCCGGTATCGCCTTGCGCCCGGGCATCGGCCTTGTCAGTAGGGCAGCATGACTTATGGAAGGAGGAGCGGCAGGAAAAATAAGTCTACTGCGGGAGTATGTACGGCCGGGTGTGTGTTGCACCCGCCGCAAGATTGGCTCGGCAACGAAAGTTGCCTGTGAATTAAGGATGGGAAAATGAAAAGATATGTGATTTGCACCCTGGTGCTTGCTCTGTCCAGCGGTGCGTTTGCTGCAAGCGTTACTGATTTTACGGATTTGAGCCTGGCGGAGGATTCTTACTGGAACGGCAGCGACGGCAGCGGCGGTTTCACGAGCGGCGGCGCTTCGTTCAACAATAACTATAGCACCACGTATCACTCGTGGGGCGGCTTCGCGTATTCGAATGTGACAGACAACGTCACTGAAGGCTGGGGAAATCAGTACAGTTCAATCACCGGCGGCGGCTATGCCGGCTCAATTTACGGTGTTGCGTATTGCGACCCGTACACGCCGACCGTGCCGACAATTACGCTCGCCACGCCGACAGTATGCGGCGGCATGTGGCTGACGAACGACACTTATACGTATTACTCGATTCTCAACGGTGACTATTTCGCCAAGGCCATTGCTGATGGCGGCTACTTCAAGGTCATCGTCACCGGTTACGACGACGAAGGCACGCAGCTTGGCCAGTGCAGCGCGTTCCTGGCAGATTACACGTCATCGGATCCGGCGGATCATTACATCGTTGACGACTGGATTTACCTCGACCTCAGCAGCCTGGGCGAAGTCAAGACGCTTGATTTCAGTTTTGACATGACTGACTGGAACTGGCCGACGTACGCCATCGTGGGCGAAATCGTTCCCGAGCCGGTAAGTATCAGCCTGCTCGGCATCGGCGGATTGGCGCTGCTGCGCCGCAGGAAGGTTGCATAGATTGTTTTTTGCTCTCTCGCGCGGGGCGGGTTGTGTGTCCGCCCGCCCCGCAGCGGGCCATGGAGAATAAATATGAAAATCAGATTACAGATAATGGTTAGTCTGCTGGCTGTCTGCTCGACGGCTTTTGCAGGGCCTTATGCTCCGCCGGCCGGCCAGAGCGGCTCGACTGCGATTTACAAGGACGACGCAGCCTTTGTCGCATGGGCGGATGACTATCAGGATTACATTTTCGGCACGAATGTAGATGCCATATGGCGGACGCCGGAGAATGCTCTCGGCAAGGCGCAGGGCGTTGTCGGCAGCGGCGACGGTGCGGTGCACAACATAGTTTCACTCGGCGATTTCGGTGAAATCACGCTGACGTTCAGCCGGCCGATCGCTGACGGCGACGGCGCGGATTTCGCCGTGTTCGAGAACTCCCTGAACGACATGTTCCTGGAGCTTGCATGGGTCGAAGTGTCCAGCGACGGCGTGAATTTCTTCCGTTTCTCGAACGATTCGCTGACGGCTGGCGCGGTTGGGGCATACGGCGTCGTCGATGCGACGGATATCAACGGACTGGCCGGCAAGTACCGCCAGAGCTACGGCACTCCGTTCGATCTGGCTGAACTCGAAGGCATTGAGGGGCTGAACATTCACGGCATCCTGTATGTCAGGATTGTCGATGTCGTCGGCGACGGCACATGCCTCGACAGCTCCGGCGATCCGATTTACGACCCCTATCCGACATGGGGTTCAGGAGGTTTCGACCTGGACGCAGTCGGCGTGATAAATCAGGCGCTGACCGGCGACGCGAACCTCGATGGCGTCGTTGACGTGCTGGATCTTGACGCCCTGGCTTATCACTGGGGCCAGACACGCGGCGCAAGCTGGACTGACGGCGATTTCAACGATGACGGCGTTATTGACGTGCTGGATCTGGACCTACTGGCCGGCAACTGGGGCGCGGGCGCAGCCAGTTTTGCGGAAGCCTTGTCCTTATACGGCTTGCCCGAACCGGCGACGCTGGCGCTGCTGGCTGCCGGGCTGCCCGTGATTCTGAAACGACGGAACAAGGTAACGAAATAAATGCCTGCCGGAGCGGGCTGCAGAAGGGACGGCCTGCTCCGGATAGGATATATGTGCAAACAGCCATGAACGAACGAACGCGACAACCTGCCATATCATCCGCAGCGAATAGGCGTGCCTTTACGCTTATCGAGCTGCTGGTGGTTATTGCGGTGATTTCGCTGCTCGTCTCGATTCTGCTGCCGTCACTGGCCAAGGCCAAGCAGATAGCCCAGATGGCCACCTGCAAGACGAACCTGGCCATGCTTCAGAAGGCCAACGAGATGTACCAGACGGACAACAACGGTTTTTATGCTCCGGGCGCCGCCGCTGCCACGACAAGCAACCTGAACCGCTGGTACGGAACCCGCGAAACCGTCAATGACGCGTTCGATGCGGAAGGCGGCCCGCTTTCGCAGCTGCTGCCCGGCAAAAAGGCCAGACAGTGCAGCAGCTTCGAGGGCATCCAGACCGGTTTTGAAGCCGGCTGCGGCGGCTACGGATATAACAACAACTTTGTCGGGCAGCGACGTTCCAAGCCGAATTACACCCAGGAAACCGATCTCACCGGAAATCGTGTGGAGGAATTCGCATGCTCCAGCGATACGGTCGCGTTTACGGATACCGCGTTTGTTGACGGCGGCGTAATCGAGTACAGCTTCTGCGAGTCGCCGAAATGGCCGGATTATCCCGTCGCTCCGCGGCCGAGCATACACTTCCGGCATCTGGACAAAACCAACGTAGCCTGGCTGGACGGGCACTGCAGCGACGAGAAACTGACTTTTTCCAACAACAATATGACGGGCTACTATCAGGGCAGTCCAATCGATTTCAAAGTCGGCTGGTTCGGCCCCGATTCGAACGAGCTGTTCGACTGCGAATAGCAGCCCGCAACGATCCCGGTTGGGCGGGGGTCGCGTCCTCATTTGGTCATGCCGACGCGACTGCCCGCCCTGTTTTTTAGAGAACCGATACGCACGATTGGATCAGGAACTCATACGAGCCGCGACCGTCAGGACATTATGCACTAAGCCTCCCCAAGTACGTATCTC
>CAZVYJ010000072.1:0-12313 GCA_964631565.1 uncultured Planctomycetaceae bacterium
ATAAGACTCGCAAGAGATACGTACTTGGGGAGGCTTAGTGCATAATGTCCGTGAGCGAGGGGATAAAAGAATCAGTCTTACGCCCGAATGCCTCCGCATCAGACCTTTGAAAGCTGCGATGCGGCATTGGCCGACCTGCCCATCGGGTATCGCACGAACGCCTCGATGGCATGATATTCCGGCAGACCGAGCTTGTCGTAGATGACCGCGGTGGTCTTGTTGCGGTCTTCCGACCGCTGCCAGAACTCTCTGCTGTCGTACGGGCCCGGGAACATGGCGCGGTCTTTCTGGCTTTCGTGCCGGAAAATGGCGAAACGCTTGCGAATCAGCTCGCCGGGCGAAAGCGGGACGGCCATGTCGATCTGTTCGGGCGCCCATTCCTGCCACGCGCCGCGGTAGTACCACAGTTCCGGGCGGTCGTTGCCGGCCTTGACGTACTGGTCCAGCGCAATGAGGGCCGCTTCCTGGCAGAGACGGTGCGTGCCGTGCGGGTCGGACATGTCGCCGGCGGCGAATATCATTTCCGGCTTGACCTCGTCGAGCAGCTTTCTGATTGCTGCGACGTCGTCCTTTCCTATCGAAAGCTTCTGCACCGTGCCTGTGTTGTAGAACGGCATGTTGAGGAAGTGAATATTCGCTTCCGAAACGCCGCAGAATGTCGCGGCATTGATGGCTTCGGTTTTGCGGATGAGCCCCTTGATGGCCTGCACTTCCGGCGTGTCTATGTCGCCGGGCTTCTTGCGGCCGAGAAACTCGTCAACACGATGCTCAATCTGCTCGGACTCTTTTGACGCCAGATTAAAGATGCTGTTGAACTGCCTGATGAACTCGACATGCCTGGCCACGGCGTGGTCGAAGACGCTGAGGTACCCGCTGACCATGTACACGACATGTACGTCGTGGCCCTGCTCGACCAGGCGGGCCAGCGTGCCGCCCATCGAAATAACGTCGTCGTCCGGATGCGGGCTGAGCACGACGACCCGTTTCTTGTTTCCCTTGCCGGCCGGCCAGCCGGTGATGGTATTCATCATTATCTTGAAAATCTTCAGGTTCAGGTCGTACGCCCCGCCGTACAGCGCCATCAGCCTGTGCAGGCTGTTCTCGGCGTAGTCCTCGTCGGTGAGTTTCAGTATGGGCTTGTTCAGTTTTGTCGCCAGCCAGATGACCGCCCGGCGGGTGAGAATGTCGTCCCACTGGCAGCGGTGCAAAAGCCACGGCGTTGCGATTCGCGTCAGGTCGGCCGAGGCGGATTCGTCGATGTAGAACGTAACGTTCTTGTGCATCTGGAGGAAGCTCGCCGCGACGCCGCGGGTTACTTCGCCCTCGACGGCGCGTTTGATAATCGGCGCCTTGTGCTCTCCGAACGCCAGCAGGCATATTTCGCGTGCGGCCATGATGGTGCCCACGCCCATGGTGACGGCCATGTCGGGCACGTTCTCCTCGCCGAAGAAATCGCTCGCGGCGTCCTTGCGCGTGACGCTGTCGAGAACGACGCGTCGGGTGAGGCTGTCGTGCGATGAGCCTGGCTCGTTGAAGCCGATGTGCCCGCTTCGCCCGATGCCGAGCAATTGCAGGTCTATTCCGCCGGCTGCGGCGATGTCCTGCTCATACTTGCGGCAGCTTTCCTCAAGCTCGTCTTCGCTGACCTCGCCGGATGGAATGTGGATGTTGCCGGCCGGGATGTTGACGTGCTTGAAAAACCTGTCCTTCATCCACTGATGATAAGACTGAATCGCGCCGTGACTGATGGGCCAGTACTCGTCGAGGTTGAACGTAACGACGTTGGAAAAATCCAAACCCTCTTCGCGATGCATGCGTATGAGTTCGGCATATATGTTTACCGGCGTGTGGCCGGTCGCCAGGCCGAGGACGGCCTTCTCGCCGGCTGCAGCTTTGGCGCGAATTATCTCGGCAATGCGATGGGCGACCGCCTTCGATGCCTGCTTGTCACTCTCATAGATTCTTACCGGTACTTTTTCAATATTCATGGAGTCACTCTCTCTGGGCGTGAACCAGCAATATATACGGAATCAGCAAGACTACAGATTATAAACCCGCTGTCAACGGCATCGGCATTGAAACGCGCAAAAATTGCAGATTCCATGCTGCGAATCTGATAACATCCGCGAGGATTGAGATGCGGCAATCACAAACAATTCTTGTAAAGACGGGATTATGATTATGCGAAGCTATTGCATACTGCTGCTAACAGCGATTCTGGCAGCCGCCGGCTGCACGGGCGAGACCGGAAAGGACACCATTTTCCAAACGTCCACCATTTATGCCCTTATGGAAGGCGCCTACGACGGCGACGTTACCGTCGCCCAGTTGAAGAAACACGGCGACCTGGGCATCGGAACCTTCAACTCGCTTGACGGCGAGATGATAATGCTCGACGGAAAGGTCTACCAGGCGGTCTCCGACGGCACGATAAACGACTGCAGCAGCGATATGCTGACGCCGTTTGCATCGGTGACTTTTTTCGAGCCGGAAAAATCGACGATGCTCATCGGGCGGCTGGACTTCAAATATCTCACAGCCTTCGTCGAGTCGATGATGCCGACGAAAAATCTGCCCTGCGCGGTGCGCATCACCGGGCAGTTCAGTTATGTAAGGACGCGTGCGGTGCCGCGGCAGAGCCGCCCGTATCCGCGCCTGCCGGAGGTGACCGAACATCAGCCGGAGTTCGAGCTGAAGAACGTTACCGGCACGATTGTCGGCTTCTACCTGCCGGCTTACGTCGGCGGCATAAATGTGCCGGGCTGGCATCTGCATTTCATCACGGACGACAGGCTCGCCGGCGGGCACCTGCTGGAGTTCGAGGCATCAACGCTGAATATCGAGATGGATATGTGCGACTCGGTCTTCCTGTCGCTGCCGACGACCGGCGACTTCGCGACAACCGACCTCAGCAGACAAAACGCCGAAGAACTCGAGAAGGTCGAGAAGTGAATTAACAACATCCCTCCCTTGCGGTCGGGGCTAGTGAGGGGATGGAACGCTGATTGGTAATACCGGACCCGAACGTAAGCGAGGGCGGTTCAGGGTTTTGCTTATCGAGATTTATTCACTAGTCGCGGCGAACGTGAAGCTCTTGCCTGATGCCTTGACTGTCACGTGCGAACCGTCGGTAATCTCGCCTTCGAGAATCTTCTGGGCAATCGGGTTCTCCAGCTTCTGCTGAACGAGCCGCTTGAGCGGCCGGGCGCCGAACGTCGGGTCGTAGCCAAGCTCCGCGATAAGCTCCTTCGCGCCGTCCGTGACGCTGATGGTTATCTTGCGGTCGGCCAGCCTGCCCGAAAGCTCGCGCACCTGGATGTCCACGATGGCGGCGAGGTTTTCCCGCGTCAGCGAGTGGAACACGACGGTTTCGTCGATTCGGTTGAGGAATTCCGGGCGGAACTCCGCCTTCAGCGCGTCGGCGAGCTTGGCCTCGATTTCCCACTGCTCGGCCTTCCGCTCGGCGAGCTGCTGGATGTACTGCGAGGCGATGTTGCTCGTCATCACGATGATGGTGTTCTTGAAATCCACCGTTCGGCCCTGACCGTCGGTCAGCCTGCCGTCGTCGAGCACCTGCAGCAGCACGTTGAAGACGTCCTTGTGCGCCTTCTCGATTTCGTCGAACAGTATCACGCAGTAAGGCCTGCGGCGGACGGCCTCAGTCAGCCGGCCGCCCTCCTCGTAGCCGACGTAGCCCGGAGGCGCGCCTATCAGCCGAGCCACCGAGTGCTGCTCCATGAACTCGCTCATGTCGATGCGGACCATGGCGTTTTCCGTGTCGAACAGCAGTTCGGCCAGCGCCTTGCACAGCTCGGTCTTGCCGACGCCGGTCGGCCCGAGGAATATGAAGCTTCCTATCGGCCGCCGCGGGTCGCCCAGGCCGGCGCGGTTGCGGCGCACCGCGTCGCTGACGACGCGAAGCGCCTCGTCCTGCCCCACCACTCGCTGGCGCAGCCGGTCTTCCATGTGCAGCAGCTTGTCGCGGTCGGACTCCATGAGCTTGTTGACCGGAATGTGCGTCCACTTGGCGACGACCTCGGCTATCTGCTCGGGCGTTACTTCCTCGCTGGTCAGGCCGCCGGATTTTTTCAGCTCGGCGAGGCGCGCCTCGGAGGCGTCGAGCTTGGTCTGCAAATCGCGCAGTTCGCCGTACTGTATGCGGGCCGCCGTCTCGAGGTCGCCGCGGCGCTGCGCCTGCTCGAACTCCGTGCGCTTGGCCTCGATGCTCTCGCGCAGCCTCTTGATGCCGACAAGCAAACCGTGCTCGCTGTCCCAGCGGGCGTAAAGCGTGTCGAACTCGCCCTGCAGGGACGCAAGCTGCTTTTCAAGGGCAGCCAGCCGCTCCTTGCTCGGCGCGTCGGTCTCCTTGCGGAGGGCTTCGCGCTCAATCTGCAGTTGCATAATCCGCCGCTTAAGCTCGTCAAGCTCGGAGGGCATGGAGTCGTTTTCTATCCGCAGGCGTGAGGCTGCCTCGTCGATGAGGTCGATGGCCTTGTCCGGCAGGAAGCGGTCGGCGATGTATCGCTTGCTCATCGTGGCGGCGGCGACCAGTGCGGCGTCCTGTATGCGCACGCCGTGATGCGCGTCGTAACGCGCCTTCAGGCCGCGGAGAATCGCTATCGTGTCCTCGACGGTCGGCTCGTCCACCAGCACCGGCTGGAAGCGCCGCTCGAGCGCGGCGTCCTTCTCGACGTGCTTGCGGTACTCATCCAGCGTGGTCGCGCCGACGCAACGCAACTCGCCCCGCGCGAGGGCCGGCTTGATGAGGTTGCCCGCGGAAATCGCGCCCTCGGCAGCCCCGGCCCCGACGACGGTGTGCAGCTCGTCGATGAAAAGTATTATCCGCCCGTCGGACTCGGTGACTTCCTTGAGGACGGCCTTCAGGCGGTCTTCGAACTCGCCGCGGAACTTCGAGCCGGCAAGCAGCGCGCCCATGTCGAGCGCAATGATTGTTTTTCCGGACAGTCCGGCCGGCACGTCGCCGTTGACGATGCGCTGGGCCAGGCCCTCGACGATGGCCGTCTTGCCCACGCCCGGCAGGCCGATAAGCACCGGGTTGTTCTTGGTGCGGCGGCTGAGCACCTGCATGCAGCGTCGGATCTCCTCGTCGCGCCCGATTACCGGGTCGAGCTTGCCCGCCCGAGCCATTTCGCACAAGTCGCGCCCGTAACGCTCCAGCGCCTGGTACTTGTCTTCGGGGTTCTGGTCGGTCACGCGCTGGCCGCCGCGTATGTCTTTCATCGCGTCGAGTATCGCCTTGCGGCCGGCGCCCAGCGCGGCGAGCACATCTCTCGCCTTGGAGGGTTCCTCGGCCAGAGCGAGCAGCATGTGCTCGACGGATGTATACTCGTCGTGCAGGTTGCGTGCTTCCTTTTCGGCGCGGTTGAGGACAGCCGCCAGCGCGGGCGACATGGCGAAGCCGGCCTGCGCCGACTGCTTCGGCATGCGGCCAAGCTCCGACGCCACTATTGAGCGTATGCGCTCGGCCGGTATGCCCACCTTTTCCAGCAGCGGCGCGACCAGCCCGCCTTCCTGGTTAAGCAGCGCGTCGAGCAGATGCAGCGGCTCGATCTGCGGATGGCCGGCGTCGCTGGCCGACGCCTGTGCGGCCGCTATCGCCTCCTGTGCCTTCACTGTCAGTTTGTCCAGACGCATTTGCTCACCTCTTAAATAGTGGGTGGCACGGCTTGCTCGCAAGCCGTGTTCACTCGAAGGCAACCCGTACGGGGCACCCTTAAATGAAAAACCAGCCTGGGTGGCGGCCCCTGAGGGGCCGCCACCGATAGTAGACTCTGCGCGGCGGCCTGGGAAGGCCGCCGCGCAGAAAAACTTCTCATTAGATACATTTAGCAAACCGTGTGCCTAAAACCCAAGGCCTTGATTTATAAGCACTTAGACCCGCCGCCGCCTGCCATAACTGCCTCCAAACCGCATATTTTGCCATTAAGGCAGGCCGCTTGCGGCTTAGCCGCCGCGGAAGAAATCTTGGTTTTGCGAATTTACGGACGCTTATAATCGCCACAGAAAAGGAGATTCACATGAGTTTCATGCAGGAATTCAAGCATTTCGCCATTAAAGGCAACGCGATGGACATGGCCGTCGGCATAATCATAGGCGCCGCATTCAACAAGATAGTCACGTCAATCGTGCAGGACATCATCATGCCGCCTTTCGGTATGATAATAGGAAATGTCGATTTCAAAAACCTCCAGGTGGTGCTGAAGGACGCCACGGTGGATTCCGCAGGACACGCCGTCCCGGCAGTGGCCATCCGGTATGGCGCGTTCATCAATACTATAATCGAGTTCCTGATTATCGCTTTCAGCGTGTTCGTCCTCGTGAAGTTCATGAACCGGCTGATACGGCAACGTGAAAAGGCTGCAGCATAGCATCGATGAAACCAAAGGAAAGGTGGGGCTTCCCATGCGGGCAAGCTGCCCCAGCCTACAAATTCTTGATTACAGCCTTTAACGCCCTGTTGTGCGCTTCAAGCGCTTCTGCGCCCCAGAGCACGAATCTGATTCGCCGGATGTGATGGAGATTGGCGGCCGTTGACATCACCGTTTTCATCGCGACAGTCGCAGCCTCTTTGAGCGGGTATCCGAAAATCCCCGTCGAGATGGCCGGGAATGCAATCGAGGCAAGCTGATTTTCATCCGCCAGCGTGAGGGCGTTGCGATAGCACGAGGCGAGCAATTCATCGGCCGGCTCGTCGCGGCCGTATATCGGACCGAGGCAGTGGATGACATGTTTATTCGGCAGGTTGAACGCCGGCGTTATCACGGCCTGGCCTGGTTGAATCGGCGCGAGAGGCCGGCATGCCCTGTCAAGCTCCGGGCCGGCGGCATGGTGTATCGCGCCTGCAACTCCCCCGCCCGGGCGAAGCTGGCCGTTGGCTGCATTCACGACCGCGTCGAACCCATCCTGTGCGGTGATGTCGCCCTCGACGCACTCGACAGTAATGCTCGCTATCTCACGCTGCATTTTTGAATCTCCACAAACATTAGAAGCTGTTTCAAAACACCCATTGTGTACGTCAGGGGTGCCACGGCTTGCTTGCCAAGCCGTGTTCGTTCGACACACTGCACGGGTTGCGAGCAACCCGTGGCACCCAATAAGTAGTTTTGAAACAGCTTCTAAAAATTCCAGTACGCGAAATAGACTTCGGTTTTCAACTCGTTCACCCACATCCAATTTTTGCTTTCGTCCGAAACTCCCTGATAAAAGTAAACGGTGGCATTTTTGAGCGATTGCGGCTTCCACCATGCCGGAAGCCTGACGGATGGCTCGGAAACATCAGGCCTTATTTCGTAAGGCCGCTTCCGCAGTATCGCCTCGAAGTCGTCAGGGCTGATTTCAAAATGCAGATAGACGGCAGGGTCCAGTCCGCCCTGGTATTCGCTGCCAAGTATGCGAACCGAGCCGGGAACCGGGTCGGCTACGTAATTGCGAAACAGGCTGTTGCTGCCGGTTTCATAAAAGACAACGCCGGACACGGCAGCCGACATCAGCAGCACCAGAATCAGCGAAACCATCTGTTTGCGCTTCTGCTGCTTGATGCAATACTTCAGCGCCGATATAAAGACAAGTCCGGCAAAAATAGCGACGAAGCCGCTGCACATAAGTCCCCTGGCACGCCAGAAGATTAATGCACAGGCCGCCATGACAATCACGACCTCGGCCGCTATCCATGCTGCCCGCTTAAGTGCCGCACTGATATCCATTCCCGTCCCCAAATCGCATTAACCAATGATAAATCTATCCCGCCCCGCCGACAAGTCTGCCCTCGTCGAGCATGGCGAGGTAGTTATCCAGCGGAATGTAGTTGGCCACGCTGTTGCCCGTGCCGAGGCAGTACCCGCCGCCGGGCGAGCAGGTCTCGACGGTTTCGCGTACGCGGCTGCGGATGGCGGCCTCGTCGCTGCGGCAGAGAAAGTCCACGTCGATGCCTCCCAGCAGCGCCGTCCGCCGGCCGTAGGTGTGCTTGACGGCGCGGACGTCTTCAATCGTGTCCTCGAAGCTGTGCTTGCCGTCGATGCCGACGTCGTCGATGAGGTCGTCGATAATCTCATCGAGCTTTCCGCACGAGTGCAGAATGTAAGGCCGCCCGGCCGCGTGCGACATGGCGGCCAGCTCCTTATGCCCGGGCAGCACAAATTCGCGCGTGTCGGCCGCCGACATCAGCAGGCCGGTCTTGAAACCCATGTCGTCACCGGGGAATATTATTTTCACACGGTCGAACTGGAGTATGCGGCGCAGTATTTCGCGGTGCAGGTCCAGCACCTTTCCGGCGATTGCGGCGACAAGCTCGCGGTCGTCGTACAGCGCGTAGCAGAGGCTTTCGTATCCCATCAGCCACGTGAGCCACTCGGCAAAATGCCCCACCCCCTCGGCGATGATGCACATGTCGTCCGGCAGGTTGCGCTGGTACCATTCGAATATCCGGGTAGCCGACGGCGTGCGCGGGTCCGGCCAGGTATATCGCTCGAAATCCTCCCATGAGCGGATCGGCCCGGCGTGCTCCTCGACATAGTGCCTGCCGTTCTCGTGCGAAAGCCCGGCTGTGTCCTGCGTGGGGCGCCATATCAGCTGCGGCACGACGCCGACGAGCGCAGCCGGAACGTAATCGAACCCGCAGAAGCGATGCACGGCTATCAGCCGGCGCTGCGGGAAATATTCGTCGGCCTCGTCAAGGCCGGCCGCCAGATCGAAGCGGTCCGCGATGGCTGCGATAATCTCCGGGTCGTGAAAAAGCTCGAGGTTGTAAACTCGCTTCGGCGTCGCCCTGCGGAGGATGTTGTCCACCAGTCCCTGCCAGTCCGGCCGAAATGAGTTGTCGAGTCCCCGGTAATTTTTCATATGAGCAACCTTTATTATGGCTTCAGTCGCTTAAATGAACTGCCTGATGCAGAATTAAACAACACTTACGGGAGTTTGTCGCCGCATTTGCTGCCAATAAATTTGCTCCACCCATTACGTAAAATTCCCACAACTTTGCAGGGATTAACGTGGATAAACGCGGATACTTTTTATCAGCATGGCGGTCCCTTAGGGACCGCCATGTGTTTTATTACAAAACCTTTATCGCGGCAGCCTGGGAAGGCCGCCGCGCTTTGTTAAATTCTTATCCCGTTTATCTGTGTTCATCTCTGCCATTTTTCGGCTTGCCGCGTCGTACCCGTACGGGGAAGACGGGAAGCCTTTTCGCGCGAAATGGCGTCCCTGTTTCAGGGCCGGTTCGCGGAAATCCCAAATGGTTTCAAGACTTTTTATTCTTTCTCCGGCTTGCCGTTTTTTTTCGTTTCGACTGCGGTTTTGCCGCCTGGGTTCGCAGCCAGTCCAATGCCGCCGGCATCGCCCGCCACGCCCGGCCGCATTCCATGGCGCATATAACGGCTTCCTCCTCGGAGCCGATTTTGTACGTCTCCGGGACATAATCAATCTCCGCATCGCCAAGCAGATATTTGGGCGCATGTCGATTGGCCTTAATCGCTTTTTGAAGTTGCCGCCTCGACTCGGGCGTGTCGCCCTCTTTGATGAAACTCAGCAGGGCGCGGCAGTACAGCCACATGGCCGTCCTGTCATCTGCGAAATCGGCCAGGAGTTTTCCGGCTTCGTCCTGCCGGCCTTCGGCCAGCAAAAGCGGCAACAGCACGTACCGAACGCCCTGATTATCATTGGGATTAAGCCGCAGCAACTCCCGGTAGTCGTCGACGGCCTGAGCGATCTGTCCAATCTCTTCGCGAGTCTGCGCCAGGCCGAAAAGAGCGCGCATGAACGGACGGGTTTTCGTTATCCCCCAGAAGTAACCGGCATCCTGCTGAAAGCATTGCTCTCCCAGCGCCCGCCTTCCGGCCTGCACGCCCGCGGCGTAATATTCGCCGGCTTTCTCGAGCGATGGGGTATTCTCCGCAAGAATGACGTAGGCGTCAGCGCAGTCGGGGCATATCTGAAGCGCCTTGCGTGCAAGAACGATCCGCCGCCGGCCTATCGAATCGAAGGCCTGGAAGCAGAGGTCCTGCGCCTCTTCGGCCGCGTTGCGAGGTTCGCAGCGGGACTGCGCCAAAGGCATCATCTCATTTATTGCGGCGTTCATTTCATCAACGTCGGCGAATTCCCTGCCTTCCAGAAGTCGTTCTATCTGCAGATGCGTCGTCTCCATTGAGCGACGATCGAAAAAACCGTATTTAAAAAGCTTCTCGCGGGCAGGCGGCTTCAACAGGAAAGGCAGGCTCAGCGTGAACTCCATTGGTCCGGAAAATGTGGCGACCTGCTTTGTCCATCTGCCGGAATCCATCTCGTCTTCAGTGGCGGCCGACAGCGCTCGCATCAGACCCTCGAAGAACGTCATCAAGTCTGGGCCGGGCCGGCGCGTCCGCATCGGCGGCTCGAAATACATCGCTACCGGGTAGGCGTTTTCGCCGGCTACCGGCAGGTTGCCGTCCTCCCAAAGGTCGGCATCCGCAAAAGGAATCGCCGTTATATCGTCAAATGTGAGCGACCAGACTCCGCCGCCCGTCAAAAACACGGACGGGTCGCCTGAATCGTATGAATCCCAGTACCGTTCCTGCGATTTGTAGAAGCCCAGGCCGAACTCACGCCCGCCGGCGCCCATGACCACCGCAAAACGACAGGCGTCATCTTTGCGCGGCGATTCAATCTCGATTAAATCCTCGTTGCCGAGATGTCGCCACGGAGCGGCTTCATAAAAAAGGCCGGCCGCCTCAGCAAACGCCCGCACCCGTTCAGTCGTAACGCCTTTCACCTGGAGATAGCCCTGCGGAACCGGCCCGTCTTTCGACATGAACCGGGCCATATACTCCTCGCTCTGCTCGATCATGCGCAGACAATCGCGATACTCCACGCATATATTCGCGCCGGCCAGCATAAGCGACAGGTGCTCCGACAATGCAGGGTCATTAACCTCGATCCTGCCCGGGCGGTAGCCGCCGTGCCCGCCGGTCGCAAAATCAGCCAGGGCGTCAACCGCCATGGCGACATCGGCCTTATCTTTGGGCCGAATATCCTCGCTTACGCTTACTTTGCCCGTATTCAGGCTGCCCCACATTACAGTAACCGCACGAAAAGGCTTGCCGCCTTCTTCCTCAAGCCAGCCCGGCATGCGAATAAACCCGCCCTGCCACGTATCGTTCGGTCTTTGGGGAAGTTGTTTCAGCCGCTCAATCGCAAAGTTAATCATTGCGGGCCTCCATATCAAAATTTGCAGCTACGGTACCTTTCCGCATCCCGACATGCAAGCCGGATTAGCTTCCCGGCACAAGCGATGAAAAACGGATTCATGCCGCCCGACATGCTGAGCCGTCTGCCCTTCGATCCCGACATGCGTCGGGCCTCAGGACAACTCGCATAAGACGCGAGTTGCGCCCGAAACGTCATCCCCGTTTTTGAACCAACCCGCGGAATTCCAAAAAAATTGCAGGGATGAACTCAGAATACCTAATGCCTAATGACCAATGTCTAATTAATGACTAATGCCTGATGTCCAAGAATTTGCGACTCGCGATTCGAGATTCGCAATTCGCGACTCTTCCTGCTGCCTGCTGCCCGCTCCCTTTTTTCGACACTGTTTGTGCACGAAATCGGCGTCAGGGCCTGTAAGTATGGAGGGACGTTCCATGTGAACGCGCCCGACTGGCCGCGAGTGTTAAGCGAGCGGATGCTGTTTGAAAAGTTATTGAGAATGTCTAATGCCTAATGACGAATGTCTAATGAATGACTAATGCCCAAATGCCGAAGTCGTATCCCGGAACGCGGAACACGTATTTCGGTTCCAAATTTCTTTCCCGGGTTCCCGGTTCCGGGCTACGGGTTCCCATACGCCCAAACATGCCGCCAAAAGCCGCAAATGCTTAAGCGGCATATATTTAAGTTCCGCAGAATCGGGCACAGCCGGGCAGGCGGGGGAATAGAAGGCAATCAAGGGCGCCGGGCGGCAGGCAGGAGGCGTCAGTTGGAATGAATCGTCGCTGGAGGCAACGAGTGAACATAAATTTCAAATCACAAACCCGCCTTTGCCGAGTCGCCGACGCTCCATAGCTATGGTGACGGAGCGGCTTCGGCGGGCAGGTTTCAAAACCCAAACAAATTCCAAAATACAAATTCCAAAAAGAAAAAAGATGCCCACGGTGTGGTGTTTGGAATTTGGAGCTTTGGTTATTGAGAATCGTTTGGAACTTGTTTTTTGTGATTTGGGATTTTCCGCGGCAGGCGGGACGCCTGCGGTACAGATTACGGCCAAAAAAGCTGACTCATCCCCAGTTTTAGTTCAGGCAAAAAAATAGCCGACTTCTTT
>CAZVYJ010000073.1:0-11535 GCA_964631565.1 uncultured Planctomycetaceae bacterium
ACTCATGCGGGAACTCCGAAAGGAACTCAGCCATGAAAACTGGGGATGAGTCAGAGCCTGCCCGCCTTGACCGAATAGGGTTTTTGCCGTATTCTGGTAATACTTCATTCCGGGCGATGCGCCGCCCAAGCGAGGTAGTTTGAGGCAGTTCGATAACTGTCCGACTCTAAAATTTGAGTTTCCAGCAGCAGGAACCCCATCGATGAAACAGGTAAAGATTCTTCTCAACGACGACGAAATGCCGCGTCAGTGGTACAACCTGGCGGCCGACCTGCCGACTCCGCTCGACCCGATGCGCCTGCCGGACGGCAGCGAGCTTAAGCCCGAGATGCTCTCGCCGGTTTTCCCGGACAACATCATCGAGCAGGAGTTTTCGACGAAGCGGTGGATAGACATTCCCGACGAAATCCTGCAGATACTCGCGATGTGGCGGCCAAGCCCGCTGTGCCGCGCGCTGAACCTGGAGAAGGCGCTCGGCACGCCGGCCCGCATATATTACAAGAACGAAGGCGTTTCGCCTGCAGGCAGCCACAAGCCCAACACCGCCGTCGCCCAGGCGTGGTACAACAGGCAGTTCGGCATCAGGCGGCTGACCACCGAGACCGGCGCCGGCCAGTGGGGAAGCGCCCTTGCCTTCGCCTGTTCGCTGCTGGGCCTCGAGTGCAAGGTGTTCATGGTGCGAATAAGTTTCGACCAGAAGCCGTTCCGCAAGCTCATGATGCAGACGTGGGGCGCCAACTGCGTGGCCAGCCCGTCGAGCGAGACCAAGGCCGGCCGCGACATACTCGCCAAAATGCCCGACACGCCCGGCTCGCTCGGCATCGCGATATCGGAGGCCGTCGAGCAGGCCGTCAGCGACAAGACGGGCAAAACCCGCTACAGCCTCGGCAGCGTGCTTAACCACGTCATGCTGCACCAGACTGTAATCGGCCTGGAGGCCAAGGCCCAGCTCGCCAAGGCCGGCGAGAAGAAAGTTCACGCCGTCATCGGCTGCTGCGGCGGCGGGAGCAACTTCGCCGGGCTGGCCTTCCCGTTCGTCTGCGACAAGATACACGGCGCGGATATCGACATCATACCGGTCGAGCCTGAAAGCTGCCCGACGCTCACGCGGGCGCCGTTCGCCTACGATCACGGCGACGCCGCCTGCATGACGCCCCTGCTGGCCATGCACTCGCTCGGCCACATGTTCGTCCCGCCGCCAATACACGCCGGCGGGCTGCGGTATCACGGCATGGCGCCGCTGGTCAGCCGGGCCGCCGTCGACGGACTTGTCACGCCGCGGGCCTACCACCAGCTCAAGTGCTACGAGTCAGCCGTCATGTGGGCCAGAACCGAGGGCTTCATACCAGCCCCGGAAACCTCGCACGCCATCGCCGCGACCATTGACGAGGCCCTCAAGGCCAAGCAGGAAGGCAAGGAAAAGGTCATCGTCATGTGCTGGTCCGGCCACGGGCTTATGGACCTGGCAGGCTACGACAAATACTTCCGCGGCGAGCTTTCCGATCACTCGCTGCCGCAGAAAGACCTCGATGAAAGCGTCGCGATACTGAAAAACTATCCTCTGCCCGGCGGGAAGGGGCGTTAGCCGTTTTAGCCGCAGAGGTCGCCGGGGTCGCAGAAGAAGTCTATTTATAAGAATAGAAATAAAAAACGCTGCGTTCTCTGCCCGTACGGGCAGCCGTCCGGGTGAGTCCTCAGCGGCTGCTGCCGCTTATCGCCCGGCCGGCGCAAAAAATAATAACAGGTTAGTAAAAACCGGTTTTCCGCGGAACCGTCGCCCGGTAAGCTGCGTTTGACGTTAAAAGCTTTTTGTTGCGCAGCCCGTACGGGCCGCGAGTGAAGCATTCGGGTTTTTGTCGATGGCGAGGCAGGAAGGCCGCCATCCGAACATTTTTGAAAAGCTTAATTGCCGACTCCGTGCCGTTTTCCTGAGAAGGAGAGAGTATGGTTCTGGGCGAAAGGGCGCAGCTGGCGCTGGATACGATTCTCGGCCGGGCTACAGACGGAATACCGACGTGGATCTTCCACCCCATGGAGCACAAGTACATAGAGCGGGTGGCCGGTACCGAACCCGGCTCGTACGTCGCCCGGCCGGAGGAAGTCTACCTTGCCTGCCAGCACGCAGCCGGCGTGTGCATGATAGACCAGTACATTCCCACCAATCCGCTTTCCATGGGCGACCAGGGTTACGAGTCCGGCACGGAGCGGGGCGCGACGACCGGGGCCGAACAAATCGTCCGCGACGGCATCGTCATCGACTCGCCGGAAGCCGTCGTCGAGCACATGGAGAAGTTCGTCATCCCCGGCTGGCGGAAAAACATCGCCGAGTTCGACGAGCAGGCCCGCGTGAAGCAGATTATCGACGGCGAACGCGCGATTCAGCAGCAGTTCGGACCGGACATTCTCAAGACTCCGTACGGCGTAGTCGCTTTTCCATGGCTGTACTACTACACGTACGGCCACGCCAACTACCTGATGGCCTACGCGCTGTACCCGGAGGTGATAGAGCGGAGCTTCGCGGTCGTGGCCGACTGGGCCATCCTGAACAACCGCGCCGTCGTGCGTGCGTACGCCGAGGGCAATCTGCCGCCTTTCATCCGCCTTGACCACGACATCGCAGACTCGCGCGGGACCATGGTTTCCATGGAATCGCTGGAGAAGATGTGGTTCCCGCATTTCAGCCGGGCCATCGAGCCTCTGCTTCACTCGAACATAAAGATGATATGGCACTGCGACGGCAACCTGATGAAGATGGTGCCTCGCCTGCTGGACTGCGGGCTGGTCGGCTTCCAAGGCTTCCAGTACGAAGACGGCATGGACTAC
Organism: uncultured Planctomycetaceae bacterium; assembly: GCA_964631565.1. GTDB lineage: Bacteria > Planctomycetota > Phycisphaerae > SM23-33 > SM23-33 > CAZVYJ01. The sequence continues at coordinate 2,824 of CAZVYJ010000073.1, forward strand.
GAAAAAATCTGCCGCATGAAAACCCGCAACGGCGACGACCTGCTGATAATCGCCGGCGTGTCGGTGACCACCACTCTGCCGCGAGGCAAGCCCGATGACGTGAAAAAGGAAATGCGGTGGCTCGTTGAGAACGGCCCGAAGACCGGGCTTTTCCTCGGCCAGTCAAGCTCCATGGCGCCCGGCGTGCCGTGGGAAAACATCAGGACATTCGTCGACGGCCTGCACTACTACCGCACGCACGGACGAAAGGGACTTTAGCGGCTATTACACGTGGTGGTTCAGAATTTCACCACCACGCGTGCGTTGCCAGTAAACTTGTCGATTCGCACGGTCTCGGTTTCCTTGCAGTATTTTCCGCCTGTAACGGATATCGGCTTCAGGCCGGCTGGGTGGGGGATTCGTATTTCCACGCATTTAGGCCGGTTTGCCCGTCCGGGGCGCTTGCCGGGGCAGGAAATTTCCGCCTCGACGCAGGATGATTTCGCCTTCACTTTCAGGCTCATCGGCCCAAAGTATGTCGCGACGTTCCGCAGCTCAATTGTCTTGCCTTCTTCCAGCCACGCGCGAGGCACGCCCGGAAGCAGCCGCAGCGTATCGCCGCGTTCCATGTAGAGCATCCATCGTGTCTGCATGAGGAACCAGCCTTCCTCGTGCGTCTTGTGCGGGCTTGCGTGGAAGTAATGCTCCCACCAGCTGTACGTTTCGCGGTCGGCCAGGCTCGCAAGCCCGTTGTAGTACGCCTTCAGAAACGCCTTCACCTCGCCGCGCGCCAGATGCGCCCACGGATGGCGGCTGTAATAGGGCTGGCTGAACGCGACATTGCGTTTGCACATCAGTTCGGCGTGGGAATTCAGCAGCCACGCGGCGGCAGGCTCATGAGGGTCGAGCACTTCCTGGAATATGAGATAAATCGGCCCGAGCAGCGAGTCGCGGACGGTCATCGAACCGTGCGTATAAATCCTGGCGTCCTTGGCGAACAGGCAGACGGGCCCGCGGTCTTCCGTCCAGGGCGGGCAGCTCGGAATCCACGTTCCGTCGCCCAGCGGAACGACCGGCGAGCGGGCGACCGTGTGGAAAAAGGCGTTGCGGATGTCTTTCCTGTAGGCTTCGGCCTCGGCTGCGAGCCTGCGTGAGTCGGTCGGGCGAATGTCAGCCAGTATTTCCGCGGCCCGGCTGATGCCGAGATATGCGTACCCGTTCAGCATGAACGAGTGGAACGGGTCCTTGGGGTCGGCTGTCTTGCCGGCTGCCAGCGCGAAGCCTTCGGGCGTCCTGTCGCGATGCCGCCACTTAATCATGAAATCGCAGGCATTGAGAATTTTCGGCGCGACCCGCCGCGCCCAGGCCTTGTCGCGCGTGTATCGGTAGTGCTCGACCATCGACCAGACGGCCGGGCCGGTCTCAAGCATGTACTCGCCGAAGTTCTGGATGAAGCCGTTTTCCTTCTGCTTGCACAGGAAGAATTCCAGCGCCCGCTCGGCTACGTCGTGCCAGCCCATCGAGTCGAAGAACTGGATAATCGGACTGCTCTCGGAGCCGATGGGGCAATACGCGCCGATAGTCGCGGCTATCGGCTCGTCCGGTTCGCGGCCGTAGGCGACGAGGTCCAGATGCAGCAGGCCCGCGGCGGCCATCTCGTCGATGCGCTTTTCCGGCAGGCGGAGCGCAGCCCCGCGCGAAAGTTTTTTGCGCCAGTACTGGCGGCACTCGTCGAGCTTTTTGTCGAAGTCGGCCTTCGCCAGCTGCACCGCCCGCGATGCTTCTATCGGCTGGTGCGGCAGGCGAAACTCGTACGCCACCGACTCGCCCGGGGCAAGCAGGACGGCTGTCTCTTTCTGAAGCATCGGCTTGCCGTCGAGAGTCTGGGTCGCGAAAACTCGTTTGGACTCGTCGAACCGGCCGAACCCGCGATCATCGACGTGCCATTCCGACATCGACCGCGGCCCGACGCCGAGGAACCACGCATATCGCGGAACCTGCGACGTGTTGACCGCCTTGGCGCGGAAGTATATCACCGGCTGCTCGGCGACTTTCATTTCCAGGGCCTTCAGGCGCTCGCTTTCGGCCTTCTGCTCGGGCGTGTGCATGTTGCCCGGCCCGTGCGCGTCGGCCACCAGGTAGTGCGTGCCCTTTACGTTCCGCTCGGTAAGGGCCGCCTTCTCAAGCGTAACGAACGTGGTGAAGTTGTAGTTGACGCCATCGTCCATGACGCAGCCGTTGAGAATCGGCAGCACGCCGTCTTCAAGCCGGCGCGATGTCGGATTGCTGCAGCTCCACCCGCGGCCGAGCATGAAGTAGTAGCGGATGTCCTCGGCGGGGTAGTCCGGTACGGTCATGTAGAAGCCGTGATTTCGCGGCGCGATGTAATCCATGTTGCATTTCAGGCTGCGGAGATTGAACTCGAATATCCGCATGTCGCGCGCGACGCCCAGCCACATCGGGCCGGGCAGCGCATCGGTTGCGGCTGCGGCGATGGCGTAGTTTTCTTCCGGCTCGTTTTCGATTTTCTGCAGCGAGGTCCCGCCGCTGCGGCTGCGGACCGAGTCGAGAATTTCCGCGAACGTCCGCTTGTCTTTGGCGGCGACGACGGCAGCCCCGCAGTCTGGAATGCACAGCGGGGCGAGATTGAGCGCGTCGCGGAGGAAAAAGCTGAACGGATTGGTCGCGGCGTTCACGGTGACTATCGTGGCCCCGGCGCCCAGGCCTGTGAATGCGTCGGCGACGGTTATCTCGATGCGGCATGGGCCTGAGGATGTGGAGGAAAACTTTCCGCCGCCGGCCTTGCCCTTGCCGCCGGTTACCCGGAGCTTGGCCAGCCGCCCGTTGGCGACTTCCACGGTTCCGCGCACCGCCCCGCGGTCCCACACGATTGCCACTGTCGATGTCCGATTTTTTCCGGCTGCAGCAGACATTGTTCGCTCTCCATTTGTCAGGGTTTTTTACCTTTTCCGCCGGGGATTCTACCGCGCATCGGTCCTGCTGCAAACGAATCACGGTTTTTAGCCGCAGAGGAACCAGAGGTCGCAGAGGTTTTATAAATTAAATTCCTCTGCGTACTCAGCGACCTCTGCGGCTAACAATCACGCCTAGGCAATCTTGCTGCCAATCTGGTAGACCGCCAGCGTTACGACGTAGGCCAGCGCGGTCAGGTAGGCCAGCTGGAACAGGCCCCACTTCCACGAGCCGCTTTCGCGCGAGGTCGCGACGATGGTGGCTACGCACGGTGCGGTTATCAGGCAGAAGAGCATCACGCACAGGCCCTGCAGCGGCGTGTAGTTTGCGGCGATGTGTTTCTGCAGCGACTCGGACTTTTCATCCATGCCCTCGCCGAGCGAGAAGATGACGCCCATCTGCCCGACGAACGCCTCCTTGGCGGCTAAGGCGGGTATCAGCGCGGTCGATATCCGCCAGTCGAAGCCCAGCGGCTTCATCGCCGGGGCTATCCATTCGCCGAACCGCCCGATGGCCGAGTGCCGCAGCTTCATCTCGTGTGCGGCGTGATCGATATCGTCGAGCCGCTCGGCCTGCCGGTCGGCGGGAAGGTTGGCGGCCTTTATCTCCGCGCGCTGGGCGTCGTAGTAATCCTTGTCGGCCTGGCTGGGGCCAGGCCAGGTCGAAAGCGCCCACATGACGATGACGGCCGCCAGTATCACCGTGCCGGCCTTCTTGACGTATTCCCACGTGCGCTCCCACATGTGCAGCAGCAGTCCCTTGGCCGTCGGCATGCGGTATGGCGGCAGCTCCATGACGAAGGCGGCCGACTCGCCGCGGAATATCGTCGCGCGGAAGAGTTTCGCCAGCGCGACGGCCAGCAGGATGCCGATCGCGTAGATGCCGAACAGTATCAGCCCGCGGTTGGACACGCTGACGATGCCGAACAGGCTGATGTTCTTCTGCGGGAAGAACGCCCCGAGGATAAGTATGTAAATCGGCAGCCGCGCGCTGCAGCTCATAAGCGGCAGCACCATCATGGTGGTCATGCGGTCGCGGCGGGTTTCGAGCGTCCGCGTGGCGAGGATGCCCGGCACGGAGCAGCCGAACCCGATGAGCATCGGCACGAAGCTCCGACCGTGCAGGCCGATGCGGTGCATCATGGCGTCGATTATGAACGCCGCGCGGGCCATGTAGCCGCTGTCTTCCAAGAACGCGACGGCGAGGTACATCAGCAGTATCAGCGGTATGAAAACCAACACCGCGCCGACGCCGCCTATCAGCCCGTCGACGACTAAGCTCTGCAGCAGGTCGCGGCCTTCCAGCAGCCCGCCGACGTAATCGCCGAGCAGCCCCATGCCGCTGTCGAGCAGGTTCACTATCGGATTGCCCAGCGCGAAGACGAGCTGGAACGTCAGGAACATCATCGCCGCGAAAATCGGCAGGGCGAGGAAGCGGTTGGTCAGCACGGCGTCGATGGTTTCGCTCCAGTTCCGCCGCTGCTGAACCTGGCTGACCGCCTCGGCGCACGCGCCGGAGATGAAACCGTAACGCCGATCGGCGAGGATAATCTCGGCCGAGTCGCCGCAGACGCTCTCGATGCGGCTGCGATGCTGCTCGGCCATCGCGAACAGTTCATCCGTGTTGCCGGCCTTGCTTACGCGGTCGCGGGTTTCGCTGTCGTTTTCCAGCAGCTTCAGCGCGAACCAGCGCGGTCGGCGGGCGAGAAAATCATTGCGTGCAGCTATCGCGGCCGTCAACTGCTCGACGTGCGGCTCGATCTCGCCGCCGTAATTTATGCGCCGGTACGCCTCGATAGCCTGCAAGCCGCGACCGGCCGTCTCGACGGCCTTGTCGAGCAGCTCGTCGATGCCCTTGCCGCGATGGCCGACGGTGCTGACTATCGGCACGCCGAGAAGCCCGCCCAGCCGCTCGGTGTCTATCCGGTAGCCGCGGCAGACGGCCACATCAGACATGTTGAACGCCAGCACCAGCGGCACGCCAAGCTCCATGAGCTGCGTGGCCAGGTACAGGTTCCGCTCGAGATTGGACGCGTCCACGACGTCGATAACCACGTCGGGCTGCTCTTCTATGAGGAACGTCCGCGCGACGGTCTCGTCGATGCTGTACGGCGTCAGGCTGTACGTGCCCGGCAGGTCCACGACGTTCAGCGTCACGCCGCGTCGGACGGCCTGGCCTTCCTTTTTCTCCACCGTTACGCCGGGATAATTGCCCACGTGCTGACGTGAGCCTGTTATCGCGTTGAATATCGTCGTCTTGCCGCAGTTCGGGTTGCCGGCAAGTGCTACGGTGTATTCTTGTTTGCTCATATTGTTTTGTTATGTCACTGGCCGGGCCGCAGTCAATTCGCCCTGGGCCGGCTGAAAAGTTTCAACACCGTCTTCGCGCGGGGGTTTTCCATGGCGAACTCGGTGAATTTCTTTATGCGCCGCAGCACGTCGCGGCCCATCGCGTGCTCCATGCGGCAGGCGTTGGTCTCGGCCGTTGCGTTGTGCAGGCCGAGCACGTCGCGGAGAAACCGCTTGATTATCGCGTGGCGGTTGGCGACCAGCTCCGCCTGCTGCCTGCCTGCGGCCGTCAGCGTAACCGACTTGTACGGGTCGTAGTTCACCAGCCTGCGGCGCTTCAGCGCCTTTATCGCCCCGGTCGCCGACGGCTGGGCCACACCGAGCCGCTCGGCCACCTCGCTGACATGGGCTGCACCGCCCTTGCCGGCAATCGCCAGTATGGCCTCGAGATAATCTTCCTGCGATTCGGTAAGTTCCTTTACTGCCGCCATGAGTCCACCATGCCTTTCCTTGCTTTATTAAATTTCATAGCCGCGCCTATAAAATATAGGCATGACTATAAATTTGGCAAGAAGAAAATGCCTGATGTTTAATGACCAATGTCTAATTGAATGACCAATGACTAATGTCGAATGACAATTGTCGATTGGCGTGTCAGTCGGCAGGGCGAGCACCTGTGGTGCTAGCGGAGACGGCAATATCCCGCGAACAAGTTGCTCGCCCTGCACCTTTTTCCAATCTCTTTGAATTTGTGTAATCTGTGTAATTTGTGGACTCCCGATTTCCCTCCCGTAAGCGTTACCGCCGTTGACTTGCAGTGTTATAGTGGATAAACCCTATGCCCTTTGGAGCAAGGAGCCGAAAATGAGCTGCGACAAGTGCGAGTTTGAACCGAAAACGTACGAATTAGGCCCCGATTCCCAGCCTCAGCCGGGCGTGCCCAGGGGGACTATAACCGAGCACGAAATGACCAGCAGGATATTCCCCGGCGCGTGGCGGAAGTACTGGGTTTACGTACCGGCGCAGTACGATCCGACCGCGGCCGCCTGCGTCATGGTGTTCCAAGACGGCGAAGGGTATCTGTCCAACGATAACCGCGCGAACGTCGTCATGGACAATCTCATCCACAAGAAGGAAATCCCAGTGATGATCGGGATTTTCGTAAATCCCGGCAAGGTCGCCGACGCTCCGCCGACGCCCGGCCACGACGGCAGCCAGAGAAGCATCGAATACGATACGCTCAGCGGGCGCTACGCCAGCTTCCTGATGGAAGAGATAATTCCGCCGGTGGCGGCGAAATACAATCTCCGCAGCGACGCAGCCGGCCGGGGCATATGCGGCTGCAGCTCGGGCGGCATCTGCGCGTTCACGGTCGCGTGGGAGCGGCCTGATGCGTTCAGCAAGGTTCTCAGCCACGTCGGCAGCTTCGCCGACATTCGCGGCGGGCACGTTTACCCCACGCTTATCCGCAAGACGGACAAGAAACCCATTCGCGTGTTCCTGCAGAGCGGTTCGGCCGACCTTGACTGCGGCTGGGGCAATTGGCCGCTGGCGAACCAGGAGATGGCTGCTGCCCTGAAGTTCAAAGGATACGACTACATGTTCGCCTACGGGACCGAAGGGCACAACATGAAGCACGGCGCAGCCATCCTGCCGCAATCGCTGCGCTGGCTGTGGAGGGAATAAGGCAGGGAGCAGGCGGCAGGCAATAGGCAGCAGGATTTGCGATTTTCGATTGCAGATTGTTGATTGTTCTACCGGCTGGCTGACGCAGCAATTCGTCAATCTCAAATCGACAATTCACGTTTACCCGATTACTATTTACAAATTACCGATTACTATTTCAGCGTTTCAGCGGCCGCGCCCGCCGCCGGCTCCGCCGCCCGGCCCGCCGCCGCCCCAGTCCCTGTCATTGGTGTGGTCTCTGGTCCTGTCGAGCGGAGACTTGTAGAAAATCTCGTCGTCCCTGCCGGGGGTGCGCCGGGCTATCAGCTTTTTGTTGAGATACATTTCAACAATGACGTATTCTTCCTTGACGCCTGCCGGCATGAACTGCAGGCTCATCGACTGCAGCTCATGCAGGGCCCGCATGATGTCGCGCCTGACTATTTTGTCCGGATCGGCGTCTTTCGTCAGCTGCACCTGGGCCCGCAGATAAACCGCCTTTTCGCCCGGGTCAGCCTGGATTTTGGTGGCCTCGAATGCGCCCCTTACGCCAAGCGCCAGAGGCTCGGCCGACTTGAACTGCTTTTCAATGCACCCGACCTCGACTTCCGTAAGCTCCTGGTCCTGGTTCAGCTCCCTGGACAGGTATGCGAATTTCAGCTTCTCGACGGCATTGTTGCCCGCGATGCCGAGTCCGACACCGGCCAGCAGCACGACAGCTATCGGTAATATTCGCTTCATGGGATTATTCCTTGGAGTTGTTTTCGTCATCGGACTTCAGCATGTCCTGCGGATCGAAAGTTATCATGTCGACTTTTTCCGGCGCGCGTTTGGCTATCAGCTTTTTTCCGGCGTAAAGCTCGAATACGAGGTTCTTGCGGTCAATTCCGCCCGGAAGGCATTTCTGAGCGCTGCTCTGAAGCTTGCCGAGCGCCTGCGCGACACGGGCGTTATCGATCTTGTCCGGCTTGACGTCCTTCTGAAGCTGAACCTGCGCCTTGACGTACACGGCGTCTTCGCGCGGCTCGGCCTTGATGGACGTGGCTTCGAAGCTGCCGCCCAGCTTGATGGGGCTGGCGACCTTGAACCGCCTTTCCAGGCAACCGACCTCCATAGCGGTTATCTCCCGCATCTTGTTGAGCTTTTCTGACAGATAGGGGAATTTAAGTTTTTTGACGGCCGCGTCTCCGGCCACTCCTGCGCCGATACCTGCGAACAGCACGGCGGTAATGAAGAACGCTGTTCGCATCCGGCTCGCCCGCATGATCTGTTTCATCGGATTCGCTCCTTTTACCCATTGCCCGCCCGCCGCCCATATAGGTTTTACCGGCCGGGCTTTAAGTGAATATAGGTACGGCTATGTTTCAGACCGCCGGGCCTGCCTTCATGAACGCCAAACTTCAAATCTCAAAAACTTTCAAAACCCTGCGAGATATGATGGCAGACCCACTAATATCATGTAGAAACGCCTTAGACCTGTTTTTATTGCACTATCGCGAGTTCTCAGACATCTTCGCGGCGAGAGGGGCGGCTGCAGTTTACGACGGTTTTTTCACGCGAAACAGCATCCCTGTTTTTGAACCAGCCGATGGAAAAATAAAAATTTTTGCAGGGCGGGCAACTCGCTTGCACGCGCAATGCTTCTTTCCCTATATATCCCGCGAGCAACAAGTTGCTCGCCCTGCCGTTTTTCCTGATCCCTGCTGCCTGCTGCCCGCTCCCTTTTTTCGGCTTTGTTTGCGTGAGTTTTCCGCGTCGCGCCCTGTAAATATGGAGGGCGGTTCGACTCCGCTCACCGTAAAGCGCT
>CAZVYJ010000074.1:0-11530 GCA_964631565.1 uncultured Planctomycetaceae bacterium
CTAAAGAAGTCGGCTATTTTTTTGCCTGAACTAAAACTGGGGATGAGTCAGACCGAACGGGCGGCCATCATTTATGTCGGCTGAAAAAGACGTCATATTCATGGAAGCCAAAATAAATAAGGCGGTTGCGCCGCTGAACCGGGCCGAATAAATCCTCCCGGCTCACATTTTGCGGCGCTCGTTGATGGCGTCTGAGAGAATGGACTTGTTGGCGTATTCTATCTGCGAGCCGGCCGGCAGCCCGCGGGCAAGGCGGGTAATCTGCACGCCGGCGCCCTCGAGCAGACTGATGATATGCAGGCCGGTTCCGTCGCCCGCTATGGTGGGATTCGTTGCGAGTATGACTTCCCTGACACCGCCTGCCCGGACGCGGGCGACAAGCGATTCTATCGTCAGGTCTTCCGGTCCCATGTCTTCCAGCGGCGCGATGTGGCCCATAAGCACGTGGTAGACGCCGTTGTATGCGCCGGTCGATTCGATCGCCAGCAGGTCCTTGGGCTGCTCGACGACGCATATCGTGGACTTGTCGCGGCGCGGGTCGGAGCAGATATTGCACAGTTCCGCCTCGGTCGGGTTGAAGCACGTCTTGCAGGGATGGATGAGCGTTTTCACGTCGCGTATGGCGTCGGAAAGGGCCATGGCATCGTCGCGGCCGGACTTGAGAATGTAAAACGCCAGCCGCTCCGCGGTTCGCGCGCCGATGCCGGGCAGCTTGCCGAACTCGGCCATCAGACGTTCAAGTGTTTCGCTGTATTTCGCCACGACAGTTATCCGTAATTACATTCCCGGCAGCAGGCCCGGGGGCAGATCCATGCCGCCTGTGAGTTCCTTCATAGCCTCGGCAGCGGCCTCGGCGGCCTTCTGCTGAGCGGACGATACCGACGCCTTGATGAGGTCCGCCAGCATCTCCGCATCGCCGTCGGCAAGAACTTCGGGAGCGATTTTCACGTCAACCAGCTGCATCTTGCCGTTGACGGTGGCGCTTACCGCCCCGCCGCCTGCAACGGCTGTATATTCCCTCATCGCCAGAGCGGCCTGCATCTCGGGCAGTTTCGTTTTAAGCTCGCTGGCGAGTTTCATCATTTTACCGATATTGCCGAACATCTTTTCTGCCTTTCTCCGTGGGCTATCGCCCTTACTCTGAATATTCCTCTTCGCCCGCCGGCCGGGTCGGGGCGTCCTTGCGAATGTCAATAAGCTCGCCGCCGAACAGCGACATTACTTCCCGGACGGCCGGGTCCTTGCGAATGCCGTTGCGCTCCTCGGTGGACAGCATCTGCGGAGCGGCAGCCGCTGCCGGAACGGGCTTTGTCGGGTCCGCCCGGCCGGTCGAAACATAGCGGCATTGTACACTCTCGCCCGCGAGAGCCGTCATCGCGGAATTTATCGAATCGGCAATCTGCTCGGAGCACCGCCTGCGGAGCGCGTCGTGGACGGCGTCGAAACCGAGCTGCAAAACGCCCTTCTCGAAACCGAGCACGCAGGCAGGCTTGAGGGCGCCGGCAATCTGCATCTGCCCGCGTCTGATGAGGTGCTCCATCACGCAGCGCCAGTTGGCTTTCAGCCAGTCGGCGTTCCACTGGAGCGGCTGGATTACGGCTTCCTGCACTTCGGCTGGCACCGCGGCTGCGTGGGCGCTAGCGGGCGGAGCGGCCGTCAGCTTTTTTTTTTGAAAGCTCGCCTGCCCCCCGCCGCCAAGCTGTTCGAGACGCTCGATAAGGCTCGCCGGGTCGACAAACTGGTCCGCCATCGCCAGGCGGACGATGGCGGCCTCCACCAGCCCGCGGGCAACGCTGGAGCCGCGAATGTGGCGGGCGACCGACTGGCAGATTCCGACCGCCTGAACCAGCGCCGGGACCGAGTACCGCAGGGCAAGCTCAGCGACGGCCTTGCGCTGCGTTTCGGGAAGTTCGATAAGCTCGCTGTCGGCCCCGCAGGCGGACGCGAGCATCATGTTACGGAACACGTCGCCAAGCGCCAGCGTCGCGCTTTGCAGCGTCACGCCGCCGGCGAGGATTTTGTCCAGTTCGAGCAGCGCCGCAGCAGCGTTGCCGTCAGCGATGGCCTTGATTATCGCAAGCGTGCGCTCGTCGCTTGGCGTGCCGAGTATGTGGACGACCGCGTCGTCGGTCACCCTGTCGCCGCCGGACAGGAGCTGGTCGAGCAGGCTCAGTCCGTCGCGCATCGAGCCTGCCGCCGCTCGCGCGATACGGAATATCGCGTCGTCGTCGGCCTGCACCTTCTCGGCCTTGCAGATGGCGGAAAGATGCTCCGCTATCTGGCGGGTCGGTATGTCGCGGAAGTCGAACCGCTGGCAGCGGGAGACGATGGTAGCCGGCACCTTCTCGATTTCCGTGGTGGCAAAGATGAACTTCACGTGTCCGGGCGGCTCTTCGAGCGTCTTGAGAAGCGCGTTGAATGCCTCCTTCGTGAGCATGTGAACTTCGTCGATGTAGTAGACCTTGTACCTGCTGCGGGCCGGCCTATATATGGCGTTGGCGCGCAGCTCGCGGATTTCGTCGATGCCGCGGTTGGAGGCGCCGTCGATTTCGATAACGTCCACGTCGTCTCCGCGGCCTATGGCGATGCACGCGTCGCACTTGTTGCACGGCTCGGCCGTCGGCTTGTCGGAACTCAGGCAATTCAGCGCCTTGGCGAGTATGCGGGCCATCGTGGTCTTGCCGACCCCGCGCGTGCCGGTGAACAGGTATGCGTGCGCCACCCGCCCCGACTTGATCGCGTTCACCAGCGTCCGCGCGATAGGCTCCTGGCCTACGACCTGCTCGAAGGTCAGACTGCGGTACTTGCGGGCCAGTACGAGATATCCTGCCATGGCGATAGAGGTCAAAAAGGTTCAAATGAGTTTAAATTAATGCCGTGCAGCCCTGCTTCGAAAAGCGGCGAAGAGGCCCATCGACCAAGACGGCTCCGGCCAGGCGACCCTCCGGCACACGCTGTAAACTCGCTTATGGCTGCTTCCTTCCGGACCTGACCAGGTTCACGGCACAACGTTGCAGAGGACCCGACTTTCAACGCCGAATCAGCCGAGAAGGTTGTCCCATCGACACTGCCCTCGGCGGAGCATTCGGTCCCGCTATAGCGGATTGCGGGTCATCCCGGCAAGCCGGGATTCAGGGCACCGCTAGCGCCCCACCTAGCACGGCATGGGGCATGTTACATGAATCCGCGCCGACAGGCAAGGCGTTTGGAAAATCGGATGTGCGACTGAAACATAAATCACGCAAAGACAAGTCGGGAGCTTTTCGGGGGGCAAGTGTTGTAATAATAGCATGGTCGGTAATCCCGCCGCAGGGGAGAGTTGGGGCTACCGCTACAGCCGTGCGGGACTGTAAAATAAAGAAAATCGGTGCAAACTTGCGGCAAGAAACGGGTGTCAAATGTGTTATCCTGATGTGGATTCTGCAGGTGGAGGCGCGGATTTCGTGCTTTTGCGGCGGGCATCAGCAAGAACATAACGCCTTCTGGCACATCAACATCGGTGCAGAGGTCAATCGTCATGACAAATAAACATAACCTGTTGCTGTTACTGGCAATTGCCTTTACTGCGTCAATGGCAGGCTGCAGCGCGGCATATTATCACAGGCAGGCAGACGACGTAGCCGCCAACCTAATTACCCAGGGCCAGAAAGACGCTCTTGGACGGACCGAGCCTTTCACAATCGAGAAGCCGGCCGACACGCTGCGAAAAAGGCTTATAGAGAGCCAGATTCTCCCTATCTGCTGCGAGGCGTCGATGGGCGCCGACGCGCTCAAGCCTATCGAACACTGGCCGGAAACGCCCAAAGAGCAAGCCAGGAATGAAGCAAAAGACCCCGACAAGGTTCAGCCGGAAAACTTCAAGTGCGACGTCACCAGGGAGCCTCTGAAGATAACCCTTAACGACGCGCTGCAGATAGGCGCCTACAACAGCCGCGACTACCAGACCCGCAAGGAGGCCATCTTCACGGCTGCACTCGACCTTGACCTGCAGGCCCAGGAGTTCCGCTTCACCTACGCCGGGATGCTAGAAAGTCTTTTCAGTCTCGACAAGTCCAGCGGCGCCGACGTTACAAACACCGCCCAGGGCGCCGAGGCCAGCGTGACCAAGAAGCTGAAGACCGGCGCGTCGCTGGCCAGCAGAATCGTGTTCGACCTCGCGACGCTGCTCAGCCAGGACGGCGCATCTTCGAAGGGCATATACTTCGACGCGTCAATAACCGTTCCGCTGCTGAGCGGGTCTGGCGAATATATAGTCGCCGAGCCTCTCACCCAGGCCACGCGGAACGTCCTTTACGCCATCTACACCTTTGAGCAATACAAGAGCACCTTCGCGGTGCAGATAGCCTCGTCGTACCTTTCCGCAATCCAGAACAACGATATTGTCCGCAACGCCTACGACAACTACATGAGACAGAAATCCACCGCCGAGCGAGCCCGCGAGATGTTCGAAGCAGGCAGGATGAGCGGAGTGGAAGTCGACCAGGCCAAGCAGAACGAATACAGCGCCCGCGACCGCTGGATATCTGCCCGGCGGACTTACGGCCGCAGCCTGGACGACCTGAAAATCTCGCTGGGTCTTCCGACTGACGCTCTTATCGAACTGGACGAAAACGAACTCACAAGACTCGCCGGGCAGGTCGCCGACATATCGGGCAAGACAAAGGTCGAAGGAAACGACTGGAACGGCGACGCTGCAAAGAAGGCCATATCCGACCTGCTTGAATACCGCGGGCCGGACGGCGGGCCTTTCGAGCTTTCCGAAGGCAAGGCCGTCGAAATAGCTTTCACGAACAGGCTTGACCTGCGGACGGCCGAGGGCAAAGTATTCGACGCCCAGCGAGACGTTGTCGTCGCCGCCGACGGCCTGCGGGCGGGGCTTACGTTAATAGGCAACGCGTCGGCCGGCGGCACACGCGGGCTGGGGTCGGCTGCATCGGACGACGCCCAGCTGCGTTTCAGTCGCGGCTACTATACAGCCGCCCTTGCGCTCGATCTGCCGTGGGAAAAGACGGCGGAACGCAACACCTACAGAAAAAGCCTCATCACCCTGGACCAGTCCGTCCGCAGCCTGCAGGAACTCGAAGACGACATAAAGCTCCAGGTTCGCGAGGCGCTTCGCAAGCTCATACGCAACCGCGAAAGCTACGCCATTCAGATTCAGGCCGTCAAACTGGCGGAAAGCCGCGTTGAAAGCACCAGCATGTTAATGGAGCTTGGGCGCGTGGAAATCCGCGACCTGCTTGACGCGCAATCATCGCTTATAGACGCACAAAACGCATTGACTCTCGCACTTGTAAATTATCGTATAGCAGAGCTCGAACTTCAGCGGGACATGGGCGTCCTGATTGTAGACGAGAAAGGATCATGGCGTGAATTCGAACCCGGAAAAAATGAGTGAGCCGGGCGGGCTGCCCAAAAAGCGCCGCAAGCTTTTAATGCCGCTGCTTGCTGCGGCGGCTGTGATAATCGTGGTCGTGGTATACTTCGCAGTCTCCGGCGATTCCGACAGTAAAATCGGCGAACTTTTTACCGTAAAGAAAAGTCCGCTTGTCATAACCATTTCCGAATCAGGCACCATAGGCCCCACAAATGAGATAATCCTGCTCAACGAGCTTGAGGGCATGTCGAGAATCCTTTACCTGATTCCGGAAAGCACGCAGGTCAAAAAAGGAGATTTGCTGGTCGAACTCGACACCAGCGATCTTGAAACCCAGAAAGTCAATCAGGAAATACAGGTTAAAAACGCCGAAGCGTCATTTATCCAGGCACGGGAAAACCTCGCCGTCGTACAAAGTCAGGCTGAAAGCGACGTCGCGCAGGCCCGGCTTAATCAGGAATTCGCCGAACTCGACTACAAAAAATACGTGGAAGGCGAACATCCGCAGGAAGTCGAGCAGGCCAAGGCGAACATAACGATAGCCGAGGAAGAACTCAAACGGGCCCAGGACAGGCTTGAAGGGTCCAGAAGACTGGCGGAAAAAAACTTTATTTCCCGGTCGGACCTGCAGGCCGATGAACTCGCGGCGAAACAAAAGGAAATCAACGTAACACTCGCCCGGAGCAACCTGCAGCTGCTGGAAACATACACTCACCCGAGAAAACTCAAGGAACTCGAAAGCAATATTGAACAGGCCATCAAGGCGCTTGAAAGAGTGAAGCGAAAAGCCTCAGCCGACGTAGTTCAGGCCGAGGCCCAGTACGCCGCCAAGGAGGCAGAATTCAACAAGCAGAAAGACACACTTCAAAAAATTATCACGCAGATATCAAAAGCAAAAATACTCGCGCCTCAGGACGGGATGGTTGTTTACGCCACAACCGCCAATCGCGCATGGTGGAGCAACGAAGGCCCGCTCGCCGAAGGCCAGCAGGTCCGGGAACGCCAGGACCTGATCCACCTGCCGACATCAGAGGGAATGAAGGCCGAAATAAAAATTAACGAGTCCGCGCTAGGCAAGGTCAAGGCGGGCCTGCCGGTTACCGTCCGGGTCGATGCGCTCGACGGAGAAAACATATTCGCCGGCAAGGTCACAAAAATATCCCCGATGCCGGACAGCCAGAGCAGGCACATGAACCCGGACCTGAGCGTATACTCAGCCGAGGTTCAGCTTGAGGGCGACACAACAGGGCTGCGAACCGGCATGAGCTGCCAGGTCGAAATACTGGTCGCCGAATACGAAAATGTCATGCCCGTGCCCATCCAGTGCGTAATGCAGGTGAACGGCAAACCGACGGTATACGTGCAGAACGGCGACAAGGCCGAGCCGCGAACGGTCAAAATCGGACTGGACAACAATCGTATGGTCGCCGTGCTGAGCGGTCTCAAAGAGAACGAAAAAATACTCCTGAATCCGCCGCTGTCGAAAGCCTCCGTATCGACCGATAACCGCGCAGTATTCAACAGGGCCAAAGAAGAGGCGGAGGCCAAGCTAATAGCCGATGCTGACGCCCAAAACGCCAAAAGCGACGAAAACGCCCATGCAAAAACAGATAACGAAGAAGCAAAATCGCCAGATAAGACTGCCGCGGAGGAGATGAGGAAAAAGTTCGAGAACATGACGCCCGAGGAGCGACAGGAGATGAGGAAAAAGTTCGAAAGCATGACGCCTGAAGAACGGAGGAACGCAAGAAGCCGCCGGTCCAACAGAAGCGACGGCGATTCATCATCTCCGTCTTCTCCTCCCCCGCCGCCTCCGATGTGAGCGATATCGCCATGACAGACATCGTAAGCGACACTCCGAAGGTAATGGCCGCCCTGCACGACGTTCATAAGATATACCACATGGACTCGCTGCCGGTGCACGCCCTCGCCGGTGTGAGCGTTTCTTTCCACGAGGGCGAGTTCTGCGCGATCATGGGGCCCAGCGGCTCGGGCAAAAGCACGATGCTGCACATTCTCGGCTGTCTCGACCGCCCCACCAGGGGCAGCTACGTGCTCGCCGGAAAAGATTCCCGAATGCTCGATGACGACTCGCTCAGCGACCTCCGGCTGCATTATCTCGGATTCGTTTTTCAGAGCTTCAACCTCATTCCGCAGCTGACGGTTCTCGAAAATATCGAGCTGCCCCTTTACTACATGGGCTGGGAAGCACACCGCAGCGCCGAACGCAGCCGGGAACTCGCCGAACTGGTCGGGCTTGGCGACCGCACGCATCACAAGCCGTCCGAACTTTCCGGCGGCCAGCAGCAGCGAGTGGCGATCGCCCGCGCTCTGGCCAACGACCCGGCCGTCCTGCTCGCCGACGAACCCACGGGCAATCTCGACACGGCTACCGGCGAACAGATACTTTCCCTGCTGGTAAACCTCAACGAACAGGGCAAGACAATACTCATGGTCACCCACGAGCCTGACATAGCAGCTCGCGCCCGCCGGCAGCTGCACCTGCGGGACGGCATCATCGACCGCGAGGAGCGAACCTGATGCACAGAATAAGGGCAATCAGGAACATAAGACTGGGCATCAAAACGCTCATGCTTCACAAGCTCCGAAGCTTTCTGACGATGCTCGGCGTGGTCTGCGGCGTGGGCAGCGTCATCGGCATGCTGGCCGTCGGCGAGGGCGCCAGCAAGGAGGCCATCGAAAGCCTGCGCCGGCTTGGCAGCACGAATATAATGATCTACTCCATGAAGCCGGTCGAGGAGGAATCTCAGTCGGCCCAGAGAGTGCGAGTCAGCATCTACGGCCTGACATATGAGGACTATGACAGAATAATAGAGTCAAACCCATCCGTTAAACGCGCGGCTCCGGCAAAACTCATCCGCAAACAGGGCAGCCTGGGCGACAGGACGATGGAGCTTCGTCTCGTCGGCACGACCGAAGTATGGTTCGACCTGGTAAAACGCGACATACTCGCCGGCAGGGTCATCACCAGGTCTGATGTGGAGAAAAAACGCCCGGCGTGCGTGCTCACAGAGGCCGGCGCGAGAAAGCTGCTGGCGGGATACAGCACCATCGGCCAGACGATAAAAGTCGGGACCGAGGTTTTCCAGGTTGTCGGCATCGTCAAAAGTGAATTCTGGCAGAGCGGATCCATCCAGACGCCGGACTCCGAAATAGACGCCTATGTCCCCATCAGCACGGCGCGGGAGCGGTTCGGAGACTTTTTCGTCATGCGCACAAGCGGCTCGAATATCCAGGAGCTTGTTGAACTCCACCAGATTATCGTCGAAGTCAATTCCACCGACCGCGTCGAGTCCGTGGCCGACAGCATAACCGCCATGCTCAGGAAAACTCACAACAAGGTCGACTACACGGTCCGCGTCCCTCTGGCCCAGCTGAAGGAAACCGAGGCGACCAAGCGCAGGTTCAACCTTGTTCTCGGCTCGATAGCCGGGATAAGCCTCCTGGTCGGCGGAATCGGCATCATGAACATCATGCTCGCATCTGTAACCGAGCGGACGCGCGAAATCGGGCTTCGCCGCGCAATCGGCGCCAAGAAGCGGCAGATTGTCGGGCAGTTCCTAATAGAAACGGTCGTGCTGTCCACGTGCGGCGGGCTTATAGGAATAGTCACCGGCATCGGCCTGCCGTGGCTGATAGAATATTTCCTGCACACACCCACCGAAGTGCCCATGTACAGCATTATACTGTCGCTGGGAATCAGCATGACGGTCGGCATCGTTTTCGGCATCTACCCGGCGATGAGGGCAGCGAACCTGGACCCGATAGTCGCCCTGAGAAACGAATAACGCGACTGCGGCCTGCATAAACACCGTTCCCTGATAAACAATCGCAAAACATCCACCTTTCAGATTCCCCACTTTGCGTTGCCTTGCGCGTCGTTATGATATATTCTTTTGCGAATCTGCCGGCACACGGAGGCTTTTTACCGAACTGAAACGCCGCGAAGAATATTGACCAGTAACCATGGAATCCTTTCCAAACAGGATAAAAGATGAAGTTGACACCGAAAGAAAGAGTGCTTGCCGTCGCGAATCATAAAACGCCGGCCGTCATGGCCTCAACCTTCAAGGGAACCGAGGAAGTAGACAGGCAGGTTATGGATTACCTCGGAGTAAATACCCTCGACGAGCTTATCGCCGAACTGGGCGTCTGCCACGTCCACTGGCCGTGGCGAAACATAAGCCCGGCCGGCGTGATGGGCCCGAAAACCGAAAACGGCATCGTGTACGACATCTGGGGCGTGGGCCGGCGCGAAGTTAAATACGATAAGGGCAGCTACTGGGAAATGGCCCACTGCCCGCTGGCGAACGCGGAAACCGCAGCCGACGTCGAAAACTACGACTGGCCGACCATCGACAGGCTCGACTTTTCCGGCGTCGCCGCCGAGTGCGAAAAATACAAGGACTTCGCCCAGACGACATGGCAGTGGATGGTGTTCGAGCGGGCGTATGCTCTTCGCGGTTTCGAGCAGTTCCTCATGGACCTGGCGCTGAATGAAAAACTCGCCCAGGCCATCATCGCACATGTGGAAGAGTTCAACTGGCGGATAATCGACAAACTTCACGAGGTCGCAGGCGACTATTTCCAGTTCTTCGGAGCAGGCGATGACCTCGGCAGCCAGACATCGCTGCTGATGAGCGTTCAAACGTGGGAGAAGTTTTTTGAACCCGGCTATCGCAAGGCGTTCGAGTTCGCCCACAGCCGCGGCCAGAAAACATGGATGCACTGCGACGGCGCGGTCAGGCCGCTCATACCGAAATTCATCGACGTCGGGCTGGACATACTCGACCCGCTCATGCCGATGATCGACGAAATGAATCCGTATAAAATCGTGCCGGAGTTCGGCCGCGACCTCTGCTTCCACGGAACCATCGATGTGCAGAACCTCATGCCATTCGGCACCGAACAGCAGGTGCGAGACGAAATCAGGCGCCAGCTCGACAAGCTGTGGTCGCGGGGCAATGTTTTCATGTCGCCTTCGCACTGCATTCAGCCCGGCACGCCGATAGAAAACATCATGGCCGTCTACGACGAACTGAAAAAGGCGTAACACATGAACTCGATAGAAAGAATAATCGCCGCCGTCACCTTCAAAACTCCCGACCGCATCCCAAACGACCTCTGGCTTCGCGGCATGCTTTACCGCAACAATCGCAAGGCCCTCGACAAGCTGTTCGCGAAATATCCGCTGGACATCGCGTATCCCGACCTGACCGCCAGGGAACTCGCCCCACTGCCGCAGATATGCAAGCCCGGCACATACACCGACGACTGGGGCTGCGTGTGGGAAAACCGCATCGAAGGATACATGGGCGTCGTTCGCGGCCATCCGCTGGAAGAATGGAATGCGCTGGACAAATGGAAAACGCCGATTCACACACTCGACGCATCCGTCGCCGCCGAAACAGCGAAGCATCCCGACCCGGGCAAGTTCTGGCTGGGCTGGGGCGGCGACTTCTTCCACCGCATGTGCTGGGTCCGCCCGATGGACAAGGTGCTCATCGACATCGCATACGGCACGAAGGAAATCTTCAAGCTCCGCGACATGCTGGAAGAATTCTTCTCGCGGCAGGTCGAGCTGGTCTGCAAAACCGCCGTCGACGGCGTCGTATTCGCCGACGACTTCGGCTGGCAGCAGCAGCTGCTCATGTCGCCGCAGCAGTGGCGCGACTTCATCAAGCCGGTCTACAGGCACATATTCGGCATCTGTAAAAAGGCCGGAAAGTACATCTTCTTCCACTCCGACGGAAACATCATCGACATCATCGAGGACTTCATCGAGCTTGGCGTTCACGCGCTCAACTCGCAGCTGAAGTGCATGACGCCCGAAGCAGTCGGCAAACGCTATCGCGGCAGGATAACCTTCTGGGGCGAAATCGACCGCCAGCATACGATCCCGCACGGCACGCCGGCTGACATATACGCAGCCGCCGATGAAATAAAGAAACATCTCGCCACGCCAAAGGGCGGACTCATCGGCCAGAGCGAAGTCGACGACCTGACGCCGCTGAAAAACATCGAAGCAATTCTGACTGCATGGAACAGGTAATCCGGGAATCGCGAACTGCGAATTGCGCCCATACGGGCGGGCGGAGCGTCAGCCCCCGTATGGGTATGACCGAATCACGA
>CAZVYJ010000075.1:0-11523 GCA_964631565.1 uncultured Planctomycetaceae bacterium
ACTAAAGAAGTCGGCTATTTTTTTGCCTGAACTAAAACTGGGGATGAGTCAGGAAAATGTCCCCAAAACGCCGTTTCGGGGGCCTAACTGCCTGAGTCCAGCTTCTTGCGCAGGTCTTCCAGCCGGTTGCGGACGTCCCTGTAGTTGAAATCGATCTGTGCGACTTCCGAGAACATGTTTCGCGCCTTTTCCAGGTCGCCCAGTTTTTCCAGGACGTCGCCCAGGTCGTACTGGACTTCCTTTTTGTTTTCTTCCGACATTTCGGCGCCGAGGACTTTCTCGAACGTTTCAGCCGCCTCGCGATACCACTGCTTGGCGGCGAAGGCTTCTCCGAGAAGCTTCATTGCGCGTACGTGGCGGCGGGGGTCGCGCTGGGCCTGCTGCAGCGACGCAATCGCGTCGTCGTATTTCTTGGCGATAAGCTGCCTTTTGCCCAGCTCGAATTTGATCGACAGGTCGGTCGGATAATTTACCGCTCGGTCGGCGTATTCCTTAAGCTCGAACTCCAGCTGCTCGCGGGCAGACTGCAGGGCGGCCTGCTTGTCGCCGGCGGCAAGCAGGTTGCGGTAGCGGCGAGTCATTTGTTTTATCTTTATGTCGCCGATTCGCATCTTGTACTGGTACGCCTTGGAATCCTGGTACGCCTTGGTGAGTATGTCGATGGCTTCGTTTTCGTAGCCTTCTTCCTCGATTTTAAGCAGGGCGTCCACGACCGAGGCTATCTTGCCGGAGATGTTCGGGTTGGCGAGATATTCCTTTCTCGCCTGCTCGATATTCTGCTCTAGGTAAGCCCGGCCCTGCGAAAGCTTGTCCTTCTCGATGAGCTTTTTCTGCTCATCCATGTTTTTGACGCCTTTTACGAAATCGCCTTCCTGGCCGTACTTGCCTTTCTGAAGAGTGTATTTCGCACCGAGTTCGCGAAGCGCGTTCTGAAGCGACGTGTCGTTGGGGTTCAGTTTGATGGCCATATCGCAGGCTGCGATAGCCGACGCGTAGTTTTCGCTTTTGGCAAGCTCCGAGGTCAGCAGCTTGAGAATCTGCATGTTGGGCCTTTTGGCCTGCCTTTGCGCTTCAAGTATGATGTCGCCTATCCATGTAACCACGCCCGGCAGTTCCAGTGCCGTGGCAGCCTTCAGCACCGCCACCATGTGCTGAACGTTGCCCGGCTCCTTGGCCAGGAGATATTCGGCGTTGGCGAGGTTTTCGACGGGATCCTTGCCGGGCCGCCGCTTGAGGACTTCCATCATGCCGGCTTTCTTGCCGCCCTGGGCCAGGCGGTTCATTGAAACTTTTCGCAGCGGCTTGTGGCCTCGCTCGATGTCGTCCGGCTCGCGCTTGATGCCTTCGACGTACATTTCTATCGCGAAGTCCCAGTTGCCGGTTTCGGCTACCTGGTCGGCGCGGTCGAAAAACGCCCTGCCCTTGCCCTTGGTCGGCTTGTCTTCTCCGTTTACCTGCGTCATTGAAGCACCTTAATTCAAATCGTCAAAAACGCCAAAGAAGCGTAAATGTACTCAACCTGCCGGGCCGTGACAAGCACAGATACACCTTGGATTCCGTCGAATTATTGAGGCCGTTTCAGCCGGCTGCCCCTAAGGGGCGGCTATTTCATTCGCCAGCAGAAGATAGTCTTCCGGCGGTATATTTTCCGCCCGGCGCGACGGATCTATTCCCGCGCCTTCCAGCGACGCGGCGAAAAGGCCATCCGGCAGCGTCGGATCCTGCGTTCTGCCGCTCGAGCCGAGCTGCTTGCGGCGATGGGCGAACGCAATCGTCAGAACCTGCTGGAGCCGTCGGACATCCGCCACTTTTTCCGCTTTTTCCGCGTCATAGTCGATTCTGACTATTCTGCTCGAGACTTTCGGCGGCGGCCAGAATGCCGTCGGCGGCACAATCGCCCCGGCTGTGAGCCTGCCGAGCAGGGCGATAATTACGCTTACCGGTCCGTAGGCATCGCTGTTGGGGGCGGCTGCGAATCTGTCGGCCACCTCGCGCTGCACCGTGAAGGTAAGCCGGCCGAAACGGCAGGTTTTTTCTTCATGTCCGTGCGACGATAACCATGAACTTATGAGGCAGTTTATGATAAGCGGAGTGGCTATGTTATACGGCAGATTGGCGACCATGTCGGCGGACTTGCCGAGTGCATCGAGAACCTGCGGCGATATTTCATGCTTGCCGGCAAGGATGTCGCCGTGGATGAGCGTAATACGGCTGTTGTCGCCGAACCGCCCGCTTATAAGCCCGTAAAGCCCGCGATCAATTTCTACGCAGACGACGCGTCCGGCATGCCGGAGGAGTTCTTCGGTCAGCGAGCCTGTGCCGGGGCCTACTTCCAGGACGGTTTCCCGGCCTGTGAGTTCCGCCAGCTCAAGCAGCTTGGCCATAAGGTTCTGGTCGTACAGAAAATTCTGTCCGAACCGCTTTTGCGGACGCAATTGCAGTTCAGCAAGAAGACCTCGAATTTGGCCAAGGGTTTGCATGGTATTTGCCCGTCAGCAGACTGAAAAATCACTATCTCTTGCTCAAACAACAGAATAACGCGCCGCCGCGACGGCTTCAAACTGTTGTTGGGACCGCAGGTGCGTCTTTTATTATGCGAAAAATTATGCGAAAAAATTTTGTTGCTCGCGGGCGGTTTTGCACGCAAACTATCGGCCTGATTTCACTTCGGAGCTGCCAGAGTACGCCAATGAGTACATTGACAGAATATTTGAAACGGTCGGGTTTTGTCGCTTTCGTCGTTGTCTGGGTCATATGGGTTGCCGCAGGCGACGCAGCCGCACAGGATGTCCAAGGCGGCAGACGTGTTTATGACGAGCAACTTCGCGTCGAGCTGGACCAGCAGATTCCCGACGCCGGCGACATCGGTCTTGACGCGGGCGGATGGTTCAGTTTCGCGCTGTTTCACTATGACGATGCGGCGGCCGACAAAAACCGGACGCTGCGCCAGTACGAGCTTCGCTACTGGGCGAGCCTGAATATCCGCAAGGAGCATTCGTTCTACATTCGCGCCCTTACAAACTGGGACGACTGGAACAGCGGCGACAACCCCCACGACCAGGGCGACGAAAACACCGCCCTCGAACTCGAGCGGGCGTGGTATATGCTGGACGTCGGCCAGATGCTTTACAACCGGACCGGCAAGGAGCCTCCGGTGGGCCTGCGGGTGAAGGCCGGAAGGGAATTCGCCACAATCGGTACGGCGCTTGTCCTCTCCATGCCTCTGGATATGGTTCAGTTCAACGTGGATATCGGCCGCTTCGACCTGACGGTTTTCCTGGGCAAGCCGCTGACGAACTATAACAACATCGACGATTCCGAGCCGGTCGCCACCCACCAGGAACGATGCCTCTGGGGCGCCGAGCTGGGCTACAACTTCGACGAGCACCGCCCGTTCGTTTATTACATGCAGAACGACGACCACACGGCCGCCAAGCCTGAAGACCCGTGGCAGTCCTATGAATATTCTTCCCGCTACGTCGGCGCCGGCAGCCGCGGCTCGCTGATATCGCCGAACCTGCGGTACGAAACGGAATTTGTGCTCGAGTGGGGCAAGACCTATTCGGAGTACGTCACTTCCGGCAAGGACAAGATTAGGGCGCATGCGTTCGATCTGCTGCTGGAGTATTTCTTCCCGGTAAAGACGCACCCGAAGGTTTCGGCTGAGTATCTCTACGCCAGCGGCGACAGCGACCGAAGGCTGAGCGCGACTTCGACCATAGGCGGCAACCTGGCCGGCACGGACGACAACGCGTTCAACGCGTTCGGCTTCCGCGACACGGGCCTGGCCTTCGCCCCGCGCATAAGCAACCTGCACATGTACTGCATCGGAGCGAGTTTCTTCCCGCTGGAGAACATCAAGCTGTTCAGGAAGATGGAAATCGGCACGAAATTTTTCTTCTATCACAAGGCGACCGGCTCCGGCCCGATAAGCGACACGACGGCGACCGAAAACGCCCAGTGGCTCGGGTGGGAATGGGATGTTTTCTGCGACTGGAGGATTACCTCGGACCTTACATGGACGATTCGTTACGGCAACTTCCAGCCGGGCGCGGCGTTCCCCGGCGGCTATGACGATATGAGGCAGTTCCTTTACACTGGCGTGACATTCAGCTTCTAGGCGGACGTGACTATGCTTGCTGAAAAGTTCTATACAATAATGTTGATTTCGGCCGCTGTTGCGGCGGCCGCTCTGGGCGGCTGCAGGCAGCAGGGCGTTATTGCTTCCGGCAGCGCGACTTTGCCGGCCGACGAGGACTCCGCAAGTTTCTTCAACCGCCTTTCGTCGGAAAAAACCGTCACCGAAAATGACGCGATGCGAGGAATGCTGTATCTGCTCGACGGGCAGGACGACGCGGGCACGTTCGAGCAGCGCGTCAGCCGGCTGCAGGAAAAAGGCATAGTCGGCAGAACGTGGGATTTCGACGCCGCCCGCCCGCTGACCAGGGGCAAGCTGGCCTTCATGGTTTACCAGGCTGCAAAAATTCCCGGCGGCGTGATGCTGATGCTGACAGGCCCGACGCAGCGTTATTGCCTTCGCGAGCTGCAGTATCGCGGGCTGATGTCGGAAGGCGTATTTTACACCAACGTCACCGGCCTGGAATTTATCGCAGTCATATCGCGGGCGGATGAATATATGCAGGAAGGCGAAGTTTCTGAAACCATGAACCCGGGCTCGGATTATTAACAGCATAGCCCCGGGAGGGCAGAACCATGAAATATGCTATTTTGATATTTTTTATATTGCTGACGGCGACGATTGCGCTGCCGGTCATGGCAGCCGATGACGACAGGCAGGACGAAGGCAAGCCCGCCGCGGTTACCGTGGTGTCGGTGAAGGGACCCGCACAGAAGGGCGTCATGGTTGACGGCAAGATGCAGTGGTCGCCGCTGAAGGCGGGGGAGAAGCTCGACCAGCTGACCGTTATATGCACCGGCCTGCGCGCCGAAGTGGTTCTGAAGTTCGAAGACCGCGGCGATGTCACCGTCGGGCGATGCACAAAAATGGGAATCGCCGAATTCACCAAAACGCAGGATCACGCCAAGGCGCGGCTGGGCCTTAAATACGGCACGATGAACACCAATGTCGAAAAGGGCAAGGGAACCAGCGACTTCCAGGTCGCCACGCCCGTTGCGACGCTTGCGGTTCGCGGCTCCAGCAGCCGACACAGCTTTACCGGCGACATGGGGCTGGGCCTCAGCGTAGCCCACGGCAGCTGGAACATGACCTCAGGCATTACCGGCAATTCGATGACCTTCGGTCCCGGCCAGAATACGCAGGCCGGCTGGCGCAATATGTCCAACGCCATGACGATACTGATGATGAACCGCGACACCCGCATGGGCGGCATCGGCCAGACTCGCGTGGAAATGATGAACATGATGCTGTTCTCGACGGGTCGCGGCGGCGCGTTCGGCGAGCCGCGATACAGTATGCCTCGGTTCCTGCGAATTCCGTGCGGTCTGCGGCCCAGCTACAACGAGAATCATTATTACATCTATAACGAGATAGGGCAGTAAAAGTCGGTCGCTGCGATTGTCGTGTTCGGCCGATCCGGTCTTGTTGCGCGTCCCTCAGGGAGGTTAGACTCTCGCCATGTCAAGGTCAAAAGATGTCGCCGGAACATCCCGCGCTTTTTCGGCGCTTCTGCTGGGGTTTCTTGCCGCCGCCCTCGTGGTTGCAGGTTTTCTTAAGGGTCTCGACAGGCGGGCGGAACTGCAGTTTCTCGATTTCCGCTTCAGGCATGTCTCCAGCGCTCCGGCAAACGGCGATATAGTCCACGTTGACATCGACGACAACAGCCTTGCCGAAATCGGCCGCTGGCCCTGGCCGAGGGAAAACCTCGCCGGCATCATCTCCGTGCTCGACGAATGCGGCGCGAAGACAATCGCGGTGGACATTCTCCTGCCCGAGCCGCAGAAGATCCGCTATGTTTCCGAGGCGGCCGACATTTCGAACTCGCCGCTGGCCGGCATAGACGCCGACCGTACTCCGACGGCCGTCATCGACGATGGCGTACTGGCCGAGACGCTGGCGGCAAAGAAAAACGTATTTTTATCGGTTCACGCCGAACTTGACCCGGCAGGCAGCGAAACGGGCGACGATTTCGCAAAAATCGCCGAACTCGTGGCAGCCGACCCGGCTGTCAGCCTGGAAACTGTGCTGAAAAAAGTTCTGCCCGACGCCGACCCGAGCGCCCACACTCCCCGGCAGGACGCGGTCGAGCAGGCTTACATGCAGTGCCGCGCCGAAGTCGCGATGAAACGCCTGGCCGTTCATGTGGCGACTTCGGTATGCCCGCCCGTAAGAGAAGGCAGAATTATTCCGCCATTCGTGATTTTCGCGGAGCGCGTCGAGCATTGCGGCTTCGTTACGTTCCAGCCTGACGTCGATGGCGTGCTTCGCCGCGTGCCGCTGCTGGTCGGATCGAACGGCGCCTGTTATCCGCAGCTCGGCCTCGCAGTCGCTGCCGATGAACTGGGCGGCAAAATTGATGGAGCCTTTGGGGCGGTTAAACTCGCCGGCAGGGATATCGTCACTGATTCCGACAAGACGATGCTCATCAACTGGCAATCGCCGGAAAATTCGCCGAAGCATGTTTCGGTTTCGCTGCCGTATGCCGTCTGGCGGCAGAGGCAGTGCATAAAAAAGAATCAGGACACCGCGGTGCGTATGTATCTCGAACTCGGCCAGGAGTTCGGCGTCATGGAGATGTTCGACCTCGCCAGCGCCTGGGCGGAGGCGCACAAGGCTCTTGCCGCAGCCGAAACGCAGTGGTACCGCGCGACCCTGGCGGCCCCGGCCGACGCGCCGGCCGCTTACGAGGCGCTCAAAAAGCAGCGCCAAGCAGCTGCCGAGGCGGACCGAAAGATTCTGTCGGCCGGGCGGGAAATGCTCAAAAAGTTCGACGAACACCTGGCCAATATCGAAGCGGACCGGCGTGAAGAATTCGTAGCGTTCCGCAAAAAACTCGACGACATCGAGAACAGTTTCGCCCCGCTCCGGAAGAACGCCGACGAAATGATGGAAAAACTGCGGTCGCTTGTCGCCGGCAGGATATGCCTTGTCGGCTCGACGGCGACCGGGGCGGCCGACTTCGTGGTTACGCCGATGGGCGAACGTGTGCCCGGCGTGCAGGTTCACGCGAACGTCCTGAACACGATTCTGTCCGGCTCGTTTGTGCATAAGCCGCCGCTGTGGGTGAGCCTGGCGGTGATTATCGCAGCCGGCGCCGCGGTTTCGTTTGTTACGGCGTACAGGCCTGTCTGGCAGGCCGGGCCTGCGGCGATACTGCTCGCCGGCGGATACGTGGCGGCGAATTTCCTCATATTCGCGAAAAGCAGTTACTGGGTTATCCTTGTCGCGCCGCTTGCGGCGATGGCGGCGAGTTTCGTTCTCGTCACCGCCTATCGCCAGCTTACCGAAGAACGGGCCAAGCGGCGGATAAAAAGTCTGTTCGCGAACGCGCTTTCGCCGGCGCTCGTAGACAGGCTGATTGCAGACCCGTCGATGGCCCGGCTCGGCGGCGAGAAGCGCGTGCTGACGTGCTACTTCTCCGACCTGGCCGGGTTCACCGCCACGGCGGAGCGGCTCGGCGAGCAGCGGACCGTCCGTCTGCTGAACCGCTATTTCGACCGCATGTCCGAGATTATCCAGGACAATCATGGCGGGTATCTCAACAAGTTCCTCGGCGACGGGATTTTCGTGTTCTTCGGCGCGCCGGTGCTGCAGGACGACCACGCCGCACGCGCCGTCGCTGCGGCGGTGGCTGCACAGACCGAGGTCGATAAACTCAACGAAACTCTCGGCGACGAATTTTTCGGCGTTCGTATCGCCTGCCGCATCGGCATGGCCACCGGCGAAGTGATGGTCGGCAACTGCGGCTCGTCGACGCGCATGGACTATACGGCTATCGGCGACTGCGTGAACCTTGCCAGCCGGCTCGAGTCGGCGAACAAGTTTTTCGGCACGCGGATACTGGCCGCAGAGTCCACATGGCTGGCGTGCGGCAGCGGCGAGCGCGAAAAACTGCTGGTCCGCCCGCTGGGCAGGATTCGCGTCGTCGGCAAGACGGAGGCCGTCGGGATATTCGACATACTCGGCCGCAGGGACGAATTGACGGCCGATATGCCGGACGCCGCTGAGAAGTGCGAAAATTTCGCCCGTGGCGTCGAGCTTTTCCGGGCCGGACGCTTCAGCGAGGCAGCCGCAATATTCGAGCAGTCCGCCATCGGCGACGACGCAGCCGCGAAGGTCCTTATCGGGCTTTCTGGCGGGTATGCCGCTTCGCCGCCGGCTGGCTGGGACGGCGTAATAGAGCTTACGGAAAAGTAGCGGATTTTCAGGCTGTCTCTACAGCCATTTCTTCTTTTTGAAGAATACGAGCATGCCGATGGCCACCGCCGCCATCAGCACAAGGGCGGCCGGGTATCCCCAGAACCATCTCAATTCCGGCATGTTGAACGGCGACGAATCGGGGTCGAAGTTCATTCCGTATACGCCGGCGATGAATGTCAGCGGTATGAAGATCGTCGCGATGATGGTGAGAACTTTCATTATCTCATTCATTTTGTTCGACACGCTGGACAGATACAGGTCCATCAGGCCCGACAGCATGTCGCGGTAGGTTTCCGCCGTTTCAATCGCCCTTATCGTGTGGTCGTACAGGTCACGGAAATACAGGCTGGTCTCCGCGCTGACCAGGCGGTTCTTGCCGCGCTCGATGGAGTTCGTGACTTCCCTCAGCGGCCAGGCCGCCTTGCGGAGGGTTATCATCTCGCGCTTCAGCCTGTGAACTTCTTTCAGCGTGTCCGGCGAAGGCCTGAAGAGTTCAATATTTTCCAGCTCCTCTATGCGGTCGCCGATGTTCTCCAGAACCACAAAATAATAATCCAGGATGCAGTCCAGCAGGCAGTACAGCAGATAATCCGCGCCCGCGCCGCGGACGCGTCCCTTGTCGCATCTCAGCCGGTCGCGGATGATGTCGAATATGTCCCCCGGCGTTTCCTGGAACGTCAGCAGGAAATTGTCGCCAAGAATGAAGCTCAACTGCTCCGAGTTTATGCGGCCGGTCGCAGCGTCCCATGTGAGCATCTTGGCTACGAGGAAAATCGTTTCGCCGTAATCTTCCGCCTTCGGCCTCTGCGTGGTGTTTACGATGTCTTCCAGCACCAGGGGGTGCAGGTGGTAGAACTCGCCGAGCTTCTGGACGATTTCGACCTCGTGTATGCCGTCGATATTGATCCATTTCGTGCCGCCGTTCTTGAGCAGCGAAAGGCATTCGTCTATGGTTTTGGGCTGGCTCTCGTGGAAGTTCGTCTTGTCATAGGCGATTAGGCTTATCCGGGCCGGCTCGTGCCGGGTCTCGCCGACGTGGACCACCGTTCCGGGGGGCAGCCCGGTTTTCGAACGTGTTCTGCGCGCTTTAGTCATGTGCATGCTCCTGTCCGGCACATTGCAGCCCCGACGCAGTTTTTTGTCGTTTCTATTCGCCGAGTTTCGGGTTTATTGTTTCGGCGGCGGCGCGATTATCCTGAGGTCAAGCTCGGCCAGCTGCTTGTCGTCCACGAAGTCCGGTCCGCCGGTCAGCGGGCATGTGCCGCGCTGCGTCTTGGGGAACGCGATGACGTCGCGGATGGACTCGCCGCCGACCAGCATCATGACCAGCCGGTCCAGCCCGATGGCAAGCCCGCCGTGCGGCGGCGCGCCGAATCGCAGCGCGTCCAGCAGGAAGCCGAACCGCGCCTTCGCCTCCTGCTCGTTGATGCCCAGCAGGCCGAACACCGCGCTCTGGACTTCCGGCATGTGGATACGAATCGACCCGCCGCCCAGCTCCATGCCGTTGCAGACGATGTCGTAAGCGCGGGCCGTAGCCTCGCCCGGCGACTTGACGAGCTGCTCGATGCTCTCCACTTTCGGCATGGTGAACGGGTGATGCAGCGCGTCCCAGCGGTTCTCGCCCTCGTTCCATTCGACCAGCGGAAAATCAGTGACCCAGCACCACTTGAACTCGTCGGGCTTGTAAAGCTTCATGTCCGCGCCCAGCCGGACTCGCAGTGCCGCCAGCACCTTGTTGACCACGGAGAGCTTGTCGGCCATGAAAAAAATAATGTCGCCGTCCTTGGCGCCCAGTTTTTCTCGGAGCCTGGTCTGCACGTCCGCCCCGAGGAACTTCGCCGTGCCGCCTGCGAATCCGCCCGCCTCGACCTTGCACCATGCCAGCCCCTTCGCGCCGAAGTCGGCGGCGTAGGCTGTGTACATGTCGATTTCCTTGCGGGTGAATTTTCCGCCGCCTGGCGGGCATATCGCCTTCACCGCTCCGCCGCCGGCCAGCGCGTCGGAAAACACCTTGAACTCCGTGCCTGCGACGATGTCCGAAACGTCGTAAAGCTTCATGTCAAACCGCAGGTCGGGCCGGTCGCAGCCGTAATCGGCCATTGAGTCGGCGTATTTGATGACCGGAATCTGCCCGGCGTCCGGGAACTCCCTGCCGGCCACCTTGCAGGCGGCCCGCATGAGCTTGTTCGTTATGTCCATCACGTCCTGCTCGGTGACGAACGACATTTCAAGGTCTATCTGCGTGAATTCCGGCTGGCGGTCGGCGCGGAGGTCTTCGTCGCGGAAGCAGCGGACTATCTGGTAGTAGCGGTCCATGCCGGCGACCATGAGAATCTGCTTGAACAGCTGCGGGCTTTGCG
The DNA here is from genome assembly GCA_964631565.1 of uncultured Planctomycetaceae bacterium. GTDB lineage: Bacteria > Planctomycetota > Phycisphaerae > SM23-33 > SM23-33 > CAZVYJ01. Next base: position 10,699 of record CAZVYJ010000075.1, read on the forward strand.
GCAGGGCGTAGAACGTTCCCTGCTGAAGTCGCGACGGAACCAGGAAATCGCGGGCGCCTTCCGGCGTGGACTTGGTCAGGAACGGCGTTTCGACTTCCACGAAGCCGCTGCCGTCCAGCACGTCGCGGACCGCTCGGCATATCTGGTGCCTCAGGCGAAGCGCACGCGACACTTCGGGCCGGCGGATGTCTATGTAGCGGTATTTCAGGCGGCGCTCTTCGGAAACGGTCGAATACTCGTCCGGCTCGAACGGAACCGCGTCGGACTTGTTCAGCAGAACAAGGTCGCTGCCGATGACCTCGATTTTGCCGGTCGGCAGTTTCGGGTTTTCGCGTTCGGGTCCGCGCGGGGCTACCGTGCCGGCCACCGATATCACCCACTCGCTGCGAAGCGAACGGGCGAGCGTGTAGCGGGCCTTGGTAGCCTGGTCGGCATTGCTGTCGGGAACGTTGAATACGACCTGCGTAACGCCGTCGCGGTCGCGAAGATCGACAAACACGACTCCACCATGGTCACGATAACTCTTAACCCAGCCGCACAGGCGGACTTTCTTGCCGATATCGCTCTCGGTCAGCTCGTTGCACCTGTGGGTCCTGTTCAGCACTTCTTTTTTAAACTGTTCCATCGTATTCTTCTGTTCAATGTTGAAATATGACTCAAAAGCCGGAATTCAATCCCGCCAGTGTATCCGGTTTGGCCGGCAGTTCAACATGGATTGACAAGTAAACTGGTTTTGCCCGCATTCGATACGGGGGGCGCCTCCGGGCCGGCCCTGACTCATCCCCAGTTTTAGTTCAGGCAAAAAAATAGCCGACTTCTTTAGTG
>CAZVYJ010000076.1:0-11463 GCA_964631565.1 uncultured Planctomycetaceae bacterium
CTCTGAACTCAGAACTCTGAACTACTATTTCGGAATTCGGATTTCGGACCCGCCTGCGCTGAAGCTGCGGCGAGACAAGCCGGCGTGACAAGTCGGGTGGGCGGAAATTTCAAATCACGAACCCGCCTTTGCCGAGTCGCCGACGCTCCATAGCTATGGCGACGGAACGGCTTCGGCGGGCAGGTTTCAAAATCCAAACAAGCTCCAAATCGCAATTTCCAAAAATTCCAAAAAAATTCAAAACGCCGGATGTGTTGTTTGGGATTTGAAACTTTGGTTATTGAGTTTTGGTTGGGATTTGTTTTTTGAGGTTTGGATTTTCGAATTCGCGATTTAAAGAAACGGTGGGGCTTGTGCGACGAAGAAGAGTAGGGTTATCCCTTCGGACGAATAAGCCCCTGTATCTTCGCGGCGAGTTCGTCGCTGCTGAACGGCTTCTGGAGGAACGGGGCGCCATGAGCAATTCCGTCGTAATCGGTAAAGCTGCCGCTGGCGTGGCCGGACGTATAAAGCGCCTTGAGGCCCGGCTGTATCCGGCTGACGCGTTCAACCAGCTCTTTGCCTCCCATTTTGGGCATGACCACGTCGGTAATCAAAAGATCAGGCTTGAGGCCTTCCTGCTCGATCATCTGCAGCGCCTCGATGCCGTTGGCGGCTATCTTCACGCGGTAGCCCAGGTTTTCGATCATCCGCGTAAAAAGTTCGCGAAGGACAGGCTCATCCTCGACCACCAGTATCAGTTCGCCCTTGCCGTGGGCGGCCTCGATTTCCTTCTCGGCCGGCCGGGTCGGCGCAGCTTCAACGCGAGGCAGGAATATCTTGAAGGTCGTGCCTTTGTTCAATTCGCTGTAAACCCATATATCGCCGCCGGACTGCTTGACGATGCCGTAGACCGTCGCCAGTCCCAGGCCCGTGCCTTTTCCGACGCCTTTTGTAGTGAAGAACGGTTCGAACAGCCTGCGCTTGGTCTGTTCATTCATGCCGCATCCGTTGTCGCTTATCGCCAGCATGACATGCGGACCGGCGGTTGCGTCAAGATGATCCTGCGCGTAGTTCTCGTCGAGAACGACGTTGGCGGTTTCGATGGTCAGCCTGCCGCCCTGCGGCATTGCGTCGCGGGCGTTCACCGCGAGGTTCATGATGACCTGTTCTATGCGGGCCGGGTCGGCCTTCACACTTCCCAGGTCGTCCGCCAGCTCGGTCACGATTCTATGTGCTCGCCTATCAGCCGTCTCAGCATCTTCTCGATGTTGGTCACTATGTCGTTAAGGTTCAGCACCTTCGGTTCGAGTGTCTGCTTGCGGCTGAAGGCCAGGAGTTGGCGCGTGAGCGTCGCCGCCCGTTCAGCGCAGATTTTGACCTGGGCGAGGTCCGCGGCGAGAGGGTCTTCGTCTCTCAGCCGTCTTTTCATCAGGTCGCAGTAGCCGAGTTGCGCCGTGAGGATATTGTTGAAGTCGTGGGCCACGCCGCCGGCGAGTTGCCCTACAGCCTCGAGCTTCTGAGCCTGGTTGAACTGCTCCTCAAGTTTCTTCCGCTGCGTCACATCGGTGAAGAAAGCGACATTGCATTCGCGGCCGTCTACTACAGCCGGGGCCTTGGTGATATCCGCGTAGATGACGCCGCCGTCTTTTCGCAGACATGGAATGTCCGGGATCAGCTGTTTGTCATCATTCGATTCGAAATGGGCGATTATCCGTTCCAGCGATTCGGCCGGGTGGATATCGGTTATGCCAAGCGCAACCAGCTCTTCCTGCGTATAGCCCAGCATCCTGCAGATTGCCGGGTTGGCGTAGATGAATTTTTTCGTCTCGATGTCGGCGACCAGTATGCCCTCGGCTGCTCCCTCGAACAAAGCCCTGTAGCGAGCCTCCGATTCCTGCAGTGATTCCATGGAAGTTTTCAGTTCGGCGGTTCTTCGCCGGACCGTGCTTTTCAGAAAGGCGCTGTTCGCCACGAGAAGCACGACTCCGCCGAGCAATGCAGCCAGACTGATGAAAATCCAGCGGGGGATCCCGCCGTGTTTCTGATGTTCATACCGCTCAAGCCATGCGTTCAGTATTTTGTAATAGTAGGAATCGGGATTTCGTTTCATTTCTGCGAGGTGTCGGTCGATTGCCTCTCCCAGATAAGGCTTGTGTCCCCTGGGCATGGCGAAGCAGGCGTCGGTGGCTGCAAAAATAATGGGCGTTCTTTCGACAGTGTAATCATTCTCGTATTCGCAGCCGAAGAACCGGTTGACGATTCCCGCATCGACGTCGTCATCGTTTAATAGCTGGAATACCTCCTTCTGGGTGGAAACGGCTTTGATGTTGCATTGAACGCCGAATTTGTCGAGGGTTTCCACGAGAATGCCGTGTTGCAGCGAACCTTTCAGGACGGCAATCGTTTTTCCCTGAAGGTCGGGCCATTCGTTGATTGAAAGGCCGGGCCTGCGATACAGGCGGACCCAGTCGCTGAGGACCGACGTTTTGATGAAATCGTAACGTTGGCTTCTTTCCGGCGTCCGTGCGATGTCGACCAGCAGATCGATATCCGCCCGGTCCAGCCTGGTGAGGCACTCCGGCCAGGCGCCCGGGACATACTCCAGCGTCCAGCCTTCTTTTTTGGCGATATATTCGAGAATATCGATAAAGAATCCGGCCGGCTTCCCGGATTTGTCGCAGGATACTTTCGGCGAGTTTTCGTATACTCCGACCCGCACCGTTTCTCCGGCATAAGACAGGCGCGACGCGAACAGAATAACTAAGGTTACTGCCGCGATACCGATGGCTTTCATGTGTTGCCCTCTGATTGACACGGATTTTCCGGATAACGGCATTGAAGAGCGGCGGGAGGGTGCAGTATGAGCGGGCTTTTTGAAATCTCCAACGGCGCCGATATGAAATCTCCCCGTGGATATCATGTCTATAGACTACTCGAAACGATAGGAGAGGGCAAGATTTGCGTCGCCTGTTTGAAAGGTGAAAACTTCAGCGGTGGTTACCCAGACCTGCGGCGCAGCCCCGAGGTGAACTCGGGATTTCAGCTTCGCCTTCGCCTTCGCTTCAACAGCACCAGCCCGCCGGCGAGAAGAACCACGGTAGCCGGCTCGGGCACCGCCTGCACCATCTGCACCACCTGCAGACTGCCGCCGGTGTAGAGCATGCTGGTATCCCAGCGGAGACCGCCGCCAAGCGTCGGCAGGATTATGTCGGAGAACTCGCCGCTGAAATCGCCGTCGAACAGAGTGAAGCTGTTGCCGAACTGCGGTATGAAACCGTAAATAAGCTCCACGTTCAGTTGTCCGCCTAGCGTCAGGTGATTGTCGATGATTAGCTGGTCATGCTGGCTGCCCGGCGTCAGGCCGGCAAGTTCCATCGTCAATATGTTGCCCGGGTCCAGAACGGCGCTGTCCAGATGGACGGCCGCCGGACTGTTGCCTGGCGAGAAACCGTTCGTGAATACGACGCTGCCGGTGTACGAGCCGCGGCCGCTGACCAGACCGTCCAGATAAAGCGGCGAGTCGTCTTTTGCCTGCACGGTTCCCTGATTGATAAGCCTTCCGTCAAGTCTGCCCGCGGCGGTCAGCATATCGCCGGCTGCGACAGTGATTGTCCCGTGTGCGGCGGTTATGAGATCATTCGGAGTGGACGGTGCCGACGCCTGCGGAATCTTCCATTCCTGGACGCCGATTTCCTGCGGGCCGATATCGACGGGATTTCTTGTTATCTCGTCGAAATTATCCGCCGTCGGATAATCGGTCTTCAGATGATTATCAGATGGTGCGACAGGCCTGGCGAACGTGGAAAGATTAATCTGGTTTTTCAGCCTGGTATCCGGCCGGACTTGTGCCGTGTTCTGTACTCTGAGGTTTGCAGGTTTGATTTCGCCTGCTTCGAGCATCGCCGTTTGCGGGCCGGCATGTTGGATATAGTTTTCGGCTGAAGTTGCGTCGGGGGCAGGCAGCTTGTCGGCTGCAACCGCCAGTTCGACGGCGGGGGCATCAGACGGCGAATCGATTGCTTTGTTTTTCTCGGCCGGCCGGTCGGGTCTGTCATCGGACGCTTTGTGTAAAGCGTACGATAACTGGTACGAGGCGGTCTGGGCGGGATTGTTCTGCGCGTCGGCCGGAGTTTCCTGCTGATTGCGAATGCCGGGCGCATCATACAAGCTGCTCGATGCGGCCTGCCGGGTTGTTCTTTGCTCTGAAGGCACAGCTGCGCCGGATAAACGTGCCTGCTGCACGGGCCGGCCGGGGGAACCGCTTACCAGTGAAATCGGTGTGGCGGTCGGCAGCCTGCCCTTGAATGAAACCGAACCGGCCTCGCCATTGCCCGCTGCGGGTCTTTCGCGCGCTGCGCTGACGGTCTTTGACGGCTGATCGGATGTCGCAGGGCGGCTGTCCTCGGCGCATTTGTATGTCACTGCGGCGGCCATTATGAGCATCGCCGCTGCGCCAGCCTTCAGCATGCCTGCTGTCCCGGCGCCGGCAGCTCCGCCGGAAGCGAGTGTGGCGGACGGCGCCGCCTTCAGGCTTTGCGGTACTGCCGCCGAGGCCGCCCGCTTGACAGCCAGCAGCACAGTTGCCAGCAGTGAGAATATCACGCCTCTGGACGTCAGCTCGCGACGAAGATGCACGAGTATCTTGCCGATGCGTTTTGCCACCGCCTGCTGCGTGACGCCCATCGACGAGGCGAGAGCCTGCTGCGTGACATCGTTAACCTGGTTGTCAACCAGCACCTGCTGGTCGGTCTCGTCCAGTTCGCTCAGGCACTGCCTGAGGATGGAATAGGTTTCCTTCTGTTCCGCTTCGCCGTTGCCGCACCAGCCCTTGTTCTGGCGGCTTTTCTCTTGCTCGTGGTGAGCGCGGCTGCAGCGGGTGCGGATAATGGATGCGCTTACGTTAATAGCGCAGCGATAGAGCCACTGCTTGACGCTTGTTCTGATATTCCCTCCGCTCTGCATCATCGCCATAAAGACCTGCTGCGAGGCGTCTTCGGCGTCGGCGGCGCATCCCAGCCGCTTCATGCACGCGCTGAAAACCATATTCTGATACTTGTGGATCAGGGACGAAACGGCATCCTTATCGCCGTTGGAAACATACCGATTTAGCAGTTCCAGATCGTCCATTCCGAGTCCTCAATCAAAAACTCCATTATATATCAACATACCTGATTCTGCCAACCGGCATTCTGCCCTATGTTCCGTGTTTGTAGGGTGTAACATTCAAATATGTCACCTCGTCGCTCAGTTTAGTAAGTTGCCGCAGAAGGCATTTTCACAACCGGATTTTTGGAAATTTGGAGATATTTATCTGCCGCCGGCTGTGGTTGGGGTTATTGCCGTTTTTTCTCCGGATATGCGGTTGTATTCCGCAGGTCAGAGGCAACTTACGAATGACAGCACGGACCGTCTCATGTGCTGTCGCTTCAAAACATGTGAGGCACGGCTCCGGGCGTGACGGCCCCGAATGCATTGGCAAAGCTCAAAAAAGCTCAAAACAGGTTCCGCTCGTCCGGCCCAGAGAAAGGAGAGGCTTCTGATGCTTAAGTTTAAGCTTATCATTGTCGCGTTATTGGTGTGTGTGCTGCCGGGGGCGATCCCTGCCCTGGCGAGTATCACAGTTGAGAGCACCTATATGGACTATCGGGGGATTGACCCCGACCCCGACTTCGACTGGGACAGCAGTCCGATCTGGTTCACGCAGACCACCGACTCCTATCTCGCCTCGGACGATTCGGACATTAACCGGTGGCATTTCCAGGGCGAACAGGAGTTCAGTTACGACTATTCCAGCGGTGAGGACTCGACATGGTTTCTCAAGACCGGCGACGAGAAATACATGAACGTGGACAAGCTGGTCATCAACAACAGCGGCAGCTCCTTCACCGCCTACACGATTACCTTGTACGTTGCGACGCTGGTCGAAGACAGCCTGAGCATTACGGGAGTCGATTTCGACGCCTCGATAAGCACGGTCACGGATTCATATGGCGATGTCACCACGACGATCCTGATTGTGTTTGAAACGCCAGTCGCCTCGGGCGAATCGTTCGAGCTGTCCTACATCCTGGACCTCAGCGGCGTGGAGCCTGCGCCTCCGGCCGCCGGCGAATACGGCGTTGACGAAAACCCCGCGATACCCGAGCCGGCCACAATGGCGATGCTGGGCTTAGGAGCAACTGTATTGCTAGGAAGACATCGCAACCGGCGGAACTGCTGATTCAAATCGGGAGGAACAGCACAGCGGAGGATTCGATATGAAACGATGGGTTATGCTGATGATAATGTTAATCGCGCCGGCAGACTTTGTGAACGGTGCGGCTGTCGGCCCCAGGAACCTGCTGGGCACAACCGGATACGCAGCGTCTGATTCGGACCACGACGGGATGAAAGACAGCATGCCGGGGGAAATCTGCAACCCTGCCGGGTATATCGATATCGACCCGTTTGCATGGTGGCGAAACGGCATGTGGGTGCTGTTCGATGCCCAGATTCCTCCGGTGCGGATGGGGCCTCCGGTTGTCGTCGACAACAGCAGTTTTTCCAGCAGCCCCTGGATGAACTTCGACTTTGGAAACGAGGTCGGCATCGGTGAAGAGCCTCAGTTCGGCGACGAATTCGGCATAGGTGAAGAACCCGAATTCGGCGACGGGTTCGGCACTGATGAAGACCCGCAGCTCGCCGATGGTTTCGGAATCACGGAAAACCCCGTGCCTGAGCCGTCAGGCATCTCACTGTTTGCCCTTGGAACAGTTGTACTGTTCCGCCGTCGCAGAGCCGCTCGCATATGCAGCAGGCCGTCAGAAGCTCATCACCGTGAAATGCTCGATAAACACGTGAAAACCCGGCAGGGACTCGCCGTAAATTCGCCCTTCGCCACTTTTGAGCCAGGAAGCTCGTCCTTCGCTTGTGAGGAAACTTGGCCCCCCAAAGGCTTTTTCAACAAAGCCTGATGTACCAATGCGTAAATGCACAAAGGCCTCGGGACTGTGTTTCATTCCGGGGTCTTTGTGTATTCTGGGAAGCCGGGTTTCGCTTCGCGAGGTGTTGGGTTTTCTGAATGTGTCATTAAAGCAAAAGACCCCGGAGCGTTTCGCTGCGAGGTCTTCTCTTAACGGAGAGGCCGGGATTCGAACCCGGGGTACGGGTATGATCCCGTACAACGGTTTAGCAAACCGTCGCTTTCAGCCACTCAGCCACCTCTCCAGCCTACTGAACACGAATATACGCCATTGTAATCCACAGTCAAGGCCGAATGCTGAATAAGCCGCTCCGATGCTTTGCGATGGCCGGTGAACATGGTTCAGGACAACGGCATCAAGCGCGGTGAGTCAATAAAAACGCCGCTCTCGACGAAACTGAAAATCAGAGAGCGGCGGTAAGAATTCTGTTCTGTTTAAACACAGCCGTCAGGCTGCAGTCAGCGGACGGGCGGCGTGATCCATTATTCTGCAGGCCTTGATCCGCAGTTCTTCCACATCGAATGGTTTGAAGATTACCTGGAGATCCATATTGCTTATTCCCTGCATCGTCGAGCGGTGATACTGGTCGCCGGTCAGAAGCATGACGCGGTCCAGCAACGCCGGATTGATATTTCTCATAAAGTGCAGCACGTCCCAGCCGTTGGGCTTCGGCATGAGCAGGTCGAGCACTATCAGGTCAAACGAGTTGAGCTGAATCATTATCATCGCGGAATGGCCGGAGTTTGTGGTGGTCACGTCCGCACCGCAGTCCACGAACACTTCCTGCAGAAGGCCGGTCATCTGCACGGAATCATCAACGATAAGTATTTTCTTCCCGGCAAGATTTTCTAGCGAGTTCATCACAAACCCCTTTCCTACATGCCCTCATACGATGCCGCCGCCGAGCCGGCCAATCGTCTGAGTCTGGTCATGAGAGCTTTATGGCGAAGGCAGATTGCAGATTCACTTACCCCGAAAACCTCCGCGATTTCCTTGAATTTCATCTCATCGGTGTAATACATGATGAGCAATTGTCTGTCCTTGTCGTCCAGTTTCTTAAGAAGCGAAGCACAGATATCCCGTGCTTCCATCCTGGAAATGCCCCTGTCCGAATCATTGTCAACAACGGGAATGTCGCTGTCGTGTTCGCCGTCATCGCAGCCGCTGATGGATAACCTTATCGGCAGCTGTTTAGCATTGCGACGGCGAAGAACGCCGTCCTTCCGCATCTCGTCGATTGCGAGGTATGTTCCCTTCTGAAATGCGTACCTGTCGAAGGACACGCCGTGGTCCGGGCTGTACCTCTTGGCCGCCAGCGCCAGACCGAGATATGCGTAGCTCTGTAAATCCTCGGAGTCCACCCATGTGTATCGCCTGTTAAGCCGAGCGGCTATCTGGCTGGACATGGATATGTGTCGATCGCAAAGCACGGTTTTCGGATTTTTCTTCTGATTGGCGGACATCTTCATTTTTCCTCTCTTTTTCTGACATTGAAAAACCACTTGCTCAACGAAGTGCACACCGAACTGAAGGAATCCGTTCCCGCCACATCACATCATCGGAGACACATCGGAATTCATCAATCCGGGGAACCGCCCAAAGCTTTGGGGAGGCGGGGAGGCCGAAATCGACAAAAAACGATTCTCTTCACCTTTGTTAAAATAGATAAAATATCAGATTCTTCTGGTAAAGCCCATAAATGGCGTTCTGGCCGTGTTTGAGTACAAAATATGTGTATTTTCGGGCTGGAAGCACAATTCATTTGCGCCGAAGGCCGCACTTTTTATAGGTGAAAACACCCAAGGCGTATTGCGGAAAAATAGGAATAATAGGCGCAGTCTCAGAGGTCGTAGGTCGTCCCAACTCCTTCCGCGCCACGGGGTTTAGGATAAATAAAAAAATTTCCAACGCTTATCAACAGGGTGGGCTGTCACAGGTTTTTTCACAGACTGAGGTTAGGGATGCGGCTGTTGTGTGTCATATCTAACGAATGCATTGGACAGGTGAAAATCAGGTTGTATTTTCTGAATATGGTTTGAGCGGGCCAGTGGGGGTTTTGTGATAAGAATCACGATCGGTGCAGGGCGTGATTGGTCTTGTTAACTCGCGAGTCGTGGTCCAGCGACGTGAGCGGCAGATGCTTTCTGTAATCAGTAATGGACCATGGCGAGTGAAGGTAATTCAGTATTCAGTTCGGATTGATATGCGGTGCGGTACGGTGGTGGGGCGGCCGTTTGGCTGGGTGATTACTATAGTGAAATCAAACCTTCTTCGATTGCATGTCGCATCAGGCCGGCAACGCTGTCGACTTCGCATTTGCGGTATACGTTATAGCGATGGTTCTCTACTGTTTTGGGACTGATGTGCAGGCGACGGCCTATTTCCTTGCTGCTCAGGCCTTCGCACAGAAGCTGAACGATTTCGATTTCCCGCTTGCTCAGGCTTACGTTGGTCAGGTGCGGTGTCTGCGAGGTTTCTTCGGTTCTGGATATATCGTTGACCAGCAGTTCAGCCACGTCCGGCGAGAGATATACCCTGTTCTGGGAGGCCATGCGAACCGCCTTGACCAGTTCTTCCGGCTCGGAATCGAGATTGACGAAGCCTTTGGCCCCGATTCGCAGTGCGGCGTATACCTGGGCGCGGCTGCCGCGTTCGGAAAGCACTACCAGGGCAATGTTGGGGTACGATTCGATAAGGGTTTTGTGTACGGAATGCAGTGTGCCGAATGCGTCGGAGCCGGAAACTATCAACACCATCACACATCGCTGATATTCGGAAATCGCAGCCAGCGACGCGTGCAGTTCATCTTGGTCATCGGATACGCCGCAGGTCACCAGACCGTAAGTTTCCAGAAGCCGTCGAATGGCGAGCCGCGTTATCTTTTTGCCGCCGGCGATGCAGATGCCGGTCGCCTGTTCGGTTTCTGTCACGCGGGGCGCGATATTATCCCCGATATACAGTTCCGGTACGGGCTGCTGTTTTGTCTCGTTCATAGCGAGCTCCACGGCCACTATTCGTCAAACTGCGTCGCCCGCCATGGCGAGTGTGTTCCGGCTGCCTTGCCAGCAAAAAGGCATCATTCCACCTTTTTTGCGATATGAACTGCAATAATTATCGCTGGCACAGATGTGACTGGCGGCTAATCCACCAAGTACAATATTATACTCAACGGGCATGATGAGGTAAATCCCTCAAAAAAACATTTTTCGCAGAAATCAGATTATTCCGCTTCTACGGAATAAGTAGTTCTGAAAAGATGCCCTTCGTAAGCTCTTGGAGGGCATGAGGCAGCAAAGACGGGGCGGTAAGGCCGCCGGTGTAAAGCCTTTGGTTGGGCTAAATTATCGCCAGTCTGGTTAACCGACTTGACACTACGGACTTTGTTGAATAAAGTGGCCCCTCACCGGGCCGTGCCAGCGAAGTCCCCGCAGGAGCGAAGCGGTAAGCGCCGCTGGCGGCAGTCTGAAAATGTAATAAGATCGGGAAGCACACGGGCCGTTAGCTCAGTTGGCTAGAGCGCCTGCTCGACACGCAGGAGGTCACTGGTTCAAGTCCAGTACGGCCCAGTTAACCAACAGGCGCCAGCCGGCCCTGATTCCCGAAAATGATTATTCCCCAGATTCTTTCTTATCTTCGCCGCTTGCAACAGCGGGTTTCAAGGCAAGAGCCTTCCCTGAGAATCCAACAATTTTCAATACGTCCCACACTTTCGTTACGAATGCTTTCCTCACATATTCTGATGCTTCCAACTGCTTGCTATGCAACCACTCATCTAGCGAAGGTTTTGTCCGGCTTGTCGCAACATCAGGATCGACGCCAATCCCATCAGCGTGGTAATTCACCACTGAAGCCAGCGCCATATCTATTTTCTCCACTACATCGCCATCCTTCTTATACTCACCCCGCATTTCCGCCAGTCTTTGTTGAAGTTCGGCGAAAGCTCGCGACAACTTAATGGCCACATCGCACTGCCGCTCTTCGAAGAAATTATGTCTTTCCTGAAATCGTTCCTTATCATGGATCGTTTCGGATTCACAGAGTTGTAATTGATTATAATAACGGCACAAGACAGCGTATCGAATCCCCTCTGTGGCGAGCATATTGCATTCTTCTACGGCGCTAAGAAGCAGGCCGGGTAATTCAGCCCTTCGCTTTTCAGAGTTTAGCCGGCGTTCTCTTGAAAGCCCCAAGCGGTGCCCCATCCATCCACCTATAAGAAGGGTCAATATTGGCATGCCTTCCTTGAATAATACTTCCAGTAAATTGCCCAAATCAGATATCCAAGTTTCCGCTATCATTGTTACCCCTTCAATCCAGTTTCATGTCAGGAATATGCCCTGACGCTAAAAAGGCATATTTAACCAACCTTCCGATTTTTACTAACGTCAAAGAACCGGATTCGCTTCCCGTTTGTTAATATGTTCAGTTAACCATGCCGCGGAGTCAATATGATTTGTTTTTCATATGAGCCGCGACCGTCAGGACATTATGCACTAAGCCTCCCCAAGTACGTATCTCT
>CAZVYJ010000077.1:0-11411 GCA_964631565.1 uncultured Planctomycetaceae bacterium
CGGTCGCCTGAGTTCTTATACGGGAATGACCGCTCCTTTACAGTCGCGGCTCGTTAAGTCTATTTTACCTGCGGCGTATTATTTGCCGGCGAGTTTCATTTTCGCAATGTTCTCGCCTCCGTTGATGAGGTGGATGAGCGGCTGGGGCCTGTCGACGCCCGGAATGAACGCCGGACGCTCAGCCCACGGCGTAACGCTGAGAACGTTCGTCATGTCCATCCAGTGCTGCAGGCGGGCCGGCTTGATGTTCCACGTCATGTGGAAGTGGTTGGCCGGCGGATACTGCTTGTACTCGGCCATCGTGGCATACTTCGGCACGATGAACGTGTGAGGCCAGGTCGGTGAGGACGTATTCGCGACAGCCTGTGCGAGCTTTTCCGGCATTTCGGTGGTGACGGCCTGGTCCCATATCATCGAAAACATCCCGGTCGTCTCCGCATAGGCCAGGCGGGCGGCGATGCCTTCGATGCCGCCGGGCGACGTGAACGTCACGCTGTTTCCGCCGCCGGGGAAGTAGTCGGTCCCGGCAAGCGGCATCGAAACGCCTTTCATGCAGGCGCTCATCGAGGCGCCGGGCCTTGCCGCCCAGTTGAAGCTGGCCGACCCGCTGTTGTCGCCGTCGACGAACCCGCGCTGCGCCCACAGGTCCCTGGCGGTGTACTTTATCTTGAGCTTCTTGGCCAGCGCCTGGATTTCCCACGGCTCCCAGACCTTGCGGAAGTCCATGAACAGCGGCGGATTGCCCCCGCTCAGCCACGTAAGGAACAGCTGCGTCAGCAGGGCCTGCATGTCGGCCTCGGTGGCGTAAGGCAGGGCCGCCTTCTCGCCGTTGTGGTCGAAGGTCGAGTTGAACAGGCTTTCCATGACGTCCGCCACCGGCAGAGGCAGGCCGCGAAGGTCGCTGCCCCACTCCAGCTGGCTCATGAACCCGCCGCCGACGGCGTTGAGGTCGGCCATCAGGTCGCGGACTACAAGGTACATCGCAAGCGACGTGTTGAAGCGCTGGCTGTCGGCTTCGTCGCGAAGCTCCAGCCGCTTGCCGACGTTGCGATCGATCCAGCCGCGAAGCTTCTTAAGCTCATTGGCGTCGTATGCGCCCTTGGCGAGCATGTCGGCAAGCAGCTTCATGTCCAGCCGCGTTATCTCGATGCCGAATGTGTTCCGCGTCGGCAGCACGTGGGCCAGCGCTGTCTCCATGCCCATCGAATCGTGGCCGAAGATAACGACCCGCCGGCCCCTGAGGCCGACGACGGTCATCGCGGCGTAGCACCAGTCGATCATCGCCTCGGCGGTCTCAGCCGTCATCCTGGGCTTCAGGCCCGTGTCCGGCCAGGTGCCGACGTTCAGCGCAACCAGCTTGCCGCTCTGCGCGAGCGCGCCGTTGACGGCATGAGCATAAACCACGCCCGGCCGCGGACCGCTGTTGCCGCAGGTGATGTTCACCGGCGTCTCTTTGGGCAGCTGGGCCAGCAGGCTTATCAGCGTAAGCTGCGGGAACGCCCATGTGTCCGGTGCGACGATAACGGCGTCGACGCCGGCCTTCTGGAACTGGCCGGCCACGATGTCAGCCTCTTTTTCGCCGTCGATCAGCACCGGCGACCAGACGACGTCCACCGGCGTGCCGTCGGGCATCTTCACGCCCTTGGCGACGAACTCGGCGACCATCTCGACAATGTTCCCCGCGCGGGTCCTGGAATCCTTGTCGATTCGCGGGTCGCACGTCGCGCAGACGCCGAATGTTATTGTTTTGGGTTGGGCCGCCTTCGCTGACGGCAAACGTTTAAGATTTGACATGACTTTCTCTCCTCTGCCCTGGCAGTCAAAATGTCCGTTACAGCAGGATAACCCCCGAATAATAACCACCGTCACCCGGAGGTAACAATAACTTTTCGGCCAAACTCTCTGCCGTTGTGCCGGCGGTATACAATTAATCAGGCCGCCGGACCCCCAGGGGCGGCAACCAAGGAGACAGGCCATGGCATTCACACTGCAAATCGGAGATAAGGCCCCGGATTTCCACCTGCCCGGAATCGACGGGCGGAATTACTCGCTGGCGAATTTCGCCGACGCGGAACTGCTCATAGTCGTATTCAGCTGCAACCATTGCCCTTACGTAATCGGTTCCGAGGAGCGGATGGTTAAGCTGTATGCCGACTACGCGCCGAAGTCCGTCGCGATGATCGCCATCAATTCCAACGAGATTGACAACCACCCGGAAGATTCGTTCGATCACATGGTCGAGCGGGCGGCCGAGAGGGGCTTCAAATTCCCTTATGTCCGGGACGACACGCAGGAAACCGCGCTGGCGTACGGGGCGCTGCGGACGCCACACTATTTCGTCTTCGACCGGGAGCGGAAACTCCGCTACACCGGGCGGATGGACGACAACCCGCGCGAGCCCGGCAAGCAGACAACACACGAACTGCGGGACGCCCTTGACGCACTGCTGGCCGGCAGGCGGCCGCCCGTGGAGGTCACTAACCCCATCGGCTGCAACGTGAAGTGGAAAAACCGCGAAGAGCACTGGATGCCCGCCGAGGCATGCGATTTGGTTTAAGACGCCCGATTATTCGGGGCACTTATCAATGCACAAGGCTTTTCCGATTTCAGCCACCACCGGTTACTGCAGGCTGAGTTTCGGGATCGGGTTGCCTGAAACGCACTCCGCTGTCTCGCCAGACAACCTTCCGGCCTTTGACGTAGACAATCTTTCCATCCGAACAGGCAGCCATCGTGTCCAGTTTGACGGAGTCAAGAACCTTTCGGTGTTTGCCTCCGGCCGAGATAACCACTATCTCGTACACACCAGTCTTTGCGTTCTTCGCCACACCGACCAGGTCGCCGTCCAACGAGACGCCCAACACCCGATGGATGCGCGAGGCAAGATACGACGTCTCTTTAGAATCCGTCACCTTCACATCCGGTCCCTGGCGCGTCGCCAGCCATTTCATGTCCACACTGACACCAAGAATATCGGCCGGCTTGGCGTCAACTCCCATGTTGTGGACTGGAATACCCTCCTTGTCCACCTGTGACAGGATTGTCTTGTCCTTTTGGATCAGAAAGACTTTATTATTGTCATCGAAGCCGCCGCTGGTGACGAGGAATCCAGTTCCGTGCCATGCGGCGGTGGAGACCGCACACTGCCCAAGATAGTGCCACCACTCGACGGGGGCGCATCCTGTCGCCGCACAACTGTCCCAATCCTTAGGCGCAGGCCAGGCAATCTCGATGGGACCTTTCCATATGAACGTCTTGACGCCATCCGGGTAAGACCATTCGACGGTTGGATCAACATGCCAATTCCACTTGGCTTTGGATATGGTAACGGCCAGGTAGGCGTCCCTTGCATACGCCGTGGCCTGCACCTGCGCCGAAAAGTACGGCTCGTAGAGATACACGGCCTTCTCGCTGTTGGCAGGGAATAATAGCAGTGTGCCGTCATTTTGCTTTGCCGTGACCAGGAAACCGTCATCGGCAACGATGATATCCAGCAGCGAATAGGGAGGAAGAGCATCAGGCGGCGCGGATATCCCGTACCTAAGCCCCAAGAGGCGGTGCATCTGCGTCCAAGTACCGGCCTCGACGTCGAGGAGATACGGGAATGGCTCGCCCCGCTTGGGATACCAGCGATGATCATCATCCTCATTGGGGCTATCCCATTTCTTGTGGACGACGCACACGGTCCTTTGCGAATCGACAACCACAGGCCGTTCGTACACTTCGAACGAATCGGGCAAGTCCCCGAGAGATCCGCTGGTCCTGGCGGCGGGCGGCGGCGCTGCAGGCGGCACCGCGGGCGTCGCTGGGGGCAGTTCCGCAGGCGGCTCTATGGGCGGCGCGGCAGTCGCCTCGGGTACAGACGTCCCCTGTTTGCAGCCGGGCGAAATCAGCAGCGATAATACTGTTATCGACAGCGAAACCAGACAAAGACGGCGGACTGCATTCATGATTTGTCTCCCAAAACCATAAGCCCCAGCGGCCTGATTATACGGCCTGCCGCCAAAGGAACAAGGCTTAAGATTCTGGGGGGTACCCCCCGGCCGGCGGAGGGGGCGGAAGGCTAAAAATATTCTTCTTATAAGGACGGAATTTTTATACCGCTTTTTATGGCGAGTGTAAAATATCAGCCTTGGTTGCAGCCTGGCCTTGAATCGGCCGTACTGGTTATGGGTGGCGGATTGTCCGCCGCCCCAGTCGTCGAAAAGGACTTCGGCGAACCTGATTTGGGGTTTGAAAAACAACTTTATATGGACGGCGACGATGATCCGTTATCCTTTCCAGAATTGAATCCTGTTCGACTGGAAGATAAGCCCACCTTCGATTTCTACTTCTCACAGTGCCCGCAGCTGCTTTCGGACTACACTTTCGCCAATACGTACATATGGCGCAAGGCGGTTCGCATAGGCTGGCGCGTGCTTCACGACTGCCTGTGCATTTTCGCCAACGGCTATGACGGGCTGAGCATGCTCTGTCCGCCGATAGGCGACGGCGACACCCGGGCAGCCCTGCGTCGTGCGATGCAGATATGCGACGAGTACGACCGCGCGACGGGCGCAACGGAGCGGCCTTATATTGAGTATGTCTCTCAGGACATGCTCGGCCGGCTGCCCGGCAACTGCCGTCGCGAGCGTATGAGCGGCGACTACGTCTACCTGACAAGCAGCATGATAAGCCTCGAGGGCGGCGATCTGGCGTCCAAGCGCCAGGCGAAAAACCGCTTCGCCCGCAGGTACGCCGCCAGGACCGAGCCGTTTACGCCCGCGCACGCCGAAGAGTGCATAAAGCTGCTGGGCCTTTGGCATCAGCAGCACGACGCCTCCGACGCGCCGCGAAGCAGAACAGTCCAAATAAAGCAGGCGGAGGAAGAGGACGCCACCATCGAGGCCATCAGGCATGCAGACGAGCTGAACTTCAAAGGCATGGTCCTCTACGCCGATGACAAGCTGGTCGGCTTCACTTTCGGCGAACAGCTCGGGCCCGACACCTGCAGCATCGTCATCGAGAAGGCTGACCGCAACTATACCGGCTCGGCACAGTACATTTTCAGCGAGTTCTGCAGACAGTACTGGTCGCACACGAAATGGTGCAACGTCGGCGACGACTGGGAAGTTCCGTCGCTGGCGTTCACGAAGAACAGTTACCGGCCGGCCATGCGGCTGGACAAGTGGCGAGTCTGGCCGGTGCGGCGCAGGACAGCCGCCGCCAGGCCCGCTGCCGCGCCGCCGCCTGCCGCCGTCGCGACCCGGCAGATGTACGTTTCCGACATGGCCGGCAGGAGCGATATCGACCAGCTGGCGTCGCTGGAAGAGCGATGCTTCGCCGATCCGCTGCCGCTGAAAAAACGCCAGCTGTCCAGCCTGCTGCGAAGCCCGACAGCCAACGTCCACGTCATCAGGCACGACGACAAGGTCGTTGCCGAAGCGGTGGTGCTGCGGCGGAAAACCGTTCGCGGCACGGTCGGGCGGATTTACAGCCTCGGCGTGGACGCGGAGAAGCGCGGCTGCGGCCTGGGCAAGCAGATTCTCAAAGAAGCTGTCGAAACCCTGCAGAAACAGGGCGTGCAGTCGGTATTGCTGGAAGTAGACGTTGAGAATTCTTCAGCGATTGCTTTGTACCAAAAAGCCGGCTTCAAAATCGTCCGGCGCCTGGCGGACTATTACGCGCCCGGCAAGGACGGCTGGAAGATGCGGCTGGACCTGAACCAGGGTGCGACGGTTCCAGTTGTCGCCTTGACACAGGCGGCTGCAACCGATAACCTGCGCGTTCGCGAATGAGTATAACTGAGTTAAAAGAACAGTTCGCCTCCATGTACGGCTCGCAGCCGTCCGTTTTCGTCCGCTCTCCGGGACGGGTCAATCTCATCGGCGAACACACCGATTACAACGACGGCTTCGTTCTGCCCATCGCCATAGAGCGACAGATAACCGCAGCAGTCGCCCCGCGAAAAGACAGGCAGGTTCGTTTCGCGTCGGCACAGGCGGATGTACAGGTTGATCTGACTCTCGACGAGACGATTCATCCGGGCCAGCCGACCTGGGCCAACTACTGCCGCGGCGTGGCGGCCGGGCTTGTCGCAGCCGGCATCAAGCTGACCGGTGCGGATATTTTCTTCAGCAGCGACATACCCCTCGGCGGCGGGCTGAGCAGCTCAGCGGCATTGGAAGTTGCCACTGCCATCTGTCTTCTTGCCGCAGCCGGACGAACGGACGCATTAAGCCATCGCGAGCTGGCCCTGCTCTGCCAGAAGGCCGAGCATGAATTCGCCGGTGCGCCCTGCGGAATAATGGACCAGTCGATAGTAGTCATGGGCAAGGCCGGACGGGCCCTCATGCTGGACTGCCGCGACGGCTCGACAAAACACATCCCGTTCGACGACCCGAAGATTGTCGTGCTTGTCGCCGACACGAAGGTCAAACACGACATTGCTGACGGCGGCTACGCCGCGCGTCGTGACCAGTGCTACGCCGCAGCAAAAAAGCTCGGCGTAAAGTCGCTCAGGGACGCCGACGCAGCAGTGATAGCCGCAGCCGGGAAGAAAGGCACGCTGGCCGGCAAGGAGCTTATGCGAGCCCGCCATGTAGCGGGTGAAATTCAGCGCACCATACAGGCGGCGGAGGCGCTTCAGGGCGGCGACTACAAACGCTTCGGCAAACTGATGTACGCCTCGCATGAATCGCTCAGGGATGATTACGAAGTAAGCTGCGACGAACTTGACGCGGTTGTAACGCTCGCCCGAGACTGCAAGGGCGTCTACGGAGCGAGAATGACCGGGGGCGGCTTCGGCGGGTGCGCCATCATTCTGGCCGATGCAGGCCGGGCTGATGAAATATCGCAAACTGTAACCAAAGGCTTCGCCGAGCGGTTCGGCCACGCCTGCCCGATATTCGCGACGCGGGCGGCCGCCGGAGCGAGCATAATCAGAAATAACGACCGGTAATCGTCTCGCACAACGGTCGATTTTTTGTCCTTTGTACTCGGGTGGACCCCAATGACGCCGGAATCAGGTTTCGCAATCAGTGTCGGCACGATACTCGCCGCGACTGCGGCCGGGTACGCCACGAGGAAACTGCACCTGGTCGGCGAGCGGACGGCGGAGACGCTCATGCTCGGCGTCATGATTTTCGGATACACGCCGATAGCCTTTCTTTCGCTGTGGCAGCTTAAGCTGAATCCCGCCGACGCGTGGGTTCCGGTGCTGGCCTGCGTGCACATGGCGATAATGGTCGTATTGGGGCTTGGCATCGGGCGCCTGCTCACGCGAGACCGCGGCGATATAGGCATATTCGGCCTGTCCGCATCGGTGGGCAATACCGGCTGCACCATGGGCGGGTTCATCGTCTTCCTGCTGTACGGCGAAAACGGGTTAGGCCTGGTCGGCCTGCTCGGAATCAGCTGGGTGCTGGCGCTCGTATTTATGATGTATCCGCTCGCACGCTACTACGGCGAGGGCAACAGCAGGGAACCGCTGGTCAGGCTGTTCATCCGCAGCATATTTGACCTGCGTTCGGTGACGCTGCCGGCCGCCATCATCGCCGTCGTGCTCTCGCTGGCCGGCGTGAAAAGGCCGCAGGCATTCACGGACTTTCACATTGTGGACATACTGGTATTCGCTTCCATTGTCGCAGCCTACTTCGCGGTCGGGTTGAGGCTGTCGCTGGCGAAACTGTGGAGCGGGAAGAAATTCATCTTCGCGCTGGCCGGGACGCGGTTCGTGCTGGCCCTCGGCGTCGGCATTGTGCTGGCTGCCCTTACATATCTGACGGCCTGGCCGCTTGAGGGCTACACGCTGAACGTCCACATAATCGAATCGTTCGTGCCGACGGCCGTCACCGTGGTCGCCGCGGCGAACATGTTTCGTCTGCGTCCGCACGAGGCGTCGGTTTTGTTCGTCACCAATACCCTTATATACATACTGATTGTCCTGCCGCTGGTGCTCTGGTACTACGGCTGAGAAGCCCGCGGAAAACGGCTTTTATCGCCACTTTTCCCATACGCGAGTTATAATAAGAGAAAATGTTTTCGTATCTGTGTATGCGCAGGAGATAGATGTCCGAACCCAAACGAACTGAGCTTTCAGTAGCGGCGGAACGAACGCTGCTTGTAACGGTGGTGCTGCCCGGCAGTAACGTCGATCCGCTCGACCCGCTGGGGGAGATTCGTTCGCTGGCGAAAACAGCCGGCGCGAATGTCGTCGATGAAATGCTCTGCAAACGCAGGGACATTCATCCCAGCCTGTATGTCGGCACGGGCAAGGCGCAGGAAATCGCCGACCGCGCCGTCATGAACGACGTCAATACCATCGTGTTCGACAACGACCTGTCGCCGGCGCAGATTCGCGACCTCGAAGAACTCACCGGCCGAAAGGTGCTCGACCGCAGCGAGCTGATACTCGATATTTTCGCGCTGCACGCCCGTACGGCTGAGAGCCGGCTGCAGGTCGAGCTGGCCCAGCTTGAATACACCTACCCGCGGCTGCGGCACATGTGGACGCACCTTGAGCGCCTCGCCGGCGGTGCGACAACCGCGGCTGCTGCGGTCGGCGGCATCGGCACGCGAGGCCCCGGCGAAAAGCAGCTTGAAATCGACCGGCGCATCGTCAACAGGCGCGTCGCGCAGCTGAAGCGCAAGATAGCGGAAATCGACAGGCGCAAGGTCCGCGCGGTCAACAGCAGGAAAGACACGTTCTGCGTCTGCCTGGTCGGCTACACCAATGCTGGCAAAAGCACGCTGATGAACCGCCTCACCGGTGCGGATGCGTTCGTAGCCGACATGCTCTTCGCCACGCTGGATACCAAAACCCGCCACTGGCAGCTCGCCGACGGGCAGGAGGCGCTGCTGAGCGACACGGTCGGCTTCGTCCGCGACCTGCCGCACCACCTGGTCGCCAGTTTCCGCGCGACGCTCGAGGAAGCCATCGGCGCCGACCTGCTGCTGCACGTCGCCGACGCATCGCACGACCGCGTCCAGCACGAAATCGCCGCCGTCGACAAGGTTCTCAAGGAACTCGGCTGCGCCGACAATAAGCGAATACTGCTGCTGAACAAGATGGACAAGGTTCTCGACCCCACCGTCCGCGTGGTTCTTGAGCAGAAGTATCCGGGTGCGCTTTATATTTCCGCGGCCACCGGCGACGGCGTGGAAAAACTCGTCCAGCGAGTGACGGCCGAGGCCGCCGGCGGCAGCGTGCGCGTGACGCTGAGGGCGAACTGTTCGAACGGCAGGCTGATGCAGTTCATCGCACGTCACGGAAAAATCAAAGAGCAGAGCTTCGACGATTCGTACGCCCGCATCGACGCGGTGTTCGCAGTCAACCAGCTGGCCGGGCTTGACAGCTTCGGCAACGACGTGAGCGTTCTCAGTCGGCAGGATTAAGCCGCAATTCTTCCCTCAATTTTCGCCGCAGGCAGGACGGGATGCTCGCATTCCGTGCTGCTTCCGGATAAACACGGCCTGGCAAGCAAGCCGTGCCGCCCACATCGAAATTATCGACGCAGGCCCGGAGCGTTGTTACAATGCGCCGAGACATGGAGGTTTTTTAACTGTGACGGTGTCCGAAGCGCAGAAGCTTGAAGATGAATTGCTGCTGGCCGGACTGTGCGGAAAATTCACCGACAGTTTCGCTTCTGCCATGCGCCTGCTGCTCTCAACCGATGTAAGCGTCTCCCGCACCAGCCGACAGAGAATGAACAGGGGCGACTTCGTGAAATCCGTCTACTGCTGTTTCCCCATCGGACAGGCCGAAGGCAAATCCGAATCTCCCTGCATGGTGGCGATGTCGCATTCGCTGGTCTCGCTTATTCTCTGCCGCCTGCTCGGGGCAGCCGAAGACGCATGCGGCGACAGGCCGCTGACTGCGGTCGAAACGCGCCTGCTCGGCCGGGCCGCCGATATCGCGGCGCAGAGTTTAGCTGCGGCGACGGGCGGCGGAAAATTCACGGCATCGCCAGTCGGCGCCCTCGGCGGCGACGCCGAAACGGAACTGCTCGTCGCCGGCTTTGATGTAACGATATCAGGCCGAACCGGACAGATGCTGCTCGCACTCGACACCCGGGAGATGTCGCGTCCGACCGGCAGTTACAAGTCGGACCGCCCCGCCGCCCCGCTGGAAATATCCGCCGCCATCGAGGGCATAACGATACCGGCTGACGAAATCGCATCTCTCGCCCCGGGCGATATCATTTCCACCGACACCGCTGCCGACGGCGAAATCATCGTCAAGGTGGCCGGCATACCGAAGTTCGCCGCCCGGCTTGGCTCGTCGCGCGGCCGGCGGGCGATAACAATCACGCGCAAACTTTAACCATAACTATTTGCGGATTCTATCGCCGGAATATCAGCAAATATAATTGATATCCGTATAGAGCCGCGACAGTAATGGAGCGGTCATTCAATACACAATGTCCGGCGGACCGCTCCTTTACAGTCGCGGCTCGTTTGTAAGAATTACATGGCACACTCGTGAGCTGGGTGACGTATCTGGACGGTATTGACCAGTGCAGTATCTGTTCTAAGATATACCTCTCGTTTTCATCAATAACATTTGTCCGGGAGTCTGAAATGACAGGTTTGATGGTCGTTATCGCAGCGGCGGCGATTCTTGGCGCCGGAGGGTATTTCTACTCGCGTCTTATATCGCGGCGGATTGGCGAGGATCCCGGCCGGGCCACTCCGGCGGTAAAACTCAGCGACGGCGTCGACTATGTGCCGACCCCGACGGGGGTGGTTTTCGCGCATCACTTTGCCTCGATAGCAGGCGCCGGGCCGATTCTCGGACCGGTGATAGCCATCATATACGGCTGGCTGCCGGCTGTCCTGTGGGTGGTGTTCGGCGGCATATTCATCGGCGCGGTCCATGACTACCTGGCGACGCACATGGCCACTCGCGAAGGCGGGCAGTCCATAGCGACAATCGCCCGCCGCCTGCTCGGCACGCGGGCGTTCGTGGCAATGATGGTCCTGCTGATTGTCATGCTCGCGCTGGTGTGCGCGGCGTTTCTCAACTCTTCGGCCACCGCCCTCACCAGCACGCTGCCTTTCAGCCGAATCGAACTTGCCAAAGACCAGACGCTTTTTCGCGTCGCCAGCGGCAAGGTCGTAATAGGCGGCATAGCGTCGATGAGCGTCATCGTAATAACGGTCGTCGCGCCGCTGCTGGGCTGGCTGTACATAAAAAAGAAAGTCGCCGTGTGGAAATGCTCGATACTGGCGGTCATCATCTGCGCCGCGAGCATCGCAGTCGGCCTGCTGCTGCCGGTCCGCTTCCCGGATGAAACACAAATCGCCGGCCTGACGCTCACCGGCGAGCGGATCTGGATGCTGGCGCTGTCGGCGTATGTGCTTCTGGCCGCCGGTCTGCCGGTGTGGATATTCCTGCAGAGCCGCGACTTCATAAACGTGCACATTCTCTA
>CAZVYJ010000078.1:0-11225 GCA_964631565.1 uncultured Planctomycetaceae bacterium
CATCGCCGCCACGCGCAGCGTCCGCGACTTCAAGGCCGTCACCAGCTACCGGCTCACCGGCGCGTTCGAGTACGAAGAGGTCGGCCCGACCGGCGAACTCAAGCACGGCGCGGTCGATGAGGAAACCTTCACCAACCAGGCGAAGACCTACGGGCGGATGTTCTCCATTACCCGGACGGACCTCATCAACGACGACCTCGGGGCGCTGACGGCCTTGCCGCGGAAGATCGGCCGGGGCGGCGCGCTGAAGCTCAACAAGGTCTTCTGGACCGCGTTCCTCAACAACGCCGCATTCTTCACCACCGGCCGCGCCAACTACAAGGCCGGCGCGGACACTGCGCTTTCGGTGGACGGCCTGACCGACGCCGAACTGCTCTTCCTGGAGCAGACGGACGCCGACGGCAACCCGCTGGCGCTGGTCGCCCGCGTGCTGCTGGTTCCGCCGGCGCTGCTGGTCCGCGGCACGCAGCTCATGAACTCGACGGAACTGCGCGACAACACCGCTTCCAGCAAGTACGTCACCAACAACCCGCACGCCGGCAAGTTCAGCGTGGTCCACTCGGCCTACCTGTCCAACGCCAGCATCAGCGGCTATTCGGCCAAGGCGTGGTATCTGCTGGCCGACCCCGACGACCTGCCGGTGATCGAGGTGGCCTTCCTCAACGGCCAGCAGACCCCGACGGTGGAGCGGGCGGACGCGGACTTCAACGTCCTGGGCATCCAGTTCCGCGGGTACTTCGATTTCGGCGTCGCTCTCCAGGACTACCGGGCGGGCGTGAAGATGAAGGGCGAGGCGTAAACCTCACAGCATAGGAGCCAAACGACATGGCAACGTTCATTCACGACGGAAACAGCATCGACTACACCCCAGGCTCGGCTGTAACGGCGGGCACAGTGGTGGTCCAGGGCGAACTGGTCGGCATCGCAAAACTTGACATCGCTGCAAATACCCTCGGCGCACTGGCGGTTGCCGGTGTTTTCGACTTTCCGAAGGCGACGGGCGCTAGCACGGCGATTGCGGCCGGAGCCAACTGCCACTGGGATGTCGCCGACGGGCAGGCCAAAACCGACAGCGAGTCCGGGGCGAACAAGCTCATCGGCAAGTGCGTCCGTGCCGCGGCCGACACCGACGCGACGGTCCGCATCCGCATGAGCCAGTGAGAACCGGGAGGCTGCCGTGCCCGACATGCTCGAACAGGCTGCTCTTTGGCTGGGCGACATGAGAACCCAGCACCTCTCGCGGACGGTCGAATACGTCCGCAGGGCCGAGTCCGTCGAGCTATCGGCCACTTTGGGCAGCACCCGGTATGAACTCACTGACGATGCCGGCGCAACAGTGGAGGCCAAGGCAACGGACTTCATCGTCGCCGCCGACGAACTCGTGCTGGGCGGCGCGGCGGTAAAGCCCCAGATCGGGGACCGCATCCGTCTGCCGGCCGGCGCGAGCGTGCTGGTGTTCGAGGTGCTCGACCTGGCCGGCTCCGGGCACTGGCGCTCGGCGGACCCGTTCGGCAAGGCCCTGCGGATACACGCAAAGCAGATCGACGAGGAAACACCGTGACTTGCAGCAATGACCAATACGACCGCGTGTGCAAAGGCGAGTTCGCTTCGATCCACGTCAAGCTCGACCGGATGGACGAGGCCATCCGCGGCAACGGTAAGCCGGGCATCCAGCTTCGCCTGGACCGGCTGGAAGCGGCCGAAGCCGTCCGCTCGAAGCTGCTGTGGATCATCGCCGGCTCGACGGTGACGCTCGCGCTGGGCGCGGTCTGGAAGATCATCTTCGGAGCGTAGCAAAGAGTGTCCACGATCATCGACATCGCAAACGCAGTGGCAGGCGAACTGAACGCCCCGGCCAGTCCGCTTGCAGGGCAGGCGACGGCGCAGCGCGCCTACCGTCCCGTTTTCGACCTTCAGGACATGAAGAACCTGCATGTGACCGTCATTCCGCGCGGCGTGGATATGTCGAGCGCATCGCGGTCGTTTGTTCAGGCGGATGTGCAGATCGACATCGGCGTCCAGAAGAAGCCGACGGAACTGAACCAGGCGGAACTGGACAGCCTGATGGCGCTGGTCGAGCAGATCGCCGACTATCTGCGCGGACGCAAACTGGCGGACGCACCGGAGGCCTCCTGGGTCAAGATGGAGAACAATCCCATCTTCGCCGCCGAGCATCTGGAACAGTTCGGCCAGTTCACGAGCGTTCTGACGGTGACGTACCGGGTGATGAAATGAACAACGTAATCATGCGACATGTCGATGTCACTGAGACCTACCAGCCTCTTTCGGGCGTTCAGTTGGTCGGCACGGTGACTATCTCCACGCCGCCTGGTAACTCCGCTGATGTTTTGTTCCGCGGCGATGACGGCTCGGATGTGCCGTGGATACCCGGCGAGTGGCATGATTTTATCAGCGTCAACCTTGCTGAAATCTTCGTCAAAGGGGCGGTAGGCGACAGCGTGGTGATAGTCGGAGGTACCTGGTAAAAATGGGTTACGGCGGCAACATAAACATAAAGCTCCCCTGGCAGTTCGGCGACGGCTCCGACGGCGACCTGCACATCCAGTCGAACACCACGATAGCCAAGGACGAATACAACCTCCAGTCGCTGGAGATAGACGCAGGATTTTATCTGTCTGCCCCGAGTTGGGCAGCGTCGTATATACCCATCGTCAGCATCCGCTGTCGGACTGCTATCAAGCTCAACGGGATTATTCGCGCCAACGGCGTCTCCGGATGTATGCAGACATCGGCGGTATCCACCACAGCCAACCCCATGCCGGGTAACGAAGATGGCAAACCGCCGCAACTGTATTACAGCACGGCCGGCGTGGTTGTTGGAGTAGAGCAGATATATCCGATAGCCGGCGGCGGCAATGGAACATATGGCTCCTGGATCGCCAATATGCCATACGCCGTGAGCATCGTCGGCTACACGGCCACAAAGTGCAACGGCGACCCTTCTGCGA
Source organism: uncultured Planctomycetaceae bacterium (assembly GCA_964631565.1). Lineage (GTDB taxonomy): Bacteria > Planctomycetota > Phycisphaerae > SM23-33 > SM23-33 > CAZVYJ01. The sequence continues at coordinate 2,970 of CAZVYJ010000078.1, forward strand.
TCTTCAACGGCGACCGCGATGCACTTATCGGCCCGGGCAGGCCGTTTAGATACTGCGCGGGTTGCGGCGGTGCGGCAGGAAGCAACTACGGAGGCTACGGCGGAACCGGCGGCGGGATTCTCCGCATCTATGCACCGGCAATCATCTTCGGTGAAGGCGGCGGGATTCAGGCCAAGGGAGCCAATGCGAGCGGCTCGGGCGGCGATAACAACGCCGGCGGTGGTGGCGGCGGCTACGTCGAGGTCATCACACAGACGGCTCTTTCCGGAAGCGACTGGGCAAAGGTTCTGGTCACAGGCGGTACTGGTCTGGCCAGCGGTTATGCCGGCCTGGACGGCCACAAGGTAAGGCAGGTGATCTCGTGAAACTCATAGAACAGCAAATCCCTGAGGGAAAGACACTTAAGGTTGCGGGGTTGGTCTTTACCGGCCCGTGCGCCGCCAAGGCCCGCGTCCCGGAAGATGCTGAGCCATACCTTATAGATACGCCGCAGCCTGTTCAGCCCGATGAAACACAACTTCAGCACGATGCCGCTACACAGGAACTCGCCGTAACGGAGAGGCAAATGCCCGCTGCTGTCGAGGAGCTTATAGACGCGCTCATCGCCAAAAGCACGATCAAGCTGACAGACCTGTCGGCCGAAACGCAGCAGCTTTTGAACAAGCGCAAGGCTGCGCGCCAGAAACTCACCGAACTCGAAACCGTGGAGCGAGAGCTTTGATCAACATGGTCTGCAAAAAGATGTTCTTCGACAACAAGGCCGTAACGAGCCGGGTCAGTAAGACCGCGCGAAGGGTTTTGTCGAAGTTCGGCGCGTTCGTGCGGACGACCGCTAGGCATTCTATCCGCAGGCGCAAGGCTGCCAGTCCGCCAGGCAGTCCGCCAAGCTCGCACACTGGGCTGCTTAAGAAATTCATCTTCTTTGGTTACGACAGCCGGCGTGAAAGCGTCGTCATCGGCCCGGAGCGCTTGAACCAGAAAATCGGCGACGCCCCGGAGGCATTGGAATACGGCGGTTCCTCGACAATCGTCGAAAGGCGCAGGGGCCGAAGGCGTAAGCAGAGAGTAAGAATCAAGGCCCGCCCTTACATGGGGCCGGCATTTGAGCAAGAGAAACCCAAGCTCCCGGCGATGTGGGCCGGCAGCATCAAGTAAGACAAGGAGGCCAAGGACATGGCGACCTTCATTCTGGGCAAAGATGCAAAGCTTTATCACGGCACGGCCGGGGCCACGGCCACCACCGAAATGTCCAACGTGCGAGACGTGACGTTGACACTTGAGGCCGGCGAGGCGGACATAACAACTCGCGGCAATTCCGGCTGGCGGGCGACCGCACCGACGCTCCGCGAATGCACCTGTGAGTTCGAGATGGTCTGGGACCCCGACGACGCGGGCTTCACGGCCATCAAGACCGCTTTCCTGGCGTCTGGACTGATCGCGCTGAAGATTCTGGACAAAGCAGATGGCCAGGGGCCGGACGGCGACTTCGCCATTACATCCTTCAGCCGCAACGAGGCGCTGGAAGAGGCAATCACCGTCAGCGTGACGGCAAAGCTGTCCGTCTTCCGTAGCTGGATCGAAGGAGGAGTCTGATATGAAGACTTTCACCGATAGCGCAGGACGGACGTGGACGCTCACACTGACCATAGACGCGGCCAAGCGGGTCAAGAGCCTGCTCGACGTGAACCTGCTGGAACTGGAAGCAGGCGATCCGCCGCTGCTCACGAAGCTCGGTACGGATGTCATCCTGCTGTGCGACGCGATCTTCGCGCTGGTCAAGCCGCAGGCCGACGCCGCCGGCGTGACCGACGAACAGTTCGCCGCGGCGATGGGCGGCGACGCCATCCTCGCGGCGCAGACGGCCTTCTACGGGGAACTCGTCGATTTTTTCCGCAAGCTGGGCCGGACCGACCTGGCGAAGGCCGTGGACGCCCAGCGGCGGATGATCGACCTGGCGGTGGCGCGGATCGAGACGCGAATCGACCGGCTGGACCTCGAAGCGGCCATCGAGACGACCCTTGGCGAACCGTTTACGAACTTGCCGCCGTCGTCGGCGTCAACCCCGGTCCGCTGACGCTCCGCGAGCTTCTCTGGATGGCCGAGGCCCGCGGCCGGGACAACTGGGCGCATACGTCGGCGGTTCTGGCGCTGGTCGCCAACGTGAACCGCGACCCGAAGAAAACCAGGGCGTACAAGCCGGCGGATTTCGATCCCTACGCCCGACATGACCGGCGGCTGCGGACGGTCGCCGACAAGGAATCGCTGGCAATCCTCAGAGAGGCCCTTGAGGGCCGGAAAGGCAACTGACATGGACGGTAATGTGATTCTCAACGGAGTCTGGACGTTCCTGAACTCGGGCATCGGCTACGCCATCATCTGGGCGGCGATGGTCGGCTTCTTTCTCTTCCTGGCCAGCAAATTCAATCCGCTCCAGGAGAAGTGGAAGCAGTACGAAGGCAGCATCATCACCGGCATCAAGCTGGCTGAGAAACAGATTCCCGACGATACGCCCAATAGCGGCCTGGCCAAGCTCGACGCGGCCCTGCGCTTCGTGCTCAATGCCTATGCCGAAGCCAACAACGGCAAGCAGCCGTCGGCCGCGCTGGTCGAACAGATCAAGCAGGGCATCCAGATCAAGCACAGCGAACTGGACCGCTTCGGCGGGCTGTCGAAGCCCAAGGAGGCGGCATAGTGCAATGGCTGATGGCCATTCTGACAGCCTTCTTTCGCGCCCTTCTGCCTTGGGTTGCCAAGCAGTCACGCCCCACGGCGGAAGACGCCAGCCGTGACCAGCAGACCAGGGACAAGCTGCGGGCCAAGGTCCGCAAGCACTGGAGTCAGCCATGAAGCTCCTGAAACGCCTGATTCCCTTCCTGCTGCCCGTCCTTCTTCTGACGGGTTGCGGCGGCGGTGCGCCGTTCACCCGGACGATCTACGTGCCCGACGGCGAGCCGGTCCGGCTCCGCGAAACCATCCGGTCCGCCAAGGTGTGGGTGCTCGATGAGAGCGGCAAGCGCGTCGCCGGCAAGATGGACCTGCCCGAAGGCTGGTACTGCCTGCCCGTGCCGCCGGAGGGGGAGTAGCCCATGCCGCAGGCGGGAGCCATCCGAGTGTCGGAGAGGGCCAGCGCTTCGGCCTGTGCCGTGAGAGGCAACCCCACGAGCCCGGGCGCGGCTACGCGCGCCCGGGGCCGACCGTCGACTGAATGCTCACTGACCGTTTTGCAGGGCTTGAAGCACCTGGCCTGCGATTTCCTTCGACATGCGGAACATCTTGCAGTGCGCGGCGTGATCGTAGCGCTTCTCAAACGGCATCTTGTCGATCCCGTAGCGGTTCTTCACTCGCCGCCCGAAGGCGCCCATGACACCAGCCACGGTGTTCCAGTCGGCCTCGGGCTTGTCGCTGATGGCCGAGGCGAGATCATGCACACTCACCCACGCGCCGGCTTTGTCAGCCATCGCCTTGAGCACGTCTCGCATCGCCTGCGGCGACTCCTGGACCATCCGGCGAACACGGGCCGAAGTCCAGTCGCCGGTGTCCTCGGCAGGCTCCGTCGGCGTGCTTGTTGCCGTGGGCGACGCACTCTCCAACTGAGCGATGAACCCGTAGACCTTCGAGAGGTGATGCTTGGGAACCATGACTGCGACCAGTTCGTTATCGACCATTGCCTGTCTCCTTAGAATGGGTTGCTTACTTTAACGTACTATAGCGTATGCTCAACGTAAGTCAACGTAAATCTTCTAAAGCTTAGACTATGCTTTCTATGGAAACGGCGATAAAAGCCTATGAGGTCGAGAGTTACGCGAGCGTTAGCAACTGAGGATTTTTTTGAGCTATGCCACAAGCAGGAGCCATCCGAGCCGGTCGGGCCTTCGTCGAGCTTTTCGCCGACGACTCGAAGCTCGTGCGCGGTCTGAAGCGGGCGTCGTCCAAGCTCAAGGCGTTCGGCGAGTCGGTCCGCAACATGGGCCTCAAGATCGCCGGCCTGGGCACGGCCATCGCGACGCCGCTGCTGGCGTCCACCAAGGTCTTCGCCAAGATGGGCGACGACCTGGCGAAGATGTCCGCCCGGACGGGCTTCACCGTCGAAACGCTCTCGGAACTCGGTTTCGCCGCGGACCTGTCCGGCGCGAGCATGGAGGTGCTGGAGAACGGCATCCGCAAGATGCAGCGGACGCTGGTGGACGCCGCAACCGGCATGGCCAGCGCCCAAGAGGCCCTTGCCATGCTGGGCCTTACCGTCGCCGACCTCGACCAACTCTCGCCCGATCAGCAGTTCAAGCTCATCGCCGACCGGCTCGCGCAGATAGAAGACCCGACACTCCGCGCAGCCGCGGCCATGAAAATCTTCGGCCAGTCCGGCACTAAACTTCTGCCGATGCTTTCAGGCGGCGCCGCAGGCATTGAGGAATTGCAGAAACAGGCCCGCAAGCTGGGGCTGACCATGAGCAACGAGGACGCCAGGGCGGCAGAGAAGTTCGCAGACGCGATGGACGTTCTCTGGAAGGTGATTAAACAGGGTGTCTTTGTGGTCGGCTCCGCCCTTGTGCCCGTGTTATCGCAGGTTGCGCAATGGATGACAAAAACCGCCGCCGCCGCGTCGCGGTGGATAAAGCAGAACAGGGAGTTGATAGTCACAATCCTTAAGGTCGCCGTGGGCATCATCGCAGCCGGTGTGGCGATTGTCGCGTTGGGCTACGTCATCATCGGCCTGGCGAAGGTTCTGGCGGTCCTGGCGACGGTCATTACCGGCGTCGGCACTGCACTGAAAATCCTCGGGGCCGTCCTGGTCTGGATGGTATCCCCTATAGGCCTGGTGATAACGGCCGTGGTTGCGCTCGGCGCCTACATCCTCTACGCCACCGGCATGGGCGCAAAGGCATTGGGCTGGCTTGGAAAACGTTTCGAGACGCTGCGTGATGATGCGGTGGCGTCGTACCAGGGCATCGCAGATGCACTGGCTGCCGGCGACATCGGTCTGGCGGCGAAGATACTGTGGCTGGCGCTCAAGATGGAGTGGCAGCGCGGCATCAACTTCCTGGAAAAAGCCTGGCTGAACTTCCGCAACTTTTTCATACGAATAGCCTACGGCGCGTTCTACGGGGCGCTTGCGGCGCTGGAGATAGTCTGGCACGGCCTGGAGGTCGCGTGGATAGAGACGACCGCATTCCTCTCCAAGACCTGGACGAAGTTCACCTCGTGGGTTCAGAAAGCGTGGAACTGGTGCGGCAACAAGCTCACCAAGGCGTGGAACTGGGTCAAATCGCAGTTCGATTCCGACTTCGACAAGGATGCCGCCAACGCCGCGGCCGACCAAGCCTATGAAGCCGCCACCCGGGAAATCGATGCCGAGACGGAAAAGACGCTCAATGAACGTGAGGCCAAGAGAAAAAGCGAACGCGAGCAGTCCAAGGAAGAACACGACGCGACGCTCTCTGAGATAGGCCGCCAGTACGAAGACAAGAACCGCGAGCTGGATGAAGAGTACACCCGCAAGATGAACAAGTCCGAGGATGAGCTCAAAAAGGCCCGCCAGGAATGGCAGAACGCCATAGACGAAGCTCGCAAGAAACGCAAAGCGAAGGAAGATGAAGACGCAAGGCTGGACAGGATGCAGTCGGCGGATGACCTCCTTAACAAGGTGCAAGGCAGTCTGGCCGGCCTGGGCGACCTGCTGGACCAGGCTGCGAAGAAAACCATCGGTGCGGCCGGCACGTTCAACGCTGCTGCATTGCTGAGCCTGCAGGCGGGCGGAGCCGACGACCGCATCGCAAACGCCACAGAGCGTACTGCCAAGGGTGTCGAGGGTCTCCGCAAGGATGTAAAGAACAACAAAGCGGAGTTTGTATAAAAATGTCGCTGACACTAACTGAAAAACTCGACAGCCGCAGGTGGCTTACAGGCGACAACGCATCGGTCGAGATGTCTTACATCCTGATAGGTACAAGCGATGATGCAACCGCAAAGGCTCTTGTCGAAAGCTCCACGGCCGAGACGTATAACGGCCTGATTCGCCAGTCGATAGACCTCGAGCCGCAGTGGGTCGATACGACCACGGGCCGGGGCCAGTGGGACGTCACTGTCCGCTACGGCGTCAAGGAGCCGAAAGAGGTTGGCGAGTCGAGTTTCAGCTTCGATACCGGCGGCGGCTCGCAGCACATAACCCAGAGCATCCAGACCATCAACAAATACGCCCCGGCCGGCAAGACGGCGCCGGACTTCAAAGGCGCAATCGGCGTCACGCATGACAGCGTCGAAGGCGTGGATATAACGGTCCCCGTCTACAACTTCTCGGAAACCCACTACCTTGCCGACGCTGTGGTAACTGAAGCCTATAAGGCGACGCTGTTCAATCTGACAGGCAAGACCAATAACGCTCCGTTCAAAGGCCTTGCCGCCGGCGAATGTTTGTTCCTGGGCGCATCCGGCTCGAAGCGAGGGGCCGAGGACTGGGAGATAGCCTTCCGCTTCGCAGCCAGCCCGAACCGCACCGGCATCACGGTCGGCGAGATAACCGGCATCGAGAAAAAAGGCTGGGAGTATATGTGGGTCCGCTACGCAGACAGCGAAGACGCAACCGCCAAGGCCTTAGTCAAGAAGCCGGTCGCCGTCTATATCGAGAAGGTCTATGAAGAAGACAACTTCGCCGCCTTGGGGATATAGGCAATGGGCGATATGCTGCGAAAAGTAAAATCCGGCGACCCGCTCAGAATACCGGCCGCTACGTTCAATACATTCATCGACGCGGCGAGAGACTATCTCGGCCGCAGGCAGCAGAGCACGCGCAGGGACAGGCCGGCGTTCAGGCAGAGCGGGATTGTCCTTGTCCGGAACGACAGCGGCTCCGACCGCGAACGATTCGATATACTCGGTGTAGACGGCCCTGTATTTACGCCCGATGCGGACGAAGACGCCTTCAAGAACGCAGTGGCTCTGGCAGGCGTCACGCCAAGCGAATCGACACACAAAGGCTCGTTTGCCGTCCTGCTGGAGCCTGCCGCAGCCGGCGAATTCGCACAAGCTTGCCTTGACGGCGTGTGCATCGCCAAAGTTGACGTGGGCGACGCTTCCTATACCTACGCCGAGATAACAGGCGGCGATTGCTCCAGGCTGGCGGCCGCCGGCCGCGGCTCCGCCCGCATCCTGTGGAAAGAGTCCGGCACCGGCCTTAAGTGGGCTGTGGTCAAGCTCGCCACGCCGGCAGGGCCGGGGAGTTTCCCCGCAAGGATCACATCTGTTGCCGGCTCCGGCGTGTACGAGGCAATTGAACAGACCGTCGTTGCCAGCGGTGCGCTTGGCGACAAGACCGACGCCGAGGCAATCACCGTCTACAACATGGCCCAGCGCTGCGGGCCGGGCAGCACATCGGCCCTGAAGATAGACCAGGTTGTCCTGGTCACTGAAGTTGACGGCGAATACTGGTGCGACAGGCCCACCAACGCGATTTATAAGGATTAGCTTCATGGGGTGGACGAACGGCAGCGGAGACCCGAAACGTGTCACGGCCACAGACTACGCCTGCGACGACGATTTCCGCGAAATAGCCGAAGCGCTCAATCGTAGGCGTCGGATTCTGTTTTTCGGCGAGCATGATTATTCCGGCTTGTTCGAGCCTGACGAATATATCGGCCGCCAGCCCATCGCTTCCCACAGCCCGCCGCCTTACCGCGCGCTGCGGCCGGAATTCGATTATATCATCAATAACTTTGCAGGCCTTGGCGGCAACCCGCCCACTCCGGCAGATATGCATTGGCTCTGGCCGGAAGCCGACAGCGACGAAGACAAGCGGATTATTACCGCAGCGCCGGAGGCCGGCGAGGTCAACTTTTTCGCCAGGATGAACGGCACATCCGGCTGGACCGACCCGGCACTGGATGCAAGCACGTACATTCGCACGATTCATATGAACGAGATGCGCTGGGGAATCGAACACCTGAGGCGAGGACACTTGCGGGTGCCGATTTATTTTACAGCCGGGCTGCTCTCTCTGCTGCCGGACGATGCGTGGGTCGGCGAAACTCTGGCCAACAACGGCACGGACGAACTGCGGAGCGCAGGCTACGCGATACTGAGCATCGCCGATTCCCCGCCGCGCGGACTTGCGGACGTGGCGGTCCGCGGCACATCCGAGATTCGCATTACCGCCAGCGAAGATTGCACGGTCGAACTCGGCCGCTGCATTCGTGAGATAGACTTCGCAGATGACCCGCCGACATGGAACAAGTACGCGCCCAACCAGGGCCTGTCATGGGATAC
>CAZVYJ010000079.1:0-9873 GCA_964631565.1 uncultured Planctomycetaceae bacterium
ACTCATGCGGGAACTCCGAAAGGAACTCAGCCATGAAAACTGGGGATGAGTCAGATGTTGGGCATATTGACGAATTTTGGGGTCTGGCTTAAAATGATTTTATAACAGTTCGGCCCCGGCCGGACGCATTTCGCGGAGGAGGGAACCGCCGCATTGTATCGCTGCCGCCACATGAGGCACGGCGGCGAAACAGGCTTCCATTCACGGCCCGGAAACCCAGGACGGGCGGAAATGTCTGTGTCTGGAAGAACGTGAGGCGGTGTTTGGAGAATCGCCACGACATCGTAGTTGCCGGCAAGCGAGGCATCGCTGTTCGCCCGCGTCCTGTCGCTGAGAGCCGCCCGGCCGCCGGCGGCATTTATGTACGCGTGCAGTGTCGCGCCTCGCGATTATGTATGAGGGGCCGGCTGCGGGCGGCTGCGGGATGCTATGTTCGCCATGCCCGCCTGGGCGAATGCTCCGATCGGCCGGTTATCTTCGTGAACGCCTGAATTTCTTGTTTTTTTATGTCTCTCTCATCTTCCCTTGAAGCTGCATTTCCAATGGTATACCCTGACTGTTTCTGAACTATACTGTTGCCGGTCTGGCCGAAAGGGCATGGACGCGGGGGCGGCCAGATAGTACAGTGTTCTTCCCGTACAAGGCGGTCGAAGGCGGTTGCTTTGCAGGCTTAGCGGAGACGGTGATTTGTTAAAAACGCTTCATTTGCATATTTCACGCGAACTGTTAAGGGTGATGTCCCTTTCGCTGGTTGCGTTCACCCTTGTGATGACGGTGTTCGCGGTTATCGAACCCCTGCGCAAACAGGGCGTTGCTGAGGCATCGCAGGTTGTAGTGCTTATCGGCTGCACGCTGCCCATGATGATAACCCTTACGCTGCCCGTGGCGGCCCTGTTCGCGGCGACCATCGTTTACGGTCGGTTCAGCCAGGACAACGAGCTGATGGCCTGTCGGGCCAGCGGGATAGGAACGCTGGGGCTGGTCAAGCCGGCGTTCATACTGGGCGGGATTGTCACTGTAATAACCCTGCTGCTGATGAACTTTGTCACACCCCGGCTTGCCGAAACGGCGGAACGCTCGGTAAAGGACAATATCAAGGGCATCGTGTTCCAGCAGCTTCGTACGCAGAGCTACGTCAAGTTTGAGAACCGTTACATACTCCACGCCGAGCGGGTCGAGCCGGAAGACAAGCTGTACGGCGTGGTGGTCGGCGACACCAAGGACCCCAACGACATTAAAATGTGCATGGCCCCGGTCGCCTTCCTGAATTTCAAGAAATCCGCCGGCGACACTTACGCGATAGTCCGCCTGGCCCATCCCGATTTCCTGTCCACAAGCGAGCACAGCGTGTTTGGCGAGTCGGGCCAGCCTTTCGAGCTGAAACTGCCCAGCCCGGTCAAGGAAAACCCGTCGTGGTACGACTGGACGGAACTGCTGAACACTCAGCGCGACCCCACAAAGGATCCGACAATCAAGCGGCAGCTCGATTCGATTTCCAATCGCATAGCCCACGACATGCTCTGCTGCGAACTTGCGGCGGAAATCAACGCCGGCCGGCCTTACAAAAAACTGGTCTACCTCGACAAGCGTTATGTTATCACCGCTCCGCGTGCAGTCGTGAATGTAAAGGAGCGGGGGCAGGTGGACCTGCTGCCGGCAGAAGGCGATGAAGATAAAAATGCGCCTGTAATCAAGGTGGAAGAGTGGAACGGCGACAAGCTGGAAAAGACATACACCTCGGACCGCGGCAAAGTGGTCGCCAGCTGGTCGGTGGCGTCGAACAATCACATTGTCACGATATATCTTGAGAAGCTCAAGATGGTTAAGGCGGAGGACAAATCCGTTCTGCGGCGGTCGTCGTATGCGGTGGGAAACGCTGACATGCCTGAAAACGTCGCCAAACGGGCTAAAAGCATGGAGCTTGCCACCATCTGGAAGAATCCGGGAGAACTTACGCAGAACCCGGAGATTCTCAAGAGCATCGACAATCTGAAGGAACGTGACGTTCCCAGGCTGCTCCGAAAAATAAAAGCTGAAATGCATATCCGCGCCGGCTATGGAGTGAGTTTCTTCCTGCTGGTCGCGATAGGAGCGGGGCTTGGCATGATATTCCGCGGCGGCCAGCTGCTCAGCGCCTTTACGCTGTCGATGGCTCCTCTGCTTATCACTATTATTCTGCTCCTGATGGGCAAGCAGATGATAGGCCATCCCCAGGTTTCGGAACTGGCCGGCGTGTCGGTGATATGGCTGGGCATTCTGGGCCTGGCGATTGCGACTGTTTGCGTGCACTGGCGACTGACGAGGCAATAACGGTACGACCATGAAAATGCTGGACAGATATATCGTTCGCAACTTTCTCATCTCGGCGATGATGTGGTTTGTCGTACTAATGTCGCTGCGAGTCATCGTCGATTTGTTTGTGAACATCGATGAGTTCGCAAAAACCGAAGAACCGTTCATGGACAAAATCGCCCTCATAGTCAGCTATTACGGGCATCAGTCCATGGTGTATTTCGTGGAGCTGGGCGGCATCATAATAGTTGCGGCGGCCGCCTTCTCGCTGGCGATGATGAACCACACCAACGAGCTTACGGCAATGCTTGCATCGGGCGTCAGCCTGCACCGGGTCGCCTGGCCGATTATCCTGTGCGCCATGCTTATGGGCGGACTGGTTATCCTGGACCAGGAAGTGATGATACCGCACTTCGCCGAGAAACTCGTTCGCGACCGCGACGACCAGCCCGGCGCCAGCGATTTCGCGATTCGTTTCCAGACCGATAATACCGGCGCACCGTGGTATTCGCAGAGATTCTGGCCGAGGGAGGAGATTATGGAGACTCCCGTAATCATACTCCGCGACAAAAATTACAACGCACTGGGCTGGGCCACCGCAAAGGAGGCCAGACCTTTCACGCTCGACGGCCGCAAAGGCTGGTCGCTGCAGCGGTGCCAGTTGAAACCCACTACCGAGGTCGCCTGGCCCACCATACCCGGCGCCCAGGAGCCCGTCTGGCCGAAAGATGCCGACGGCAAGGAAGTCATAGACCCCAAGGCGGTCTGGCCGGTGTATGTCTATTCATCGCTGAGGCCGGAAGATATTCTTCAGATGATTTACGATAAGTTCGCCGGCGACGATGAGGCTGTAAGAAATCTCCAGAAATGGGGAACGGTTGCGAATCTGCATGTCGAAGACCCGGTTTACGGCATGACGATAGAGGCCGAAAAAATCGAGTTCGGACCTGAAATCGAAAACAAGCCGAGAATTCCCAGGCTGGAAAAACCAAGGTTTACTTTCGTCCACAAGACGGAAGATGGCGAAGAAATCGTCATGGGCATTTTTTACGCCGATTCCGCCACGTGGGTGCCCAAAAAAGATAAAGGCAATAATGATTATCCGGACCATTGGGAGCTTGACGGCGGGGCGATGTTCTATCCGTCGGACATGACGGCGGAGGATCTCAGGCTTCGTCAGAACAGCCGCTGGATGTATTACATGTCGTCGGCCGACATAAGCCGTCTGAAACAGCTTAAGCGTGTAACCGATATTGAGACGGCGAACCTTACCCAGCATATTCGCATTGCAGACCCAATCAACAACCTGATTATGCTGCTGCTCGGACTGCCGTTCATACTGTCGAGAGAGCGCAATCTCAAGGCGTCGGCTGCCATGTGTCTGCTGATGGTCGGCGCGTTTTATGCGTTCATACAGGTTTGCCGCGCGGTTGAAATGCCGCCTACGCTTTCCGCATCGCTGCCCATGCTTGTGTTCGGGCCGATTGCTGCCGTGATGTTCGACACGGTCAAAACGTAGAACAGGGGTTTTCAGAAGAGAAAGACCGCTCAGTTTTTGCTTACCGGCTCGAGGTCGGTCAGCGGAATTTCCAGCTCGAATATGCCCGACTGGACGACGGCGACGTTTTTGCCTTCCTGAAACCGTATAAGGGTCGCCTGCTTGTTGAAGGGTACGACAAAAACCTTCTCGCCCGGCGAAACAGCCATGACGGCCTTCATGTTCGCCTCGGCTTGCCCGGCTGAAAGTTTGCGATGAGGCACAGGTCGCGGCGGCTGGGACGGCTGCGGCCTGCTGTGCTTGTGTGATTTGGACGGCCTGTTGTGCACCGGCCTGGCGAACGGCCCGGTCTGCGGGAACAGGTCCTGCAGCGAAAGCTCCAGGTCTCCGTTGTTTGTTTTAACGACGACCTTCATTGCCGGCATGTCCACGCTGACAAGTTTGCCGATGCCGGGCTTGCGGGCGATGGGCACATCGTCGCCGACTTTCATCCGGCCTATTGCGGACAGCCACGAGTCGAACTGCCTGGCGCGTTCTTTCTGCTGGGTCATGCTGCGGTGATATTCTTCACGGATTCTGTTGGCGTCCTCGCAGGCGGCCTGGGTTCGCCTGGCTTCGTCCAGAATGTCCCTGCGCAGCGACGAAAGCTCCTCACGCACGCTCACGTGGCCGAAGTCGGGCATCAGGTCGCTCAGCGGCACTTCAAGCTGGATGCTGGCGGAGTCCACCAGCGCAATCTGCCTGTGCAGTTCCAGCCTGACCAGTTTGGCCTTGCGGTTCAGCGACGGGACGAACACCTCGTCGCCGCTCTTTAGTTCGGTCAGCCGGGCCAGCCAGAGCTCGAACTCGTCCTTCAGTCGGTGCAGGTCGGCCAGCTTCGCCTGGTACATCTCCTGCTGCGTCTCGGCGGCGAGTTCAGCCTTGTGGGCGTTGTTGCGGGCGGTCTCGGCCGACTGCCTTGCCGCGCTGGTCGCCTTCATCGCACGGCGGAACTGTTCGCCCTGCGAACCCAGATGCTTCCGGGCCGACGATATCAGCCTCTTTCCCATGCCGAGTTTCTGCGCGACGGTTATGGCGTGGCTTTCGCCGGGCGTGCCGATGTGCAGGTGATAGGTTGGGCGCAGCGTTACCGTGTCGAACTCGACCGACGCGTTGTCCACACGTTCGTGGTTAAGCGCGTAAGCCTTCAGCACGCTCAGGTGCGTCGTGACCATGCTGAGGCAGCCGATCCGCCGCAGCTCGTCCAGCACAGCCTGGCCGATTGCGCCGCCTTCGTCCGGGTCGGTGCCGGCTCCAAGTTCGTCCAGCAGCACAAGGCTGGACTTGTCGACCTTCTGCAGAATGTATTTTATGCGTTTTATGTGCGCGCCGAACGTACTCAGCGACTGCTGAAGCGACTGCTCATCGCCGATATCGATGTAAATGTTGCGGAACACCGGCAGCTTCGCGCCTCGCTGGGCCGGAATATGCATGCCCGACTGGGCCATGATGGCCAGCAGGGCGACGGTTTTGAGCGTTACCGTTTTGCCGCCGGTGTTCGACCCGGTGATGACGAGAATATCGAAATCGCTGCCGAGGCGGACGTCTATCGGCACGACCTGGTGCTGCTGGTCGGCCGGTACGCCGGCTTTGGCCTGGCGCCACGCCTGTTCGACGAGCAGGGGGTGGCGGGCTTCGTGGAGCACTATCGCACCGTGCTCGGTAAGCTCCGGGCAGGTCATATCGAACTGATATGAATACTGTGCCTTCGCCGACAGCAGGTCGATGTGCCCCAGCATTCGCATGGAGGATGCGATGTCTTTCTCGCGGGCAGCGATTTTCACGCTCAGGTCGTTCAGCAGCCTCTGGATTTCGCGGCGCTCGTCGTCGGCGAAATCGGCGAGGCGGTTGTTCAGCTCAACGCTGGCGTTCGGCTCGACGAAGACCGTCGCGCCTGTGTTGGACGCGCGATGGACCACGCCGGGCAGCCGGCCGCGGTTCTCCGACTTCACCGGCAGAACGTAGCGGTCGCCGTGAAGCGTGACCGTGGCGTTCTGGAGCAGCTTGGCGACCTCCGGCTGACGCAGGTAGCCGTAAATGACGTCATGAATCTGCTGGGCCGTGCTGAGCATCTCCCGCCGCAGCTCCGCAAGCTTCGGCGATGCGTCGTCGCGAATGCTTCCGTCGGCGTCGACTATCGCGCGGATGGCTTCGATTTCCCGCTCGAACGAGGCGAGGTTGTTTCTCATCGCGTGCAGCGTGTCGAGTTCCTCGGGGAGCGAGGCCATATAATTACTGACATTGGTTACAGCTTCGAGCGCCGACGCGATTACCGAGAAGTCGTCGCTGGTCGCGTTGCCGCCGGGTTTGGCCCGGCTGAGCGGGTCGGATATGTCGGTAGCGCCGGCCATCGGCGGCAGACCAGTGTCGCGAATTGCCTGGACCATCTGACTGACCTCAAGCAGCCAGTGGCGGATGACTTCAGGATTACGAGACGGACCTATCCGTGCCGCCAGGGCTTTGCCGAGGGAACAGCTGCAAAAGCCGGCGAGAATTTTCCGGACGGCGTCGAACTCTATTTTGTCGAGTGTGAATGAATCCACGTGTCACCCGTTTATGCAAGAATAGTATTATAACCGCGACAGGTCGTTGGCAATCCCAAAACAGGTTTAATGTTTGTTTCAGACGAATGCCGCAATGGCCTTGCACTCGCCGCCGACGGCAGGTAGGCTCATATGACGAAAAGGGGCGCTGTATTTGTTTGAAATTTTAAGCCGCTAAGCGAAAGGGACTGAATTATGACGCTTGTGTATATTCTCATAGCTGTAGTGATTCTTGTCATAGTGGCGTTAATCGCGATTTATAACGGACTGGTGCAGAAGCGCATCCGCTGCGATGAGGCGTGGAGCCAGATAGATGTCCAGTTGAAGCGACGCTACGACCTGATTCCAAACATCGTCGAGACGGTTAAAGGCTACGCAGCACACGAACGCGAAACGCTTGAACGGGTCATTAAAGCCCGTCAGCAGGCAATCGACGCCAGCGGCGTAAAGCAGCAGGCCGAGGCGGAAAATTTCCTGTCCGGCGCGCTGAGGCAGCTTTTCGCATTGTCGGAAAGCTATCCGAACCTGAAGGCGAACGAAAACTTCGCCCAGCTCCAGGAAGAGCTTGTCAGCACGGAAAACAAGATTGCCTTCGCCCGACAGCACTACAACGATTCGGCCGCCGTTTACAACACCGCCCGCGAGAAGTTTCCGAACAATATTCTCGCGAACATGTTCGGCTTCCAGAGGCGGGATTACTTCGAGCTTGAAGAACCGGCCGCCAAGGAAGCTCCGAAAGTCAGTTTTTAGAGTTGGAATCGGCCGCCGCGGGTTTACTGATTGGATGAATTGAGTTTCAGATGGCTGTTGAGACTTTTCACACACTTATCGCGAAGAACAGGCGCAACAGTTTTGTGCTGATCGCCGTGTTCATGCTGCTTTTCATCGTGCTCGGCCTGCTTATCGGGATGGCATGGGGCGGCGGAAGCACATATTCCGGCGTGGTGGTGGCCGTGATAGCCGGCATCGTGGCGTTTTTTCTGACGCTGGGGAGCTACTACGGCGGCTCGTCCGTGCTGCTGGGACTCAGCCAGGCCCGACAGATACAGAAGGCCGACGACCCGCAGCTTTTCAACGTGGTCGATGAGCTTTGCCTGGCAGCCGGCATTCCCATGCCGAAGATTTACCTCATAAACGACACTGCCATGAACGCCTTCGCCACAGGTCGGAATCCTAAAAATGCCTCGGTGGCGATAACCGTCGGCCTGCGACAGAAACTTAACCGTGACGAACTGCAGGGCGTCATGGCGCACGAACTCAGCCACGTTCGTCATTACGACATACTGTATGCCACGCTCATTGCCGTCATGGTCGGCGTGGTCGTGATGCTTTGCGACATATTCCTGCGGAGCCTGTGGTTTGGCGGCGGCCGGAGGAGCCGCAGCAGGAGCAGCAGCCAGGGCGGGGGAGCCGCCCAGGCTATTCTGCTGGTGCTGGCCCTGCTGATGGCCATTATCACGCCGATTCTCGCCCGCATCATCCAGATGTCGCTCTCACGCCAGCGCGAGTACCTCGCCGATGCCGGCAGCGTGGAGCTTACCCGCAACCCCGAAGGGCTTGCCAATGCCCTTGCCAAGCTTGCCAATGACCAGGAAGTGCTCGAGGTGGCCAGCCGGGCCACGGCCCCCCTGTACATAGTGCACCCGATAAAAAAGTTTGAGGACCGGTCGAGCAGCATCTTCGACACACATCCGCCAATAAAAGACCGCATACGCCGGCTCATGTCATTGACGTAATCCGGTCGATATACTCCTGTAAGGAAAGGCCGGCTTGCTGTGAATGAAAATACCAGGGAAGGTATGGGGTTTCTCTGCAGGTGGACACTGCTGACGCTGACGGTTGCCACTATGGTGGCCGTTGCGCTTTCATGCCTTATGGGTGCAGCCGCCACTACCGAAACAGACTGGGATGTGGTGATTCCGGATGGACTCTGTCGCGAAAACCCGACTGATCGCACCTCGTTGAAGGGCTATTGCAGTCGCGAACTGGATAACATGTTTCCGCCGCTGGGTATCACTGTCTGGGATACCAGCGATTACAAGTTCACGGATCGCGGGTTCAATTTTTCCGCCTCGCGCAGCGAAATCGGCCAAAAGGTGGTTGAGATTCGCGGAGTTCCCTACGGCCCGTTTGCATTCCAGAGACGGACAGGCAATCTGTATATTATTCCTGTCTACCGGGAAGTTTTTCTTATAGACCTTCGCCTGGCCGTCGAGGCACGGCAGGAAGGCAATGCCGACTTTGAAGAATGCCTGGCCAGGCTCAGCCGGCAGGGCAGTGTCGCGCTGGCGCTGTGCGAGAAAATCGGAAATTACAGGTCAGCTGTCCGGTCCGCGGCGGAATTGCGATTCGATGTTCCGGTCCTGTGCGCGGATAATCCGAAGTTGTTTGAACCGCTGAGAACACTCTGGCGGGCCCGGAACATGCTGAAACGCAGCAAGAATGACGATTCGTGCCCCGTTTTCATTACCGGCAATATGGAGCTGGCCGTGCTGGCGGCCAGGGACAGGATTCCCACTCGCTTTGTCGGCAAGTACAGCCCGACACCGGACGACATTGAAAAATTACGCGTTCCGCCCGGAATGATGAGGCGTTTCGAATCGTTTGCGGAGTTCAAAGAAAGTCTGGCAACCGGGCAGGCCGGCGATTAATTTATTAGCCGCCGTTCCACAGGGACGGCATGGAGAGAATCGATGCGGTACAGCAGACTGGGGATTTTGCTTTTGGTGACGACGGTTCTTGCGTTTGTCTCGGCCGGTTGCGACACGACATCCAGGCAGCCTCTTGTGGCGCTTCCTGACCACACGCTGGATTTACACAGTCCGCCGCCGCAGCCTGTTGTTGCCCCAGCCAGAAATTACACGCCTTCGACCGACTCGCATCCTGAATGGGACGCCCCCCCTACGCGGAAGTGGCGGTATATAGTCATCCACCACAGCGCGACCGACAAAGGCAATGCGATGGAATTTGACAAGGAGCATCGTGAAAAGCGGGGCTGGGACGAGCTGGGCTACCATTTCGTGATAACCAACGGCAACGGCGGCAGCAACGGCAAGGTGGAAGTCGGCCCGCGATGGGTGAAGCAGAAATGGGGCGCTCATTGCGGCCAGACGCCGAACAATGAGTATAACAACTACGGTATTGGAATCTGCCTTGTCGGCGATTTCTGCGGCAGGATGCCGTCGGCGAAACAGCTTGCGTCGATGGACGAACTGGTTATTTACCTGGCGAAGAAATACAGAATTCCGCCGGATTGCATAATCGGGCACTGCGACGCCCCGAACGCACATACGAAATGCCCCGGCGACCAGCTGGAAAGCTACGTAAAAACGACGCTTCGCAGCAAAGTCAGAAGCGAGCTTGCGAAAAACTGAAAAGTGAGCCTTGGGAATAAGATGAGCTGCGACCGTCAGGGAGCGGTCCGCTGGATGCAGGGCGTGGAATGACCGCTCACTTCCGGACATTATGCACTAAGCCTCCCCAAGTACGTATCTCTTGCGA
>CAZVYJ010000080.1:0-9322 GCA_964631565.1 uncultured Planctomycetaceae bacterium
GCGAACTCTTTTTGGCGCAATGGGTAAGATGGGCAAAGCGCATAAAGTCCTACAGCGACGGGCACACCGAAATTCACACAAGGTCACAAATCCACGCCCGGACGATAGGCGGCGGATGGTACTCCGCCCAATGGTTCTACTAGGCTCTGTCTGAAAACTTAAGAACGGGTGGCACGGCCCCTGAGGGGCCGTGCCACCCTCGAGATAAAGTTTTTCTGAGTTTTCAGACAAAACCTGGCCGGCTGCATTGCGGTAAAAGTCACGCCAAATGCGAAAAAGCGCGAAAAAACGCGATTTTCACAGTTCCTGCTGGCAAGCCGGCCGACGCCTTGTAGAATTCACGCGATAAATCACCATATAAAACCGTTTCCAAAGGAGCTGGCGATGTCTAAGCACAAGGCCATTCGCATAGGCGTGCTCGGCGCTTCAAGGGGAATGTCTTTCGCCGTCGGAGCCGGCAAGCACACCGGCCTGGAACTCGTGGCCATCTGCGACCGCGACGAGAACCGCCTCAAGCAGGCAGAGACGCGGATGAAGGTTGCTGTTTATACCGACTACGATAAATTCCTCGAGCACGACATGGACGCCGTGGTGCTGGCGAACTTTTTCCACGAACATGCCCCGTTCGCCATCAAGGCGCTGGCGGCCGGCATGCACGTCATGTCAGAGACGACCGCGTGCTACACGCTCGGCGAAGGCGTTCGGCTGGTGGAGGCCGTCGAGAAGAGCCGCCGCATTTACATGTTCGCCGAAAACTACCCGTACATGCTCTTCAACCAGGAAATGAAGAAGATATACCAGGCCGGCAAAATCGGCGAGTTCATGTACGGCGAGGGAGAATACGTCCACCCGATGGCCGGCGAGACGTTCAACTGTCTTTCGCCCGGCATCAATCATTGGCGCAACTGGCTGCCGGCGACCTATTACAACACCCATTCACTCGGGCCGGTGATGTACATAACCGACACGATGCCGAAGAAGGTCAACGGTTTCGTCATCCCGCGATTCAGGGACGACCCGATGTGGCAGGAAACGGCCCGGACGGGCGACACGGCCTCGATGATCGCACTCCGCATGGACAACGGCGCGATCGTGAAAACGCTACAGTGCGTGATGCGCGGGCACGGCAACTGGGTGCGGATACACGGCACTCGCGGGCAGATGGAAAACCTCCGCCACGGCGACATGCAGATGGTCCGCCTGCGCCGCGAGCAGTTCGAAGGCCCGACCGAGCCGGTCGAGCAGATATTCACCCCCACGCTGCCGCAGAAACATCGGCGCGCGATGCAGTCAGGCCACGGCGGCGGAGATTATTTCATGAACTACAATTTCGCCGAGGCCATCCGCACCGGCGAGCAGCCATACCTGAACGTCTACCGCGGCGTGGCGATGTCGGCCGTGGGCATACTGGCATACCGCTCGGCCCTGAACGACAGCAATACGTTCGACATACCCGATTTCCGCAGCAAGGCGGCCCGCGACAAGGTCAGGAATGACGAGTGGGGCTTCTACCCAGACAGGCATAAAAAAGGCGACCCGTGGGCAAGCATTGAAGGCAAGATAACGCCGTCAGCAAAGGCGATGGCCAGGGCCCGCAAGGACTGGAAGAAGTACGGCTACAATGTTTAATAGTCGACCGGCGCCCGCGGCGACGCTTCTCTGCAGTTCAGGCCGAAACCGCTTGATTTTTGTCGCCCATTATAATAGCTTATTAGCGGAAACTAAAATGCTTGAATCAGGAAAACTGGCGAAGCTGCTGAAGGTGATGTCGGTGGACACGCGAGTGCGCATTGTTCGGCTTCTCAAGGGCCGGACGCTGTGCGTCAACGCCCTGGCCGCCCGGCTGGACGTAACGCAGGGCGCCGTCTCGCAGCATCTGCGCATCATGCGGGATGCCGGCCTGGTGATCGACGAGAAACGCGGCTACTTCGTCCACTACCGCCTGAATGAGAACACCCTCGCCGCATGGCGGGAAGAGATAGACAAGCTGCTGGACCTGACCCACGGGGTCTGCACAGACTCTAAAGGAACATCAAAATGTGCTGCAATGACAAAAAGAAAGGCTGTCAGAGGCCGAAAGAACTAAAAGGCAAGCCCGCCGACTGCTCGCCGGAGCAGGTCCGTAAATGCCACGGCGACACGAAGAAGCATCCCTGCACAACATCGGCGAAAGGCAAGTAGTTCTCCATGGCTGAGGCGATCATCGAGGTTAGGGGTCTTGCCAAGCGATTCGGCGACGTGCAGGCCGTTGCGGGCATCGACTTCGACGTGCGGGAAGGCGAGTTATTCGGCTTTCTCGGTCCCAACGGCGCGGGAAAGAGCACGACGATCAACATACTCATCGGCCTGGCCCGCCCGGACGAGGGCACGATCCGCATCGGCGGTATCGACTGCTCGAAAAACCCCAAGGCCGCCCAGCACCTGATGGGCGTCGTGCCGGACGAGAGCAACCTGTACCCCGAATTGACGGGTTTCGACAATCTCTGCTTCTGCGGGGCGCTCTACGGCATGAGCAAACGCGACCGAGAGGCCCGCACCAGGGAACTGCTGGATCGCTTCGACCTGGCCAAAGCGGCCAACCGCAAGTTCGGCGGCTACTCCAAGGGCATGAAGCGCAAACTCACCATCGCGGCCGGAATCATCCACTCGCCGCCGATCCTGTTCATGGACGAGCCGACCACCGGCATCGACGTAGCCAGCGCCCGCCAGATTCGCCAGCTCATCGCCGACCTGAACGCAGCCGGGATGACGATCTTCCTGACCACGCACTACATCGAAGAGGCCCAGAGACTTTGCGAACGCATCGCCTTCATCGTCAAGGGCCGGTTAGTCCGTATCGACACGCTCGAAGACTTGATGCGCCGCACGGATGGACGCCATGTGGTGCAGTTCGCCGTTTCCACGGGTGCGACCAATCTCTGCGATGCGATTATCGCCGAATGGCCAAATCTTTACTGCCAGGCCGTCTCCGCCGGCCAGATTCGCGTCGAGTCGCCCGAGCCGGTCCGCGTGGGGCCACTGGTGCGGCTGCTGGAGGATCGCGGCGCGGAGGTGTTCGAGGCCCGCAAGATTCAGCCATCGCTGGAAGACGTCTTCGTCGAGATCACCGGCATCGAAGCAGGTGCGATGAAGCAGGAGAAGGAGAAGTCCGGAAAGGCAGGCGGCGCATGAAGGCGTGGATCGCATTCTGGAATATCCTGGCCAAGGACTTCCGCGCCTATTACCTCAAGCCGCCCAACATCAGCTGGGGCCTGATCTTCCCCCTGGCGTGGACGGGGATGTTCTTCATCCGCTCCGGGGCTGGACTGGACAGCGTGCCCGCGCTGCTGCCGGGCGTAATCGCCGTGTCTGTGCTGTTCGGCACGACCAGTCTGCTGGCGGTGACGGTGACGTTCGAGAAGAAGGGCCGTTCCTTCGAGCGGCTGCTGCTCGCGCCGATTCCGCTGGAACTCCTGATGCTCGCCAAGACCGGCGGCGCGATCCTGTTCGGCATCGCCAACGCCTTCGTGCCGGTCGTCTTTGCCGCATTCATGATGGACTTCTCAGCGGTCAACTGGGCGACACTCGTCCCAGCCATCGTGCTTATCGCAGTCAGTTCGACGTTCCTGGGCCTGTTCATCGCGGTGTCGGTCAGCGAGGTCTTCGAGGCCCAGACGTTCTCGAACTTCTTCCGTTTTCCGATGCTGTTCCTGTGCGGCCTGTTCTTCCCCATCGAACAGCTGCCGATTTGGCTTCGCCCGCTGAGCTACGCGATGCCTCTGACCTACGGGTCCGATGTGCTGCACGGCTCGATCCACCGCTCGCCGCACCTGCCGCTTCCGCTGGACTTCGGCCTGCTGGCGGCGTTCTGCGCGGTCCTTTTCGCACTGAGCCTGCGGAACATCCGGCGAAAGTGGATTGCTTAGACAGGTCAAGGCGGTCGCCGGGAACCGCCACGCAACGGTATCGAAGCAAATTCCAAATTCGAATGATCGAAACAACTGCTTTCGCCGGCTGTCGATGCCTGAAAATCCCGCAATTCGTAACTGTTTTGAATTTATAATTTTGAATTTAGGATTTGTTTCGGATTTCACGCTTCGGATTTCGAATTTCCCTGTTTACTGCTTTCTTGACGCCTGCGGCGGCGGACGATAAAGTTTCTAACAAGTCGAAAAAGTCGACAAAGTTCCGTTTTAATCTGCGCCTGTAGCTCAATTGGACAGAGCATCGGTCTTCGGAACCGAGGGTTGGAGGTTCGAGTCCTCTCGGGCGTATTGAAAAGGCCCGCTTCGGCGGGTCTTTTCAATAGAGAGGAGAGCAGTAGAAAGTAGAGAGCAGAAAGGCGGCAGAGCCATCATGAGTGTCAAGTCGCTTGACTGCTGCCGGATTGCTCTCCGCCGTCTCCTCTCCACTTTCTACTCTCTGCCGTTGCATAAAGATGCTAAACCTGAACCACCAATTTGATGCGCCCATGATTTAGCCGGAAAGCCGGCCAACGACGGCAATCCGGCCCACAACAGGCGGTTTCGGCTCCAAAGGAATGAAGGTCGTTATAACCGATTTTTGGGATTATTCGCCTTTAACTGCTTTCAAAAACAGTGATTGAGATTCGGTTTAAATCTTGTTAAATTCGCAAAGTAATATATAATTGGCATCTCGGATGTAGGGCGTACGCTCGCGGCTCCACATCTTGCTCAAATTTCTTTTTCTGGTTTTGCGGTTGTGCTGCATTGGTGCCACGGTAAGGTTTGTGCGAAAGGAGTCTGCTCGAACCTAAGATTTTTCAGATTAGATTGGCCGCGCACGCTCAGCGCGCTGATGCACGGAGGCAGAAAGAGAACAGGAGAAAAAAATGCTCAAGCTGCTCGCTGTATGCTCAGCCAGCCTGACTTTGCTGGCTTCTTATGCCGCTGCCGCCCCGATAAGTCTCATCGATGCTGATTCCGAAGATTCCGGCTGGACGGTTTCCGCCGTCGGCGCCGCTTTCAGCATAGACAGCATCGAGGTGGACCTCACATCCGCCGTAAAAACCGTAACCATAACATTGACCAGCAAATACAATGGTTACGAACAGGATGGCGGCGATGTCGAATTCCCAGTAGCCAAGTTCATCTTCAATCAGTCGCAAAGCGACGCGAACACTGTCAGCCGGATAATCATCCGGTCGGAAAATATTTACAACAACACCGGATTGAACTGGAGCAACTACGAGTGGCTGCTCTCGCCGACGGGTTCTGTCGATTTCAACCAGGCCGAATCGGCCGGGTGGGATGTCTCGCCGTTCTCATCGAAGAGCTTCATAAGCGGCGATTATCTGTTAGCCAGCGGCGGGCATGTATTTTTTGGCGACGGCAGTTCGCCCGACTTCATTCCAAATACTAACTTGGTGATAGACGTTGACCTGACCAGTTCAGGCAGCGCGATCAGTTTCGATCTGAAAGAACGTGTAACCAGTCCGGTGCCGGAACCGGCGACATTGCTGCTCGCCGGCACGGGATGGATTGTATGTCTCGTCCGCAAAGGATGTTGTGGACGCAGGCGACGCAAATAAACATTCATGGAGGAAAGTAATCGAAAGAAGAAAATAGCTGATTCTTATCCTAGAATTGACTGAAGAAGAGAGGAATAAACAACGGCGCGTCCCGCTTGATCGCGCCAGGAGGATAAAAAAATGGAGCTTTACAGAAACGCTCGGAAAAAGCTGACGGTCGGGGTAGTTGCAGTTCTTGCTCTGGTAATTTCAACTGCCGGTGGCGCGGTTATCACCAACGATGACATAGTTGCAGTTCCGGATAACATGATTCAGTCCGGCAACGGGCACCTGGACCTCATTCTCTTCACAAACGTCAACGGCGGTGGCGTAAACGACAACCAGTACAAGGTGAGTGGGAATGTACTCTTTGACGGCGATAACGCCAACACCGACATACCCACAGGCAGCACCGCTTCCGCCTCGGAAAGCTATATCACGTCGATCGGCGAGTTGAGAGATTTTTACAGGCTTAACTTCCCGGACGGCAACGGCGGCTCGACGGTCGGTGAACTCGTCCTGTTCCTTGACCTCAGCCAGAGCGGACAGTCGGGCAGCGGCGATATCACGCTTAACAAGCTTGATATCCTCATCAATTACAATGCCTTTTCTCCCGCATCCGACGACCGCAACGACCCGCTGGGCAATGACATTTCGTCAAACAAGCAGAACGGCACAGGCACGTCGTACACCGGCGGTGAGCTGATTTCCGCCCTTGATGCGGGCGTGGCCCCAAAGTCGCTTCAGGTAGTCGAAAACGGTTCTGGCTGGGCCGATTACATGATATTCACCGGCATCAACCCGTTCGATCCGACCTACAGTGACGATACGAAAATCCTCTTCCACTGGGAGAGCAGCGATCATCACGGCGGCGGGACGGACGTATTCCTTTCCGGTGCATACCATCCGCTCGTGCCGGAACCCGCAACACTCGCCCTGCTCGGTCTGGGCGGAATAACCCTGCTGGCCCGCAGGAAAAAATAACCGAACCGGCTGAAAACAGCAAAGGCCCGGCCGTATGGACGGGCCTTTCTCATGCGACCTAGTGCTTACATGCAGAAATTTATCCGTCTCATTAGCCGGCTGCAAAAATGAATTTTACCTTTCTTCCGTAGTGTAAATCGGGCCGGCGAATGTGCTCCGGCGATAAGTTAAGACGGCCCGCAATTATGCCGAAAAAGTCCATGCCGACCGCTCTAACCTCAACCGGCGGCGACAAACGGACAAAAACAGGTTCCCAAAGGAGGAACGGATAATGAAAACGTCAAGAACAGCTCTTCTCACCGCCCTCTCGCTCTGCATTGCTTCCATCGCTTCCGCTGACGTCATCGTGCCTTTGAACGACGGCGACGCAAACTCCGGCTGGCAGGCGGTGCTACCTGACAACGTGAATATCGGCATCGTCGTGGACAGAATCACTGACTCTTTCGTTCGCATCGAGATATCCAAATCGTTCGTCGAGGCGCCGGAAGGCGGCGTATTCGATCCGATTACGATAATCTTCCAGCAGATACTGCCGGACGACCAGACCGTAAGCATCATCCAGATTACCGACGAATCGATAACAAACAACACGGGCGTCGACTGGACCGACTACCACTGGCTGCTGGGCGACCAGGCCGCCGCGTTCAATATCAACGATACGGAAAGCAGCAATTTCTCCATCAATCCGTTCACGAACATGACGTGGGTCGCTGCGGCCGGCTGGGGCACATCATACGCGTCGGCGCTGAACGTTGACGGCGGGCTTGTCGCCGCAGGCGAAACCTACACGCCCGGCCTCGACAGCGGCAGGCTGTATATCAACGTCAACCTCGCCCTGGAAAACTCGGATTTCAGCTTCGCCCAGAACCCCACGCCCGAGCCGGCAAGCATGCTTCTTATGGGCCTCGGCGCAGTCGCGGTCATCAGGCGAAAACGCAGATAATTCCGCCCGAAAAAGACGCCGGCGATTTGAAAACCGGCAGACAGGCTGCCTAGTATTTAATGAAAAGTGAATAACGAAGGCTTTCTTCAAGACTCGCGTTTAAAGCCCTTTGCCTAAAAGCGTTTTTCGGTTCCGTGCAGCGGAAAGCAGCAAAAAGAGTCTGACAGGGAACCAGGAGGGCCTGCCAGTCAGGGCCTAATCGGCCAAATGCTGCATGAAAACGGAAAACGCTTAAACTACCAGCCGGGACGGACTGAATGCTCAACAGCCCGCCCCGGTTTTTTTATGCGCCCAGAACGGGTTGGCAGAATGCGGCAGGTCGCGCATAATGGTTGTTTCACCCGTAACAGGAGCGAATCTATGGACAGGCTGATGGTCGGAGTTTCCGGCGTTCGCGGCACGATAGGCGGCACGCTTACGGAAAAGGTCGCCCGCGATTTCGGCAGCGCGTTCGGTACGATGCTCGGCGAAGGTAAAACCGTAACGATGGCCCGCGACACCCGCCCGTCAGGCCCCATGATACGCGACGAAGTGACAGCAGGGCTTATCGCCGCAGGTGTCAGCGTTATCGACCTCGGCGTCGTGTCCACGCCGGGGGCGGCGTTCATGACCCGCAGGCTCGCAGCAGACGGCGGCGTGATAATCACCGCCTCGCACAATCCCGCCCAGTACAACGGCATCAAGTTTCTCCAGCCGACCGGGCTGGGCCTGAGCGTCGAAGAAGCCGCCAGGCTCAAGGAAATCTGGCAGAGCGGCAAATTCCGCAAGGCCGCCCGGCCGGGCAACATGTCGCAGAACAACGAAACCCACGGCGCGCATATCGAGGCGGTCTGCAAAATAATAGACCCGCCGGCCATCGCGTCGAAAAAATTCAAGGTCGTGCTCGACAGCATCAACGGGGCCGGCTGCGTCGGAACGCCGATGCTCCTGGGCAGGCTCGGCTGCCAGGTAATCCACATCAACGGCGAGCCGAGCGGCGAGTTCGCCCACACGCCCGAGCCGATAGAGCAGAATCTCCAGCAGCTCTGCCGGACCGTCGCGGAAAGCGGCGCGGCAATCGGATTCGCCCAGGACCCCGACGCCGACAGGCTGGTCGTGGTGGACGAGAACGGCACGTTCATCGGCGAGGAATATACGCTGGCGCTCACGACGGCGTACATGCTCAGCCGCTACAAGGGCAAGGTGGCGACGAATCTGGCGACGTCGCGCATGATAGACGACATCGCCGCCAAGGCCGGCTGCGAGGTAATCCGCACGCCGACCGGCGAGGCGAACGTAGCCGGCGCGATGGAAGCCAACAAGTGCGTGTTCGGCGGCGAGGGCAACGGCGGCGTAATCGACCCGCGCGTCGTGCCGGTCCGCGACAGTTTCGTCGGAATCGCGCTGATGCTCCAGTATCTCGCAGACACGGGCAAAACCGTCAGCCGGCTCGTTGCGCAAATCCCGGCCTACGTGCTGGTGAAAACCAAAATGCCCTGCCCCGCCGACGCCGCCGGCAAGGTGGCCGAGCGGACGCGGAAACTCTTCGCCGCACGCAAGGGCGTCCGCTTCAACGATGCAGACGGGCTGAGAATCGACCTGCCGGAAGGCTGGCTGTGCGTAAGGGCGTCGAACACCGAACCGATTATGCGGATATTCGCCGAGGCCCGCGACGAGAAAACCGCCCAGGGACTCGTCGATATGGTCCGGAAAATCGCCGACGAGATCATCGGAAAGTAATTACAAAGTCCGAATGAACAGCGAGGCCTGTACGGGCCGCGATAATTACCGTACAACGAGCATGGCGACCTGGGAAGTCGCCATGCAAAATTCAAGAGCAATGATCTCCACTTACGAGCCGCGACCGTCAGGACATTATGCACTAAGCCTCCCCAAGTACGTATCTC
>CAZVYJ010000081.1:0-9162 GCA_964631565.1 uncultured Planctomycetaceae bacterium
TGCCGGTGCTGCGGGCGGTTCGCTCGGAATCCCGCACCGGCGGAGCGGCCAACGTTGCGGCAGCCGTCCTCGGACTGGGCGCGAAAGTCAACTGCATCGGCCTGATAGGCGCCGACGGCAGCGGCGAGGAACTCAAAGCGCTGCTGACCGGAATGGGCGCCGACATCTCCAGCCTCGTGCGCATCAACGGGCGAAGCACGACCGTCAAAACTCGCTACGTCGGCCTGGCCCAGCACCGCCACGCCCAGCAGATGCTGCGCGTTGACGACGAAACCATCGACCCGGTAGACAAGAAAATCCACGCGTCGCTGCGGGCCGCCGTTCGCAGCCAGTTGAAAAACTGCGACGTGGTGGCCATCGAAGACTACAACAAAGGCTCACTGAACGAAAACACGCCAGAGATAATCGCCGACGCCCGTAAGGCCGGCAAACCGGTTGTTGTCGACCCGGCCTGCATATCGGACTACCGACGCTATCGCGGCGCGACGCTGCTCACTCCAAACCGCTACGAGGCGGCGCTGGCGAGCGGCATCCAGATTACGGACGACGATTCGCTGAATCGCGCAGCCGTGCAGATACTACAGGTGACAGACGCCGACGCCGTCGTCGTTACGCTGGATAAGGCCGGCGCATACCTGCTTACAAAAGACGGCGTCGGAAAGCACCTGCCCACCCGTCCGCGGTCGGTCTATGACGTGACAGGCGCCGGCGACGAAGTGCTTGCCATGCTCGCCGTGGCGCTGGCGGAAGGCTGCCCGTTCGAGCAGGCGGTCGCGCTGGCCAATATAGCCGGCGGGCTGGAAGTGGAGCGATTCGGCGTCGTGCCGATAACCAGGCAGGAAATCCACGACGAGCTTCGCCGCATGATAGGGCTTCGCAGCGGCAAGGTTATCGCCCGCAAGCAGCTGGCCGACGAACTCAAATCGCACCGCAGCCGCGGCGAGAAAATAGTTTTCACGAACGGCTGCTTCGACCTTCTGCACATGGGCCATGTGCGCTACCTGCAGCAGGCGCGAGAGCTTGGCTCGTGCCTGGTGGTCGCGATAAACTCCGACGCCAGCGTCAAGCGTCTCAAGGGCGACAGCCGACCCATCATCGGCCAGAACGAACGCGCGGAAATGCTCGGCGCGCTCGAATGCGTCGATTATGTTACTATATTCGATGAGGACACGCCGGAGGCGCTGCTTAAGCTGCTCAAGCCTGACATACTGGCCAAGGGCGGCACGACGCCGGTAGTGGTCGGACGCGAAATAGTGGAAGAATACGGCGGCAAGGTTCTGACGCTCGACCTTGTCGACGGTCTGAGCACAACGGAAATAATAAACCGGATCGTTGACAGGCATGACAGGTAAAAGGCGCCGCCGTCGATCTCTGGAGAACAGCTATGGGCAACAAGGCGATATTTCTTGACCGAGACAATACGATAATCGAAGACCCCGGCTATATCAGCGACCCCGATGCCGTAAAGCTGCTCCCCGGCGTCGAGCTGGCCATAAAGTCGCTCGCCCAGGCCGGCTATAAAATAGTCGTCGTGACAAACCAGTCCGGCGTGGCTCGCGGCCTGATTACCGAAGACGCCCTGGAAAAAATCCACGCAGAACTCCGCCGCCAGCTTGCCGAGCATGGTGCGCATCTGGACGGCATATACTACTGCCCCTTCCATCCCGAAGGCACAGTGGAGGAATACGCCAAGGAATCCGAACTCCGCAAGCCCCAGCCCGGCATGCTGCTGAAGGCCGCCGAGCAATTGAACATTGATCTGGCCGAAAGCTGGATGATAGGCGACGGCCCGCGCGACATCGAGGCGGGCCAGCGGGCGGGCTGCAGAACCATCCGCGTTCGCGTGCCCGGCCAGCAGCAAAGCCAGGCCGCCGGTGAAGACGAGGACGTGCAGGCTGATTTTACGGTACGGAACCTGGTCGACGCCGCACGCGTCATCATGCGCCAGAGCAACCAGGCGGTCGCCGCAGCCGCGGTCGCCCAGACCCCGCCGATAAAAACCGAACCCAAACCCGCACCGGTCACTGTTGCATCTGCAGCAGCGGCGCCGACGGAGTCGGCAGAGACCAGCCAGCCCGCAGGCGAAGACGACATGGACGACACCCAGGTGCGCAAGGAAATACTGCGATACGTCCGCCAGGTCGCCCGCGTCAGTGAAATAGAGGAGTTCAGCTTCATCAAGCTGCTGGCCGGCATATTCCAGACGTTCGCCTTCCTGGGACTGGGCCTTGCGTTATGGAAACTGGTCAGCGACAGCAATGCGGCGGCGCAGGTTTGGGCCACCATCGCGGTGGTGCTCCAGCTCATGGCGCTGACTTTTTTCACCATGCAACGAAACAAATAGCGCCCCCGGCTGACCAACAGGTGCAGCCAGGGCAGGAGAGCAGAAGAAAGCCGAAAGTTGAAACAGCATTTCCGGCTCGCAATTGAGACAATGGCGGCTCTCCTGCAGCTTGCCCGACGTAGTCACTCAGGAACGAAGACGGGTCCGCCTTCCAATTTCTACTCTCTGGAAATACCGTTTAAGCATTGTTGCTTACGGCTTAGCCGAGTATATTATTAAACAGTGGGAAGCAGATTCATCCGCACAAGGAGACGTTTTCATGAGAGCCACCCGTTTATTACTTGCTGTTATTGTTTCTGCTGCGCTGCTGTCGCTGCCGGCATGTTCAAATGAAAAGCAGGACAGCCAGGAGAAGGCGAAAAATACCGACCGGACGCAAACCGATCACGCGCCGGTCGCGCAGGCTGCACGCGACACTACGGCAACGGGCAAAACCGTGGAGCCCATCGACGCAGCCCACGCGGCGGAAGCCAAAAAGCTTATCGACCAGGGGATAAAATATCTCATCTCGCAGCGCGAGGATGAAGGCGGCTGGAGCATGGGGAAAAAAGGCGTGTTCACGCCGGCCATAACCGCCATGGTGCTCAAGGCCCTCGTGCAGAACCCGGAATACGGCGTTTCGTCGCCTATCGTCAAAAAAGGCTTCGAGGTAATGCTGAGCTACCAGCAGGACGACGGCGGCATATACGATCCGGGGAAGGGTCAGCAGAACTACATCACTGCTGTCGCGGTGATGGCCCTTGCAGCCGCCAATGACGAGCAATACAAGCCGGCCATGGAGAAGGCCGTCGCTTACCTCCGCAAACTCCAGATTACCCCCGGAGCCGAAACAGAAGACGGCACAGTCGGCGAAGACAGTCCGTTTGTGGGCGGCGTCGGCTATGGCGAAAAGGGACGCCCCGACCTGAGCAATGTAGGCATGTGGATGCAGGCGATGCACGACGCCGGCGTCAGCGGCGACGACCCGGCCATGCAGAAGGCTGCCCTTTTCGTCAATCGCTGCCAGAACCGCAGCGAATCCAACCCTCAGGCGTGGGCCGCAAAAGGCGCCAATGACGGCGGGTTCGTATACACAGCCACCGAGGACAAACCACGCGGCGGCAGAATGCCCGCAGGCGCAAAGGCCTTGGGCGAGAAGCGAAGCTACGGCGCCATGACATACGTGGGCATAAAAAGCCTGCTCTACGCAAACGTCGACCGCAAAGACCCCCGTGTCGTCGCCGCCGTCAACTGGATAAGAAAATACTGGCGGCTGGACTGCAACCTGAACATGCCGAAGGACATGGAAAAAGGCGGCCTGTACTACTCCTA
This sequence comes from uncultured Planctomycetaceae bacterium, assembly GCA_964631565.1. GTDB lineage: Bacteria > Planctomycetota > Phycisphaerae > SM23-33 > SM23-33 > CAZVYJ01. The sequence continues at coordinate 3,656 of CAZVYJ010000081.1, forward strand.
CTACGTCCTCACCAAGGCGCTGCGGGCATACGGCGATCCGCTCATCGTCGACATGAAAGGCGTCGAGCATAATTGGCGAAACGAACTTGTAGACACACTCAAAACCAGCATGAAAGAAGGCGGCTACTGGCAGAACGACAACGCCATGCACGGCGAAAACGTTCCCGTACTGACTACCTGCTACAGCGTGCTGGCTCTTCAGGAATCCCTGAAAAAATAATTCCGCAGGCTGCGGCATCTACTTCTACTAATGATTGTTTCGCCATGCCGCAAACTGGTATGGTAGTGATTGGCTGCACGCTAAAATAACAACGACAAAAAGCAGATTCGTCTGCACAAGGAGACGTATCATGAGAGTTCTGCGTATCTTACTTGCGGTTCTTGTTTCAGTGTCGCTGCTGTCGCCCCTGGCATGCTCAAATGAAAAACAGGACGAGCAGAAGGCTGCAAAACCGGATCAGAAGACCGACAAGGCATCGACTGCGCCTTCAAAGAGCGGCGTCACTGCAGCCGAACCCGTCGACGCCCCACATATCGAAATGGCCAACAGGCTTATCGACGACGGCGTCAAATACCTCCTCTCGATACGCGAGGAAGACGGCGGCTGGAGCCTGGGCCGCAAGAATCTGTACAAGCCGGCCATTACCGCCCTGGTGCTCAAAGCCCTCGTGCAGCATCCCGATTATGGCGCCCATTCGCCGATAGTCAAAAAAGGCTTCGACCTGCTGCTGAGCTACCAGCAGCCCGATGGCGGCATATACGACCCGCAAACCGCACAGCAGAACTACACCACCGCAATCGCCGTGATGGCGCTGGCAGCCGCCAATGACGACGAGCAATACAAGCCCGCGCTGGACAAGGCGATAGTCTATCTCCGCAGCCTTCAGATTCTGCCCGGCTCCGAAACGCAGGACAAGGAAATGATCGACGAAGACCATCCCTTCGTAGGCGGCGTCAGCTACGGCCAGCACGGCCGGCCGGATATCGACAATCTTGGCATGTGGATGCAGGCGATGCACGATGCCGGAGTCGGCGGCGACGACCCGGCCATGCAGAAAGCGCTGATATTCATCACCCGCTGCCAGAACCGCAGCGAATCCAATCCGTCGCCGTGGGCCGCCGAAGGCCCCAACGACGGCGGGTTCATATACGCCGTAGCCCTGAGAAACGACAGAAACATGGGCGAATCGAAGGCTGGTCTGGCGCCTGGAGGCAAGGGCCTGCGAAGCTACGGCTCGGTGACGTACATGGGCCTCAAAAGCCTGCTCTATGCAGACGTCGACCGTAAGGATCCACGTGTCGTCGACGCCATCAACTGGATAAGACAGTACTGGCGGCTGGACTGCAATCCGAACATGCCGAAAAGCGACGACAAGGATAAAGACCAGTCGCTTTACGGTCTGTACTTCTCATACTACATCCTCAGCAAGGCGCTGCGGGCATACGGCGATCCGCTCGTCGTAGATATGAAGGGCGTGGAGCATAACTGGCGACATGAACTCATCGAAGCGCTCAACACCCGCATAAGAGAAGGCGGCTACTGGAAAAACGATGCAGAGAAATGGGGCGAAGACGTTCCCTCGCTGACTACATCTTACAGCGTGCTGGCCCTCCAGGAAGCTTTGAAAAAGTAATCGCGCCGAGCATGTATAACCGGAGAGCATCATGGATATTCGCCCGTTTCGAGGATGGCTTTATAACGCAGGTCCAGCAGGTGACATCAGCAGCCTGATCGCCCCGCCGTACGATATACTCTCGCAGCAGGACAAGCGGAATCTGCTCGCAGGCGACAGCCGCAACATCGTCGCCGTCGACATGCCCCACTGCCCGCCGAAGGAACTGGGCCCGGACGAGGTTTACCGCACCGCCGCAGCGACGCTTGAAACATGGAAGGCGAACGGCACGCTCCGGCAGGATGACTTGCCGGCAATCTACGTCTACGACCAGTCGTACACATGGGCCGGAAAAAGCTACACACGAAGGGCCATTCTGTGCGGAGTGCGTGCGACGAAATTCGGCAATGACATCATCCCGCACGAGCACACTTTCGCCGGGCCGAAGGCGGACAGGCTCAGGCTGACCGAGCTGACAAAAATGCAGCTCTCGCCGATATTCGGCTTTAACGACGACCCCGGCGGCAAAGTCGCGAAACTGCTCGCCGCCGCCACAAAAACTCCGCCGGCCCTGACAGGCGAACTTCAGGGCGTCGGCCAGAAGCTCTGGAAAATCACCGACAGGCGAACCATCGACGAATTGGCCGCCCTGCTCAAAAACGTGCCTGTATTCATCGCCGACGGCCACCACCGCTGCACGACCGCAATGAACTACCGCGACGCCCTGCTTGCCGCCGGCAAAATAGACGCCGACCACGAAGCCAACTTCGTGATGTTCGCGCTCGTCGCCAAAAGCGACCCAGGCCTGCTCATACTGCCGACACACAGGCTCGTGAGCGGACTGAGCGGCGATTTCTCGCTGGCGAAACTGCGCAAAGCCGCCGCCGAGTTCGACTGGCGGCAAGTCCGCGGCGAAGCGGATCTCAGCGACGCCGATGCGTTCCTTTCTCCGTTCGGCCGCGGAGCGATGGCGTTCGCCGGCGAAGGCGATGACGACATCTGGGTTGCCCGCCTGCGCGACACAGCCGCGATGAAAGCAGCGGCGCCCGACAAGCCGGATGCATGGCGGCAGCTCGATGTGTCGATTCTGCAGATGCTGATTATGGACAAGGCGATGAAGCAGTGGCGAACGGACGCGACGACCGTGCAATACACTCCGGACGGCCGGGCGGCCATCGACGCCGTCAGGTCCGGAGAGGTCCAGATGGCTGCATGCCTGCAGGGCACGCCGCTTGTGGCCGTAGAAAATATTGCGATGGCCGGAGAATCCATGCCGCACAAGAGCACCTATTTTTATCCCAAACCGGCTACCGGCGTAGTACTGAAACCATTGACGTAAGCGAATTTGTGGCTTCGGCAAAATGGCCCCTGCAAATTTCCGCAGAAACCGCAATCCGGTGTTTACCGGACATCTTTAAATCGTATTTTTCTTGCATAACACCTGATTCAGGGGTATGTTACCGACCTTGAAGCATGTTTGATGGCGGGGTCGTCTATTATGTGGATAGTGTACCGGGAAACGGGCCATGTCGTTCTGTATCGCGCACTGTTGCGCTCGTTTTCTGCGCGGGACGGGGGTCGCGTGACTACACGTCTGGAGTGATAGGTATGCCAAAAGGAACAGTAAAGTGGTTCAGTGACGCAAAGGGTTATGGTTTCATCGAGTCTGCAGAAGTAAAGACGGATGTCTTTGTTCACTACTCGTCGCTCAACCAGGAAGGTTTTCGCACGCTGGCCAAAGGCGACCTGGTCGAGTTCGAGTTGACCATAGGTGAAAAAGGTCCCAAGGCCGAATCAGTATCGCGCATCGCGCAGGCCTGACCCGACATCAAAAATCACCTGACCTGCGCTGTGGGGCGCCGTCGGAAACCGACAGCGCCACGGAAATTGGTTGAAGCAGTTCGACCGCAGACAAAGACATTTTACGGCTGCGATGTCTTTTCTCGCCCGTTTGCGGCCTGCGTCGCCACTCTGTTCACCGCCGCCAGATACGCCCGCGCCGACGCTTCGATAACGTCCGTGCTCAGGCCGCGAGAACGGAACCTTCGGCCTTCGTGTTCGACCTCCACAGTGACTTCGCCCTGCGCGTCCTTGCCGGATGTAACCGCGCGAATCGCGTAATCGGTCAGAAGCAGCTTCATACCTGTTATTCGCTGAATGGCCTCGTAGATGGCGTCGACCGGGCCGTCGCCGGTGGCGGCGTCGGTGAAGCGTTTGCCTTCCTTCGAGAGTGTAACCGTCGCGGTCGGGATGGTCTTCCCGCCGGCCGTCGTCTGCACGCCTTCCAGCGCCCATATTTCGGCGACGTGCTCCATATCCTCGTCGATGAGGGCCTCGATGTCCGCGTCAAACACGTCCTTCTTGCGGTCCGCCAGCACCTTGAATTTTTCGAACGCGCGGTCTATCTGCTCGTCGGAAAGCGAATAGCCCAGAATTTCCACTCGCTGCTTGAAGGCATGCCGGCCGGAATGTTTGCCCAGCACCAGCCTGCTTGACGGCACGCCAATATCCTCGGGCGCCATGATTTCGTATGTCTCGCGCTTGGCCAGCACGCCGTGCTGATGAATGCCCGCCTCGTGCGCGAATGCGTTTTCGCCGACGATGGCCTTGTTGCGCTGCACGTTCAGGCCGGTGACGGCCGATACAAGCCGGCTCGTCGGGTAAATCTTCTTCGTGTTGATGCCGGTCGTCACGTTCAGGAAATCCTGCCGCGTCTTTATCGCCATGACGATTTCCTCGAGCGACGCGTTGCCCGCACGCTCGCCGATGCCGTTTATCGTGCACTCCACCTGCCCCGCCCCGGCCCGGACAGCCGCCAGCGAGTTCGCGACGGCCAGCCCAAGGTCGTTGTGGCAGTGAACGGAAATTACCGCCTGGTTGATGTTCGGCACCTTCGCCACAAGGTGGCGTATCAGGTCGCCGAACTCAGCCGGCATGGCGTAGCCTACCGTGTCGGGAATGTTCACGGTTTTCGCGCCAGCCTCGATTACCGCCGTCACCACGTCCACAAGGAAGTCCCATTCGGTCCTGCTGGCGTCCTCCGGCGAAAATTCAACGTCATCGCATAAGCTGCGGGCCTGCTTTACGCCCTCGACGGACATCCTGAGTATTTCTTCCTTGGCTCGCTTCAGCTTGAACTCGCGGTGAATCGCGCTCGTGGCGCAAAACGTGTGAATCCGCGGGTTCTTTGCGTTTTTGACCGCCTCGGCCGCCCGCTCGATATCCTTTTCCATGCACCGGGCCAGACTGCACACCTTGCAGCTTACCGCCTCGGCGACGGCCTGGATAGCCTCGAAGTCGCCGGGCGACGCTATCGCGAAACCGGCCTCGATTATGTCAACGTTAAGAGCTTCCAGCGCACGGGCGACCTCCAGCTTTTCGGGGAGGTTCATGCTGCAGCCGGGCGACTGCTCGCCGTCCCGCAGTGTCGTGTCGAATATCATTACTTTTCGCATTTCCCGCTGCTCTGACATCGCTGTGCTCCTTGAAGTTTTTAACGACTTTATTCTTATCGTTCATTCGCCCGCATTTTCGCGAGCCGTGTTTAACGCATAAATCCACAAAAAAAGCTCCGCCGTCCTTCTGGACCGCGGAGCCTGGTTTCCGGCCAAGTATATCGCGATCCGTTTAAGCGCGCAGCAGAAGCCCGATGATTAGACCGAGGCTCAAACTGTTGCTGTAACGGATCATCGTTTTCTCTCTGATACTATATCGGTATGACGGCGAATTAATCAAGTGATAAATAGGGAGCAGGGAAGTCACAGATTACACGGATTAAAGAGATTAGACAGAACATAAACAATCAGCAGGCGATTCGCATTCATTGCAAGCAAGCGCCCCAAAACGAGCCGCGACCGTCAGGACTTTATGCGCTTTGCCCATCTTACCCATTGC
>CAZVYJ010000082.1:0-9070 GCA_964631565.1 uncultured Planctomycetaceae bacterium
GACCTGCGAAGCGTTCAGGAAATGCTCGGACATGCCGACATATCCACAACCCAGATATACACCCACGTGGATACGGCGCGAATAAAGGCCATTCACAAGCAATTCCATCCCCGCGCATGAAAAAGGCTGCGCCACTAAGGAACAGCCTTGTAATTTCATCAAAACAGACATGCAGACAATAAGCCTGCACAGCATATTGTCATTCGCGCCGACGCCTTGAGCCGGCGCTTCAACTATGCAGTTTGAGCCTCCAGGATTTCGTGATCAAGCCGGTCCGGCACAAAATTGCTCATGGCCGCAAGATACCCGCGAATTGCCTCGTCAAGCTTTCCGGCCGCCTCGTCACGCGTCTGTCCCCGGCTCACACAACCCGGCAGCGATGGGCACAGGGCTATGTACTCTCCACTCTCACTCTGACTTATTCTTATGCACAGTTTCATGCACCTACCTCCCCTGCTTCTCCGCCTTCAATGGTCAGTCGTCAGTGAATTCTACGCCTCTCACAGACGTTTTTCGCCGAAATCTTTCCGCACCGACAGACACCAAAACTTCCAGATGCGACACCCATGCATAACATAATCAGGTCTTCCCCGACACCGCTGCCGTCTGCCCGGCGGGCTGCAACAAAGGGCATCGCAACATGTGAACGACTACCCGGGCTTCGAAATGACTTTTTACCCGGACTGCAAGTTACGTTAATTTTAAGATTCACCTGTCCGGAAAATCAAGGAAGAATTAACGCATGGTTTTCCCCTAAAACAAGTTACATCACTCCCGCCACGCTTATCTGCCGCCATATCGGTCAGTTCCGCCGCTGCATAAATTCATAACATTTTTGCGAATTCCCGAAAACTCCGTCCATCGTTGCAGACCGACCACAACACAAAAGCCAGAAATGGGTTACGAGTTAAATAATCGGGTGAGGAAATTTGCCGACACTACACGGCATATCCGACTTTCTCCTGAGACAACCCCAAATGGGGACATTAAAGACGGCCATCGAAAATACAGCCAAACCCGCATTCGTCACATGTGTCTTTAACTAAGTAACATCAACAGCGCAAAGAAGTTAGCTAATTCTGGCCGTCATACAAAGAGGTCCGGGGCGGCTGTGAAATCCGTAACTGATGAAAGTATATTTGAGCAAAAGGCGTATAGTCGTGCTTCCATATTGGTTATACTTTTGTTTAGCTATAAGAATCTGTCTCAGAAGCTACAACGGCTCCTTGCAGCTTCTGTGAGATGGATTCCAAATACTGCAAAAGAGACAGGGCAGAGGCTCGTTGGACTCCCGTTGCTCTCCTTTGAAGTGTGCAAATGATCAGATTATGTCTGACAGGATGCCTGATAGCAGTGCTCGCTGCTGCGTCGGAGGCTGACCAGCTGGTGCTCGACAACGGGCATACTATGACTGGCAAGGTTTCCGTTGAAGGCGATACCGTCATCATCGAGATGACGCACGCTACCCTTTCGTTCCCCAAGGCCCGTGTTTCAAAGATAATATATCAGGAAACGCCGGACGAGGAGGTTGCGCACCGGCTGGCCAAGGCCGACAAAAAAGACCCGGAGGCGCTTTTCGCCATAGCCAAGTGGGCCGAAAAAAATTCCCTGCCCCGCCAGGCACAGGACATTTACAAAATGGTAATAAAACTCGACCCGGACCATGCCGGGGCGAGGCTGAAGCTCGGTTATGTCGGCATCGACGATAAATGGCTGAAATACGACAAGGCGATAGAACTCTGTCGCAGCAAACTCGCCGCCGGAAAATATGAAGCCCTGCTCGACGAAATATTGCCGAACGTCATGGAAATCGCAGCCGGCGAAAAAAACAGGCTCGAAGTCACGGACCTTATAGGTCATACGCAACTTCAGGCCGGCATGTTTGACGACGCAATAAACACATTCAATTCGCTCGCGAACAAAACGCGTCCGCCCGTCTCGCTGCGATACGCCATAATCGCCGAAATTCTCGGGGAAAACAAAGACGGCATGTACGTGGTGACCGAGCCTTACCCGCCGACGGCTTCGCTGCTGAAAAAAAGCGACGAGCAGGTTGAAATCATCCCCGAAGGCCCCGCTTCACTGACAAGGCCGAAAGTGCTCGAAATAGCCCTGCACGACAAGGCCAAGAAAGAGATCGATCTCGGAAAGAAAAATCTGGACGATGCGATCGCCGTTGAGCCGACTGATGCCTCAACGGCGAAAAACAAATATGACGCCGCGACGAAGAATTTCGACCGCGCCGACGCCCTTGTCGACGGAATCGCCAAAAGCTGGAAGATACAGATAGCCCGCCGCAGAATTACGGCTCTGCGCAAAGTCGCCGACGAAAACGCAAAGCTGTTCGACGACGCCAAAAGCAAGCTCGGGCAGGAAACACTCTCATCGCAGGATTACAAGACGAGGATCAATAAACTCATCCAGTATCTCAACCGGGTCAAGGACCAGCTGGAGAAGATAATTGAAATAGCGCAACCCTACCCGCAGGAACTCCTGCTGGAAATCAAGTGGGCCGAACTCGACCTTAAAAAAATCAAGGAAATGCGCAAAATCCTTTTGGCGGAGCTGAAAGAGGAATAAATGCGCGGGTATCGCCTCGGCATGTCGGTCGCATTGACATTGACGACCGTAGTCGCGATGACAGCCATCGCAGGCGACAACGGGCCGGACGACGTCCTTGACATGCACACCGCCCTGGCCCTGCTGGAAAAAGGCAAATTCGAGAAGGCCGAGCAGGTCGCCCTGGCCCTGGCGACCGACACTGACGGGCCGAACCGCCGCGCCTGGCTTATAGTCGCAAACGCCAGACAAAATCAGGGCAAGTACGGCAAGGCGATCGAGGCGTATAAAATTTTCCTCGAATCCTGCGAGTCCGCTGAACTCCGCAAGTTCGTGCTCAGGCAGATTCACATCTGCGTCAACGCCACAAAGAAAAAAAACGAACCGGTCCTCCCCAGTTCGACCCTGAGCGAAAAAGACCTGAAGGAACTCGCCGCAGCCGGCAGCGAATCCAGCATCGAGGTGACTGAACATTTCGTCATTCACACATTCAACGCCAAATTGGCGAAACTCATCGCCGCCCAGGCCGAGGAGTCGCTGGCAAGGATATGCCACGTGATCCTGGCCGGCCAGCAGTATCCGCACACCGTCGATATTTATGTCTGGCCCGACCTTGAAACATACGCCCGGTACGCCGAAGACGCCCCAGACTGGTCAGGCGGACGGTTCACGCTCGCCCGCAGCAACGGCGCGATTACGCGGCGAATAGACCTCACGCAGCTGGACGAAAAAGGCAATTTTTCGACGATCATGCTCGACCGCATCCTGCCGCACGAAATGTGCCATCTTGTCCTAAGCGAATATTTCGGCGACTCTCCGTTTCCCCTGTTTCTCAGCGAGGGGCTTGCGATGCTGGCTGAATCGCAAATCGACAACGGCAGGCTCATCCTGGCCGGCACAGCCCTGGCAAGCGAACAGAAAATTCCTCTGGACGACCTGTTCGCCGCACAGAGATACGATATAGAAAACCCGATTATCTTCTACGCCGAAGCCTTCAGCCTGGTGCAGTTCGTCCACAGCAGGCTTTCCGAGAAGCAGTTCAGCGATCTGCTGGCGAATATCAAGGGCGGCTCGACTTTCATCGACGCTCTTCAGCGCGCCCTGTATTCCCCCCTCAGGGAAAACTTCGTGGACGATTTCTCCCAGGCATGGGAAGACTACGCAATCGAAAACGCCCAGTATCTGCGGGCGCTGAAAAAAACCGACTGACTCCGAATTCAAAGAATTCCGCGTATTTTTGCTACTTGACTGGCCCCCTATTTAGTCGATAATTCAGCTTAGAGACGATTATGACCCATCGGCAAAACAGTCTGACGCTACTAAAACCAGTGGCTCTGCTGCTGCGCTGATGGATCGCGGGATAAATTTATACAAGCGCCCCGCGGTTCAAAGCCAGGACTGCGGGGCGTTTTTCTATACCCTCAAGCTCACAATAACAATTAAACGGCAAAAGACAGATATAGAGTAAGGACAGGCGATAATGGCAGGTTACGACTTCAGGACGATCGAAAAAAAATGGCAGGATTACTGGGCCGAAAATCAGACGTTCCGTCAGCCAAACCCAGGCGAACAGGGCTTCACCGAAAAGCCCAAGATGTACGTCCTGGACATGTTCCCCTATCCGTCCGGGGCCGGGCTGCACGTCGGCCATCCGGAAGGCTACACCGCCACCGACATAATCGCCCGCTTCAAGCGGATGAAGGGTTTCAACGTCCTGCACCCGATGGGCTACGACGCGTTCGGCCTGCCAGCTGAGCAATATGCCGTCGAGCACGGCGTACATCCGCGAGAAACCACCGCCAAAAACATCGCCAACATTGAGCGGCAGATAAAGATGTTCGGCTTCAGCTACGACTGGTCGCGGCGGGTGGCGACAACCGACCGGAACTACTACCGCTGGACGCAGTGGATATTCCTCCAGCTGTTCAACAGCTGGTACGATGAGGAAGCCGACGCGGCCAGGCCCATCAGCGAACTGATAAACAAGCTCGAAAGCGGCCGGTACCTGGTTAACCCGGTCGGCCAGCCCGTGCCGCAAGACAATTCAGGCATATCGCCGATTCTCGGCGAGCAGGTCGGCGCGACCAGATGGTATGAACTCTCGCCGCAGGAGCAGGCGGAGGTAATCGACGGCCAGCGGCTGGCGTACATGGCCGAGGTGCCCGTCAACTGGTGCCCGAAACTCGGCACGGTGCTCGCGAACGAAGAAGTCACCAACGAAGGCCGAAGCGAACGCGGAAACCACCCGGTGTACCGCCGTGCGATGCGCCAGTGGATGCTCCGCATCACAGCGTACGCCGACAGGCTGCTGCGTGACGTCGACATGCTCAACTGGCCGGAACCCATCAAAATCATGCAGCGGAACTGGATAGGCAAGAGCGTCGGCGCAGAAGTGGACTTCGCGGTTGTTTCTTCAAGTAACACAGGCGTCTCGCCTGTGGATTCTTCCAGTAACACAGGCGTCTCGCCTGTGGATTCTTTCACCAAAACTGCATCCGCTTCATCTGCCCGTCGTCCCGTATTGACCGGCAAAGGTTTTAAGGGAATGAACCCTTACCCAAAATCCGAAGATAAACCGGACGATATAATCGCTCATATCCGGAATTTGCCGCATGTGGAAATGCCAGGAGCAACATATTTCGTTACTTTTACCGCAGTCGAGGGTATTACTTTTACAAATAAAGAACGCGACATTTTGCTTCATGCCTGTCTGCACAACCACAACAAGCAATATTGCCTCACCGCCGTAGCAGTCATGGACAATCATGTACACATGATGTTCCGGCCTGATAAACACCATACTCTTTCCGCAATAATGCACAGCATCAAAAGCTATACGGCACACGAAATAAACCGGATGCGAGGCACAAAAGGCTCCGTCTGGAGTGAGGAAAGTTTCGACCATATAGTGCGGAACGGATGGTGGTTTACCAAGTTCATCTACTATATTTGCGATAACCCAGTCACCCAAAAACTGACCGATCGCTTTGACAAATATCAATGGCTCTGGATCAACGGCGATGAAGTGGTGACGGTGCCGGATGGAATTCCTTTTGGCAACCATTATGAAGCAGCTGTTACTGACAATTCCCACAGGCGAGACGCCTGTGCTACTGAAAGCGAAAATATTATTACCGTTTACACGACCCGGCCGGACACGCTTTTCGGCGCGACGTACATGGTTCTCGCGCCTGAGCATCCGCTGGTCGCCGAGATAACAACGGATGAGCATAGGGCCGCCGTGCAGGATTACGTAAACAAGGCCATCCACAAATCGGAACTCGAGCGGACAGCCGACTCCAAGGACAAGACCGGCGTGTTCACCGGCGCGTATGCGATTAACCCGGTGAACAAAAAGCAGATTCCCATCTGGGTGGCGGACTACGTGATGATGGGCTACGGCACAGGCGCGATTATGGCCGTCCCGGCACACGATACGCGCGACTTCGAGTTCGCGACAAAGTTCAACCTGCCGATTATCCAGGTGGTTCAGCCTGAAGAAGAAGGCGTCGACTGGCGAGGCTACGTCGGCGAAGGCGTCGCGGTAAACAGCGGCAGGTACGACGGGCTTACGACGGCGGAGTTCAAGAAGAAAATCACTGAAGACCTGGACAAGGCCGGCGTCGGGCGCAGGGCAGTCAACTACAAGCTCCGCGACTGGCTGTTCAGCCGCCAGCGATACTGGGGCGAACCGTTCCCGATAGTCCACTGCGAAAAGTGCGGCACGGTCGCCCTGCCGGAAGACCAGCTCCCGCTCGAACTGCCGGAGATGGAAGACTTCAGCCCGGCCGTCAGCGAAGACCCGGAGGCCCCGCCCGCCCCGCCGCTCGGCAAGATGACCGATTGGGTCAACACCAAATGCCCGGCGTGCGGCGGCCCGGCGAGGCGCGAGCTTAATACGATGCCCCAGTGGGCCGGAAGCTGCTGGTACTACCTGCGGTATCTCAACCCGGACAACAACGAACGATTCGTCGACCCGCAGATCGAGCAGTACTGGATGGCCGGCAGCGAAACAAACCCCATCGGCGGCGTGGACCTCTACGTCGGCGGCGCGGAGCACGCCGTGCTTCACCTGCTCTACGCGCGGTTCTGGCACAAGGTGCTGTTCGACCTCGGCCACGTCTCGACGCCCGAGCCGTTCGCCCGCCTGTTCAACCAGGGCATGATCCGCAGCTTCGCCTACCGCGACCGTCGCGGCGTCTGCGTGGAATATCACGACGTGGACGTCTCCGGCGACAAGCCGAGGCACAAGCGGACCGGCGAGGAACTTACCGAGTCAGTCGAGAAAATGTCCAAGAGCCTCAAGAACGTCGTCAACCCCGACGAGGTCATCGAGCAGTACGGCGCGGACACGTTCCGGCTGTACGAAATGTTCATGGGCCCGCTGGAGGCCTCCAAGCCGTGGAACACTCGCGACGTGCCGGGCGTGCACCGCTTCCTCCATCGCATATGGCGGATGATACTCGGCAGCGACGACCAGCCCGCTCTGCTCGCCGACAAATCCGACGAAAGCGTGGAAAAGGCGCTTCACAAGCTCATCAGGAAAGTCGGCGAAGATATCGAGGCGATGAAGTTCAACACCGCCATTGCCGCGATGATGGAGTTCGTCAACCTCGTCTACAAAACTGAGGCGATTTCCGTCTCGCAGGCGGAGCGGTTTGTTTTGCTGCTTGCTCCGTTCGCGCCTCACATGGCCGAGGAACTCTGGCGGCAGCTCGGGCACGGCGGGTCACTGTCGCACGAGGCATGGCCGGACCATGACGAGGCCGTCGCCGCAGACGACATGGTGGAAGTGCCGGTGCAGATATGCGGCCGGGTCCGTGCCCGCATCAGCGTGCCGGCCGACGCTTCGCAGGAAGACTGCATCGCCGCCGCGAAGGCCGACCGGCGGATAGCCGAACTCATCGCCGGCAAAACTATCGTCAAGGAAATCGTCGTGCCGGGCCGACTTGTGAATATAGTCGTCAAGTAACACGTCAGTAATGGCCGAAAATCCTTGAATGCAGATATGGCCGGCCCCGCAGTAAAGCGGGGCGCTGCTGGTTTGCTGCGCGGCCGGACCGTAAAATAATACGAAAGGCTCGCAACCTTAAGAAGGAGAACCGCAATGACCATGAAAACTCGCATTGGTATTGTATTTATATCAGCGGCGGTAATAGCGCTCTGCGGCTGCCGCAGCAGCAGAAGAAGCTCCAGCGTACCTAAAGGCGGAAACACGCCCAGGGAAGCCCTGCAGAATGTCGCCAAGGGTTTCGAGACCGAGAACGTCGAGATGATAAAGGCCGGCATATATGTCTCCGACGAAAGCAGGGAATTTGCGAACACCTCGCTCGATTCCATGGGCGCAATGATTAAACTGCAGCAGGACCTTGCGAAGGCTTACGGCAAAGACGCGGTAAAGAACCCGATATCCCTGAAGAGCGAAGACGTTCCCACCGCGGAAGAAATCGAAAAAATGACCTTCAATGAGGAAGGCGACACGGCCGTAGCCCAACATAAAAACAAGCCACTCAAGTTCATCAAAAAAGACGGACGCTGGTTCGTCGACTTCAGCGACGAGATGCCCACGGGCGATATGAAGCTGACAATATTACACAACAAAAAGGTAGCTGAACTGGCGGAAAAGTATCGCCGGAAAGTCGGCAAGGAAGGCTACACGGCCGACAAAATCATGGAGGAACTGAACAAGGAAATCGAGGAAAGCACCAGGGAGGCGACAGACCATCCCGAAGACATTGCCCCCGGCAGTCTTGACCGGCCGGACACTGAAACGCCATCCATCGAGATTCCGTTGCCGCCCGTCGCCCCCGAAGTGCCGGATACGACCGACGATGACGCCGTAATCATCGAAGTCGAGCCGTCAACCCCATCCGCCGATACCTCCGCGGACACTTCAGGCCCGAAGGCCGCCATGTTGAAAATGGCCGAAGCGTTCAAGGCCCTGGACACAAACGCCATTCTCGCCAATACCGAGATATCCCCCAAAGACAAGCCATATATCGAGGCGATGCTGAAGCACATTATCACGATAAAAACGTTTGAGAACAAGCTTAAGGCGGCATACAGCAGCAGCGAACTGAAGGCGGCCGGCTTCGTGTTCTCAAACAGCGATAATATTCCTACGCCCGAACAAATTGACAACATGACCTTCACCGTCAACGGCGACAAAGCCACCGCCACGCTGAATAACCAGACGACAAATATGGTCAAAAAAAGCGGACGCTGGCTGATAGTATTCGACAATGAGCTTCCGCCTGTTGAAGACAGGGACAAAATAATGTCGCAACTGGACGATGCCGGAAAAATATTAAACGACCTCATGCCGAAAATCGGCGCCAAGGGCGTGACGGCCCAGGACATCAGCGACGAATACCAGGCGGCACTGCGCAAGATGATTGACGCCTCTAAATGATAAACGCCATCCCGGCGATTTGCGGATTTCGGCGGGCGGAAGGCATCTGACTCATCCCCAGTTTTAGTTCAGGCAAAAAAATAGCCGACTTCTTTAGTG
>CAZVYJ010000083.1:0-8781 GCA_964631565.1 uncultured Planctomycetaceae bacterium
ATGGTGCAGTTAGGTTGTATCGTCATCTTCTTAAGGTTTTTGGGATAGGTTCTATAAAGATCTACCGACGCATCGATGTCCGCCTTCCATATTCCTGTTTTGTCTGCATTTACGGCCATCAGCGAATCCTTTCCCGCCCGGCCCCTTCATCCGAATTTTGCTTACGGAATATCTGTGTCTATGGTAAAAAATTACCGTTAACTCTGAAAAGATGCACATGAACAATCAACATTGTACGTTATTCCCCATGAGTCCTCAACTGGGGATTGGCAACAGCAAGTTGTCGATAATTACGTTCGCAATATACGTTTTCACATCAAAACATAGAGGGTAAAAGGGACAGGAGGGTAAAAGGGACAGGGAGGGTAAAAGGGACAGGCTGATTTGTCGGTCGGCGGTAGGGCCGATTGTCAGATTTCGTTTCCGTCGCCGGACTTCATAAGCTCAAGTATCTTGGCGACTACTTCATCCGGATCGAAGGGCTTGGTGAAATAGGCGTTTGCGCCGGCGTCATAGCCTTTGCGGCGGGAGTCTTCGCTGTCGAGGGCCGACACAATAACGATGGGCAGCTTTGCGCCGCATTTGCATCGCAGCTGCCTGCATGTCTCGAAGCCGTCCATCTCGGGCAGCATGAGGTCGAGTATGACGGCGTCGGCTCGCCTGCTGCGGGATTCCTCTATCGCTTCAACTCCGGTGTAGGCCGGCACGGCGTCCATACCGTAAACGGCCAGGAACTCCCGCTGGAGATCGTTCATCTCGACGTCGTCTTCAACAACCATTACTACAGGACGGTCATCCATAGAATAATTACCTTCAACCGCAGGCATCTGCTATACTTCTAACAGGAAACAGCCGCCGCTACTAGAAGTATAAGCTATAAATTGGCATTATGTTAACAACAACGCGTAAATTTTGGCGGCCGTCCCCCGAATGAAGACCGGAAAAACAGACAGCACACCACAGCTTCCTACGACGGAGCAGATCCGCCTGGCGATGGAAATCTATCTCCGCCATGCCTATCCCGGCGGGGCGCCGCAGCGGACGGCCCATTTTCTGCCGGCCTGCAAGTCCGCCACTGCGGACTGGCTCAAGGCGGCCATCCCGGAATCGGAGCTTGAAACCATTCGTAACGACCAGTCCGTGATAACCGGCTTGGCGCTGCGGGTCGGCAATGAGCAGTACCCCAACATGAAGGTCCGGATATCCCTGCCGCCGCACGGCCGGGAATACCTCTTCTGCGTGGACTCGCACGATGTATTCCTCCACGCACCGCGGGGCAGTGCCGATTACGAAGCCCTTGAGCAGATGAAGGCGTTCAACGCATCCGTGGCCCAGGCGATCGTTCACGACTGGAGCGCCGCCGGCCTGCCAACGGAACTGAATTACATGCGGCAGAAAATCGACGAGGCGAAAGGACGCAATACCAAAACCCCCTGAACCACGGAGGGCACAGAGAACACAAAGAACGAAAAAACACAGGATTTGGAGATTTTTGCGCGTTTAGTTCGTGTCCTCTGTGAACTTCCCGAAGGGACCCGTATGGGGTGTGGTTCACTTTATTGTTGGTTTAAATTTTTTTACAAAAGCATCGCCGGCATTCGACTTGCTCCCGCCGCGTGTTAGAATTGATGGATTATGGACAGCTTCTTTTTACAACGAAGATACCTGATTAGTTTTGAGAGCCGCCGGCTGCCTCATATTTTCACCGACGTCCTGATTATCGGCGGCGGTGCAGCCGGGCTTCGCGCTGCAATCGAGGCGGCCCAGTACGGCCAGGTCATAATGATGACCAAAAACCGTCTGCCCGATTCGAACACGTATCACGCCCAGGGCGGGCTGGCGGCTGTCTTCTCCAAGGACGACTCGCTTGAAGATCACATCGCGGACACGCTCATCACCGGCGCCGGCCTGTGCGAAGAAGACGTCGTCCGCCGCGTCATTACTGAGGCTCCGAAACACATCCGGGAGCTTCAGGAGTGGGGCGTCGATTTCGACAAGGTCGAAGGCCATCTCGACCTGGGACGCGAGGGCGGGCACAGGGCCAACAGGATTATCCATGCCGACGGCGACGCGACCGGGCGGGCCATGGCGAACGTACTCATCGACCGCGCCCGCAAAACCGAGAATCTGAAAATATTCGAGGAGTGCTTCACAATCGACCTGCTGACAGACCCGGCCGAGGGCGGTCCGGACTCGCAGTGCGTGGGCGCTTTGACTTACCATCCGCGGTACGGGCTGCAGATTATCATGGCCCGCACGACGATACTCGCCGCAGGCGGGGCGGGCATGCTCTGGCGCGAAACCAGCAATCCCAACGGTGCGACGGCCGATGCCATCGGCATGGCCTTTCGCGCGGGGGTAATCCTCGGCGACCTGGAGATGATGCAGTTCCATCCGACCACGCTGTACATCGCAGGCGCGACGCGGTCACTGATATCCGAGGCGGTTCGCGGCGAAGGCGGATACCTTGTCGACCGCCACGGCAAGCGGTTCATGGGCGATTACCATGAAATGGGCGAACTCGCCCCCCGAGACGTCGTGAGCAGGGCGATAATCTCACAGATGGTTAAGACCAATTCCACGCACGTGTTCCTGGATGTGCGTCATTTCAGGGAGTCGGAGTTTTCCTCGCGGTTCCCGCAGATTTACGAGCTATGCCGCTCGTTCGAGATTGACCCGGCTAAGGAGCTTATCCCGGTTCACCCGGCCGCCCACTACATGATAGGCGGCGCCAGGGTGGACATGGACGGGCGGACGTCGCTGCCCGGCCTGCTGGCGTGCGGCGAGGCTGCATGCACCGGCCTGCACGGCGCGAACCGCCTGGCGTCCAACAGCCTGACCGAGGCGTTAGTCTTCGGCAAGCGATGCGGCGAGGTGGCGGGCGAAGCCCTGTCGGCGGAAAACAACAAGCCGTCGGCCCGGGCGATCAACTGGTCGATGCCGCAGTCGCAGAGGAGCGAGCTGGACCTTACAGACATCCGCAACTCGCTGCGGTCGGTCATGTGGCGAAACGTCGGCATAGCACGGCGGGGCGACAGGCTGACAGACACGCTGGATATCGTGCGTTTCTGGGACCGCTACGTGCTGGACAAGGAATTTTTCGACCCGGCCGGCTGGGAAATACAGAACATGCTCACCGCGGCGAGGCTTATCACCGAAAGCGCCATACGGCGAACCGAAACGCGCGGCGTCCACTATCGCGAAGACTTCCCGGATACCGACCCGCTGTGGGCGAGGCGTCAGTACCTCAGAAAAGCCGGCCGCCAGCTCGTCATCGAATAACGAAGGCGTTCATATACGGCTCGGCGGGGCGCCAAGCGTCCGTTTGAACACGCGCGAAAAATGGAACTGGTCGGCGAAGCCCACCGTCTCGGCCGCCTCCTTTATGGAAAGCTTGTTCTCCTTGAGAAGCTTATACGCCCACAGGCATCGTTCGCGATGAATGAACTCCGTCGGCGTCACGCCAAGCTCCCTTCGGAAGATGTAGTTCACGTGCTCCGGCGTAATGGCGAATTTTTCCGCCAGGTCCCGCCGGCCGACGGGCGTGGCGAGCTTTTTCCGCAGGAAGCTTATCATCTCCTGCACGCGTTCGCTGACGGTTTCGCTGTTGCCGCCGCCCGTCCAGTATTCCGCCAGCCGCAGCCATATCTCGCAGACGATGGTTCGAGTAATGGCAAGGCGGTTGCGGCTGCAGCCTTCAAACGCCTCCGCAGCCCGTTTGAACAACCGTCTGAAATCCGCAGGCGACTGCGGCCTGGTGACGCGCCTCGGCTCCGGCGACAGGCGATAATCGCCGGCTGCCCAACGACCAGCGCCGGTCAGTTCGCAGTGAATGCAGCTTATCACAGGTGAGCCGACGCCCGTATGGCGGAATGTGCCTTCCTCGGTCGGTTTAATAAGCAGTATGTCGTTGGGGCGAAGGTCTACATGTTCGCCGTCCGTGGTGAAATACTCAAACCGGCCTTTGACCATGAATATCAGCTCAAGATCGCCGATGCGCCTGTAGCCCCACGACGCCCGCCGGGGCACTGCAATGTAGTTGACCATGCGAACATGCGGCATTATTTCGTCAGGGGTCAGGATTTTCATGAAAAACCTCCATAAATCCAATCTTACTGTTGTGCATTATATTGTGATTCGCGTACATTGCACAATATCATATCACCCCATATTATCGGGGCATTACAGGCTATAATGCCTGCCTGCCGAATCGTACGGCACCTTATTATAATTCATGGATTGTCTGCTATCGGAGATTGACATGGCCATTACACCCTGCAGAAAGCGCTGGAAGGGCACTATGACCGACCGCCAGCGGTTCAACGCGCAGATGCACTACAAGCCCTTTGACCGCTGCTTCAACATGGAATTCGGCTACTGGGAGGAAAACTATCATCAGTGGCCGCTGTTCGTCGAAAACGGAATCACCAATGAAGGCCAGGCGAATATTTTCTTCAACTTCGACAAGCGTGTCGAACTGTGGGGCATGACATGGATGAACCCGCCGTTCGAGGAAAAGGTAATCAGCGAGACCGAAACCACAAGGACGATCATCAATGGCGACGGCCTGATTGCTGAGGTTCCCAAGAGCGGCAAGAGCAGCATTCCTCACTTCAGCAAGTCGTCGATAACCACACCGGACGACTGGAAGAAGGTCAAGGCCGAGCGGTTCCGCCTGGACGATCCGGCCCGCAAGGTCGACGTTGCGGCGCTCATAAAAAAGCATCCGACGGACCGCAGCTATCCGCTGGGCGTCGGCTGCGGCTCGATGATAGGCAAAGTTCGCGACATGCTCACGTTCGAAGGCCTGGCCTACGCATGCTACGACTATCCGGCCATGGTCGAGGATATGGTGGAAATGTCATGCCAGATAGTCGAGCAGTGGCTGGACCAGGTGCTCGGCGTGCTGGATTTCGACTACGCGTGCGGCTGGGAGGACATCTGCTTCAAAAACGGCCCGATCGTCTCGCCGCAGTTCTTCCGCGATGTCGTCATGCCGCGATACAAGCGGATAAGCGAAAAGCTGCACCGCCACGGCATCACGCTGTGGTGGACGGACTGCGACGGCGACGTGCGTCCGATTCTCAAATATTTTCTCGAGGGCGGCATCAACTGCCTGTTCCCGTTCGAGGTCAACTGCGGCGGCTTCCCCGGCGACCTGCTCGACGAGTACGGCAAGGAACTGCGCATCATGGGCGGTTTCGACAAGATACAGATGGCCAAAGGCCCCAGGGCGATAAAGGCGTACATGGAGCGGCTGATTCCGTACGTCGAGCGGGGCGGGTTCATACCGTTCTGCGATCACCGCTGCCCGCCGGACGTCTCGCAGGAAAACTACCTGTATTACCTGGACCTGAAGGAAAAAACGTTCGGTCTGAAATAATGCGGCGGTCCGCTAATCGCCGAGCACCTCGGGCGGAACGCTGTTGAAGTCCGCCGCGGTGAAATCCGCTCCGGCAGCCCGCAGTTGCCCGACGGAAAAGCTCGTCGTCAGGCCGAGACACTTTGCGCCGGCTGCCTCCGCCGCCTGAACTCCGTTAATCGCGTCTTCCACCACCAGGCATTGCTGCGGCGGCAGATTCAGCCGTTTTGCCGCAAGCAGGAAAATTTCCGGGTGCGGCTTTTTGTGCGTGACATCCAGGCCGTTGACGCACGCGTCGAAGTCGGCGGGAGTGAGATTTATTTCCGACAGGTTACCGAGCAGTTTGACTTTATCGGAGCTTGTGGCGAGGGCGAGTTTCAGCCCGCGGTCGCGGCATCGGGCCAGAAAGCCGTGAATGCCCGCGACCGGCTGGAGGCGGCCTTTGATTATCTCCAGGTAGATATCGTAAGTGGTCGCCTTGTCCCTCGAGAGGTCGAGTTCTATGCCGTATTTTTCGGCGACGCCGCCGATGAAGCGGTTCTCGCCGGTGCCGACGAACGGGAGAAAATCTTCCGGCTGAACCGTCACGCCGTAATTCGCCTGAAACATTCTGCAGGCGGCCTCGCAGATGAACGGTTCGGAGTTCACCAGCACGCCGTCAACGTCGAAGATTACCGCCTGTATTGAACTGTCCGGGTTTTGTTTTTTCATGCGGGGGAATCTAGCAGAAAGTCGGCGCATAGAAAAGGGCCGACGGGAGGGGCCGTCGGCCCTTAGGGAGCCTCAACGGTATCCTTTAGGGTTACGCGTTGCGGCGTTTTTTCAGAATAAGGCCCAGCATGCCGATGCCCAGCAGCGACATAGTCGCCGGCTCGGGAACCACGGTCGGATAGTAGAACACGCCGAAGGGCATCTGGTTGGCCGTGTTATCCGTCCATACCTGGAAGCTGACGGTTTCGCCGACTTCCACCGGGTTGCTGTAGAAGTAGAAATCAAGCTTCGGCCCGCCGACGGCATTGTTGTCGATGATGTAGGTATAGCCGGTTTGGCTGCAGAAGTTCGTCCCTTCCTCGCCGAAGACAACCTGGCTGGGGTCGAGTCCCGGAATGCCGAGGCTGCGTATCAGCTGGAAGTGGAAGTCGCCCCAGTCTTCGCTGGAGATGTTCTTCACAGTTACAAGCTGAAAGTATCCCTTGAAGGGGTCGGCGTCAGGGTTGTGGTCTGTCTGTATACCGACACTTACGCCCGTGCCGTCAAACTCCGTGTATTCGATCGAGACGTTGTCAGCTGACGCCTGAACGGCCGCGGCAAGCATCACTGATACGACCACCAGACCTGATTTAGTCAACCTCATATTCGAATCCTCCGTGCATTGCCGTGAGAGTAGTCGGCAAACACATTTATGCCATAAAAGGCTCTAGTTGATTCTTCATATGGAGAGTCGCTCATATTGGGAACTCGGCCTGGCGGCCTCGGGTCGAGCGAATGAGCGGGATCGCTCCAACCCGCAAAAGACTGGCGAGACAGACTGCGCCGCTCCAGAGCGCAGCTTTTGTAAGCGATATACAGGATAAACCCGAATATGCACAAAGTCAATAAAATAGCCCGTTGATAACACCTGATTAAGACAGGACTTCCGTCATGCCATCCAGTAAGTGCCGTACTAACAATGAGCTATGACGATTGTTAATAGTAAGAGGGGATCGAAATCGGGTTGATTTTAATACCGATGGAAACTCGCTGGGCTGGCGCATAAAAGGCTGCCGCAGGTATTCTAAGACCATGCAGGCGGCAAACTAACCTATTGTCCGGAAGCGACGCAAGCCGATAAGGATACAAACAGCTTATATCATGGAATGTGCTTGACAATATCACGCCAATAGGCAAGCTTAACGCCTTCCGGCTCATTGCCGGGAGCGGAAAGGCAACAGGGAGGTCGCCATGACCCGTTATTTGACAATAGGTCTTGCGGCAGCGTTGATGCTGTTTGCTGTCTGCGGATGCGAAAAGAAGAACGACAATATGGCCGATTCATCCACCACTGCGAATTCCGAGGCCGTGGTTGAACTGGTGCCCCAGCTCCGGCCTTATATTCCGGACCTGCCCGTACCTATCGGGTTCGACCTGGATGAAGGCAAGAGCAGGGCCTTTACCGCAGGCGGCGCAAGGTATGTCGACCATCTGTACAAAGGCTCGGACGACAAGTTCTCCGTAGCCCGTTTTTACAAGCGATACATGCCGAGCAACCGCTGGACGCTGACGACTGACCTGTTCCTGCACGGGTCCATCATACTGGAGTACGAGAAAGAGACCGAACGCTGTGACATAGAGATTGGCAAGGGCAGTCTTTTCCATCCGACCTATATCAGGGTTCGGCTATACACGAGCCGGCGAATTGAAACCGGCAAGTAGAAAAAGCAAGTCAGGAGTAAAATCAGGCCGCCATGAAATCAACAAGACGTCATGAATTGAAACAGAATACACTCGATGCCGAGCTGGGCAAATTCGTAGGATTTCTCAAGAGAAGGGGCAACCTGATCGCATGGGTAGCCTTGATAGTCGCCCTTATCATTCTGGCGAGCGTCTATTTTTACAAAAAGCATGCAGCCAATCAGGAAAACATGCTCGCCCAGTACGATCTTCTTGTGCGGTCTTACATCGAGCCGATGGGCCTTTCCCCGCAGGAGCAGACCGAAAAGGCGAACGATCGCATGAAGCAGCTTAAGGAACTGGCCGACACCGATGACGATTTCTGGGTCATCGGCATGGCCTGCGTTAAGTACGGCGACCTCTGCCAGCTTGCGGCCCTCGGCAATGTATCGGACCAGGACCGTCAAAAGCTGCTGGACACCGCAGGCGGATATTACCGTCGGGCCATCGACGATTTTTCGGACAGGGCGGAAACCGTCGCACTCGCCCGTCTGGGCCTCGGGCAGCTTGACGAGACTCTCGGCAAATACGACGCCGCCAAGGCACAGTACGAATCCGTAAAAGGTATGACCGAGTTCTCCAGTGCGCATCCGCTGGTAGTCCAAGCCGATACGTACCTTAAAAATCTCGAAAAAGTACAAGAACCTGCCCCGATGGCCAAGGTTGCACCTCCAGAGCCGGAAACAAAGCCCGAGACGGCGCCGGATAAAACCACGAAGCCTGAAACCCAAGGCGACGAGGCCGTGGAACCCGCCGGAAGCGAGCCTCTTGTTCCGGAAAAAACCGACGAAAATTAACGATTATTTTCCAGAGAGGCATTTACTCTCATACCCGTTCCGCCAATAATGCGCGGAATTATTTGCGTTTACGTTCGCGAGACACCGGGAAAACTCGCGTTCAACTAAAAGATATTTAGCTACAAAGCAGGAGAAGGCAGGCATGGCCGATTTAGAAGGACTGGCTGAAGCCCTGATAAAGGGCGACAGGAA
>CAZVYJ010000084.1:0-8545 GCA_964631565.1 uncultured Planctomycetaceae bacterium
TCGCGATTCGCAATTCGCGAATCTTCCTGCTGCCTGCCCGCAGGGGCCGCCTGTAATCGTATCCCGGAGCGCGGCCATACCCATACGGGGGCTGACGCTCCGGCCCCGTATGGGGAACACGTATCTCGGCTCCTGTTTTTTGCCGGGTTCCCGGTTCCCGGCTACGGGTTCCCATACGCCCAAACATGCCGCCAAAAGCCGCAAATGCCTGAGCGGCATATATTTAAGGTCTGAAAAATCGGGCAGAATCGGGCAGGCGCAGGAATAAAAAGCAATCGCGGGCAACGGCGGGCAGCAAGGCGCAATCATCTGGAACGATTGGCAGCAGGTGGAACCGGATGGATAGAAATTTCGGATTTCAGATTTCGGAATTCGGATTTTCAATTCGCGATTCGCGATTCGCAGTTCGCGATTTTCCGCCGCAGGCTGGCGATGGATTAATATCTCGGATCCCGGATCGCCTAAGGGCTTGGCCATTTGCCTTCGCCGATTTCCGGTATGAGTATCTGGATGTTCGGGTCGGTCATCTTGAGGATCGTGCCTGTGGCCCGGTGGAGGTCGACCAGTGCCGATTTGTACGCGACCACGGCATAGAGTTCGGCGAGCTGCGATTCGGCGAGCTGCGCCTGTGCTGTGAGTTTGACTCGCAGGAATTCCGGCGTGAGGCGGCCGCGAGTTTCCTCCAGGTTATTCAGCGCTTCAAGCTGGGTGGCCGCCGCGTTGACGGCTGCCCGCTGTGCGATAATCTCCTGGTAGGACGACTGCACCTGTCTGACCCGCTCGTTTACATCGACGGCTACCTGGTCGGCCGTGTTCTGCAGCTGTGCGATGGTCTGCATGCGCTGGAGCTTGGTCTTCCGGTATTCGGCCTCGCGTTCGCGGTTGCCGATTGGGTACTCGAAGCTGAGCGCGACCATGTAGCTGAGATAGTTCATCGTGCCGAGGTTTTCGTTCGCCTCGTGAAGATGCCTGTCCAGTCCCTGATACGTTGCGGACGCGGTGAGGTCGAGTTTCGGCAGCATCTGCTGTCTGGCTACGTTCACGTTGATGTCGGCCACCGCGATGGCGTACCTGGCCTGCTCCAGCTTTGGGCTGTTCTGCAGGGCGGTGACGAGCTGGTCGACCGGGTCGAGCACGACGGGCGTTTCCTTAAGCTCGGAGACCGGGATAATTTCGTACCGTTCGAGCAGGTTGAGCTGAGCGTCGGCCAGCAGCCTCGCCAGATTGTCCTGCGCGTCGCCGATATCCTTGCGTGTGCGTATGAGCAATGCTTCGCGTTCCGCGACCGACGCCTTGACCTGCGATATTTCCACGTCTGTGGCGTCGATGCCCTTGCGGGCCTCGGTGCGTTTGAGCGTCTGGATCGTGTCGTCGAGCAGCTTCTGCTGGATGACCAGCTGCTGCCTCGCCTGCGCCAGCCGCCAGTAAGCGCTGACGACGTCGCTGACGAGCTGCTCGACGGTCTGTCTGAACTGCGAGATGCCGGTTTGGCGGTTGATTCTCGCGATTCGCAGCGTGGCGAGGTTCACTTCCGGCCAGGCGTTCCGCAGCAGCGGCTGGGTGACTTCGAGAATGAATGTCGGCTCATAGCGTGTGGCCAGCGCCTGGAATCCTGAATTGTCCCACGTTCGCGTGAGGGCATACGCCGCCGACACGTCGCCGCCGAGTATGTTGTGCTGCTTTATGCCGGCTTTGTAGGAATGCTCCTTGCCCTGGCCGCCGCCGAATATGTTCGCCACCTGCTCGTCGGTGCGAGTGAAGCTGTAGTCCACGAAGAAGATGTAGTCGAAGGCGGCTGCGGCCTTGATCATGTTCTCGCGGTCGATGGCGGGGGTGAAGCTGGCGATGCGGATGTCCATGCTGTTGGCCAGCGCCCGCGTGATGGCTTCGTTGAGAGACAGCTCGACCTGCGGCTTGGCGTCGGGGTTTTTCTCGTCGCGTATGACCTTGAGCTCCGGGCCTGTCGTGCCGGCGGTCGCCTTGAGCAGGTCGATGCCGGTCTGACCCATGCGTTTCTGCGGGCTTCTGGCGAGCATAGCCTGCTGGTACCGGTTTACGGCGTCGTTGTCGATTTCTCCGGGCGACATGCAGCCACAGAGAGCGAGCATGCACGTCAGAACAAATATTGTTGCGTGTTTGAGCATAACGGCATGATTGTACACTTGCAAACGGCCGTGTCAAAGCTCGCTGGCGGTTAATCGCGGTTAAATCAGGTCCGGCAGCTTTCCGGTCGCCTGGTCGTATCGGCCGAACTTGTGGGCGGTCTCGACCATGGCGAAGATGTTTTCGTCGGGCGTGTCGCGGCCGACCTGGTCGCCGGTGGAGAGAATAAATCCGCCGCCTTCGCCTGCGTCTTGCATGGCCTGCTTTGCAGCCTTGCGGACATCGTCGGCCGAGCCGCGAAGCATGGTGTTGACGGTGTGCAGGTTGCCCATGAGTGCGATGTCGCGGCCGCGAGCCTTCTTGACCTCGGCCAGGTCCACGTCGCCCATCGGAGCGACCTCAAGCGGGTTGATGCAGTTGACGCAGGTGTGCTCGGCGAGCATGTCGACGAGCAGCCTGCTCTTGCCGCAGCTGTGGAGCATGGTTGGCACGCCGGCGTCGGCGGCCATCTTCGACCAGCGGGTCAGCGCGGGTATGGCGAACTTCATCGCCAGGTCGGGCGATGCGAGCGTTATCGTTCCCGATCCGCCGAACAGCAGATAGTCGGGTCTGGCCGACAGGGCCAGCTCCATGAGCCTGTCGCCGACGCGAAGGTCAAGCTCGAACCACTCGTCAAGAATTTCCGGCGTGTCGAAGTATGCGTAGGTGAGGGCCGCCACGCCGCCCTGCACGCATCCGACCCATCCCTGGAAGCCTGGATAGCCCATCGCCATGCCGAACGCCTGGTTTCGCTTGTGGCATTCGCTGCGGCGGCGCTCGACCGTCGAGGCGTCCAGTGCGGCGGGGGGCTGAAGCAGCCACTTGAACTTCTTCCAGTCGGCTGCGAAGTCCTTGATGGGTTTCTGCGTGGTGGTCGGCGGATCGGCGATGAAGCAGACTTCTTCAGTCGTCATCTCGCCGTCCGGCGTGCGGATGACCGAGCGGCGGATCATGGCTTCGCCGGAGTCGTGTTTGGATATTCTGGACTTTATCTCGACGTTTTCGAACTGGCCGGTCGTCGGGATATCCATGCAGGAGGCTATCCACATGTCGATGCCGAAATGGTCTGCCGCGTTTATGTAAGCCTGCCAGAGCGGTATTTCCTGGTGGAAGTAGATGTCCCAGAACGGTCTGCCTGTCAGGCGGGCCGGGACGTAATTCGAGATATCGGGGGATACGGGCACGCGATCGGGCACTTCGTTGCGCATTGCGGCCAGGAAACGCTGTTTCGACGTCATGGTATCTGCTTTGTCTGCCTGTTACATATTCGGATGAAGCGAACGATACAGGTCGTCCAGGATTTTTGCTTCCAGGTCGTGCGCGTAATCGTAGGTCATCCAGTTTTCGTTCTGTTCGGCGGTGGTTGCAGCCTCGTCATAAGCCGGCGACTGGTTCGGCACGGTGGAGTAATCTTCCTGACCGCGCGTTGTCCGCATCTGGCGGAGGGTGTCAGCGCCCTGCCTCTGGACGGCGACGCTTGCGTAAGCCACGATTATGCCGCCTTCGTTCCGCAGGGTTATCCTGGCCAGCTGGCGGGCAGGACTCTTGCCGCCGAGGATGCGTTCGCCTTTTTCGTCAACGGCCAGCGGCTTGGCCAGAATTATGCCGGTCATGGGGTCCGCGTTATCGATTGTATAATACTGTTTCATCACATCGGTCGCCGCAGCGAATGCGTCCGTGTAAGAAACGTTGCCGAGTTCACGATACCTGCCTTCCGGAGCCACGCTGCAGCCGGCCAGCGTTACCGAGGCCAGTGTCGCCGCCGCGATAATTTTCATGCCGTGCGCGGTCATCATGTATTCTCCTGATAGTCTGCCTGAAAGTTTACGCGTCTTTCAGTATTTTTTGAAAGTTTGTTATCAAATGTCGGCTGATTTTTTCCATATTCCATCTTTGCGATATTACGGGTGTCAGCCCATGGGTGGAAGTACCCGCTGTCTTCTTGTAGCTGTTTATTCTCCGTTTGTCTGCCACGCCGAGTAATTCGGCGCTTCCTGCGTAATGGATATGTCGTGCGGATGGCTTTCCTTCAGGGCAGCCGTCGACGTGCGGATGAATTTCGCCTTCGTGCGAAGCTCTTCTATTGTAGGCGTTCCGCAGTAACCCATTCCTGCCCGCAGGCCGCCCACAAGCTGGTATACGAAATCGGCCAGCGGTCCGCGATACGGCACGCGGCCTTCAACGCCTTCCGGCACGAGCTTGTCGCGGTTCGTTTCGCCTTTCTGCCCGTAGCGGTCGGCCGACCCGGACACCATCGCGCCCAGCGAACCCATGCCGCGGTACACCTTGAATCGCCGGCCCTTGTAGATGACCGTCTGCCCGGGCGATTCGTCAAGCCCGGCGAAGAGGCTGCCCATCATGACGGCCGACGCACCGGCCGCGATCGCCTTGGTTATGTCGCCGCTCTGGCGGATGCCGCCGTCGGCGATGGTCGAAACGCCTTTCTTCTCGGCGACCTTCGACGCCTCGCGGATGGCCGTTATCTGCGGCACGCCGACGCCGCTCACTACGCGGGTCGTGCAGATGGCGCCCGGGCCTATGCCGACTTTCACGGCGTCGGCACCGGCGGCTATCAGGTCGGCTGCTCCTTCGCCCGTGCCGATGTTGCCGGCGATTACGTCGATGTCGTACTTGTTCTTTACCATCTCGACGGTCTTGATTACGTTGTCGCTGTGTCCGTGCGCCGTGTCCACAACGATTACGTCCACGCCTTTGGCTATCAGGGCGTCGACACGCGGCATGTCCAGAACGCCGACGGCGGCTCCGACACGCAGCCGCCCGCGGGCGTCCTTGCAGCTCATCGGGAACTGACGCATCTTGTCGATGTCACGCATGGTAATCAGCCCGGCGAGTTTGCCGGACTTGTCCACAAGCAGCAGCTTCTCGACGCGGTGCTGCTTGAGAATCGCCTCGGCCTTGTCCAGCGAGGTATTCGGCGGGGCGGTGACGAGGTTCTCGTGCGTCATGACGTTTTTGATTTGCGTGTCGCCGGTGAGAAATTTCATATCGCGGCGAGTAAGTATGCCGACGAGCTTGTTGCCGTCGACAATGGGTATGCCGGAGACATTGTGTTCGTTCATCAGCCTGCCGGCCGTCGCGGTCGATTCATCCGGCGGCAGCGTCAGCGGGTCGGTTATGATTCCGTTCTCGCTGCGCTTCACCTTCTCGACCTCCAGGGCCTGCGCCTCGGGCGAGAGGTTCTTGTGGATGATGCCGATGCCGCCTTCCTGCGCCAGCGCTATCGCCAGCGCCGCCTCAGTTACCGTGTCCATCGGGGCTGACAGCAGCGGTATGTTCAGGCGGATATTTTTCGTAAGCTGTGTGGAAGTGTCAACATCCCGCGGCACTACCGACGAGCGAGCGGGGACCAGAAGAACGTCGTCGAAAGTTATGCCTTCGCCAATAAGTTTGTCCTGCATGTGATCTCCTGCGATGAGCCCTTTTATAGATTTAATCTGGCATTGGCATTGACTGCAAGGCCGCCGTGCAAAAAAATGATGCAAATGAACGTTCGAAAGCAAATGGAGGTTTTCCAAAAATTTTTCGCCGAGCGGTCCGCCGAGGGTACTTTGCGGGTTTTGCGCGAGCTTGACTCGCCGGCAGGACCGACCGTAAGCATGGACGGGGGGGAGCTAATATGCCTGTGCAGCAATGATTATCTCGGCCTGGCCAACGACCCGGCCGTCAGGCGGGCTGCCGTCGAGGCCATCGAAAAGTGGGGCGTCGGCAGCGGGGCGTCGCGGCTGATAAGCGGAACTCAGACCCCGCACACCGAGCTCGAACGCCGCCTGGCGGAGTTCAAACGCGCCGAGGCTGCCCTTGTCACCTCGACCGGCTGGCAGGCGAACCATGTCGCCGTCGCGGCGCTGGCGGGGGCGGGCGACCTGATTTTGTTCGATAAGCTCAACCATGCGAGCATCATCGACGCCGCCAAGGCCAGCGGCGCCAGGCTGCGGACATATCCGCACTGCGACGTGGAGCGGCTGGCGAAACTGCTTGAAAAACACCGCGGCGAGCACAAGCGATGTCTAATAGTCACCGACTCGCTGTTTTCGATGGACGGCGACGTCGCGCCGCTTCAAAAGCTTGTCGAGTTGAAGAATCGCTACGACGCCGTGCTGATGGTCGATGAGGCCCACGCAACCGGCGTGCTCGGCGCTGAAGGCCGCGGGGCGGCAGAGCTGCTCGGCGTCGAGAGCGAAATCGACGTGACCGTCGGCACGCTGTCGAAGGCGATAGGCGCGCTGGGCGGCTTCGTCGCCGGGCCCAGGCCGCTTATTGAGATGATAGTCAACACCGGCAGGGCGTTTATTTACACCACCGCCTTGCCGGCTGCCATATGCGCCGCCGCGATGAAGTCGCTGGACATAATCCGCGACGAGCCCGCCCGCCGCCAAAAACTGCTGACGATGGCGAAAGAATTGCGAGATGCTCTTGGAACCAAAGCCTGCGGCAGGCCTGCCGCGGGCTTTAACAAAGATGGAAATGGTGCGGAAGCAATTACTTCTTCAACTAGTCCCGAGCGTAAGCCTGTCCCCAAGGGGCGAGGGGATGCTGTTGAAATCGTCACACAGATAATCCCCGTCGTCATCGGCGACGCCGCCGAGGCGGTGCGGATAAGCGGCGAGCTTTTTGAGGCCGGTTTTCTCGTCCCTGCCATCCGCCCGCCGACGGTTCCCCGCGGCGCCAGCCGACTTCGCGTGAGCCTGTCTTCCGCCCACGACCCGGCCGACATCCGCCGCTTCGCCGATACGTTCAATTCATTGTTCATACGATAAATTCATAATATTTTCGTGTGTGCCACGGCCTACTTTTTTTTCGAGGGTGCCACGGCTTGCTTGCAAGCCGTGAGATGAAATGGGGATGTTTTTACGTGTGCCGCGGCTTGCTTGCAAGCCGTGAGATGAAATGGGGATGTTTTTTATGTGTGCCACGGCTTGCTTGCAAGCCGTGCAGACTTGATAATCTGGATTCATGGGGACAAGGCGTAAAACCTGTATCAGATACAACGAGACCGGCCACGCCCACATGTTGACATTCTCCTGCTATCAACAATTGCCGCTTCTTGGTTCCGAACGTACAGCGACGCTTTTAGTGGAGGCTCTTGATGAGGCCCGAAATAGTCAGAAATTCGACATCTGGGCTTATGTTGTAATGCCTGAACATGTCCACCTGCTTATTTGTCCACAAGGAGAAGATTATTCCATTTCCAAAATTCTTTTTGCTATAAAGCGTCCGGTGTCCTATCGGGCCAAACGCGAAGGGCTGTGCGGCTATCCTCATTTCTGGATGGCCGGAGGCGGGCATGACCGCAATTTGTGGAAGTTGGACGTCATATACAAAGAGCTAGACTATATTCATGCCAACCCCGTGCGCCGCGGGCTGTGCGAATCTCCGGAGCAATGGCGATTCAGCAGTGCGGCGTTCTGGGACGGCCGGAATGATGTCCCGCTGAAGATGGATAATACAATACCACCGAGGCAGTGATGATTCATAAAACGTTAACACGGCTTGCAAGCAAGCCGTGGCACACATAGATAATATTGTATCTCGTTGCACAACGAGGCCGAAAAGTCGATAATCTGTCGGCAGCGTTAATAAGGGGTTTTTCATGACTCGATGGTTTGCGACTGGAACGATTTGTGTTTGTCTGTTCGCCGTTGTTCTGGCGTTTGCAGGCGACGGCGACGATGCCGCCACGCAACCCGCCGCTACGCAACCGGCTGCGACTCAACCTGCCGCCGACAAAGAACTGTTCGAATACGCAGGACAGGTGCTTGACCCCGACGGCAAACCGGTCGAAGGCGCGACGGCAGTAGTCTATGACCGGTCATGGTTCGATTACTGGACGGTTCTGCAGATCGGCAAGGCGAAGACGGACGTTGACGGCAGATTCAGTATCAGCGCCAGGCCGATAAGGGCTTATAACGATATATTCCTTGTCATTTACAAGGATGGGTTTGCGATTGCCATTCAGGAGTTGAATCCGTGGCAGGGCGCATACTGCGTGCTGCACCTCAGTGGGCCGGTTGCACTGGCCGGCACCATCGTCGATGACGTAGGCAACCCAGTCGCCGGCGCAAGGATATGTCCGGGTATTCCTCAGCGATGGGACCTGTTTTATGCCTGCATGAAAGGATTGGCCGCTCCCCTTGTTGCCGTGACCGACGAAAACGGTCGCTTCCGGTTGAACTGTCTGCCAGCCGGAACTGTGGTGAAAAAATTTTATGTGGCGGCGAATGGAATGGCCTCGGCGATTATCACTGAGAACCATCCTGATGCCTGCCTGAGCAAATTTGAACTTGGCAGTGAGAATATCACGCTCCGCATGCACAAGGAAGCCGTCATAAGCCTGACTCATCCCCAGTTTTAGTTCAGGCAAAAAAATAGCCGACTTCTTTAG
>CAZVYJ010000085.1:0-8458 GCA_964631565.1 uncultured Planctomycetaceae bacterium
ACTAAAGAAGTCGGCTATTTTTTTGCCTGAACTAAAACTGGGGATGAGTCAGCATTGAGGCGATGCTGTCTGAATATCACTTCTTTTCCGGCTCGTAATCCAGCCTTTCAGTTACGGTCGACCTGCTGAACCAATACTGAATGGCGCTGCTTTTTTCGCTCCGCATAAGCATATCGGCAAGTTCCCGGCGGTCGGCCTCATACTTATTTTCATAAGCCGGCTGATAGTCGACCCGCTGGACGACGGCCGTCGCCCGAAGCGCAGGAATATAAAGGACCATGACGGCCGGAGGTTCAGTCGGATACGGCGGCTCGGGATTTGCCGGTGCGAGCTTGAACACCTGCTCAACCAGAGTTTTCTTCGCAAGATCCGCACGAGTCGGAAGCTCAAGGCCTTCGATATCCGTCCAGCCTCGCTGGCCGAGCCGCGCGAACAGGT
Organism: uncultured Planctomycetaceae bacterium; assembly: GCA_964631565.1. Classification (GTDB taxonomy): domain Bacteria; phylum Planctomycetota; class Phycisphaerae; order SM23-33; family SM23-33; genus CAZVYJ01. Next base: position 439 of record CAZVYJ010000085.1, read on the forward strand.
CTGTTTTCACACCTTCCAGTTTTGCTTTTCGTGCGGCCTCTTCCACGCCTATGCTTGCGGCAAGTTCCTTGAACTCATCCGCCTTTTTAATGGCCGTCTGGTAGGCGGCTGTAAGTTTCAGGTCTTCGATAACCTTGTCTCGAAGCCCGGCAACGTCGGTGATGGAAGCGGGAGCATGTTCGGGGCTGGTTTCGATTATCCGCCACAGCACCTGCTCGCCTAACGGTGTCTGCATTCTGGGGCCTACATAGACGCCGCCGTCCCTGGTGGCTTCAACGGCGTCCCGGCTGAAAGCCGTGGGAGCAAGGAATTGTCCTTCCTTGCTTGTGGGGTCGCCGCAGAGGCCCAGAACCTGATCCTGCCAGAGTTCCGAGCCTGTCAGCAGGGCTGTTTTCGCCGCTGCAATGGGGAACATCTTCAGGTCATCCGTGTCCAGCGGGAACAGCACGCCCTCAAAACCCTTCACCATGGACCACTGCAGATCCGGCGCCTCGACCGGGGCTTCGCCTTCTTCGGTTTTGGCCTGGCTGAACACCTGCTTTGTGATGTTCTTGAGCACATCGCCCAGGGTTTCTCCGTTTGCGGTGAAACTTATCTCCATCTGGGGGTCTATCGTAACGCCGTCGTATGTGCCCCAGGGGAAGCATATCCCAGCCAGGCTGGCTTTCTCGGCCAGCAGATTCATGGCATTTTCCAGCGTTTCGTTCTTGACGCTCAGTGATTCGATGCGTTTGGAGAGCGCCTCGGCTGCGGCGGCATCCATACGCATGCTCTTGAAAATCTTCTCATAAACGCTGTCGGCGTCTTCGGCGGTTTTGCCGGCATTTCCGGCCAGCTTGCCGGCGTCTTTCTCGACGCTGCTGATGATTTTGTTAACCCTGTTTGTGACCGCGTCTACCCTAAGCTCCGCGACGATGCCGTCCCATGCCTCGTTTATGTCTATCTGGACGGTTTTGTACTCGACCGGCTTGCTGGTCGCCTCATCGCTGTTCTGGGTTGTGGCGGTTTCAACCGGCACCTTTTTCACAAAATTAGCCTTGTTGCGTCGGTAATATTTTTGAACATCCTCATCGCTGACTTTAACCACCCGCGCCACTACGCTTGGCCGAACCATAAACCACGATATGCGCACTTTGGGAAGCTGATAGTAGCCGAACCCGAACGATGTTTCGTCGGGATAGCTGCCCTCAATCACACCGCGGTACTTGTTGAACTGCTCGTTGATCTGCTCAGGCGTCGGTTCCGGAACATCCTTTACGAAATCTGCGGCCGGGAATTTGACGATCTGCAGGGCTATTTTTTCGTTGAGGTCACGATATACGCGCTGCAGTCTCGGTTCCGAAGGCGGCGTAGTCGGGCACGAATCCTCGAAAAGCCTGTAAACCCTTATCCAGTTGGCGACGGCTCCCCGAAGCTGTTTTTCGGTAATCCTGCCCTGCGTGTTCAGCCTGTCGATAAGGTCTTTGTAGTTTTTCACCGGCAGATAGGGATAAGGAAGGCTGTTAAAGTATCTGTCTACGTCGTCCTCAGTGACATCCTCGCCGCGTTCTTTCGCTTCCTGAAGCAGCATCGCATAAACAAGCGGCGCGCTGTTTCTGCCGTCCTGGTCAACATTGCTTATAACTACGCGATAGGCCAGACTTTCCAGTGTCGCAAAGTAACCCAGATATGCGTTCTGCGACAGCATATCCAGCTGGTCGGAAGCCGATGTCAGGTCGATCAGCTTTATCTTGCCGTATTTCGTTTCGCCTATCGGCTGTTTGCCGCCGCTTCGGCTGAAAAGCGTGTTGAAGCCCTGGAAACCAATCAGAAAGCTGACCATAAGGACAGCCATGATGATAATCACCATCTTCTGACGACGGCGGAAGAATGCGAATGCCATGATTACTCCAGTATCATAAAATTAGCTGATGCTCTTGCCTGTCAAAAACGAAGCGGTAATTGTCTAAATTCGGGGGTGATTTTGCAAGGATAAGTGTGCCCAAGTGCGCTTCAACCTTTAATTACGCCTATAGGCCTCAGACGGGCGACTTTGCGGCTCAGGCCGGCCCGGGTGACGCATTCGACCACGTCGTCCACATTCTTGTAGGCATCCGGCTGCTCCTCGGCCAGTCCGGTCCGTCCGCGGGCGCGGGCGAAAATGCCCTTGGCGGCAAGCTCTTTGTCGATTTGCCGGCCTTTTGCCCTCTGGATGGCTTCGTAGCGGCTTAGCACGCGGCCGGCCCCGTGACAGGTGCTGCCGAACGTGTCTTTCATGCCGCTCTCGGTGCCCAGAAGAACGTAGCTTGCCGTTCCCATGTCGCCGGGAATAAGTACGGGCTGGCCGATGCGGCGGTAGACGGCAGGCAGTTCTTCATGTCCCGGCGGAAACGCCCGCGTCGCCCCCTTGCGGTGGACGCACAGCTTTCGCAGCCGGCCTTCGACGGCGTGGGTTTCAATTTTCGCGATATTGTGGGCCACGTCGTAAACCTGGCGAATGCCCAGAGACTCGCTGCTGCCGGCAAAGAACCGCTCCAGCGTCTTGCGAATCTGGTTGGCAAGCAGCTGGCGGTTGCTCCACGCGAAATTGGCGGCCGCCCTCATGCCGCCGAGATACTGCCGCCCTTCCGGGCTGTCCACCGGCGCACAGACAAGCTGGCGATCAGGCAGTTCTATGCCATACCGCCCAGGCGCGGTGCGGAGCTGCTTGATGGCGTCTTCGCAGACCTGGTGGCCAAGCCCGCGCGAGCCGCTGTGTATCATTATCGTGATATTGCCCTGCTCCAGGCCGAGGACGGCTGCGGCGTCGGCGTCGTAAACCGCCTCGACGACCTGCACCTCGACAAAATGATTGCCCGCGCCGAGCGTTCCGCACTGGTCGAACCCGCGTTTGCATGCGGTCGGCGAAACCGCGTCGGCGTCTGCGCCTTCGAGGCAGCCGGCCGATTCGGTGGTCGCAAGGTCTTCCTCAGTCGCCAAGCCCCTGGAGGCGAGATAGCGGCAGCCATCGGAGAGAATTTTTCGCATTTCGTTACCGGCGAACTCGAACGGCCCGCCGACGCCAACGCCCACGGGAATGTCGCGGAACAGATGGTCGACAAGCGCCTTGAGCCGCGGCGTGACCTCTGCCGCCGGAATGTCGGTCCGCAGCAGGCGGACGCCGCAGTTGATGTCGTACCCCACACCGCCGGGCGAGATGACGCCGCCAGCCTCGATGTCGGTGGCGGCTACCCCGCCGATGCAGAAGCCGTAGCCCCAGTGGATGTCCGGCATGGCCAGCGACGCGCCGACGATGCCCGGCAGCGTCGCGACATTGGCGACCTGCTCCGGCCCGCCGCCTGATAAAACTTCCTTTATCAGCTTGTCGCTGGAATAAATAATGCCGTCGACGCGCATGCCCGGAACCGACTCGCGAGGAATCCGCCAGCGGTTTTCGTCGAGCTGCTCTATTTTGCCCGCAAAATCCTTGCCCATAATCGCCCCCTAAAGGTCCAGCACGACACGGCCGACCCAACCGTCACCGTCCTGCTCTATTTTCAGTTCGTGATAGGTGACCGCCTTGACCTCCGTGAGAATTTCATGGCGTTCGGAGTCGTAAGGCTCGCCTTTCAGGTCGGCGACCAGGCCGGTTTCGGTCATCTTGTCAACGTGCACGCCGGCGACCATGAACCTGTCGGTCTGAATCGCACAAAGCACGCCGCTGAGAAAATCGACCGCCAGCGCCTCGGTGTCCTCCGCTTCCATTATAAGGTTGCGTGTTTCCCTCGGCTCGACAGACGACCGGTCGCATACGACGTCGGCTGCGCCTTCGGCAAGGGCCTCGAAAAGCTCTTCTCGCGTGCGGCCGCGGGCCTCAAGCCCAAGGTCGGCTGTGTGATTGAATGTCCTGCAATGCTTTACCATGATGTCGCTATGTAATTCTACGCCTTATAACGCTAGGATACCTTAATGTTAATCGGTTCGCACCTGAGTATTGCAGGCGGTCCGCCCAACGCGCTGCTTTCCGCGGCGGAGTACGGTTTTAAAACGGTCGCGATGTTCGTGCGCAATCAGCAGCAGTGGAAATCGCCGCCACTTTCCGACGAAACCGCCGGAACGTTCCGCCGGCTGAAGCGGGAGCTGAAAATCGCACCGGTCGTAGCGCACGGCTCGTACCTTGTGAACCTCGCCGGACAAAACGACGTCCGCGGCAAATCCATCCGCGCCATGTCGGAAGACATGGACCGCTGCGGGCGGCTTGAGATTGAGTATCTTGTTATTCATCCCGGTTCGCGGCCCGACCAGGCCGAGGGCATCACGCTTATCGCCGACGCGCTGAACAGGATTATCGCCGACTGTCTGCACATCGGCCCGATTGTGCTGCTGGAGACGACGGCCGGCCAGGGAAACTGCATCGGCTACACATTCGAGCAGCTCGCGGAGATTCTCTCGCGGCTCGATAAGCCGGAGCGGTTCGGCGTCTGCCTGGACACCTGCCACATATTCGCAGCCGGCTACGACATCCGCACACCGGCAGCTTACGAAAAAACGATGACGCAGTTCGACGCCGCCGTCGGTCTGAACCGGCTGGCCGCCATTCACCTGAACGATTCCCTCGGCCGGCTCGGCAGCCGGCTCGACCGCCACGCGCACATCGGCCTTGGCAAGATAGGCAAAGAGGGGTTCGCGAATCTGATGCGGGACAAGCGGCTGACGGATATTCCGATGATTCTCGAGACGCCCAAGGGCGCCGACGAGTCAGGCCGGGACTGGGACAAAGTAAACACGGCCGTCCTCATGTCGCTTTGCCGCAAGGCCGGCGGACAGTAGAATAAGTTCTTAAAAAAATGTCGCGACACAAAGGCAAATCAGACAGGCGCATAAAGAACTGGAAGCAGCGGTTCGATTACGACGCGATGGACAATACCGCCGGCAAGCAGAGCTTCTCCCGGCGGGCGGTCAAACTGCCTCCCTACCGCCTCGATGCCCCGCAGGAAAATCTCGAAGACCTTCCCAAGGCCGACGGCATGGTGGTTGGCCTGTTTCCAGGCGGGGCGTTCGTCCGCACCGGCGCAAGCGAGCTGCAGTGCGGCGTGGCGAAAACTTTCCGCCCGCCGGAAAATTCCAGCGCACTGGCTGTCGGCGATGAAGTAACCGTGGCGATAACCAGGCCGGAACATGCCGACGGCGACACAGCCACGGACAAGGTTCGCGCCGACGGCATGATTATCGCCCGTAAGCCCAGACGCACCGTGCTGTCGCGCCCCCAGCCGACATCCGGCAAGCATCGCGACGAGTACGACGACGATATGACGGAAAAAGTAATCGCCGCCAATATGGACGACCTGGTTATCGTCGCCGCGACGCGCCAGCCGGCACTGAAGCACGGACTGATAGACCGCTACCTGATAGCGGCTGAGCGCGGCGAACTGAAACCCGTGCTCGTCATAAACAAAATAGACCTCGCCATGCCGGACGAGAATGTGCTGGCCGACTTCCAGTCGCTCGGCATAAAGATAATCATGTGCTCCGCGCTGAGCGGCGCAGGGCTGGACGAACTCCGGAGCGAGTTCACAGGCAAGCGGAGTATTCTCGCAGGCGCTTCCGGTGTGGGCAAAAGCACGATAATAAACGCCCTGCTCCCCGGCGCTGAGGCCGCCACGCAGACGGTTCGCCCGAAGGACAATCGCGGCCGGCATACAACGACGTCAGCAACGGTGTATGAACTGGACTGCGGGGGGATGCTCGTCGATACGCCGGGCATCCGTGAACTCGGCGTTCGCATGGCCGCCGCCGAACTGAAGTGGTACTTCCCGGAATTCGAGCAGTTCTCCGCGAACTGTAAATTCAACGACTGCACGCACACGCACGAACCTCGCTGCGCAGTGATAGAGGCAGTGGAAAACGGCGGCATACTCCCGCGGAGATACGAAAGCTACCTGCGGATACTGGACACGCTGAAAGATTAGAGTGGAATCGTGTCTATCTTGGCGGCAAGAATGAAATCGCTGTCGGTCAGGCCGTCCACCTTGTGCGTGTGAATTTCAATCGTCACTCGCCCCCACGTGAAGCATATATTCGGATGGTGCCCCTCCTGCTCGGCGATGCGGCCGACCTGATTGACGAACTGAAGCGCCCCTGCAAAATCCTTGAATTTGAACGTCCTGGACAGATGATGTTCGTCAACCACCTGCCACCCCGGGGTCTGTTCGTGAAGCGGCGCAATCTGCTCGCCTGTAAGCGGCGGAACATCGCCGCGACAGGCCTTGCACGTCAAATCGCACAATTTCGTCATGGCTGTCTCCCGCAAACGACGGAGGTTTCATCTAATTCTAGCGCATTGGGAGAAAATACGAAATCTCAAATTTGAAATCTCAGATAACAAAAAAAATTCGGCTTCGGGATTTCAGAATACGTACGAAAGCACTTGCCTGTTTTCAGATTTACGGGGATGAAACGGCGGCAGCTTTTAATACTGCTTCCGTTTCCGTGCGGGCGGGATGCCCAGCAGGCCGCGATATTTCGCCACGGTCCGCCGCGCGATGTCGATGCCGTGCTTCTTCAGTTCGTTCACGATCTGGTCGTCGTTGAGCGGCCTTGACTTGTCCTCGCCGTCAACAACTTCCTTGAGCTTTATTTTGACGGCGTCCCATGCGACGTCGTCGCCGTCGGTGGTGGTCGTCCCGCCGGAGAAGAACATCCGCAGCGGATATATTCCCCGCGGCGTCTGGACATATTTGCCGGCCACCGCCCTGCTGACCGTGGCCACGTGCACGCCTACCTTGCCGGCGACATCGGCCATCGGAAGCGGCTTGAGGGCCTCCGGACCAATGTCGAGAAACTCCCGCTGGACCTTGAAAATTTCCTTCGCCACCCGGCGAACCGTATTCTGGCGCTGCTCGATGGCGGTTATCAGCCATTCGGCCGACTGCATGTTCTTGCGGATGAACTGCCGCGTGCTGAGGTCGGTCTTGCGGTCGCCGGCCATCTTGCGGTACGTCTCGGATATGTAGAGCTTCGGCGTGTTGCCGTCGGTGGTCTGCACGTAGATTTCGCCGTCGTCGTCCACATCGACGATGACATCGGGAATGATTACCGGCGCCGCCCGCTGCCCTATCAGCGACCCGGGGCGAGGGTTCAGCCGCGACAGATTATCTATCGCCTGCTTTATCTGCTCGATGCTCCTGCCGGTGCGTCTGGCAATCTGAGGCAGGCGGTTCATCTCGATGTCATTCAGGTGCCTCTCGACAAGCTCGGTCTCCAGCTGCACGTCCCGGCCGGCCTCGCTCTCGGCGGCGAGCTGCAGCAGCAGGCATTCGCGCAGGTCCCTGGCGGCGACGCCGGGAGGTTCAAGCTTCTGGACCATTTTAAGCGCCTCGGCCAGTACGGCAGGCGACACCGGATTGGTGGTTCTCTGGGCGATTTCCTCCAGCGGCGTACGGAGATAGCCGTTGGCGTCTATGTAGCTGATTATAAGTTCGCCGGCGGAGCGGATTTCGCTGCTTACATCCATGAAAATCCACTGCCCCAGCAGGTAATCGTTCAGCGACTGCTCGACGGCGGGCACGTTGGCCATGGCGTCGAGCTTGCGGTCGCGCTCGCCCGTGGCGGCGGGCCTGGGATACGCCGGCGCGTCGCTGCGGACGAACTCCTGGCCGTACTCGTCCTCGAACTCGGCCAGGCGGCGGAAGTCCTCGCTGTTGCCGTTCGACTCGTCCACGACAAACTGCCGCTCGCCGCGGTCTTCCGCGAAGTCGTCGGCCGGCGCAGCGGAAGCGACTTCGTCCTCGCCGCCGGCGTCCCGAATTTCCAGCACGGGGTTGGACTGCAGTTCAGCCTCGATCCGCTCATGAAGCGCCATTATCGGAAGCTGGAGGATTTCCATCGCCTGGATCATCCTCGGAGCCAGCTTCATCTGCTGAGCGAGGCGCATCTCCTGTGAAACGTTGAGTCTCATACCTCTACCAGTATTTTATACAAGATGCGGAATAACGCAATGAACCGAACGGCTGACTCATCCCCAGTTTTCATGGCTGAGTTCCTTTCGGAGTTCCCGCATGAG
>CAZVYJ010000086.1:0-8388 GCA_964631565.1 uncultured Planctomycetaceae bacterium
CCGGCGACGGCATTTCAGTGCAGATATGCGCCACCCGCCTGCAGCCCTTCGATTCCAGATAGTCAACCGCCCTGTTGATGAACAGGCTGGGGTCGCCGCTGACTTTGGGGGCGTTTATCTGCGTATTGCCGGCAGCGGCCACTACGGGCACGTCGGGTGCGGCGGCATTCAATACTTCGCTCAAGTCATAATCGTCGAACCTGCCCATGAACAGCAGGCCGGCGACTTTTCTCGATTTCACGTCCGCCAGAAGCCGCTGCATGCCTTCGGGCGAATTCGCCTTGCCGGAAATCGTGTATTCCACCAGATGGATGTTTTCGGAATTTTCGTTGATGTACTTCGCGGCCTCACGCATCGCGGTGTAATACCGCGACCACAAACCGCCGGCCGGCACCACAAGCCCATAATTGCAAAGGTGCGGCGGATTGTCCACGACGAACGTACCGTTACGCGTCTGTGACCTGATAAAACCGTCGGCGGCCAGTGAATCCAGCGCCTTCTGGACAGTCAGCATCGCCACGCCGAAACGTTCTTTAATCTGCAGCCGATTCGGAAGACGCTCCCCCGGCCCGTATTCGCCTTCAACTATTTCTCGCCTGAGAGCGTCAACCACTTTGAAACACTTTGTCTGAGCTTGCTGCCGCATTATCAGTTCGCCTGAGAGTTAATAATTATTTCATTATTTATATCATTTATACAAGTATAATCTATTTAGTAAATGAATCAAGAAAAATTTCGCTTCGGATACAGTTATTCCGCCTAATTGCATCTTACTTAACACATAAAATCTATAAATTCCGGGCTGGATATCGCCTTTGCTTTGCCCAAAGCCGGTTTTGAATCTCTTGACAGTATTGCTTCCAGGCATGTACACTTGCATTTAATCAGGGTGTTGCGCACGCGCTTAACCTCGGTTTTCATGCAACAAGGAGTACACCAATGGCGGGAGAGCTTGCCGGCAAAACAATCCTCATCGTCGACGACGACAGGGATATACTCGCAGCAATGACTGCCACGCTCCAACAGCTTGGTCCGACGATATTTACCGCCAGTGACGGCAACGACGCCATTACCCAGGCCCAGTCAAATCCGCCTGACCTGGTGGTTCTGGACATGATGCTGCCGAAGCGAAGCGGTTTTCTTGTCATGGAAAAACTGAAGGCCGGCAAGAAGCGCACCGACCCGCCCCGCGTGATAATGATCACCGGCAATCAGGGAGTGCGCCACAAAACCTACGCAGAAAGCCTCGGCGTTGATTTGTACCTTAACAAACCGTTCAGGATGGAGAAACTGGTGGAATCGGTAAAGAAACTCCTGGGATAATTCCGATTCTATCGTCAGTGTTAATATTGGCTTGCCAGAGCTGTGGTTCTAGGCTATCATTTCCAGACTATCGTTCTGGAAGAATTGTTGAAAACTGTTTTTTAGAAAAGAAATTGAAAGGTTGCCGTGCCGTTTGGAAGGCAAATGGCCTGACGGCTGGCAGGTAAAAGTTAGGTAATGAGCATCACGACGGAAGCAAAAAGCAAGATCGTAGAAGAAAATCGCAGGCATGACGGCGACACGGGTTCCGCCGAGGTCCAGATTGCAATTCTGACAGCCCGGATCAATGACCTCACCGGTCATTTTCAGACGCATAAGAAGGATCACGCCTCTCGTCGGGGGCTGCTCAAGATGGTGGGCAACAGAAACAGCCTGCTGAAATACCTGTCCAAGACTGCGCCCGATCGCTACAAGGCTATCATCAACAAGCTCGGTTTGCGCAAGTAGGCCTCCCCGGCCCGCCGGTTCGATTCGCCTTTTAGGCAACAGACGCTGCGCGTTGTTCAGCGATGTACGGTTTTATCGTACCCACGCGGGAACCGCCCCGGCGGACGGATTGACCAACATTAAAAATCAAAACAACAGTTGACTGGATATAAACGCAAGTGGCTGCGCAGTCGCAGCCGGAAAGTAAGGACCATTTAATATGGCAATTATCAGAGTTGAAAAAGAAATCGCCGGGCGAACGCTTTCGTTCGAGACCGGCAAAGTGGCGAACCAGGCCCATGGAGCGGTCTGGGTGCAGTACGGCGAAACCGTCGTGCTGGCGACGGTGCTCGCAGCGCCGGCAGAGAATGAAATAGACTTCTTCCCGCTTTATGTTGATTACCGCGAAGCCCCCTATTCGGCGGGCAAGATTCCCGGCGGGTTCTTCAAGCGTGAAGGCCGCCCCACAACCAAAGAAATCCTGACGATGCGAATGATCGACCGCCCGCTGCGGCCGTGCTTCCCGTCAGATTACACAGACGAAGTCCAGATTCAGTGCATGACGCTGAGTTTCGACGGCGAAAACGATCCGGACATCCTGGCGCTCATCGGCGCGTCGGCTGCGCTGTGCATCAGCCACGCTCCATTCGAAGGCCCGATAGGCGCCGCCCGCGTCGGTATGGTTGACGGCAAGCTGGTCGTCAACCCGACAGTCACACAGGTGGACGAAGGCGGCATGGAGCTTACCGTGGCCGGCCCGCGTGAAGCCGTCAACATGATCGAACTGGCGGCCAGGGAAGTCCCGGAAGACGTTGTGGCAGAAGGCATCGAGATGGGCTTTGCGGTCTGCAACCAGGTTATGGACCTCATCGACGAACTGGCAGTCAAATGCAATGCAGCTTCAAAGAAGAACTACCAGCCCAGTCCGATTCCCGAAGAGCTGAAGCACGCCATCGAAGAAAAGTACGGCCCGCGCATCCGCAAAGCCAAACAGATTCCCGGCAAGGTTGAGCGAGGCCAGGCGCTCGACGCCATTAAGGAAGAAGTGATGGCCGAGTATTTCCCCGCGGACGCTCCGGCCGATGCCGAGCCTCCTTACAGCAAGCTTCACGTGGCGGCCGCCCTGTACAAAACCGAGGGCAAGATTCAGCGCGAGCTTATTTTCGAGGGCGTGCGTCCCGACGGCCGAGACTACAAGGAAATCCGTCCGCTCAGCATCGAAGTCGGCGTGCTGCCCCGCACGCACGGTTCAGCGTTGTTCAGCCGCGGCGAAACGCAGGCGCTTGTGATGACCACTCTCGGCACGCCGCGCGACCAGGTCATCATCGACGGCATCCGTGACGAAGTCAAAAAACCGTTCTACCTCCACTATAACTTCCCGCCATTCAGCGTCGGCCAGATCAAGCCGATTCGCGGCCCCGGACGGCGTGAGTACGGCCACGGCATGCTGGCGGAAAAAGCACTCGCCTCGGTCATGCCGTCGCAGGAAGAATTCCCCTACACGGTCCGCGTGGTTTCCGAACTGCTCGGCTCGAACGGATCGACGTCGCAGGCGACAATATGCGGCGCATCGCTGGCTCTTATGGACGCCGGCGTGCCGCTCAAGGCGCCGGTCGCCGGTATAAGCATCGGCATGGTTTCGAACGAGAAAGGCAAGTATGTGCTTCTGACCGACATCGTCGGCGAAGAAGACTTCCACGGCGACATGGACTTCAAGGTCGCCGGTACGACCAAGGGCGTTACAGCCATCCAGCTGGACATGAAGGCCCGCGGCATACCGCAGAAGCGAATCGTTGAAACTCTCGCCCAGGCCAAGGAGGCCCGGCTGAAAATTCTTGATGCCATGAATGCAGTCCTCGGCGAACCCCGCAAGGAAATCAGCGAATTCGCACCGAGAATCATCACAATCACGATTGATCCGGAGAAGATCGGAAAGGTCATAGGTCCGGGCGGCAAAACGATTAAGAAGATTCAGGAAGATACAGGGGCCACCATCGACATCGAAGAGGACGGCACCATCTACATAGCCTCCCCCAACCAGGGCGCAGAACAGGCAAAAGCCCAGATTGAGGCCTTGACGGAAGAGGTAAAAGTAGGGAAGATATATGAAGGTAAAGTCGTGTCCATTAGAGATTTCGGCGCATTCGTCGAAATTCTCCCGGGACAGGACGGCCTGTGTCATGTCAGTGAACTCGACGACCAGTACGTCAAGAACGTCACCGACGTGGTTGACGTCGGCGACACGATGCGAGCCAAGGTAATCGCTATCGACGACCAGGGCCGTATTAAACTTTCGCGCAAGGCGGTATTGCGTGAAGAGGCCAAGGGCGGCGATAAAGAAAAAAAGTAAGAAAACCTGGCTTACCATATCGATATGTGAACATCTTGAAGCCGGCTTGATTACCCGGCGCGTTGGTTGATGCGCCGTGCAAATATGCTGGAAATGGTATTATTGCGCGGTTAAACTGACCGCATATCGGCCTGTTTGCGGCTTTTTCGCCTTCGGGCCATTCATGTCGGATTTTACAAATTGTTTCTGATATCGGCCTGCGTTGGGCCGATTTGTGGGATCGGTGCCTCCGAAGTCCCCATAGGCGGCTTCGGCGCCATGCCGCTTCTTATGTGTTGTTGAAGTGGACCTTTGACATCGCATCGGGAGTGCGGGCATGTGTTGGGAGGTGTTAAACTTATGCCCACAGGTAAGGTTAAGTGGTTTGACCCGAAAAAAGGCTATGGTTTCATCGTAGGTGACGAGGGTCAGGACGTATTCGTCCATTACACGTCTATTCATGGGGACGGTTTCCGGGTTCTCAAAGACGGTGAAACGGTCGATTACGAAATGGTCCAGGGAGAAAAGGGCTATCAGGCCCGCAACGTATCCCGGCCGTCTTCAACGCCTGACCAGGCAGAGCAGCCCTCAGCATAAGCTGCAAGTTGTGTTTGGGCTGTTCAGCACACAGACGTTAAAATGTCTGTGCGTGTGAAAAGTCCCTTCGCAACGAGGGCTGCATATGGATGGTCTGTTGTGGTTACTGGTCGGCGCGGCGATCACCGCTCCGATCTGTGTTACCCTGACAATCTGGGCCTGTAAACGGTTATGGCGGAACGCCCGCAGGCTTTCTGCGCGAGCCAGGGGGCACGAGCACCTTGTCGAGCTTGGTCAGCTTGTCGGCGGCCTGGCCCACGAAATCAAGAACCCCCTTTCCACCGTCAATCTCAATCTCAAGCTGCTTTCGGAAGACCTCCATCGCATCAACGACGACGAGCATCGCCGCATGCTTCGCCGCCTGGGAAACGTCCGCGACGAAGTAAACCGCGTCAAAAGCACGCTTGACGATTTCCTTCGTTTCGCCGGGAAGATGGAACTCACATTGGCCGTTGTTGATTTGAGGCGGCTGGTCGAGGAACTCAGCGATTTCTTCCTGCCGCAGGCTGAGGCGGAGCATGTGATACTGCGGACCGCCCTGCCGGCCGAGCCGGTAAACTGCAAAGTCGACGCCAACCTCCTCAAGCAGGCAGTACTTAACCTCATGCTGAACGGCCTGCAGGCCATGAGCGACGGCGGCGAACTGCTGCTGAAGGTTTCCCGCCAGGCCGGCCGCTGCGTCATCGAGGTAATCGACACCGGCTCGGGCATCGCTTCCGACAAGCTCGAAAAAATCTTCGACGTCTACTACTCCGGCAAAAAGCAGGGCAGCGGGCTTGGCCTGCCGACCACGCGGCGCATCGTCCGCGAGCATGGCGGCACGATACGGGTCGAATCGGAGCTGGGCAAGGGCACGAGATTCATCATCTCGCTGCCGGCCGCGTGAAATTATGAACAGCATACCCGGCATCAAAGTGCTCAGTCCCAAAGTGCCGGAAGCCGCTTCATCCGAGTTGGCTCAGGCGCTGCGCGACGCACTTGAATTTTTCGGATATGACGGCGGAGAAATCACGGTAATCATCAACGATCCGCAGCGGCACACAGACACCCCCGCCGTTCTGGAAGAACTTCTCAGCCGCACCGCCGCTGAAAACATCCGCATACTCGTGGCCTGCGGCACGCATAAATTCGACGCCGTCGTCAAACACAGCTTCGAGGCGTCGCTCGGTGGTCCCCTGGGAACAATTGCATGGCATGACTGCGACTCGCACGAGCTTCAGCCGATATGCCACTGGTGCGGTCATCCGTGGCTGGTCGAGCCTCGCCCGATACTCGCGATCGGCAGCGTCGAGCCGCACTACTTCGGCGGGTTCACCGGCCCGCACAAGACGTGCACCATCGGCTGCGCGGCGAGGGAGGATATCGAGGCCAATCATGCCCACGCCCTCAGCGCCGAAGCCCGCAGCTGCCAGCTCGCCGGCAATCCGATTTACGAGAACATCGTCAGGATGGTCGAATCGCTGGAGTCGCTGACGCCGACTGCGGCTGTCAGCATCGTTCAGGCCGGTCCGCAGATAATCGCAGCTGCGGGCGGATCGGTGCTGGAAACGCTGCACAAGACCGCCCGCGTCGCCGAGCGGTGCTTCACGCATCGCATCGACCGGCCGGCCGACGCCATAATCGCCGAGGTCACAGGCCCGCTGGCGTGCAGCTTCTACCAGGCTGAAAAAGGCGTCAAAAACTGCGAATGGGCGGTTCGCGACGGCGGCGCAATCGTGCTGCTCGCCGACTGCCAGGACGGCATCGGACAGGACCACTTCGTCGCCCTGCTGCGCGAAGCCGCAACATACGAGCAGGCGATAGAGCTTGTCAACTTACGCGGCTATCGCCTCGGCGACCACAAGGCCGTCAGGCTGCGATACCTCACCGACCCGGCCGTCCGGAACGTGCGGGTTTACGTGGTCTCTTGCGGTCTCAACAGGCAGGATTGCGACACACTCGGCGTAATCCCGGCTGCATCCGTCGCAGAGGCCCTATCGGCCGCCGGTATGAACCCAGCCTCCGACAGCGTCTATCACGTCACCGACGCCGGCAACACGACGGTCCGCGTCGGCTGATATAATTTTGTTTGAAAAATTATTGATGATATTGTGCGCCACGGGATGCTTGCATCCCGTGTTGTCTCGGGATGAGCACGGCCTGCAGGCAAGCCGTGGCACTCTTGTATTAACTCTTGCAGAGAACACAGCGCATCCGTCATTTGATTGACACTGAGGGGCGATAGAATTACCATCCTTGCGACATGGAAAATCCTCAGAAATTACAAAAAGCGAAAGCGGAAATTCTTATCGTCGAGGACGAGTCCGCCCACGCCGAGGCGATTCAGGAAGGTCTGTCTCGCCTGGGTCATAATTGCGTCACGGCATCCGACGGGGCCGAGGGAATCGCCAAGATAAAGACCCGCCCGTTCGACATCATCGTGACGGACCTGCGGCTCGGCTCGGCCGAGACAGGCCTGGACGTGCTGGCGGCCGCTCGCGAATACCTGCCGGCCGCCAAGGTCATTCTCATAACCGCGCACTCGACAGTCCAGACCTGCCGCACCGCGCTGCAGCACGGGGCGTTTGATTATATAGAAAAGCCGCTCGACCTCGACGAGCTTCGTTCAGTCGTCGAGCGGGCAGCCGAGGACACCGCCCAGAAGCGAGTTATCCGCGAACTGAAGGAACGGCTCGACGAGCGGTACGGCTTCGAGAACATCGTCGGCCAGAGCCAGGCGATGATAAAAATCCTCGAAACCATCCGCCGCCTCTCCGCGTCGGATATTCCGGTGCTGATACTCGGCGAGTCCGGCACGGGCAAGGAACTGCTGGCCAACGCAATTCATCAGAATTCCCAGCGGGCCGAGAAGCGATTCGTGGCGATCAACTGCGCCGGCCTGAGCGAAACGCTGCTCGAGGACGAGCTTTTCGGCCACGTCAAGGGCGCCTACACCGGGGCGGCCGGCGAGCGGGCCGGTCGGTTCGAGCACGCCGACGGCGGAACGATGTTCCTCGACGAGGTCGGCGACATGCCGCTGCCGATGCAGGCCAAGCTGCTGCGGGTGCTGGAAAACGGCGAGGTCGTGCGGGTCGGATCAAATGATCCGAGGCGGGTCAACGTCCGCATAATCAGCGCGACTAACTCCGACCTTGCGGCAAGGGTGAAGGACAAGGAGTTCCGAGAGGACCTCTATTTCCGCATCAAGGGCGCAACGATAGAAATTCCCCCGCTGCGCCAGCGGCGCGACGACATACCCCTGCTCATCGAGCATTTCATCGAGCGGGCGAACGAATCGCACGGCACGAAGGTCGGAGGCATAACGCCTGAAGCGAGGCGCGTGCTGGTGGCCTATCCCTGGCCGGGCAACGTGCGCCAGCTCAAGAACGTCATCGAGAACATGGTCGTGCTGGCCGCCGGCGACAGGCTTACTGTAGATGACATTCCGGCCGAGATTCATACGCCCCCAAACGGCGCGGCCGACCAGCAGTTCAGCAGCCTGGCCGGCATAAGCCTGGAAGACGCCGAGAAGGAACTTATACGCAACACGCTTAAGATGGTCTCGGGCAACCGCGAGCAGGCTGCAAACATACTCGGCATCGGCGAGCGGACGCTCTACCGCAAAATCAAGGAATACGGGCTGAGCGAATAACGTCAATTCCTGTTATCTTCCCGCTCGCTTCCGGACATTATGCACTAAGCCTCCCCAAGTACGTATCTCTTGCGAGTCTTAT
>CAZVYJ010000087.1:0-8113 GCA_964631565.1 uncultured Planctomycetaceae bacterium
GCCCATTGCCCTTGATTGCCTTCTATTCCCCCGCCTGCCCGATTCTGCCCGATTTCTTGGACGTAAATAGTTGCCTCGTAACAGTTTGCGGTTTTGGGGTATGGAAAAATGTGGGTTGGGGGAGGGAAAAGGCAACAGGCAGCAGGCACTAGGCAACAGGAAGGGTCGCGAATTTGAAAATCCGACGCCGAAGGCGCTGCAGAGCACAATCCGCAATCCGAATTCCGAAATTGAGCGTCTCTATTCACTTTTCAAAAACCAGTGCCCAGTGCCTGATGCCTGGCGCCTTACGCGCATAGCGCTTTACGGTGAGCGGAGTCGAACCGCCCTCCATATTTACAGGGCGCGACGCCGATTTCTCACGCAAATGCTTCCGAAAACCGGCAGGGATGAACACAGATGAAAGGGATGAAGAAATGGCAGGGCGAGCAACTTGTTGCTCGCGAGATATATAGGGAAAGAAGCGTTGCGCGTGCAAACGAGTTGCACGCCCTACAAAAAATTTATTTTTCCATCGGCTGGCTCAAAAACAGGGATGACGTTTCGGGCGCAGAAGATGTCGCAACGCGTATTCCGGCCATACGGCCGCCCGTATGGGCGGAACCGGGAACACGGAAAGAAATCCTTGATCCGGGAATCGAGACCCTTCATCCAGGATACCGGTTCCGCGTTCCGGGATACGTAGACGTTTAGGCATTGGGCACCTGCCCGCCGTAGTTTCAACGAAGGCGGGTTAGTCATTGATTAGACATTAGACATTAGTCATTCTCTGCCGGGCAATTAGCCGCGTTATAGGCGAACCTATGTTTGATGCCGCAAAAACGCGCTTGACCGCCCTGCCCGTCGATGATCAACTGCTGCCTGCTGCCTGTTTCCGCCTTCGCTGAAGCTACGGCGAGACAAGTCGGCGTGACAAGCCCTGCTGCCTGCATTGGGGAGTGCGCATGGACATTCAAATGGATACACAGCCGGCCGAGGGCTACAAAAGCCCGTCGCAGATAGCGCGCAGGATTACATAGACTCTAATCCAAGAATATGGCTTACCAACTTTTTTCTTGCGTAAAAAGCTCTACTCTTGCTGCCATGACCTGGGCCTTTAGTGCGTGGCTGTACTAAAACGCCCATTCGCCCTGTTAATTCATCAAATCCTTTGGTTCGTATTACCCTTCTTATTTCGTCGTAATCAGCCTTGATTTGCGAATAAAGGGTTGGATTATCCAAATCGAATGTTGCGACATTTACGAGAAGAGAACTTTTTTCTTCTTTCGATTCAAACAGTCGAGCACATACTACGGCTTTTCGCAACTTGGCTAACAGGTGGCTTTCTTCGAAAGATTTTTCCATCACGTTAATGGGATCAATCATTGTGATCGCCATTGTTTCTTTGGGGACGATTTCGCCGGATTTGAGACGTTTAAGAGGTACTATTTTTAATTCCCACGAACCGAAATTAGGCGATTGTGACGAATTACGAGGAAGGCCCAGATATCTCTCAATAAGGTGACCTGCCCACCCCTTGTTTATTTTGCCGTTGAGCCACAAGGTGACGTCCGGATATTTTTTTGCGAGCACAACGAGATCTGTCCCCGCAAGCTGCTTAAGTTTTGCCACAGCTTCAGAACGTTCCATATCGATTTCACCCCATAAAAGTAAACTAATCCTTCAAAAATAGACCGTGAGCCACAGTTGAGGATTTTGTTTTTTATTTCGGGTTGTCTGATGCACACTGTCTTTCGAAATTAAGGAGAGGCGAAAAACGAACATCAACAAACTCTCTTTTGAATCTCTTTTTGCTCAATTCCAGGTAATCAGCATCAAGCTCAAGTCCGACATATTGCCTGTTCATTCTTGCCGCTGCGATTCCTGTTGTGGCAGAGCCGGAGAACGGGTCGAGTATGGCGTCGTTTTCTTCGGTCGAGGCTGCGATGATGCGTTCGAGAAGCTCCAGCGGCTTCTGCGTGGGGTGCTTGCCGAAGATTTTTTCCTCTCTCTTCGGGGCATCCATCTCCCAGACGGATTTCATCTGCTTGCCATGATTGATGCGCCTCATGAGCTGGTAATTGAACTTATGGCGGCATTTTTTGTCGCGGCCGGCCCAGATAATCGTCTCGGTCGAGTGCACGAAGTAGCGGCACGACAGATTAGGCGGGGGGTTCTTTTTAACCCACGTTATGTCGTTGAGGATCTTGTAGCCAAGCTCATCGAGACAACAGCCGACAACGTGAATGATGTGGCTGGTGCCGGAAATCCAGATGCTTCCGTTCGGCTTGAGAATTCTCTGGCATGCAGCCAGCCAGTTGCGTGTGAATTCGTAGTTGCCGGCGAAACCTTTTGAGCGGTCCCACTTGCCCTTGTTGACGGAGACCATTTTGCCGGCGTGGCAGGTTATGCCTCCGTTGGAGAGAAAATACGGAGGGTCGGCGAAAACAAGGTCGAAGCTCTCTTCCGGGAACGCAGGCATCAGTTCCATGCAGTCGCCGAGGTACAGGCGGAATCGCCCATCTTCGGCATCGAAGTATGGCGCAACACCGGCCGGCTTCGGCAGGGGGCGAACAGGTTTTGAACGGCCTTGACTCATAGCGGCCGGATCGTTGATCGAATCGCCCGCAAGATCAAGATCGTTCTGTGCCGCTTATGTGAAAAACAGCAGGGAACGGGGAGCAGGGAGCAGGAAGAATTGCGAGTCGCGAATTACGAATCGCGAATTTGAAAATCCGAAATACTGATTAGAGACCTCTGAAAAACCCCTTTCGCGCGGCCCGTACGGGCCGCGGCAAAAGGCTTACAAATACGGCATTTCCCGGCGGCTTGGGAAGGTCGCCGGACCAATGACCAGGTTTTTCAGAGGTTCCACCATGGATTACGAAAAGTTTTTAACGCCCGGCCGTCACAAGTGACGGCCGGCTAAATATAAAAGGATTGCGTGTATTGCATCGGGATACCGGTTCCGTGTTCCGGGTTACGAAGATGTTTATTCCTGTGCTGCGGCGTCGGAGGCGTCTTTTTTGCGTTTGAATTCCAGTTCGGCGGCGGAGGGTTTCTGGCCGGCCGGCGTGGGGTAGGCGATGCGGGAATGGTAAATGCTCACAAGGCTCTTGATGAGCGAGGCCTCGATGAGGTGCACTTCGCGGAGCGTAAGTTCGCACTCGTCGAGCTGGCCGTCCATCAGCCGGCGGTTGACCATGGTGTGGACCTGGTTTTCGATTCGGCCGGGCGTCGGCTCGCTCATCGCGCGCACCGACGACTCGGATGCGTCTGCGAGCATGAGTATGGCGGCTTCCTTTGTTGACGGCTTTGGGCCGGGATAGCGGAATTCAACTTCATCGGGCGCCCGCTCGTCGCCGGCTTTGCTCTGCTCGGTTGCCTGCTGGTAGAAATACTGCACCAGCGTCGTGCCGTGATGCGTGGCGATGAATTCATGCAGGACTCGCGGCAGGCCGTACTCGCGGGCCATCTCCAGCCCGTCCTTTACATGGCCGATGATTATCAGCAGGCTCATCGCCGGCGAGAGCTTGTCGTGCTTCGAGGCGGTTCCCTGCTGGTTTTCGACGAAGTACTCGGGCTTGTTGATTTTTCCGATGTCGTGATAGTAGGCGCCTACGCGTGCGAGCAGGCCGCGCACGCCGATAGTCTCTGCCGCCGCCTCGCACATCGTGCCCAGCTGCAGCGAGTGGTTGTATGTTCCGGGCGCTTCCATCGCCAGTCGCTTCAGCAGCGTCTTTGACGCATCGCACCATTCCAACAGCGTCATGCTGGTGGCGATTTTGAATGCCCGCTCGATGAGCGGCAGCACGCCCTGGATGAGGAAGCCGACCATCAGTGCGCATCCGGCGCCCCATACGCCGTCGATGAGTATGAAGTTCGCCGGTTCGTTTATCGCCAGTCCCAGCGCCCAGATTATCGCGAAGACGACGGCTGCCGTCAGGGCGGCCGCCTCCACGAGCTTGCTGCGGGTTCGGATTTCGCGAAGCTGGAACACAATCGCCGCCGCGCCTGAAATCAGGACGATGAGCAGCGGCAGGTCGGCCCGTATCTGCAGGACGACGAAGGCGGCGAGTATCGAGCTTATCGCCAGCGCGAACCGCTGGTCGTATGCGATAACCATGACGACTGCGGCCATCAGGACGGGCAGGACGGCCGTGTTCGGGTTCAGCCCGGCGACGACTATCAATATTTTGCTGAGCGCCAGCATGAGCAGCATGGCGATCATGACGGCCAGGCAGCGCCAGTTGTTGCGTACGATTCTCGGCATGTATCGCACGATGTAGAAGCACATCAGCATCGTCAGCAGCATGAGGATGACGACGCGCCCGGCGGGGCCGGCCCATCGCGGCCAGTGCGCCGGTGCGGACTTGAGGTAGGCTTCATGCTCCTGCCGCAGCAGGTCGAGGCCCGCGGCGGTCAGACCGTCCTTCTCGCTGGCGTTTACGAGGACGGCGTCCTTCGTATACGTCTTGTAGACTTCAGGCGGCGGATTCTTTTCGACATCCCGCTTGGCCTGTTCGATATCTTTCTGCGTGGCGACGCTGTCGTAGATGTAGGTGGGGCGGTTTTCGAGGGCGGCTGACAGGTACGCCGCCACGCCGCTGCGGACGGCCGGGTCGAAACTTTCCGCCATCCGGCTCGCCTCGGTTTTGATGTTGTCCTTGTTTATCGCGCCGATGCTGCGCGACATCTTGCTGTCGCCGTTGACGAGGATTATTTCCGTGGCGGCCCGCTGGAGCTGGTCCTTTACCTCGTCTTCCTTTATAAGCGGCAGCTCGCCCAGCCGGTTGATGATGCCGCCGACGAGTTTTTCATAAGCTTCCTTGTCGGCCTCATCGCCGTATCTCTGCCAGGCGGCCAGCGCGTCCTGGTTGTCCAGTCCGAACTGCTTCTTGAGATCTTCCGGCAAATCGGCCGGCTGGGTGGTGGCCTTGAGCCGGTCGGGCAGAGACTTCAGGGCCGATTCAATCTCCCCGAAAAGCTGCTTGTTTACGCTGAACGTCGCCGGGGTGGCCAACTGCGCGTTCTGGATCGCGTCGGCGAGCTTGTCTTCCTGGAGAACCTTGAACTCCACCCGCGAGCGGATATCCCTTGGGATGTACTGGCCTTCGCGATACGGCAGAGGGTTAAGAGGCAGCAGGTCCATCAGCATCACGCCGATGAAGAAAGCCGCGACTATAAGCATCGCGGCGGCGACATGCCGCTGGCGCAGCCTTTCCCACAGGCTTATGCCCGAGCGGGGAATGTTCTTGCGAACTTCCAGTCGCCGCTGCCTGATTTTTCTGCGAAAAGGCCACATAACGTTCAAAAGCATCTGATTCCTGAGCTGCTCCAGGCCGCTCGACAAAACTCAAGTCCCTGAAAGCCGATAGCCAACAAGCCGCACCCGACCGCTCCCCTGATACAAATTCGGCAAACGTCAGGGGTAACATTAGACATTACCTGCTTACCGTTTGTCATTATCTTTTGCGTAAGCGTCGACGACGTTCTGGACCAGGCTGTGCCGGACGATGTCCGTCTTGTCGAGTCTGACGACGGCGAGCCCTTTTATACCGCTCAGCCGCCTGATGGCGTCAATAAGCCCGCTGGTTTCCTTCTCGGGCAGGTCGATCTGGCTGTCGTCGCCGGTGATTATCATTTTCGAGCCGTGGCCCATGCGAGTCAGGAACATCAGCATCTGGGAAACCGTCGTGTTCTGGGCTTCGTCCAGAATTATAACCGAATCGTTAAGCGTTCTGCCACGCATGAAAGCCAGCGGAATTACCTCGATAAGGTCGTTGACCATGAACCGCCGTATCTGGTCGTAATCCATCATGTCGTGCAGGGCGTCGAAGAGCGGCCGCAGGTACGGGTTCACCTTGGCCTGCATGTCGCCCGGGAGAAAGCCGAGCTTTTCGCCGGCTTCAACCGCCGGGCGGGCCAGAACCAGCCTTTTCGCCCTTTTATGCTTGAGCATGTGAACGGCGATTGCGACGGCCAGGTAGGTTTTGCCCGTGCCGGCCGGGCCGGTGCAGAACACCATGTCGTTTTTCTGGACCGCCTCGATATAGTTTTTCTGCCCCTCGGTTTTCGGTTTCACCAGTTCGCCGGCGACGTAAACGTCCACCACGTCGATGCCGTTTTCGCCCATTGTGTCGGCGAGGTTTCCGATGGCGTCGGTGACGGCCGCCACGTCGAGATACTGGCTGCGGCGAACGTCGCGCTGAAGCTGCTGCAGGACTGCCGCCGCCCGCGAAACCTTCTTCGCGTCGCCGGTGAGCTTGATTTCCATATCGCGGGCGAATATCTGCACGCCGAGCGCATCGCGGATGAGCTTGAGATGCTTATCCGCGGGCCCGAACAGAATGCCCCGCTTGGAGGGGTCTTCTATTTTTACCGACAGTTCCAAAAGCTGCTCCGTTTCCGGGAGTCAAAAACCCTGTAAATAATAACGTTAAACACCGCAAAGGTCACTATGGCATGGTATATTTGCCTGAAGTGGGGTCGGTTAAAGGAAAACGGCCGGCCCCCTGAGGAGCCGGCCGTCGGTAAACATTGTACAAGACCCGAACTAGATGCCTTTGATAAGGACGGTGTCTTCCGCGAATCCGGGAGCGCCTGCGGCGGAGCCGCATGTAACGGTGGTGCCGGAGATGCTGTCGGCGGTGTAAATATTGTTCCGGTAGTTGCCGCTCTTGACCTTTGTTTCCTTTGTGGCCGACATGCTTGCGGTAAGTGCGTTAATGCATTCGTCCACGTGGTTGTAGCCTGCACCTTCGTTGGTGCTGGTGCTTTCGTTAACCTTGAATTCCGCCAGTGAACTGCCCGGCTTGTCGGCGAGAATAATCATGGAACCGTCCATGTTTTCACTGAAAGCGGCCGGGTTGGCGGTTGTGCCTGTCACCGTGCTGTAACCAACGTGGTAAGCATAGTCGATATAAATGTTCGAGCCGCTCTTGAAGCCGTATTTGCCGTTAGCCGGGTTGTTTATCTCGCTGCCTACGGATGGGCATCGGAACATCTTGTAGCCGGTAGAGCCGGCGTAAACCAGCAGGTTCAGGCAGTCAACGATACTGGTGTTTAATGCGTAAACGTTATCGTTGGCAGCTACAAGGGTGCCGCTATACCCGGCGCCGGCGCCGTTGGTTATGAACGGAAAACTCTCATACTCGCCTTTGTAGAGAGCAAGCGCCGAACCGATATTCTTTACGTTCGACTTACAAGCTGTTCGGTTGGCCAATTCGCGTGCCCTGCTGAGGCTGGGCAGCAGAATTGACACGAGCAGAGCGATGATGGCGATAACCACCAACAGCTCTATCAGAGTAAAACCTTTCATTCGTCGCATGATTGCGAACTCCTTCCCTTCCCCCCAGCCATTAAAAGAATAATTTCGCCGGATACCATGAACACACCAGAGGGAGGAAATATGATAAGGCCTGATACCTCTGTGTGGGTATGCCGCCGGCATCCGACTCGACCGGCCACGCGCCGATCTCACTGTTTTCTCCGGGCAATCAGCGCCGGAGGATATATTCTGTTTTCAAATGTGCGCACACATCAAAAAACGCCGATAGTTCATCAGTCCCGGCGAGCCGGGACGGACATCGTTCAACCAATTGCCTGAAGATGCTGAACACAGCGCAATTAAAAACTCTGTGCCTTGGTCGCGGCGGGGGCAAAAAGGCGTGAAACTGCATATATATGATAGCTGTTCAACCGAGCCTTTTTGAAAATGCCTCTTCTGCGGCAAGGCCACTACTATATCGTAGGGTTATCGCCATATATGTGTCAATAGGCGGCCGGGGAAATATTTGAGGCAGGATTATGTCTTATGGCGGGGTGCAGAAAACGGCGTATTGTGGATAACATGCTTTCAGCCAAGCTGTTGCATTATCGCCCCTCTGCCGGTGGAGCGGCCGTTTGCCGGCCTTGGCGCCGATTTTACGGAAAGGGCGAAAATATCTTAATATGTGAGATTTTCCCTCCTTTTTGAAGGTGTTTGGCGGCAGGCTTGAATAATATCATCCTGGTTGGCGAGGTTATATCGTAGTCTCGTTTGGTTGATTAGGCTGAACAAGCCGTTAATAGCCCCGCCCGTCAGGACATTATGCACTAAGCCTCCCCAAGTACGTATCTCTTGCGAGTCTTA
>CAZVYJ010000088.1:0-7847 GCA_964631565.1 uncultured Planctomycetaceae bacterium
GTCGCTCCGCGGCGCATAATCGTTTTTTCGTACAGGCTGTGGCGCAGCACCTGGCTGCGGGGATTAGTCACGTTCGTCAGCACGCAGCTGGGGCCGAGAAAAACGTCGTCCTCGATTACCGTGCCGGTGTAAATGGCCACATTGTTCTGCACCTTTACGTTGTTGCCGACCTGGACGCCGTCGGCGACCATGGTGTTCTGGCCGAAAATGCAGTTTTTGCCGATTTTCGCACCCTTGAGGATATGCGCGAAATGCCATATCTTCGTGCCTTCACCTATTTCGGCGCCTTCGTCAACGTAGGCGCTTTCATGGACGAAATACTTCGGTTTTTCCACGGCATTCTCCTTGGCTGTTTCGGATGAATTGGAACTTACAGTTTTATCGGCTCGCCGCCGCGGGCAAGTGAAGCGCCGCCCGCCTCTAGAACCTTGACCACCCGCAGACCGTCCTGGCCGTCGCTTCGCGGTTGAACGTTATTGATAATGCAATCGACAAAGTGTTTGCATTCCGTCTGGAGCGGTTCGCCGCCCGGAATTTTCGGAATCAGAATGTCGCCGGTGCGAAGCGTGACGGCTTCGGTGACCTGGGCGGCCTTGTCATAAACGCGAACTTTCTCGGTGGCTTCCATGTCGTCGAAAACAACCATTTTCTTCGAGCCGACAAGCGTGACCTTGCGAATCTTGTGCGGGTCCAGCCACGAGACATGTATATGGGCCATGCGGCCGTTTGCGAACTTAAGATTGGCGAAAACCACGTCCTCGATGCCCTTCTGCAGATACGCCTGCCCGCTGGCCGATACGCTTACCGGCTCGGCGTCGAACAGGAAACACGCCACAGATACGTCATGCGGAGCCAACGACCACCACGCGTTCTCCTGCTGGCGAACTATGCCCAGGTTGACCCTCTGGAAGTAGAGATACAGGGAGTCGCCCAGTTCGCCCTTTGTTATCTGCTCCTTCATGTAGAGCACGGCAGGGTGATACTCAAGCAGGTGGCCGACCATAAGCTTGACGTTTTTCTGCGCAGCCAAGTCCACCAGTTCTTTGGAGTCCCTGCTTGAAAGCGTCAGCGGTTTTTCGACATAGGTATGCTTGCCGGCCTGGAGAGCAGCCTTCGCGATTTTATGGTGCAGCGGAGCGTCAACGGCCACTACCACGGCGCTGACGGCCGAATCCTTAAGTGCAGCATCTAAATCGGCGGTAACTGTGACTCCCGGATACTGGCTGGTCAGGCCCTCACGGATTTTTTCGTTCAACTCAACAACATACTTCAGCTTCGCATCCTTCATCGAAGCGAAATTGCGAACCAGATTTTTCCCCCAGTTTCCCGCCCCGACCACTGCGATGCCTACCATAAAATTTTCCTTTCGGATATCGATGATGCGTCATCAGCACTGACAAGTCAAAAAAACCAAACGCTGATACAGCGAGCATATATCAACAGACAGGAAAACACGTCCTGTTTTATACGTATCCGTCGCACATCAGGCTCAATAAATGCCGTCTCGGAGGCGATATTTGATTCGCCGAAAGCTCCATCCCCTTGACACGCACTGCGACACTCCGTTAACTGTATGTTTATTAAGATGTTATATTCAAACTCTGCCGGCTTAATCACGGCAAGGCCCGAACCGAAAATCTATCTCAAAGGGCCTCAACCATATCGGCAAAAAAAGGCCCCTGCTCGAGTTACGGCCCCTGACAGGGCATTTCGTCGAAAATGAACGGCACTTCACGTTGGAATTCGGCTTTCGTTACAGGCAGTAACGGCAAGGGCGATTGATGATGTTGTTCTGAAATCATTCAACCAACGTATACATAGAAATTCGTTGAAAAACGGTTATTTATGGTATCACGAGGGCTAATATCCGGCAAGGGCAAAAGCAGGCCCGCGGGATGGGTTTCAAAACCTAGATACGACTTATGGACAAAAGCAGCTTCAAATGGGTTTTCAAAAAATCATTCTTCGGATATCATATCTTCAAGTTGGAAACACAGGTCTGGTGGTTCGGTTATCTGAAGGAAAGCCAACGGCTTTCCAACTTTATAAGTAAGGGAGACTATCTTGCTTAAAACACTCTTGAAGAAAATCGAGTCCAAAGAAGCCCTTGTAGGCATAGTCGGTCTTGGATATGTCGGGCTTCCTCTCGCACGGGAATTCATTCGAGGCGGCATGAAGGTTCTCGGCTTCGATGTCGATCCCCAGAAGGTCAAGGCGCTTGCGGCGGGAAAAAGCTATATCGAGCACATCCCGGCATCCGTCGTCAAGGAGATGATCGCCTCCAAACGATTCGCCGCCACATCCGATTTTTCAAAACTCAAAAAGCCTGACTGCATCCTGATATGCGTTCCGACGCCGCTGAGCAAAATGCGGGAGCCTGACATGACGTATGTCGAGGCCACCGCAAATGCGATATCCAAGGAGATCCGTCCGGGCCAGCTTATTGTCCTGGAATCGACGACCTATCCCGGCACGACTAAAGAAGTAATGCTGCCGATTCTCGAGCGGTCGGGCCTGAAAGTGACCAGGGACTTCTTCCTGGCCTTCTCGCCGGAACGCGAAGACCCGGGCAGAAAAGATTACACCACAAAAACAATACCCAAAGTCGTCGGCGGCTACGACAAGGGTTCGCTCCAGGCCGCCGTTGCGTGCTACCGGCAGGCCATCGACACGGTCGTGCCCGTATCAAGCTGCGAAGCGGCCGAAGCAGCCAAAATCCTCGAAAACACCTACCGCTGCGTAAATATCGCGCTGGTGAACGAGCTGAAGGTGCTCTTCGACCGAATGGGCATCGACGTGTGGGAAGTAATCCGGGCGGCCAGCACAAAGCCGTTCGGCTTCACCCCCTTCTATCCGGGTCCGGGCCTGGGCGGCCACTGCATCCCGATTGACCCGTTCTACCTCTCGTGGAAAGCCCGCGAATTCGGCATGACCACGCGCTTCATCGAACTTGCCGGCGAAGTAAACGTCTCCATGCCGCGATACGTAATCAGCAGGCTCATGGAAGCACTGAACGAAAAGGGCAAGTCGCTGAAGAACGCCAAGGTGCTGGTGCTGGGCATCGCATACAAGAAAGATGTCGACGACATGCGGGAAAGCCCCTCTCTGGAGCTTATCGAGCTGCTCCAGGAGCACGGGACGAAGGTGGACTATAACGATCCGCATATTCCCAGGATTCCGCCGACACGCGAACATTCGCACCTTGCCGGCATAGTCTCGAAAAAACTCACTGCAAAAATGCTGGCCGGCTACGACGCCGTGCTGATAAGCACCGACCACAGCTCGT
This sequence comes from uncultured Planctomycetaceae bacterium, assembly GCA_964631565.1. Lineage (GTDB taxonomy): Bacteria > Planctomycetota > Phycisphaerae > SM23-33 > SM23-33 > CAZVYJ01. Next base: position 3,287 of record CAZVYJ010000088.1, read on the forward strand.
ACGATTATCAGCTCATCGTCGACAAGGCGAAGCTGGTCATAGACACCCGCAACGCCACAAGCAAGGTGAAACGCGGACGCCAGAAAATAGTCAAGGCCTGACCCGCATCGTAAAATTCAGGGAGCCGGCCGCTTTCAGGCGCCGGCTCCATATTGTTTATGACGATCCGGACAGGAAACACGGTGCCGTAAAATCGCCAACGTGTCGTATTCCGGCGTGTCTATAAAAAGGCAGGAGCAGCCATTATGCGCATATTGTCATCGCTTGGATACACATTGCTCGTCGCAGCCGTTTTCGCATCCGCCTGCGGCGCCCAAACCAGGCCCGACAAGGTCGATAAAGGCCCCGTCCGGGAATATGGGCGCACATACAGCGGCGAGCAGGTAAGCGAGTGGGAGCACGCGGAAGTAAACAAGAAAGATTGTCTCGTTTCGCCCGTCCAGAAGGTCAAGGGGTACGAACTCAACCATCATCGCGTAACGGTGGACTACGCCGGCAAGGGCAAGGTGTATGTCAGCGTCGCACACACATCTTCCAGCAGTCTCGGCGCGGCGATAAAGGAAAAAAAAGTCAGCCCGCTGAAGGAGGCTGAGAGCAGCAAAGCCGTTTATGTCCCCTGTCCCGGCAAGGGCGAAACCAACGCCTGGATTATTCTGCACATTGAAGGTGACGCGAAAATCAGCAGCGTCAAGTATAGGTGCTGCGGCGGAGAAAACACCATTTACGGCCACAAGCCCATGTTTTTCCAGTTTGGCGGCAGCAAACTCCTCTATCGCATGATGTATCCCCGCAATTACGACCCGAAGAAAAAGTATCCGCTTGTGCTCAGCGTTTCCGGCTCCGGCGGCGTCGGGAAAGACAACGTCAAAAGCATGGAAATGGTCATTCTCGGCAGGTACCTGTACACGAGTTACTATCTGGACAACGAACTGGAATGTTTCTGCATCGTGCCGCAGATACCGTCCAATGACATCATACCTGCGCCGTATTACCCCGCCGGTCCGAAGGGAGCGCCCACGCCAAACCATCCGGACTGGCCGGCTGTAAACGAGGAAGGCTGGTACGTGCAGGCGACGCTGGCGCTGATAAAAAGTTTAATCGAGGACAAGAACCTGAGCATCGATCCCGATCGCGTTTACTACGCCGGCTTCTCATACGGCGGGAAGGCGTGCTGGGAGTTTCTCAAGGCAGGCCCGGACGTTTTCGCGGGGGCCATCTGCGGGGCAGGCTGGCCCATCGGCAGTGTCGGCACGGACCCGCAGGGCAAACTGGCCGACGCACTAAAGAAGGAAGTCGCAAGATACAAACACATCCCCGTGACGATTTTCGTGGGCGAAAACGATCACGGAATGCGCCCCGGCAGCAAGGCCGTTCACAAGGAAATACAGGCCCAGGGCGGGAAAAGCACATACGTCGAACTCCCGAAGACCGACCACGTGGGAAGCGCCGGAAAATTCTGGACGGACCGCAAGCGGATAAAGTGGCTGTTCGAGCAGAACCGCAGTAAAAATCCGAAAGCCGGCACAGACTCCGCCGAAAAATAATTCCGGGCAGGTCAACAGGCGACGGAACCGGCAGCAGCCGGCAATATCGACGCTACGGATAATAGAAAATCATGCAGGCATCATCCGTGTCGCGGGGATAAGCTCCCTTCTTGTCGGGCCAGAGCGGCGCCGTGCCGCCGGAGTTCGTGGGGTTTCCACTTAAAAGCTTCGTGAAGATATTATCATTGCCGATGCCCGCACGATTCGTGCCTTTCCAGTCGGCATGGCCGTCACGGTATAAAACGTTCTGGCCATCCTGATAGTGGTTCAGGCTGTTTCCGAGCTTGTCCGACGCTGTCGGGTCCGCCAATGAACTGCCGACCGGACTTTTGTCAGAAGCCAGCGGAAAACCGGGCGATGCGGCAGCAGTCCAGTTAACGGTGTCTCCCCATGCATACGATATGGAGTAGCCGCAATTCTTCTTGTCTTTCACATCGATAAGGAGCTTCAGTGCACCATCCGACAAATCGTCGGCTACCAATCCTTTGACGCTCGGGCAGACCAGAGTGTCGACCGAAATCGACTTGCTTCTTACGAGAAGAAACAGTGACGCCGTCGGATTGGCCCTGACGTTGTTCGCCGAAGTATTATCAAAAAGCCTCGCCAGCGCGTCGTCCTCATCAGTGGCAACACGGTTGCCCGTAGGAAGCAGCCAGCCGCCTTGCGTCGGATCCAGAGCGCTGCACGTCCTGGGCAGAACACCGTTTGATTCGTTCATATACAGGGTCATGGCGCCCGCGATGGCCTTGAAATTGCCTTTGCACGTCGCCCTTTTGGCAAGTTCGTTGGCTCTGTTAAGTGACGGAAGAATTATGGATACAAGCAATGCGATAATCGATATGACGACCAGCAGTTCAACCAGTGAAAAACCCGTTTTTCTTCGCATACCGTTACTCCTTGCAACTCCGGTCTTAACAAACGCCTTCGACAGACAGCCCTTGGGGCGGCGAAAGCCATAATTAACTTTATATTACTATATCTTTCGCCGTTATTCACGCATATTCGCCGCAGCGGCCGGGCAGGCAGATGTCACGGAACGACGTCATAACCGCTCAATTTGCCCCCTTCAACGGCATCGGCGGACTCGGCCCATCTGGACCCGATGCACAATAAATAAGGCAGAATCGCAATCGCGCAGCCGATGGCATGCGCTTCCCAGTCGGCGCCTTCGACCTGCCGCGTCGGAGTCATGCTCTGCAGCCATTCGCCGATCCCGCCCGAGGCGGCAGCCAGGGCTATGCCGATAAGTCCGAGATATATCTTCCGCACCCCCATCAGCCACGCCAGCAGCATCGCCATTATGAACCCGCCGACGCCGTGGAGGAATTTATCGTCCAGACCGAACACCCGTGCGGACCAGACTACAAGCCCGCCGTTGCGGATCATCCACAGCATCAGGACCATGACGACCATGGGCGCCAGAAGCATCACGGCCGGCCGCTTTCGCTGCGGGCGACCGAGCATGCTCGGCAGCAGGCCCCACATGAACGTGGCAGCCAGCGTCGAGACGGGCAGGAACAATCCGCCCGCGGTAAGCAGCGAAAGGCTGGTGGTCACTGTGGCGGCCGTCCAGACGATTGCCCTCGCCTGATCGCCGCGGTGCCCCCTGCGGGCATGCGACATCATGAACACCATGCAGAGAAACGCCCCGCCCGCCAGCCACGCTACGCCGCCCCAGCCGATCGTCGCCACAAGTATGGCCAGGCTGTTCTGGTGATTGCGTTCATATGCAAATGCCGCTTCGCCGCGGCCGAAAATCCCTTCCGATGAAGCGTCGAAAGCAGGCAGCGTCGGAATGGTAAACAGCCGCAGGCCGACCGCCGCCACCGCGAGCAGCCCGCCGGCAATCAGCAGCGGGAAACGCCGCTGATGAAACACGATTCCGCCCACAATCAGGGCAGCCGCAAGCGCCCCGCCGGCGAATGCAGCCTGCCGGGGCGATTCCATCGCCAGCAGAATCGCCGCCGCAACGCCGACGCTGACGCACGCTATGCGAACCGGCGGCCAGCGAAGAATATTCCTGTCGGGCTGGTCGGGATTCTCAGGGGCCAAGCCCCACAGCGGAGACAACCAGACGCCCACGCCGCCGAAACCTATCAATGAAAGCGAAGACGCAATGGCGGCCGTCTTCTGCGACGCCATCGCGACGGCCGCTCCGCCCATCATCGCAGCCCCGCACAGGCTGAGCACGGCCTCATGCCTCGCCGCCCGCGGCATGAGGCTTTGGGTGACCATAACGCCCATCGAGACGAGGGCGAACTGGTAGAGCATTGTTACATCAAGCGCCCCGCCGAACCCGAGCGGGCCTCCAACGTCCGTTTCGATGCCGTCTCTTACGGCATGGACCGTCAGAACAATCGCCGGGCCGAGCAGAACCAGATGAATCGGATGGCCGGGAATCAGCCGCTCCGAGGCGACTATTCGCTCGAGCAGCCACAACACGAACACAATAATCAGCCCCGCCGCCAGCGCGCCCCAGCTGCGGTATTGCGGCCACCACCACGTGAACACGCCGAATATTATCACGCCGGCCAGCATCCAGCGGGCCAGCGCCTCAAGCTGACTGGAAGTTTTCCCTACAGGTATCGCCATTCGGTTTTTATCGTCAGATAAGACCGAATATCATGAAAAATCATGCCCCCCCGCATACTTAATTGCCGGGCCGTCGTCACGCGAGCTTGGCGAAGCTGGCGGCGTCAGTTTTGGCTTTCAGTATTTTTGCATTTGATTCATTCATAACTTTTTCAACCAAACAGGAACAAAGGGAAACATTAAAGACCGGTCTGAAACCGGCAACCTTTTAGATTTCTTCAGATATTTTCAGATCTTTTCAGACCTCTGGAATTTCCTGCCAGACGAGGGCACAGCCTTATACATAACTATGCCGCAAATGTTAAGGTTACGACATTCACAGCACCCCTTTCGCCTGCGGCGGAAAATCGCGAACTGCGAATTAAAAACAAGTTCAGAGTTCTGAGTTCAGAGTTTGGAGAAACGGGTTCCGGGTTCCAGAATAC
>CAZVYJ010000089.1:0-7107 GCA_964631565.1 uncultured Planctomycetaceae bacterium
TTTTGGCGCAATGGGTAAGATGGGCAAAGCGCATAAAGTCCGCAAGCGAGCGGGTTGTTTGGTATACGTCACTGGCGCGAATGGCTGTGCGTCTTTGGGCAACAGGGGAAATAGGCAGATAATCGGCATAATGAAAGGTTCCGATGTGAGCAAGTCATTGCGTCTGCTTGTTATTTTTATGATGTCGGCGTTTTTGTGCTGCCTGCCTGCGACAGCCGGCGACCCGCCCGCTGCCGCAACAGATGCGACAGCATCCACAAAACCCGCCGACGACACGCTGGTAGCCGAAAAGGAACTGATGGCCGAGCTTGAGGATTGCCCCCAGACCGAGCCTGACAGGGCGAAAAAGCTCGTCGAACTTTTCAAACAGGCCGGCCTCAGGGATGCCAAAATACAGGAGTTCAATGTAGGCGACGAGGAGGAAGGCCATGGACGCACTAACGTAATTGCGACTCTGCCGGGCAAAAGCGATGACGTGATAGTTATCGGCGCCCACCTGGATTTCGTAAAAAAGGGCAAGGGGGTCGTTGATAACTGGTCGGGCGCCGCGATGATGACGAACCTCGCCCAGGCGCTCGCCAAGCGCGAAAATCAGCACACGTTCGTATTTGTCGGGTTCGATCTCGAGGAACGGGGCTTGTGGGGCTCGAAGCACTTTGTAGAGGCCCTGACTCCAGAGCAGCGCAAAAAAATTCTTGCGATGGTCAACATCGACGGCATGGGCGTTTCCGACCTGTCAGTTTTCGCCAACAGTTCCGCTGACGACCTGGAGTCGCTTGCCGCAAGGGTCGCCAAGGACAATTCCGTGGACATTGGGGTAATACGGCTGCGGGATGTTGAATCCGATTCGAAGAGTTTCATGAAAGCGGATATACCCGCCGTGACGTTTGTGGGCCTGGCGTTTCGCGACATCAAGATTATCCATTCTGAAAACGATCAGTTCGAGCGGATTCGCGCGAGACGGTATGTCGAGCAGTATCAGTATATTGTCAAATTCACGGAAGCCCTCGATGCCCGGAAGGAAGCGATTTCCACCAAGGATCGGGAAGATTCCCTGAAGCCCGCGGACATCGGCATATCCCTTGACCTGGGAGAGGCCGGCGACGAAGACTCTTTCGTTATCGATACGGTAGCCTCCGGCAGCGCGGAAGAAAAGGCCGGCATGAAGATCGGCGACATAATCGTCTCCATACCGGCCGAAAAAATCAAATCGGCCAGGCTGATTGCTGCCTACCTGCTCAACCTGAGCGAGGGCGACAAGGTCGTATTCAAGATTAAACGCGGCGAAAAAATACTGGAAATAACGGTGCAGTATTAGGTTATCCCGCCGTATGCCGGCCCCGGGCGTGGGATTTTTCAGACATATTGCCCCTCTTCGGGCGTCAGGTTTTGCTTGACCGATTGCCTCGTCACGCCGAAAATGCCCTACTAATTTGAAGTTAACCGGACTGTAAGGTCTCTGTTGCGGGCGGCATTGTCCCGGCTTGCGTGAGAGTCGGTGTGTTCCGCCCGGCCTGCAGGCATGAACTTATCGAATTTACGGAAGTAAAATGAACGCAAAAAACCTGGCGATGAAATTCGCGTTAATTGCCGTGTTGGCTGTAGCGTCCGTCGTGCTGGTTCTGGTGCAGGGGCTAAAGCTCGGCCGAGACCTGCGAGGCGGGCACACGCTTGTTTTTGAATTCGTGCCCACCGAGAAGGACAAGGAAGAAGGTCGGGATATCGCCGGCGAGGCGGTTTCGATTCTCAAGGAACGCCTCGACCCGCAGGGCCTCGGCGACATCGGCGTCAGGCCGAACGGCAAGCTGCGCATTGAAATAGAGATGCCGGCTGCAAGTCCCGAGACGCAGAGGGCCAAGGAAGCATACCTTGAAGCTCTGGCCGAACTGGAAGAAAAGAACATCAGCCGCTCCGAAATCCGCCGGATTAAACTCGGCGACGCCGAACAGCGTGCCGCCGAAATAAAACGCCTTGCCGCGGGCAACGAGTCGCTGGCTGAAAGTCTTGAAGCTCTCGCCGCAGCCTATGACGAACGCGTCAAGGCCCAGAACGAACTGGATGAACTGCAGTCCCGGCTGAATACGCTTCGCGCCGGCGGCGGCTCGGAGAGCAGCATCAAGGATCTGCAGGAGCAGATTAAAAAGGCCACCGCCAATCTCCGAATCAAGCAGGAGGCGGATGACGATGCCGAACTGGCGATTACAAAAACCGCCAATATCGATACGGTGCTGCTGAGGGACATTCTCAAGAGCTACGTTTCACGGCGGGAAAAAGACAGCCTTGAAGAAAGCAAGGAAGGCAAGGCTGAGATAAAAAGCCGCGAAAAAGCCTTCGCCGCGGGCGTCGAGAAGCTCCGCAGCAGCCATGAATCGCGGGCCGGTGAAATCGACAGGGTTGTAAGCCTTTATAAAAAATGGGACGACAATCGGCAGAAATATGAAGACCCGTCCGACATTCAGCGTGTCGTGCTCAGAACGGGCGTGCTGGAATTCCGTGTGGCGCCGTACGCTCCGAGAGCCGACAACCGCTTCAGCATCAGCAAGGACCAGATGGACAAGCTCATCGCAGACCTTCAGAGCGAAGGCGCCGAGGCGCTTCGCAGGAAGGGCGGGGACTATCTGTGGTTCCCCATCCGCAAAGGCTGCGACGTGTCCGACAGTCTTGTCACTGCGGACCGGGCCGGCAAACAGTATGTGCTTCTCTGCAACACGCCTGGCGACGTAATTCTGCATACTACCGGCGAGGAAGCATGGGAGCTTACCAGCGCTTACCGGACCAGTGACCAGAACGGCCGGGAAGCGGTGGGTTTCGAAATGGACCCCAGGGGCGCCGACCTGATGGGCCGGCTCACCGAAAAACATCAGACTCACTGCATGGCCATCCTGCTCGACGATGAAGTGTACACGGCGCCAGTCATAGAGAAAAACGCCGTCATTCGCGACAGGGGCATAATCACCGGTCCGCCGTCCGATGAAATTGAAGACCTCATCCGCACGCTGCGTGCGGGTTCGCTGCCGGGCAAGCTGAACCGCAACCCGGTTTCCATAAACTCGTTCGGCCCGGCGCTCGGCGAAGAGTACAAGAACATGGGCTTCGCCGCCGCCAAGTGGGGCCTGATTGCGGTGGCCGCGTTCATGCTGATTTACTACCTGCTGGGCGGTTTCGTAGCCGACGCGGCACTGGTGCTTAACGTCATTTTCGTTCTCGGCGCGATGAGCCTGATGAAGACGGCCCTGACGTTGCCGGGCATCGCGGGCATCATACTGACCATAGGTATAGCGGTTGACGCCAACGTGCTTATTTTCGAGCGGCTTCGCGAGGAGCAGGCCAGGGGCCAATCCGTGCGGATGGCGTTCAAGAACGCCTACGAGCGGGCGTTCAGTGCGATTTTCGACTCCAACGCCACAACGCTGGTCGTCTGCTTGATTCTCGGCTGGGTCGGCACGGTTGAAGTCCGCGGATTCGCCATTACGCTGGGACTCGGCGTCATATTCAGCATGTTTACCGCACTGGTCGTGACGCGATGGATATTCCAGGTGCTGCTCGACACGAACATCATCAGGAAGCCGATGGCCATGCTGCACATCATCGGCACGCCGAAGGTCAACTGGATGTCCAAGCGTTATCTGTTCTGGGCCATCTCCGCCTTTATGATGGTCGCCGGCATCCTTTCGGTTATTTCCCAGGGCAAGGATATCTGGGGCATCGAATTCTCGGCCGGTTCACGCGTGACCATCACGCTGAAGGACGGCGAACTGATAGACGGCAAACTGCCGACCGACGCCATATTCAGGGAAAAATATCTCGGTGCGGCGGAGAAGATGGAAGGCACCGCCAAGCTGGTCGCCACCGCCCGTGTGACGAGGGAAAAAGACCCCGAGCTGGTCAAGAAATTCCTCCGCAAATACGACACGAACGGCGACGGCAAGCTAACGCGGGATGAGTGGCTTGATCAGGTCAAGGACGAGGGCGGCGCCGAGAACGCCGAAGCCGTGAAAAGCGTGAAAAAGAGGCTGAGCGATTACTTCGACCTGCTCGCCAAGGCGGCCGGGGCGAACGAACTGACCCGCCAGAACCTCGAAGGCGTGCTGCCGGACGTCTCGTACCAGATTACCACCACCGAGACCAGCGTTAAGCTTATCACCGATGTCGCGGGCAAGGCTTTCGGCACGGCGATGGCTGAGCGGACCTCCTGCGACAGCGAGCTGGAAAAGGGCGTCAGGGATGCAGTTCTGGGCGTGGATATCGCCGCTGACGGCATAACCCAGCTCACTTCCGACAAGATTGACGGTATGAACAGCGACCTGAGAAAGGATTTCAGGGATTTCGAAGGCGGCATACTGATTGTCCGCAAGAATATATCTCCGGCCATTTCCAGGGCCGATATGCTCAGCCGAATCGAGGATATGCGGTCGCAGCCTGACTTCGAAGGCAAGGTTTACTTCACTGCCGATGCATTCGGTCTTAAGCCCGCCGGCGAAAATACATACAGCGAATTCGCCATCGTGTTCATGCCGTCTGAAAGTTCCAATACTGAAGACCTGGCTGAGGACGATTTCGGCGAGAAGGTAAGCGAGCTTGCTGCAGCGGCCCTCAAACGGTCCGATACGGTCGAGTCGCGAAACTTCGACCCGACTATCGCGGGCGAAACCGCAGGCAGGGCGATAATGGCTATCGTCCTGAGCTGGATTGCGATTATTCTGTACCTGTGGCTGCGGTTCGGCAACTGGCGTTGGGGTTTGGCTGCGGTCATATGCCTTATCCACGACGTCGTTATCGTCATCGGCCTGGTGGCCATGTCGGCCTGGTTGTCCACGACACTGGTCGGGCAGGCGCTGGCGATCGATTCGTTCAAGATCGACCTGCCCATGGTCGCGGCAATGCTGACCGTTATCGGTTATTCGGTTAACGACACGATCGTCGTGTTCGACCGTATCCGCGAAAACCGCGGCAAGCTGACCACAGTCAGCTCGCAGGTCATCAACGCGTCAGTCAACCAGACCCTCAGCCGTACGTTGCTGACGTCGGGCACGACCCTTATCGTCGTTGTGATTATGTATATGTTCGGCGGGCCGGGCATTCATCCGTTCAGCTACGCCCTGCTGGCCGGCATCATCTTCGGTACGTATTCATCGGTCGCCATCGCCAGTCCGATGCTGATGGGCTTCAGGAAGGCGCTGGTCGCCAGGACGACTGGATCGGCGGCAGTAACTGAGTAGAACGAAACCTTGTGGCGGCCGGCGGCGCAGTGTGCGTCGTCGGCCCGCCGCTCATTTCCCGGGGTCGGGCTATGCATAAACGATGCCTGGCGTTGTTAATATTGCCGGCGGCATTTGTTTGCAGCTGCCGTGAACCTTCGCCCAGGCCCAAAACCGGCAATCCCGTATCAGAACTCGGACCGCTGCCTGTGCAGCAGGCCAGGGCGTACCCGGAAACCGTTACGGGCCTGTTTGTTTCGCTGGTCGATTTCGAAAATACCGCCGGCGAAGACCGCGGCTACAGGCAGGTGGATGATTTCGTCATCAGGCCCGAGTCCGCCGAAGGCAGCCTCAAGTTTGTTGTGAACAATACGCGCACGGGGATCGGCGCGATGGCCGTCAAACTTCCGGCGGGGTCGCGGCTGGTGTTTCCCGTCAAACAGTTCAGGAGCTTTTCCGGATACACGCTGCTGCTGATGGCGATGTACATCGAATCGGTCCGGGACGACCTCTGCGTGACGCTTACGACCGAGGGGGCGTCGTGGGAGTCGCCGCGAACGCTGCTTCAGCCGGGGTGGAACACGGTGCTTGTGGACCTGCAGCGGCTGAGCGGTGTGCCGGGATTCGACATGACTTCGATACGCACAATAAGCCTGAATTTCAGCGAGGCGACCGCGCCGGTGGAGTTTGGCCTTGACGACATCATGCTTATCAACAACTACAGGGAGATAAAAGGCGCCCCTGAAGGCATAAAGATTGTCGCCAACGGCCTGGATTATCAGTTTTCGCTTCCTTACAGCAAGGTTCCGCTAGTGCTGGCCCAGTGCGGCGACGGGCTGTGGCGATTCAAGAATCGCCAGCCGGTGGTTCAGATTCTCGCGCCCGGCGAATCGTTCGGCGGCGATACGGAAAATTTCAAACTGCTCGGCGGCAGAAGGGTCGGACACGTCGAGATTGCCGAAATGAACCATATTCGCCTGCGGATTATCAATACATGGTTTTTCCCGACGCGAGCCGGCGAGTGGATATCGCTGGCTGTCCGACAGATTCGATGGGAAGAAACTTTCTATCGCGACGGACGATGGATTACGCATGTGGAGCTGAACAACTCGGGCGGCGAAGAAATAGGGTCAGTTCGACTTTATTTTCCGGAAAAAGTGGTCCAGGCCGACGGCGCGGTGTCGAATGAGTTGATCACGGATAAATTGTCGGGACCGGTTTGCAGGTGGAACTTCATCCACCCGCCTCCGGGACAGAGGGGCATGCTGCTGGAGAACAACTATGTCAGGCCGGCCGAGATCAGAAAGACCATCGCCGCTGAAGGCGAATTTGCCGAAGGCGACGCCAACAAGGACGGATTTGACGAATCTCAGGGATGTTTTTTTCTGCAGGCGAAAGCCGGCCATTGCAGATTTACCATAGTGCCTCCCACCGAGGGACTGCTTAATCCTGTGTTTCGGATTCGCGGCGAATGGAACGGCCCGGTCAGCGTCACAAGCGAAGGGTTAGTGATTCGCAACAAGGTTCAGCTTGAGGATGGGTCGGTTTTGTTCGTTATTAATGGCGAACTGACCAGGCCCACGGCCGTTGAAGTGGCCGGAAAGTCGCCGCAATCCAAGCATTAACAGGCGGTTACGAATAATAGTAGGCGGCCGGGCATTTCCTCAAATTATCTCAACCCAACGGGGAACATCTGTCGTATAAAAGCTGTTGGACCGTGTCGCCGGCCGGGAATGAGCCGCCCGAGCGGGCATGAGAACTCAACTCTTTACATTTTATAAAGATGCAGAGAGGAATGACCGATAACTACTCCATATTCAGTGCAGAGTCATGCGCTGTTGCCCAGCCATTATGTGCTGACTCATCCCCAGTTTTAGTTCAGGCAAAAAAATAGCCGACTTCTTTAGTG
>CAZVYJ010000090.1:0-7033 GCA_964631565.1 uncultured Planctomycetaceae bacterium
GCCCAAAGCTGTCCAGCGCAGGCGTCTTGCTCTTGCCGCGGCGCTGCGGGCCTTCTGGGGCGGTGGTGGCCGACATCTCCTCCGGCTCGACGCCGGCGCCGAGAAGCGTCAGAACTTCTTCGCGGACGTCTTCAAGCTTAAGGTCGAGGTTCATCAGCACCTGGGCGGCTACTCCGTCCTGCTCACGGAGCAGGCCAAGCAGCAGATGCTCTGTGCCGACGTAATTGTGGTTGAGGTTGCGGGCTTCCTCGATGGAATATTCGATGACCTTCTTGGCCCGCGGGGTCTGGGGCAGCTTGCCCATGGTGACCATGTCCGGGCCGGGCTTCACGAGCTTCTCAACCTCCATGCGGACCTTCTGCAGGTCAACGCCGAGGTTCTTCAGCACGTTCGCGCCGACGCCGCTGCCTTCCTTGACCAGGCCGAGCAGGATATGCTCGGTGCCGATGTATTCGTGGTTGAACCGCTGAGCCTCCTGATTGGCAAGGCCCATTACCTTCCGTGCACGCTCGGTGAATCGCTCAAACATCATAAGTTTTTGGCTCCCTTGCCTCTTTGTGGCTCACGGGATTTTAATTATGGAGGCCATTGTCCGGCAACCTCCGCTATGCCATTCTATTGCAGGCGCAGGGTCTCATCAACTCCGCTGCACCGCAGCAGACGTCCAATTCTTCTATCGGCCAGATTGGCAGGAAAGTTAAATCGCAGCTAATTATGCTTTTACGGCACATTACGAATAAAATTGCCGCCGGAGGCCTCCTGCCGATAGCATTGGACGCAAACAGGCCGTCTTAGTAATATATGGTGCCTGGAACCGATATGTTTCAGTAAAAACCAACGCCGGCAAATAAATAAAGGATACGCATCATGCCGCATAATAATTACGCAGCGGATGTCAAATTCATAGAAAAATACGCCGAGGTCGTCGAGCTTTCCGCCGGTGACGACGCGCGAATCGCCGTCGTGCCGGATTACCAGGGCAGAGTCATGACCTCCACGCTTGAAGGCGGGAATGGCGCGAGCTTCGGGTTTATCAACTATGACTTCATCGCGGCCGGACAGGACAGCCCGGCCTTCAACAACTACGGCGGCGAAGACCGCTTCTGGCTCGGCCCGGAAGGCGGCCAATTCTCGCTGTGGTTCCGGCCCGGCAAACCGATGGACACCGACCACTGGTTTACGCCCAAGGGTTTTTCGTCCGGCCCGTTCAAGGTAACCGATCAGAGCGCAACATCAGTCGAAATGACTTCGCAATTCAGCGTCACCAACTATTCCGACACGAAATTCGACTGCGCGGTGAAACGCACCGTGAACATTCTCGATGCGGCGACAATCGCGGCCAAATTCGGAACGGATATTCCAGACAACCTCGCCATGGTCGCCTACGAGTCGGTCAACACGCTGACCAACGCGGGCAAGGCGGCATGGGCACGCAAGAGCGGCCTGCTGAGCATATGGATTCTCGGCATGCTCAAGGCCCTGCCGCATGGAAAGGTTATCGTTCCGTTCGTCAAGGGCAGCGAAGCGAAGCTCGGCAAAAAGGCCACCACCGACTACTTCGGGGAAATCCCAGCCTCCCGCTGCACCGTGACTGACGAGTATCTGCTGCTGACCTGCGACGGGAAATACCGCTGCAAAATAGGCATTTCGCCGGCCCGCTCGAAGAATGTGCTCGGAAGCTACGACCCGGATAACCGGGTGCTTACCATCGTGCAGTTCAGCCTGCCGGAAAAAGCCGCGACGCTGCCCTACGTAAACAGCCTGTGGGAAATACAAGATAAGCCCTTCGCCGGCGACGTGATTAACTCATACAACGACAACGTTCTGCCGTTCTACGAGATGGAGACATCCAGCCCGGCTGCGGAGCTGAAACCCGGCAAGTCGATAACGCACACGCATCGAACCTGCCACATGACGGGCGACCTGAAAGAACTCAACGGCATAGCCAAGGCCGTTCTCGGCGTGGACCTGACGAAGATTTATTGAAATCCAAGATTCCAGATACGAGATTTGAAATCAATGTCCGTTTGCCTCCAACGGGCGAGCGGAACAATTGTTCCGGGGAGAATGAAGATGAACAGGCGAGAATTTTTCAAGACTGCCATCGGCGGCGCGGTCGCCGTCGGCGGCATGGGCGCGCTGGGCCGGTTCGCATCGGCGGCTGAAACGCCGACCACCATGCCCGAAAAAGTCGACGCCAATCAGCTCGCAATCGCAGCCGACAAGTATTTCATCAAAGGCGACCTGACATGCAGCGAGTCGATTCTGTGGGCCGGCTGCGACGCGCTGAACATCAAAAACGATCTCATACCCGATATCGCGCTGGGTCTGGGCGGCGGAATAGGTTGGCAAGGCAAGACGTGCGGCATAATCACTGGCGCCGCGATGGTCATATCGCTCGCGGTGGCGGCCAAAGAGAAAAACTACAAGCCCAAAAAGAAACGCACGCTGTTCGCGGCAGGCGACCTGTACAAAAAGTTCGAGACCGCCTGCGGCTCGTGCGACTGCCTGACGTTGTGCGGCCTGGACCTGACCACGCCGGAAGGTCGCGAAAAACTGGAGTCGGAAGTCAAGGCCAAACGATGCGCCAAGTTCGTGCAGGCAGGCGCCAAGTTGCTGGCCGAGCAGCTCAACGAAGTGCTCAAGCCGCAGGAAAAGAAGACTTAGCGGTACGATAAATCAGAAAAATCATCAAGGGAAGAGCGACGATGAAACAGGCTGTTCTGCTGTCGATGATTTTGCCGCTGGCGCTGGGCGGCTGCTCGAGCGAGGCGGTGTTCAGCGGCGTCGACGCCGCGAAGGTCGCCGCACTGATGGCCGACGACATGCAGCCGGGCCGGCCGAAGCTCATCAGGCGGAGCATGTTCGCCATCGACTACGAAAACTGGCTGAAGGTTGACAAAACATGGACCGGCAAAGTCTCCGCGACAGCCAAGTGCACCCGCGCCTCGCATTACAGCTCGCTCAAGACGCACCGCTACCCGGAAGATGAGAAAATGATTCTCGCCGAACTCGTCGAGCGGGTGCTGCGCGAAACCAACGGCAAACTTGCAGGCAGCAGCGTCTCGGGGCTGAAAAACATTCAGCCGGTCGAGGTCCGCGTCGATAAAGACTCCGCTTCGACGACGCTCTGCGGCGTGCCGCGGCAGGAACTGCTGAAGACGCTCGGGAACGGGCTGAGCGATATTGTCTGGTATATGGGCCGCCGGCCGGCTGACTACAAAGAACTCGACAACGGTTTCGAGTTTTCGATGCAGCCATTGCACGCCACCGACAACGACTCACCTATCATGGTTATTCTGACCATCGAGCATGATGCTCCGTCGCATGTCATGAAGGCCATGGCGTGGAACAAGGATAACCCGGAAGAACTCATCGACGGCAAACAGCTCGAAAGGCTCGTGCGTCAGGCGGCGATTTACCTGCTCACACGGCATAACAAGCTCAGAACCACGCCGGCGAAAGAGTGATCCATCACTCCCCTTCGTCAGGCAGAAACGGCGTCAGATCGAATTGCTCAACCACCTGCATCCGGTCATTCGGTCCGACTAAAATACCAGCAATATACCATCGCCCGATATTGTCTTTTTTTATCAGGTGCAACAGCGTTCCATCGGAAAGTTGGTAACTGTCTAACAGCAAGTCAACATAATGAAGATTATCGTCATCCTTCTCATATAAAAGTTTTGATGAGACCTCTTTCGCCCCGGATTTATTTATGGCTGGCTCGGCGTCCGTCATATACATCCCCGCTTTGAGAACGGGTACTATTTCGCTCGCCCGCCCGATCCATACCCATGCCGTCTTGTAGCGTGCAGATACCGAAGCTTTACCCGATGTCTCCCGTTCATCGACAAAGCAGTATACATTATCAGCCAGCCTGGCCCTGAGCTGGTCATCGATAGTAGCTGCATTCGGAAGCTGTTGAAATTCATATATAGACTTCAGGCCGAATTGTTTCACAAGTTCACCAAGCGTGACGTCTGATTTTCTGTAAACGGTATATTTTTCTTCCTCTTCAGTGCGAACAAAGCCATTTGTCTTAAGCTGCTCGACAAGCGTAGCTACCATTTTGTCACGCTTGTAGTTGGTGTCATCAGACGTTTTGTAGCTTGAAGTACTGCTGCAGCCGGTAAATGCCACAACTGCCACGCACCCGATAAGTATCAGATTCGCCGTATTGTGATATCTCTTTTGCATTTCGCACCCCGCTGTCATGTATGCCCAAAACTCCACACATGAAAATCTTTTTGACGCAGTTACCCGGTGCAGATGAATGGTCATGTTACCAGAACATGCCTGGTGTCGCCAATGCATAAAAAAGCGTGGCGGCCCATGAAGGGCGCGCCACGCGTGGCTGTTGCATTATGAGGGTGCCACGGGATGCTTGCATCCCGTGTTGCCTCTGAGTGAACACGGCTTGCGAGCAAGCCGTGCCACCCACCAATTTGGCTGCTTAGAACATGCCGATGACTTCTCCGCTTTCGTCGAGGTCGACGTCCATGAACGCCGGTCGCGACGGCAGGCCGGGCATGGTCCGCATCTGCCCCAGCAGCGGATAGAGGAAGCCCGCACCGGCGGCCGCCCGCACTTCGCGGACAGGCACGGTGAAGCCGGTCGGCACGCCCTTCAGCGTCGGGTCGTGCGACAGACTCAGGTGTGTCTTGGCCATGCATATCGGCAGATGCGACAGGCCGGCCTTCTCGTACGAGGCAATCTGCTTCTCAGCCAGCGGCTCGAATGTCACGCCGGCGGCCTGGTAGATTTCCTTCGCGATGGTCTCGATCTTCTTCTTGATGGGCATGTTGTCGGGATACAGCAGCTTGAAGTTCGAGGGCTTCTCGCATGCCTTTACGACTGCCTTGGCCAGCTCGACGGCGCCCTTGCCGCCTTCTGCCCAGTGATTGGCCAGCAGCGCCGCCTCGGCGCCGGCCGACTCGGCAGCCTTGCGGGCCAGCTCGATTTCCGCGTCGCTGTCGGTCGGGAAACGGTTGATGGCCACCACCACCGGCACGCCGAACTTCTTCGCAATGGCGATATTCCGCTGGAGGTTGCAGACGCCTTTTTCGAGCAGCGCGAGGTTTTCGGTCGTGTAGGCCTTGTCGAGCGGCTTGCCGGGCGTGACCTTCGGCCCGCCGCCGTGCATCTTCAGCGCGCGAATCGTGCCGACGAGCACGACACAGTTTGGCTTCAGGCCGCTGGCGCGGCACTTGATGTCCATGAATTTTTCCATGCCGATGTCGGCGCCGAAGCCGGATTCCGTAACAACGTAATCGGCCAGTTTGAGCGCTATCTTGTCGGCGATAATCGAGTTGTTGCCATGGGCGATGTTCGCGAACGGGCCGGCGTGCACGAACGCGGGCTGGCCCTCGAGCGTCTGCATGAGGTTCGGCTTGATGGCGTCTTTCATGAGCACCATCATCGCGCCGGCACAGCCGATCTGCTCAGCTGTCACGGGGTCGCCGTCTTTGTTCATGGCGACGATTATCCGGCCGAGCCGCTTGCGCATGTCCTTCACGTCGCTTGCGAGCGCCAGGATGGCCATGATTTCCGATGCAACGGAAATATCAAACCCTGTCTTGCGGTTAGGGCCGTCCATCCAGTTGTCGCTCAGGCCGGTCTCGATGAATCGCAGGGCGGCGTCGTTCACGTCGACCACGCGGCGCCACGTAATCGTGTCCGGGTCGATATTCAGGCGCGGCAGGCCGGTCTCGGCCCAGGCTGCTTCGTCGGTGTGGGCCTCGTGCTTGACCCTGGCGTCGATGGCGGCCGCCAGCAGGTTGTTGGCGATGCTTACGGCGTGGATGTCGCCGGTGAGGTGGAGGTTGAACTCCTCCATCGGTATGACCTGGCTGTAACCGCCGCCGGCCGCCCCGCCCTTGATGCCGAACGTCGGACCCATCGATGGCTGGCGGATGCAGAGAATGACCT
The DNA here is from genome assembly GCA_964631565.1 of uncultured Planctomycetaceae bacterium. GTDB lineage: Bacteria > Planctomycetota > Phycisphaerae > SM23-33 > SM23-33 > CAZVYJ01. The sequence goes on from CAZVYJ010000090.1 coordinate 5,932, forward strand.
TCTTGCCGATAGCGCCGAGCGCCTGCGTCAGGCCGACCGATGTGGTGGTCTTGCCTTCGCCAAGCGGCGTGGGGGTAATAGCGGTAACGTCGATGTACTTGCCGGACGGTTTGCCGGCCAGGCGGTCAAGAATGCTCAGCTTGACCTTGGCCTTAACGTCGCCGTAAGGCTCCAGCTCTTCCGGAAGGATGCCGGCCCTGGCGGCGATTTCCGTAATTTTCAGGGGCTTGGCGGCCCTTGAAATTGCTATGTCTGAAGGCACGGATTTACTCACATCAATCTCCTTTATGGGTGGCTTAAAAAGTTCGGCCTGAAGCGCCAATAATTCAGAGTAGCGTTTTGAAAGCAGAAAGAAAGTAGACCGCAGCAGAGCCGCTCCGGCTCTCATTGCTGCCCAATTCCATGATTCTACTCTCTACTTTCTCCTGCCCTGCTGCTCTGCTGAGGCCTGCCTATGCGCCGATAAGCTGTTTTGTCACGTCTACGGCGCTGGCGGCGTCGGCTGCGTAGCCGTCCGCACCGATCTCGTCGGCGAACGCCTGCGTAACCGGCGCGCCGCCGATAATCGTCTTCACCTTCACGCCGGAGGCCTTCAGGGCCTTCACAACCTCGGCCATCTGCGGCATCGTCGTCGTCAGAAGCGCGCTCATCGCGCAAACCTGGGCGCCGCTCTCCTTGCAGGCCTTCACGAACTTCTCGGCCGGCGCGTCGATGCCGATGTCAATGACCTTCAGCCCGCCGCCCGTCAGCATCATGTTCACCAGGTTCTTGCCTATGTCATGCAGGTCGCCCTTGACCGTGCCCAGCACGACCGTCGCTATCGGCTTGACGCCGGCGGCGACGAGCTTCGGCTGAAGAACGTCCATGCCGCCGTGCATCGCGCGTGCGGCGATGAGAACCTCAGGCACGTAAACTTCATTCGCCTTGAAACGCCTGCCGATGACGTTCATGCCTGCGATGAGGCCGTCATTGAGAATCTTCTGCGGCGAGACGCCTTCGTTAAGAGCCTGCTTTGTGAGTTCGACAACCTTGTTCCTGTCGCCCTTGATCAGGGCTTCAGCCAGTCCTTCTAAATCGGCCATGCCTGTTTACCTCGGTAAAA
>CAZVYJ010000091.1:0-6009 GCA_964631565.1 uncultured Planctomycetaceae bacterium
CGCAATGGGTAAGATGGGCAAAGCGCATAAAGTCCTGACGGTCGCGGCTCGTTAAAGTGAATTGAATGAATCGCGTTACTGCGTCTTTTTGCCCGACAGCACGCGGAACAGGCCTACGCAGCCGCAGACAACCAGCGTCGCAGTCAGCAGGAAGAGCAGCAGCGCGTAGATGTATGTGAGCAGCGGCCAGATGTCGTCCATCAGGCCGGAGAATTTCTCCCATATCAGCCCGACCAGCCCCACCATCGCCGCGATGACGACGACGGCAGCCAGCGTCGCACGCATATCCCGCCCCACCGGCGCCAGCCTCACCGACAGGCACACAGACAGGTACACAAACAGCGGCACGCGCCAGTTTGACCACTGGACGTCCTTCCATGTCTCGCATATGTGTTTGAGCATCTGCGTCTGTGCGGCGACCTGTTCCCACAGGCTGTCCCAGCTTTGCGGCAGTTCCTTGGGCAGCGCCTGCATCGGGGAGAGGATATCCGGCAGGATGAACTCGCGAATGACCGGCTCGCCCAGAAGCGAATGCGCCGCGATAATCGCGCCTATGACGGCTGCCACAGCGATAAGCGATGCGATAATCGGACCCAGCACCTTGAGCTTCGGAGTGGCTTCGGCGGCCGGTTCGCCGTCGCCGCCGGTTTTTCGCCCGGCCGAGTTCCGGCCGCCAGGCATGAGCCTGGCCCGGCGTATCTCGCCGCCGGTTATCAGGCAGCCGAATATGTACGCCATCTCCGAGACTACCGTTCCCGGCAGCAGCGCCCAGTTCACCCATGCGCCCTGAATGAGCTTCGCCCACAGGCGGTACACACCGACGCCCATGAGAATTATCAGAACCAGCCAGACTGAAAACGCAGCGTATATCAAAGCCTTCTCCAGAATACAGTGTCACCGTGAGCGCGAAACCGCCTTATGAGCCGTATGAAGTGATATCGGCAGAACCTGTGCAATCGCTGCTGAAATAATGTTACGGCGAACCGGCCGGGTTAATCATCTTCGTCATTATGAGTGCCGCCTATACCCAAACGCGAGCGGACCTTGTCGGCGTCTTTTCCCTTGCCGGCATCCTCGTACAGCTTGATAAGTTTAAGCCCTACCTGGTAGAAGGCGGAGCATCTCACGTCGACGGCTTCGCCCTTGAACTTCATGGACGCCTTGAACAGGTCGTTGTACATCTTGACGGCTGCTCCGGTCTGGCCGGCGCCGACAAGCATCTGCTCCGCCTTTTCAGCCGCAGACACGCAGACAGTCGGGAACCTGATGCATTTCGTCGCCGCCTGCTGATACGCGGTCAGGGCCTGTTTTTTCTGGCCGTCGGCGAGATAATCGTCGCCCAGGCCTATCAGCATCCAGCCCAGAAGGTCAGGCCGGTCCTTGAACGACGCGGAGGCCTGCTTGTACAGCTTGATGCGGGCGGGTATTTCCTGCTCTACCGCCGCGATCCTCTGGACCATCAGGCAGGTGTAGTCCGGATAAGCCCTGGCCAGCTGCTTTGTGAGAATATCGACCAGTTTTTCCGACTGCTTGTTCTCGAATCTGCCCGACTGGGAATAGGAAAGCAGCAATCCCCATGCATCCGGATACGCTATGTTTTTCTCCAGGGCTATATTGAGCAGCTTGAATATCATCTCGCTGTTGCATTCTATCTTCTGCTCGAACTGGTCCAGCTTGATGGCCTTGGCCGCCTCGTTCTCCGGCAGCGAGTTGTTATACGCCTCGGCTATCTTCCTGAGCATGTCCATATCCGGCTCCACGGCGTTTTGAATTGCGTAATCAATCAGCGTGCACAACGAAACCGCCACGTATGCGTCTTCGCGCCGGTCAACGGGCATGGCCGCAACTTCACCGGCCAGATAAAACTCGCCCAGCAGCACGGGCTGGCCGGTGGCTGCATTGAAAACATAGCTCGTGCTGTTTGTCAGGCTTTTTGTATTTCCGATTTCCTTGTCCCAGTACGGAGCATCCTTGCCCTTGCCTGGAACAAGCACGACCGGCCAGGCCGCCATGAGATCGCCGCCCAGATCGGTGAAAACGACTGAAGCGGGCTGGCCAAGGGCCTTGCTTACTTCCGTAGTGAAATAGGCGCTGTCCTTGTAGTCGCCGCCGGCCTTGGCGATATTCTGAAGCGTGTAAGGCATGCCGGCCAGTTTCTTCGGTGCGCCCTTTTCAAGGTGCTCCTTATCGAGCGGAACCTTCTTGTATATCTTTATCAGGTCACGGTAATTGGCAAACGTCTTGGCCGCCCATTTGCGCTCGTCGATGCTGAGCCTGCTGTCGGCAAGGTAGCGGGCCAGTTCAAACGGAAGTTTTTTAAGGTCGCAGCGAAATTCGTTACTGCCGCTTGTGTAGTACTTGAACGCATCGACCATGGTGCACGGCGACGGCTGCTCGGCCACATATTTATTAAGCGGGTACGACGTCGCGAATGCCGCCGCAAGGTCCGGATATTCCCTGACGGCCCGCTCGTCGGTTACAATCAGCGTGAGCATGTTGCCCAGCGCCTCGCCGATTTTCTGGGGAGGATAGTCTTCCATCGCCCTGAAAATGCAGCGGGAGACCTGCGGATTTTCAACCAGCCACTCGGACAGTTTCTCGCCGCCCTTGATCTTCGATATCGCGTCGAGGTAAATGCTCGCCCTCAGGCAGAACAGCATACCCTTCAGACCGTCCAGGTCATCCAGGGCGCCGCAGCTGAGCCTGGCCAGCATCGACTTTATAAGCACCTCTCTCAATTCCTCATATCCGCCGCTGTTGGTCGCGGCTTCAAGCTGCATGAATGCGGCATCGCCGAGAGCCTTGTCGTCAAGCTGCTCCCTGACCTCGGTTTTCTTCGCATCTTTCGACTTTTTGACGGCCTGACCCAGAACCGGACTCAGAACGACCCCGCAAAGCGCAATAACCAGAAGTGCCTTTTTCATATCGGCTTCTCGCTTAAAATTGTCAAAACCCTGCATGTCCGGGACCAATAACAATAAAGCGTCCGGAATGAGCGTTATTTTAGCACCGCCGCGACCCAATAGAAAAGATATATTGTCCAACTGCAAAAGGTTGCGAAACGGGAAAAAACCACTTGCAGCCTGAAACCGCCCTGTTAAAATGTTTCGTTCGCATAAAAGCGAGACGGACAATATGCGCCCCCGAATGGTTTTGGGGGGCTTCAGACTGGTTGTTTGGCTTTTTTGACCTTTTTTGATCTTTAATTGGGAAGAGTGACAGTGGCGGTAAAACTTAGACTCAAACGATTCGGCCGCCGGCACCGCAGCTTCTATCGGATCGGTGCAATGGACAGCCGCTCGCCGCGAGATGGTCGCGTTATCGAAGAACTGGGCTGGTACGATCCTGAAGCCAAGACGCCGGAGCAGCAGGTTTCGCTCAATCGCGAGCGGATTGAATACTGGCTTGGCGTAGGCGCCCAGCCGAGCGACACGGTACGCCAGATTCTCGTGCAGCAGGGCGTAGCGGTAAAGTAGCGCGGGCGTTGTATTATAAAAACGCCTCCGCGCCTTACTCCGGGAGCCCAGCCGCCATGGCTTTGCGCATCGACATCCTCACGCTGTTCTGCGAGATGTTCGACGGATTCCTGGCCGCCAGCATAGTCGGGCGGGCCATCAAGCGGAAACTGGTTGAGGTTTACCGGACAAACATCAGGGATTTTGCGACCGATTCTTACGGGTCGGTCGATGATGCACCGTTCGGCGGCGGACCCGGCATGGTGCTTATGTGCCAGCCGATTTTCGACGCCGTCGAGCACGTAAGGGCACAGGCCGAGCCGAAGGGCAAGGTCATAATGCTCAGCCCGCAGGGCGAGCCGCTGAATCAGAGCCTCGTCGCCGAACTGGCGAGCCAGCCGCGGCTGATTCTGCTGGCCGGGCATTACGAAGGATTCGATGAGCGGATCCGCACCGGCCTGGCCGACATGGAAATCAGCATCGGCGACTACGTGCTGTCGGGCGGCGAGATTGCCGCCATGGCGCTGATAGATTCGGTAGTTCGTCTTCTGCCCGGCGCATTGGGCAAGGACGAATCGACGCATGACGAGTCGTTCGCAGACGGGCTGCTGGAGTATCCGCAGTACACCAGGCCGCGTGAGTTTCGCGGCATGACAGTGCCGGACGTGCTGCTTAACGGCGACCACGCGAAAATCGAGCAGTGGCGGCGCCGGCAGGCGGAAGAAAGAACGCGGCAGCGACGCCCGGACTTGTGGGAAAAATACAAGAAAGAAAAAGAATCAGGTTAGAAACCGGAGAATACCAGTGAGTCACGAACTGATTAACAAGGCCGTTGAAGCCTGCAGAAAAACAGATATCCCCGAATTCCGCATCGGCGACACGGTAAAAGTGTGGGTCCGCATTGTTGAAGGCGAAAAGGAACGTCTCCAGGCGTTCATCGGCACGGTAATAGGCCGTCGCGGCTCCGGCGTCTCCGAAACCTTCACCGTCAGGCGCATCGTCAACAACCAGGGCGTCGAGCGTATCTTCCCGCTGCACAGCCCGAGGCTGGCCGGCATAGAAATCGTTCGAGGCGGCAAGGCCCGCAGGGCGAAACTCAACTTCCTGAAAGACCGCGTCGGCAAGGCCACCCGGCTCAAGGACATAAAGCGGGCCGGCAAAACCGTCGTCGCATCGGACTCCGATTCGGCAGAGGCATAAGCCGTGTGGCCCTTCGGACGCACTGCCAGCAGTGAGTCGCTGGGCAAACGCGGTGAAAAACTCGCCTCAAAATTCCTTCGAAAACAGGGCTGCAGGATTCTTGCGCGCAATTACCGCTGCCCCGCCGGAGAGGCCGACATAGTCGCAATGGACCGCGACGACACGCTGGTGTTCGTCGAAGTCAAAACACGCAGCAGCAACTACCACACCGACCCGCAGTCAGCCGTCAACGCCGACAAGCAGCGGCGACTCCGAAACGTCGCAAAGTATTTCCTCTCCGCGCACAAATGCGAAGAACTCAACGTCCGCTTTGACGTTATCTCAATCGTGATGCGGGATGGCGGCCCGCCGGAAATCGAATATATTAAAGACGCGTTCTGAGCAGCAACGGGTGGCACGGCTTGCTCGCAAGCCGTGTTCACTGGGAGGCAACACGGGATGCAAGCATCCCGTGCCACCCTTAAAATTACATGTTGCAAAGTACTGAAACAGATTCAAACAAAAACCGAATGAAACTCATAGACACACATTGTCATCTCGCGCACGGCCGCCTCTCAGGGAAGGCCGACGAAGCACTCGATCACGCCCGGCAGGCGGGAGTCATCGCCGTCATCTGCGCCGCCGCCGACATGCCGGAAACGAAAAACGCACTCTCGCTGGCCCACCGCCACAACGACGTCTTCTGCACCGCGGGCATCCATCCGCACGAGGCGAAAAGCGCACCGCACGGTTATATCGAAAACCTGCGGCAGGCCGCTCACGACGTGTCCAACGTCGCCATCGGCGAAATCGGCCTGGATTACCATTACGATTTTTCGCCCCGGCCCGACCAGCAGCGGGTTTTCGCAGAGCAGCTTGAGCTGGCGAAGGAGCTTGGCAAGCCCGTCGTCATTCACACGCGTGAGGCCTTCGACGACACGATGGCGATAATCCGCAGCTCCGGCGTCGACGGCGACAGGATAGTTTTCCATTCATGCACCGACGGTCCGGCGGCCGTCCGGCAGGCACTCGACATCGGCGCGACGATAAGCTTCTCCGGCATCGCGACGTTCAGGTCCGCGACCGACGTGCAGCAGTCGGCCGCCATAACGCCTGACGACCGCATCATGATAGAAACCGACTCGCCCTACCTTTCCCCCGAGCCGGTCCGCAAAATGAAAACCAACGAGCCGGCCAACGTCGCACACGTCGCGACATTCCTGGCCGCTCTCCGCAAAACCCCGCCCAACGCCTTCGCAGAATTGACTACTGCAAACGCCATCCGCTTCTTCGGGCTGAATATTTAGCCACGAATCATTAACGAGCCGCGAACGTAAGGACTTTATGCGCTTTGCCCATCTTACCCATTGCGCCA
>CAZVYJ010000092.1:0-5672 GCA_964631565.1 uncultured Planctomycetaceae bacterium
CTCATGCGGGAACTCCGAAAGGAACTCAGCCATGAAAACTGGGGATGAGTCAGGTCATAAGCGGCAGGCTGTTTGAAAAAGGGACCGACAACCCTGTCGGCGGAATCGCAATAGAACTGTTCAACAAAGAAGGGGATGTTATCGATGGCACGCCAAGAGTAGTTACAGGCGAGGACGGGAGCTTCCATATCGGCGGCCTGAAGGAAGGCGATTATATTCTGCAGACCGCCGGGCCGCCTCACTGGTCGATGGAGTGGGCAATCGAGCCTAAGTGCATAAATGTTTCATGGTGCCAGACCGTCAATAATGTTGACCTCGATGCCGTCAAATGCGGCATTATTGTACTTAAGATGACCGATGAAAGTGGCGAACCCGTTGCCGGTTATCCATTGGCCGTGGAATCTGCTGATTCGACAGAGAGCTTTCCTATTAAACGCGGTGATGCAAGCGGAGATGACGGCATATTGGAAATGCCTGTTTTTCCGGGCGAATACGACCTTTCGCCACTGTACTACCTGGACTTGACCATAATGTGTGGGCTTGACTCAGATTCTTATGATAGCAGTTCCATTAATGTCAAGGAGGGTGAACGCGTAACCAGGAACATCCCCTGCAGCTGCGAAGAAGCCTGCGTCACGGGGCATCTGAAGGGAATCGCCGTCGATTCTGCTGGCGAACCGGTGGCCGGCGCTTTTATAACGCTGGCGCAGGATGAACCTGTATATCCCATTATTACCGATAGCAGGGGCCAGTTTTTTATCCCACATTACATGGACAGCCTGAATGATGAAGACAACTCAACCTCGCGGAAGAAACATGTGCAGGATTTGATAGTCGCCCAGTGTCCCCACAGGAACCTGGCAGGAACAGCCGAGGTCGATATCCGGAAGGGATTGGTTGATGGGATCAAAGTTGTATTGACAAAGGGCGCAACTATCACCGGCAAGGTTTTAACCTCCGATGGTAAGCCGCTGACGGAAGGTGAAATTGCGGTTTACCCGGTATTTCGCGACAAAATCGAGTGTATGCTGGCAGTCGGCAAAATCGCATTCAGGGGAAACGGCAGTTATGAGGCCGAAAGCATCCCTGCCGGAATGACCTGCGATGTCTGCGTAAAGGCGCCTGGCTACGGGTACGCATATATCCGCGTTGAAATTCCGAAAACGGCGGACAAACCGGTCACAGCCAAAGCGGTTACATTACCCCGGCAGGACAAGTCCGTTTCCGGCGCCGTTCTCGATTTGGACGACAAGCCGATTGCCGGCGCGAAGATCCATGTCGTGCAGGAGGGACAGGAGCGGAAAGACTGGATGGAGTGGGAAGAATATGCGGACTATGTAAACGGCGAGATGGATATCGTCAGCGGCAGGGACGGAAAGTTCAAGATCGCGAACCTGATCGCCGGCAAGGTCACTATGGAAGTCACTGTCAGTGGGTATAAAACAAAAGAAGTAACCGTCAATGCCGGCGATACCGATGTGGAGATTGTTCTGGAAGAAGGATTTTCCGACTCTGACTACGATGACGACGATACGCCCATAGACGCCGAGGATTTTTAGCATGCATCGTTGTATCACACCGAGCAAATTTCCCGCGAAATTTTATTAAAAGCTGCTGCATTGGGGGTTACGGGCCGCCGATATCTGATATGTCGGCCTGCATTTCATATGTTCCGGGCCGGCCCTGTTCTACGCCAAAAGGTGATCCATGCAGATCGATCTGCCGGACGACATCCTGTTCAACGCGGAGATCAATGCGGCCGATATTCGCCTGGCGATAGCGGTGCAGCTGTACGCCGACAACCGCATCGACCACGGCGAGGCGGTCCGCATATCCGGCCTGACGATATCTGCATTCAACCGCGAGCTGCTCGCCCGCGGCATCACCGTCCAGATTTACCCGCCCAGCACCATGCAGGCCATGCGCAACGCCGGTTAACGGCCGCAGATCGCCGTTTGTTTACTCGCTTCCGATTCGAATTGCTTGACAGGTCCGATTCACTGGGGACAATACGACTGATTGGTTATGAATAAGGCATCCAAGGACAAACCGGTCATAGGGTTAGTGGGTGGTATCGGTTCCGGCAAGAGTGCGGCGGCGGCGGAGTTTGCCCGGCTCGGCTGCGAGGTTATCGACGCCGACGAAATAGGCCACGCCCTGCTCGACGACAAGGAAGTGGCGGCCGAGATTATTACCGCGTTCAGCGACGTCGTGGCTGCGCCCGGCGGCAAGGTGGACCGCAGCCGGTTGTCGAACCTTGTTTTTACCGTACCTGCGGCCCTGGCGAGGCTGGACGCCATAATGCATCCTCGTATGCGCCGCGAGATTGCCGACAGGATATCCGCCGCCCGCAAGCAAGTCGGGGTGGCTGGCGTGGTGCTTGACGCCGCGGTGCTTTTCGAGGCGGCCTGGGACGACCTGTGCGACGCCGTGGTGTTCGTGTCGGCCCCGGACGAGGTGCGTTTTCACCGTATTTCAGAGGGCAGGGGGTGGTCTCGCGACAAGTGGCTGAAGGCGGAAAAATCGCAAATTCCTCTGGACAGAAAAGCCAAAAGATGCGATTATACCCTCGATAACAGTTCCAGCTTTTCTTACCTGCACGATCAGATCCATCAGATATTCGACCGTGTTTTCCATAGCTGAGAGTTGCCCCGAGGCATATGTTTTGCGGGGCGTGCAGACGGAAATGCTGGGCGGACCAGCCGGTATATGTAAGTAAACAGTATAGAAAAACCCGCCGGACTAATCCGTTTTAATCCCAGATTATGATTTCGCCCTGCAGGTATTTGGGCCTGAATTACAGGGCGACAAGGGGCTGTAAGACATTTAATTAATTCGAGAAAGCACCTGATAAAAAATTTCCGAATTTGGAGGCCATAGGCAAATCATGGCGGATACTCCCAAGAGAACCAGAAAAACAGTAAAGAAACGAACGAGCAAAAAGACCGATGAGCAGCTGGATATCGAAGAATCCCAGGCGGACGAGCCGCAGGCCGGCGAAGAACCCGTCGCTGCGCAGGTTGTCGAGAAAGTAGAAAACAACAACCAAAGCTCCGCCCCCAGCGCAGCCGTCGAAGATTTTGACAAGGAAATGCACGCGAAGTACGAACGCGTAAAACGCGGCGAACTCCACATAACCGACCTTCAGAAAATGTCCGTCGCCGAGCTGCATGAAATAGCCAAGGGCGAGGGGCTTACCGAGTACACCGGACTGGCCAAGCAGGAGCTGGTGTTCAACATTCTCAAGGGCCGCATCCAGAAGGACGGCCTGATGTACGGCGAGGGCGTGCTGGAGATTCTGCCGGACGGGTTCGGCTTCCTCCGCAGCCCGGACTATAACTACCTGCCCAGCCCGGACGACATCTACGTTTCGCCCAGCCAGATCCGCCGTTTCGGCCTGCGCCAGGGCAACATCGTCGCCGGCCAGATTCGCCCCCCGAAGGAAAGCGAAAAGTATTTCGCGCTGCTTCGTGTCGAAGCTGTCAACTACGAAGACCCAAACCGCCTGACCGACAAGGTGAACTTCGAAGACCTCACGCCGACCTTCCCGGAGCACCGGCTGTTCCTCGAAACCACTCCGGAAGAAATAAACATGCGGGTCGTCAACCTGGTCACGCCGATAGGCATGGGCCAGAGAATGCTCATCGTGGCCCCGCCGAGAACGGGCAAGACCGTTCTGCTGCAGAAAATCGCCAACGCCATCTCGAAAAATCATCCTGACGTGTACGTGATTATCCTGCTTATCGACGAGCGGCCGGAAGAAGTCACCGACATGCAGCGGAACACGACGGCCGAGGTTATCGCCTCGACGTTCGACGAGCCGGCATCCCGCCACGTGCAGATTGCCGACATGGTCAACGCCAAGGCCCGCCGCATGGTCGAGTACGGCAAGAACGTCGTCATCCTGCTGGACAGCATCACGCGACTGGCACGCGCATACAACACCGAAGCGCCGCACTCCGGCAAGATTCTGACCGGCGGCGTCGATTCCAACGCGCTGCAGGCGCCGAAGCGGTTCTTCGGCTCGGCCCGCAACATCGAAGAGGGCGGCTCGCTGACGGTTATCGGCACGGCCCTCATCGACACGGGCAGCAGAATGGACGAAGTCATATTCGAGGAGTTCAAGGGCACCGGCAACAGCGAACTGCACCTTGACCGCCGCCTCGTCGACCGCCGCGTCTGGCCGGCAATCGACATCAGCCGCTCCGGCACGCGAAAGGAAGAGCTGCTGCTCGACCCGACCGAACTGAAGCTTACGTACAGGCTCCGCAAGGTGCTCTCCGAGATGCAGCCGGTCGAGGCGATGGAACTGCTCATCAGCAGGCTCTCCAAGCACAAGACCAACGCGGAGTTCCTGATGTCGCTGAACATCGACGCGTAAACGCATGACGGATTTTGGATTTGATTAGATATGAGTAAAAGACCGAAAAGCCCACCAGATGTTTCTGGTGGGCTTTGTCCGGAACCTGATATGAAGTACAAGGCCGTTATTTTTGACCTCGACGGAACGCTGCTCGACACGCTCGAAGACCTCGCCGACTCGATGAATGCCGTGCTGAAGCGGTGGAACTGCCCGACGCACGGCCTGGACAAGTACCGCGTGTTTGTCGGCGACGGCATACACAACCTGGCCCGCCGAGTCCTTCCCGAGGCCGGCCGAAACAAGGAAACCATCGACCGCTGCGTCGAGCAGATGCGGGTGGAATACAACCGCAGGTGGGACAAGAAAACCAGACCCTACGCCGGCATCGCCGAGATGCTCGACGCGATTGCCGAGCGAGGCGTGAAGATGGCCGTCCTGTCGAACAAGCCGCACGACTTCACGAAGCTCTGCGTCGAAAAGCTGCTGGACAAGTGGCGGTTCAACGCGGTGCTGGGCATCGGCGATTCGACGCCGGCCAAGCCCGATATCACCGGCGCGATGCAGGTGGTCAAACAGCTCGGCGTCAGGCCCGGCGAGGTGCTTTACCTCGGCGACACCGATACGGATATGCAGACGGCTGTGGCCGCGGGCTTCTTCCCGGTAGGCGCGGTCTGGGGTTTCCGCACAGCCGAGGAACTCACCGAGCACGGCGCGAAGGCGCTCGCGGAAAAACCCGCCGACGTCCTCAAACTGCTGAAGCCAAAAGCAAGTAACCGGTAAAAGGTAATCAGTGCCGCCGTTGACTTTGGGCTGATTGAAGTTGATAATGCTTGAATCATGAATGCCGGGGCGGAAATAAATAATTCATGTGCCAACGGCGCATCCCAATCTAACAACATTCAATCTTTACCCATAACGAGTGCGTGGGCGAAGCAGGCTGGTTGTTTTGGATTCCTTTCGATAATTCCATTGCTGGCGCCTTTGTCGGTGATATTCTCTATAGTGGCGATTGGCGACCTCTTGATTCATCCCCAGAGACGCGGTCTGGCCTGGGCGATATTCGGGCTGATAATGGGATTGGTCTTTACTTTTATACTCTTTAATTATGTGCTGCCTTTTATGTATGGGGTGTTTGCTTCGCTGGTGTTTGGTGGCGTACTTGGACCTTAGAGCGGGTTACGCTAGCCTGTAGCGTTTAGGCTCCACAAATCAGTTCCGACGATTTTGCACATATCACATGCCAGCCCCGCCCGTGAGGACTTTATGCGCTTTGCCCATCTTACCCATTGCGCCAAAAAGAGTTCGCGTC
>CAZVYJ010000093.1:0-5652 GCA_964631565.1 uncultured Planctomycetaceae bacterium
CTTCCAAGGTTATCGGAGTATCCAATGTTTTGAAGCGGCTTCCGCCTACGATTGTGCCGGGGTCTTCGGGCGTAAAGACCAGCGTCGCCAGCGCTGCCTGGGTATCGCGGTCGTACAGAATCACTGTGATAGTGCGATGCAGACTGTACTCCGGGCCACTGCCCCAGTTGTCCTTGCTGTCATATGTGCCCAACTGCGTTACCACGATGCTGGAATTCACATCGAACTCCAGACCAAGCGCGAGATTCGAGTTCCCGCTATTGCCGACGGTGCCGTCCGGTATATTGTAAGCAATATACGACGCCTGGGCGCTGGCGGCTAGCACTAGAACTAACAAAGCTCCTGCTATCCTTCTGATCATCTTATTCTCCTTTCCCAAGAGTAAGTCTTCAAAGCCGGAAACTTGATATGTCTTTCCTTTCAAGCAGTCTCCTGTAGACCGCTTTCTGTCCTCTCTTTTCCTTCTTCCTCCTGCACACTCCTCAACATCAATCAATATCCTGCCGGGGCCTCATGCCGGTCCCTTCCTCCATCAAGTTCATTTTCAAACAGCACCGGCAGCAGCGTTTTCGGGGGCGGGGTTTCGCCCCTGCGCTGCATATCCAGCACCTGGACGCATTCACGTATCAATTCGCGAGTGTCCACTCCGAGCATCTTTACCGGCAGCACGCTCTCGATTGATGACGGATAGTTGCACAACGCAATCACCTCGACGTCGTCAGGCACTCTTACGCCGGCGGCCATGAGGCCGGCCACCGCATGCTGGACCAGGTTGTCGTCATGGATAATCAGGGCGTTGGGTTTTTTGTCGCCTTCCAGCTGCATCACCACGTTCACCACGTTGGCGGCTGCACGGAAGAGCCTGCCCATCGGAATTGTCTGTATCCAGTAGGGGCGAATTTCGACGCCGCGCTTCCGCAGACCGTTCTCGAACATTTCCGCCTCGCTCCACTGATAGTCCATGCGGAGGTGTGCAATTCGTTTCCGCCCCATCGAGAACAGGTATTCAACCGCCCTGTCCATGAATGAATTGATATCAACAAGCACGTGCGGAATGTTAATATCTGCGAACGACTGAATAAGCACCCTCGGCATGTCCGGATCGTCCAGAACGGGCGTTCCCTGCAGCTCATCAAGACCGCCGGACAGAATAAGCCCGGCAAGCCGATGGCCGACAACGTCTCGGCACAGTTCCTCGGTAACCCGCCTGTTCCGCACGTCGCCGGACGTGACATATTCACGGAATCGTCTGCGTTTGTCTTCCTGGAGTTCTCCGATGGCCTTGCGCAGCGAGGTGTAAAAATAGGACCACTCCGCCGCCTGCGGGATGATAAGCCCGTAGTTGCACAGATGCGGAGGATGATCCACCACAAACGTACCAGCCCGGGCCCTGGCCCGTACGAAGCCGTCTTCCGCAAGTTCATCGAGTGCTTTCTGAACGGTCGCGACGCCGACGCCAAACTCCTCGCCCATTGCTGATCGCGTCGGCAGCCTGTGGCCCGGTCCGTAAACGCCGCGCACTATGTCTTTGCGAAGTGTTCTGACCACTTTCAGATACTTGTTTTTCGAGCTTACTTCCATACGAGCCTTTTATTGGCATTCGGATAATGCCACTGTTCATTCGGAATTTTGAACTGACAACCCGAATATATCATGTTTTCGAATTTTGTCAACTGTCTTATTGATTCATTTGGTCATAAATCCCTTACCAGTTGTCTAAATGATACATAACTCATTTCTTAGAAAGGGATAGCATCTCGTCAACACGGATTTCGACGAGGCATTGAAATATTGAGTCGTTCCGCTATAAGAATCCCCAAGATTTTGCAAACCACTGCATGTGCGCATAAAAAAGCCGTGGCCGTCAACTAAGACGGCCACGGTGTGAATGCTCAGAGGAACCGTTTCTGAGCAAAAAGGAGGTTGTACCTAATTACCTCTTGCGGCGGGCAAGCACGCCGATACCGCCGAGGCCCAGAAGCGTCATCGTCGCCGGTTCGGGAACGATGGTGTAATACCAGTACTGGCTGCCGTCCTGCACATAGAGTACGCCATCAGCAACGGCTGAACTGTGATTACGATAACCGCCGCCGCCGTTGTCGTAGGAGTCAAGTATTTCCCACGTATCGGTGTCACAATGATACACGCCGAAGAAGCTCGATGTATCGCCGCCGGTGACATAGATGTCCGTGCCGTAAACGGCCAACTGCCTGGTGCCCCATGCGGAGCTGTCGCCGAGGCTCGTTGTATTGCCGGTCAGCTGCGCCAGGTTCTCTGTCGTTGCTTCAGTCGGGTCATCCCATCCGAACGCTACACGCTGCATGTACGGGCTGGTGCCCAAGTCTGACAGCTTGTAGTAGTAGTAACTGCCGTCGAGTTCGACAATCACGCCCGGCCGAGCGTTGGTGAACTGCATCTTGCCCGAGAGATTGTCGGGCGAGAGCCATGTGCCGCCGTCGGCAATGCCCCACGTTCCGGTCGTGGTGTCATAGGAGTTGTACCCGCAGTACTCGGTGCCGCTTTGCAAACTCGTCCATAACGCCCAGAGCTTACCAGATGTCGGATCATAAACCGTGCCCTGCGACCAGCTATAGGGGCTGTAGACGCCGAGGTCAAGGCTCGCCTCGCTCCAGGTGTTGCTGGCTATATCATAGATACTGATATAGCTCCGTGCGTGGCCTTTCATAATGAACTGGCCGTTGGCATAATAGACCATCGTATTGTTGTCGCCCTGGGTATAAGCCGTGTTCGTCGCCGACGCCAAAGCCGACCACGTGTCGGTGGCGGCGTTGTACACCTTGGCTGAGGTGTTATTGAAGGCATATAGCGTGGTTCCGTCAGACACCAGGCCCCATGCATCTCCGACACCCTGGGCATTCCAGCTGGAGGACACTTCAGTCAGGCCTGCGTTTGCCGGCACAACAAGTGCCGCCAGGACCATGACTCCTAGAAAAATCGTAAATCTCTTCATAGTGAACGTCTCCTTTCTTCTCCAGAGAGAAATGATTCACACTAAGCAATGAACGTTTTCAGAAAATCAACCGATTCGAAAATCATCCTCAGTCATATTCCTCCTGATGAAATGTTTAGCCACTGAAGTAAATTCCGGGCGCTTGCAGGTTGGAGGCAGATCTTCTTCGCAAATGGCTGAAACATATGTGATCTCGGGAGGCTGGATTCCCCTCCGCTGCATATCCAGCACTTCAAGGTTTTTTTCGAGGTACTCGCAGCAGTTGTAGCCGATGCGTTTCACCGGGATAATGCTGTTCAGCGTGGAGGGGAAGTTTGCATGAGCGACCACCGCGAGTTCCTCCGGAACTTTCACGCCGGCGGCCAGCAGCCCTTCCAGTGCATCGTCGACCAGGTTGTCGTCATGAATAATCAGTGCATCGGGCCGCTTGTCGCCCTCAAGCTGCATCAGGACGTCCACGATATTTTTTACGCCGTGCGATTTGACGACATAATGAATCGGATGGAACCAGTAGCTTCGGAAGTCGTCAACGAGTTCACAAATTTCTTCCCGGACCTTCCGCATCTCCCACTCGCCGGGGAGTTCTGTGTCCAGGACCAGATGCGCGATTTTCCGCCGCCCGATCGAATGGAGGTATTTAACTGCTTCTTTCCGGAATGTACGGCCATCCGTGAGCACAGCAGCTATATTTGAGCCCGGAAGTGGATGAAACATCACACGAGGCACACCTGGCTCATTCAGGGCCGCAGTCCCCACAAGACTATTGGCCATGCCAGCAATAATCACCCCGGCCAGCCTGTGGTGCGTAACATCTTGGCAGAGTTTTATCACATCGCTTCTCATGCCGACTTCGCTGGACACGGAGTACGGCCTGAACCGCACGCGCTGGCCGTCCGCCACGCACTGGGACGCCGCCAGAAGCGCGTCATACCACTTCGACCACCGGCTGGATGCGGGTATAACAAAGGCGAACTCGCAAAGATGCGGCGGGTTATCCGACACAAAGGTCCCCTCACGACGGGCTTTCGTATACACGAAACCATCATCGATAAGATTGTCCAGCGCCTTCTGAACCGTGGCCGTGCCCAGACCGAATTTCCGCATTATTTCGCTGCGAGTGGGCAAACGGTCGCCCGGCTTGTAGTCGCCGGAAATGATGTGGTCGCGAATCGTGTTGACCACATGTGAGTATTTGGTGTCTGTTGTTAAATCTTTCGCCATGCTTTTATAATCTGTTTTTAAATTGCTTATAGTAGATTATAAATAAAACAACCATCATGTCAACGGAAAATGCATAAAGGCCCCTGCCAAATTATTGATGTCCTACCCAAAAACGAAAAATTCAGTACACGTTCACCTGCTGCGACGATAGATCCTTTTACATCAAAAGGTTATGACGTTTCAGCCGCCGTATGGCCGCAGTTTGCGGCCGAAGACCGTAACCGTGTTTTATTTCGAATGTGGCTGCCCCGCTTCGCTTCGCAATCCCTGGCGCCGTTTTACCCACCTTTTGAATTATGAAGGTCTTCTGTAGTTCAATCGCCGGGAAATCGTTAATATCTCTCGTATGGCCCTGTTTGATGAATCCGAGAATGCTGCGATAGCCGCCGGCGCGCCGCTGGCCGTGCGCATGAGGCCGCGGTCTGTCGATGAGATACTCGGGCAGGATGATTTTCTCGGCCCTGGCAAGATGCTTCGGCGGATGCTGGAGGCCGACAAGCTTTCCAGCCTGATTTTTTACGGCCCGCCCGGCAGCGGCAAGACAACGCTCGCGCATGTAATCGCGATGCACTGCGACTGCGAGTTTCACATGCTCAACGCGGCGTCGGCGTCGGTGAAGGATGTCCGCGACATAATCGAGCGGGCAAGGGCGACTCTCGCGTCGATGGGGCGCAAGACTGTGCTGTTCCTCGACGAGCTGCACCGCTTCAACCGCGCGCAGCAGGACGTGCTGCTGAACGACGTCGAGAGCGGGCTGATAATTCTCATCGGCGCGACGACGGAGAACCCGTTCTACACAATCAACTCGCCGCTGCTTTCGCGCTCGACAATATTCCAGTTCGCAGCACTCAGTGAGGATGACATACTCGCGCTTCTTCGCCGCGCACTGGCCGACAAGGAACGCGGCCTGGGCAAAATGAAAATCGACGCGCACGACGATGCCCTGCGCCACCTTGCGACGATATGCGACGGCGACGCCCGTCGCGCGCTTACCGCGCTTGAGGTTGGCGTCATCAGCCAGTCCAAATACACCGACGAGGGCAAGGCGATTGTTTTCGACCTTGCAGCTGCCCAGGAATCCATCCAGGCCAAGGCAATCCAGTACGATCAGGGCGGCGACATGCACTACGACGCAGCCAGCGCGTTCATAAAGTCCATGCGCGGCAGCGATCCGGACGCGGCTGTCTACTGGCTGGCGCGTATGCTGACAGCCGGCGAAGACCCGCGGTTCATCGCGCGGCGAATCGCGATTCTGGCCAGCGAAGACGTGGGCAACGCCGACCCTCGGGCAATTTCCGTGGCGGCGGCGGCCTTCGAAATAACCGAGCGAATCGGCATGCCGGAGTGCCAGATTACGCTTGCGCAGGCGGCTATCTATATGGCCTGCGCGCCGAAATCCAACGCCTCGTACCGCGCCATCGCCGAGGCGACCGACGACGTGAAGAACAACCGCACCATAC
>CAZVYJ010000094.1:0-5527 GCA_964631565.1 uncultured Planctomycetaceae bacterium
GTATTCCAAGGCCGATGATTTCGTTCTGACCAGTGACGCAAATGTGCAGAAGGTGACTTTCTGGGTCGCCGATCCCTCTGGGGCCGATGCTGCGCCGATTCGTGCGGCAGTCGCATTTTTTGTCGATGTGAACGGCGTTCCTGCCGATAACGCGCAGACAGATGCCCGGCCTATCGGCTGGAGCATGAACGGAAAGACCGCAGCGGAAATTTCCGCTAATTTCCCGTGGGACGCCACACGGGGCGACGGGACGTATGACGGCGGCGGCGGGACAGGCTGGTTGTACAAGGCTGTTGTTGAAACAGGCGGCGGCCTGACCTGCACCGACACGGGCGACACCACCTACGGGTACAAGATTTACCAAGTGGACGTCGAACTTCCGACTGATTTCCTGGCGGAAGCCGGCGTACGTTACTGGGTCGGTTTCTGTGTCTCGTCACAGACGGATGAAAACGCCAGCGGCACGATGTACTGGACGATGGTCAAGAACAATCAGACTGGCCAGCCGTCATGGGAAACCAACGCCGGCGGTATCACCTGGGGCGGCGGATATGACTTCAACTTCGTATTGGAAGGCACAAGCGTTCCCGAGCCGGCGACCATGGCCCTTTTGGGTCTCGGCGGACTGGGCGTGCTTGTCCGTCGCCGCAAAGCCTGATAAAGCCGGAATACAGGCGGCAATTTTTCGCCGGAAAAATTGATTGCTTTGTTTCCTGCTTCCTTTGTGCAAAGCGGGCCCCCTGCGGGGCCCGCTTTTTTTATCAGGAATCCACAACAAAATGAACCACAGCGTTCACGCCCATACGGGCGGGCGTATGCCCGGAGGACACGGAGTAAAAATACAAAAATTTTTAACCATTGTATTTCTTGTTCTTCCTGTGTTCTCTGTGCCCTCTGTGGTTCAGGCTGTTTCTTTTCGTCAGATACTCTACAGGCAGTTGCCGCTGTCGCCCGCTTAGCGGATAATCCCGCTTTGTTCTGCTTGAAAAGTATTTTCCTCTAAAAGCATGGCGGCCTTCCCAGGCTGCCATGCTTAGAGTTGTTATTTATCGCTGGCGGCCTGAGAAGGCCGCCAGCCAAAACCCGCTTTTCTGGCGGCGTTTTTGCAGGAAGTAAACACGGATGTCGGAAGTCAAAAGAAGGAAAAAGCGTCGCATACTGACAGGGAAGCTCGGCCTGCCGGTCACGAGTTTCATCGTAAGTTCCCTGATACGTACGCTGACGATGTGCATCGAAAAACGTTTCGTCGTCGAAGACGCCGCATCAGTCCCCCACAAACGCAACACGCCGGGCATTTACGTTTTCTGGCATGAGTCGCTGCTGCTTCCGGCCCGTTATTGCGGCTTGTTCACGTCGCTGGTGTCCGGCAGCAGCGACGGCGACCTGACGGCTGCGGTCCTGCATCGGCTCGGCGGCAAGGTGCTTCGCGGCTCGGCCAGTCGCGGCCGGCTCAACGCAATGCGCGAGATGTGCCGGCTCGCCGACCGTGAACATATCGGCATCGCGGCGGACGGCCCCCGCGGCCCGGCGAGGGTAATTCCGGTCGGCGTAGTTCGTGCGGCCGGAGCTACGGGCAAACCGATAATACCTGCGGGGATGGCGATGAACACATGTTTCAGGCTCGGGCCGGGCGACATGAAGATAACTTTTCCATGGCCGTTCAGCACCGCGTGGATAGTGCTCGGCCGGCCGCTGTACGTGCCGGATGTCGGCGCAGCCGACAAGGACATTTATCGCGACAAGGTGCAGGCCGCCATGGATGAAGTGCAGGCCCGTGCGGAGCGTCTTGCGGCCGGAACCGAACGGGCCGAATCGCTCTCGCTCAGCCAGCTGCTCTCAATGTGACAGCAGTTACTTTGAACGGCGATATGTGATGATGACCGAGCCTGGCCTGGTTTTTATCTCGACCTGCAGGCCCCGGTTCATCAGCTCATCGCCGGTGATATTTTTCGGCTCGCCTGAGTCCATATCGGTAACGGCGTACTCAGCGGCCGGGTCGAGTCCGTAAAGCCTCAGATGAATGGCGTCCTGGTCGCACAGCGTCCGCCTGAAGACCTGCAGCATGCCGTCGCCCTGCTGCGGCCGGTTGAACTGCCATGCGATCCACTCCTGTTCGCGCACGCTGTGCGGCGTAAGCGGATAGTAATCGCCAAGCATGCAGTCGGCCACCTGCCGCCACTGATCGACGAGGCGGCGGTACGAATCCCACTTCATGTCCGGGCTGTTTATGTCGCGAGGAATCACCACGAACGACGGGCATGTATAGCTGCGCACCGCATAGACTGAATGCTCGGAACCAGTGAACGTCACGCCTGTTCCATAAAACGGCAGCCACATCGACAGGCCGTATGTATGCCCCTGATTTGCCGTCGCGAAGCCCATGTCGAGATCGTCCCGCTGATAGTCGCTTCGCAGCAGCGGGACGGAGCGGCGGAGCGTTTCCAGATCGTTGCGGCGGCCGCCCGACGCGCAGGAATCGATCCGCAGCCCCGGATTGCGACGCAGCAGCTCGTCCCAGTAGCGCAGGTAATTCTGCACGTAGAAATTCTCGCATATTCCCTGGCGGTCAGGCGCATCGGCCCCACGCCACCATCCGAGCGGGTCGGTGTTGAAGTCGGAGCGGTAGAAATCAACCCCTTCGCTTTTAATCAGGCTGTCGACGCGGTCTATCAGCCAGTCGCAGACATTGTCGTCTGCGAGATTCAGCAGCGCGTCGCGCGGGTTGGTCAGCAGACCCTCGCCCATCTTCAGCATTTTCGAGTAATCGTCGTTGCTGACGAGCATTTCCGGGTGCTGGTGCAGCCAGGTTCCTTCGCGCGCCCGCTCCGGCTCGAACCAGAGTATGAAACCGACGCCGTTTGCCCGTGCGTGGTCGCTCATGGGCCTCAGGCCGTCTGGGTATCGGCTGCGGTCAACCTCCCACGTGCCGGTGTTCCACCAGTCGCCGCCGCACGGATACCACAGCGAGCCGGCATCAATCCATAAATAGTCGATCCGCACTTTTTCGCGGATCATGATATCGACGGTCTTGTCATCGCCGCAGACCGCGAAAATGGGCTTCAGCGGACCGTCAGCCGGCGCCGGATAGACGTGAGAGAGCATCCACCCCCGCCAGAGGTTCTGCGAGCGGTCAATATCGTCGCCCGCGTAGAACATCATCGCAATCAGCGGTGTACGGACCTGCTCGCCTGGCCTGAGGTAAAGATGCGTCAGTTCCTGGCCGGCCGTGATGTGCAGGCCGACGCCGCCGTCTCGCACGAAGCTGCTCGCCCACTGCCCCGGCCAGCCGACTGTGAACAGAAAACCGCCGCCCGGCATGTGAAGATTGTAATAAGGAAATTCGCCGTTTGTCGGCCGACCCCCGACCGGCGTGAAGTGCTGGCTGCTGCCGGGAGCAAGCTCGATTTCATAAGGACGGTAGCTTTCAGGCGAGTAGAAATCGCCCTTTATGCCGCGAAGAACAAACTCGCCCTCTTCGCTGCGATTAAAGGTCGCATCGAACCCCTGGATGTTTTCGAGAACGGCTGTGTCTTCATCGCCGGCGTTGCGGAAATAGACCGTCCACTCGACGACGGGAAAGTCTTTGTATTCGACGGCGACGCAGCGGACCTCCAGGCCTGACGCCGGGTCAGTCCAGACGGTCGTGCGCTGGGTCCGGGCGGAGTCGAGTTTTTTGGTTTCCGTTTTGTGCGGCCATGCAGTGAGCAGTTCAGCCGAACCCTTGCCGCCGTAAACAAACGAGAACGGTAAGCTCCCGGCCTTCGTAGGCAGATGCCCTGCGGCCCAGTTCGACGCCAGCCTGAACTCATCAGTTGTCGGTTTAATGATGAACATGCTGTTCCTGGAACATGATGAAAGACATACGAACGCCAGCAGCATTGGAATCAGTATCCAGTATTTCATATTCATATCTTTCTTAGAATACATGACAAAAAGAAACAGCCTGAACCACGGAGGGCACAGAGAACACAGAGAACAAAAAATACAGTTAGTATTTGTATTTTTACTTCGTGTCCTCCGGGCATACGCCCGCCCGTATGGGCGTGAACGCTGTGGTTTATTTTGTTATGGGTTTTTATTCTGACGCTCATTCCTGCGTCCTTCAATAAAAACCGGCACGCGCGGACCTGTTTCGCAGACAGGCCCGCGCGTGCCGCAAGGAACTGTTTCATCTCAAGGAGCAGCGGTTTGTTCCCTTGTTTAGTTGCGTTTTCTGCGCATCAGCAGACCCATTCCGCCCAGGGCCAGCAGGGACATTGTCGCCGGCTCGGGAGTCGGAGTAATGTCCATCCGCACGTTGTCGAAAACCACCTGCGTCCAGCTTCCGGACAGGAATATGCCGATATTCTTGCCGGCGTCGGAGGCGGTAGCCGTGTAGGTGACGGTGACCGTTTTCCAGCCTTCCATGTCGATGGTGCCCATGATGTCCGATTCCTGGGCTATAATGTTGCTCTCGTCGCCAAACACGGGCGGATTGTCGAAGTACAGCGCAACCTGATAAACACGGTTGGGATCCTGCGACTCGCCGCTGACCGAGGTGCGGCCGATATCAACTGTCAGCGTAATCTTGTCGCCGGCGATGACAGTTGCTCCAAGGGTCTGATACATCGCGCCGCCATTGCTGAATCCCACCTGCGTGCCGTCGGTGGCTGCCGGGTCAAGATAATCAGACGCCATCGTCTCTATCCCGCATGACCACTGGTCGCTGCGATACCAGTTGATGAACGTCCAGCCCGCGCCGCCCTGCTGCGCAACGGTTGGAAAACATATGTAAGACCCCGTAACCGGCGACTCGAACGAATAGTTGGCCACCGTTACGGGTGTCGCCTGGGCCGCGGCCGATAGAGCCATTATGACCGCTGCCGCCAATACAAATTTACTTATCTTCATATCCTCACTCCTCTTCTTTCTGTATTCCCCGAAGAAACGCTCACTCCCCATCCCTCACAAAGCCGCCTGAACCGGCCCCATTTGCCGGCCCGCCTCATGGGGGATGATGTTCTCCGATAAATCATCTCAACGCCGCCAGTTCATTGACGACGGTTACATCAGCTTTAACTTCTTCCTCGAAAAGCGGCGAACCCATCGTCAGCTCCGGCGGTTTCTGTCCGCTTCTCTGCATGTTCAGCAGCTCGATTTCCCGCTTCAGCACTTCACGCAGGTCCGGACCGAGATACTTGATGGGCGTCGGCCTGTTCCGCTTAGGCGGATAGTTCCAGAGCGAGACGACCACCAGATCGTCCGGAACCTTGACGCCCTCTTTCGTCAGGCCTTCAATCACGAACTCGACGAGGTTGTCATCGTGAACTATCAGGCCGTCGGGCCGATCGTCGTCGTTGAGCCTGACCAGAAGCTGCACTATGCGAGCAGCAGACCTGAACGACGCACCGGCCGGCACGTATTGAATCCAGTAAGGCCGAACCTCCAGGCCGCTGTCGTAAATTCTTTTTTCCAGATCTTCAGACTCATCTTCCGGCGACGGCATTTCAGTGCAGATATGCGCCACCCGCCTGCAGCCCTTCGATTC
>CAZVYJ010000095.1:0-5178 GCA_964631565.1 uncultured Planctomycetaceae bacterium
TGGCCGCGGAATGGGGTATGGAAAGCACTCTTCGTCCTCGCGGCCGACCAAAATCAACGCCGGAAAAGTGAAGCTGTTTTTTATTCCTGCATGGTTTGCCTTGCCTCGCGGCACGCTCTCTTTTTATTCAATCCATTGCTATCTTTGCGTCTTGGCTGTGCACAACATTAGTGCAGCCGGCATCATTAAATGTGCAGGCATTATTTTTCGGGGGCTCAGTTATCAGGGGAAACCCAGTAACTACAGGCGGATGTTTCAATTGGCACGCCTGTTGCACTGCGCACCAATGGGTTGAGGTATGTGGGTTTGGTACATGGTTTCCTGCCGAAGGTGCTGCTTTCCGGCCGGCATCGCCGGTGTGCAGCCGTTGCCCCCAGGCTGCCCCTTAAGTGGCAGCTAGAGCAGGCGAGCAGGAGAACAGTTGAGCAGGAGAAAGAGGAATCGGCCTGTTTTCGGCAATTATCGCTCGCCTGCGGTCTCCTGATCTCCTGTTCTGCTGATTAAACATTACTGCAAACAAACCAATAAGGAGAAGTGCGTTCAATGATTACCCGCAGCGATACCGCCCCGGTTGTAGTTGAAGGGCTTTGCAAGCGATTCGGAAAGGGTGAAACCCGGGTCACCGCCCTTCAGGACGTGTCTTTTGCGGTAGGCAGCGGCGAGTTCGTTGCGATTATGGGCGCAAGCGGCTCGGGCAAGAGCACGCTGCTGCATCTGATTGCCGGACTTACCGCGCCTGATTCCGGCCGCGTGATGGTCGACGGCGAGGACATTGCCGGCATGAGCGACCGCAGGCTGAGCAGGTTTCGCCGTGAGCGGATCGGGCTTGTCTTCCAGTCTTACAATCTCGTGCCGACATTCACCGCCGAGGACAATCTCATGCTGCCGCTTCTGCTTGGCGGCCGCAAAAAACAGGCTCAGGCCGACGGCAAACTTGACGAGCTGCTGCACTTGCTCGGCATGCAGGACCGTCGCAAGCACCGCCCGGGCGAGTTGAGCGGCGGCGAGCAGCAGCGGATCGCGATAGGCAGGGCGCTGATAACCGACCCGGCCGTCATGCTCGCCGACGAGCCTACGGGGAATCTCGACTCGGCCAACGGCGCGAAAATCTGCGAGCTGCTGAGAAATCTCTCGGCCGAGAAATCCCGCACTATTCTCATGGTGACGCACGATCCGAACGTCGCTGCTTTTGCACAGCGGATTCTGATTCTGAAAGACGGGCGGATTCTGCTTGAGCTGAAAGCGTCCGATTACAGAAACGCCATGGAGCTTGGCGCCCATTACCAGGAACTGGTCGCCGCAAGTTAAGGAAAAACCATGCGGGTCTTTTTGAAACTTCTGTTTTCTCACTACAAGGCGCACTGGTTCAGGATGCTGGTGGCTGCGGTGGCGTTGTCGGCCTCGGTGGCCATGGTTGTCGTCGTCGGCGCGGGCTACGCGGTTACGATGGGTTCTTCCGGCGAGCCTCATCGCAATTTTCTCGGTCGGTTTGATTTCGTGGCGGCCTCCGGCGAGCGCGAGGATGGCGGGCTTGGCCGCGGCCGGGTCGGCATGGAAGCGCCGGCGGCTGCGATAGATGACAATGTGCTTGCGTGGCTTCGCGAACGCCCAGATATCGCCGAGATGATCGAGTGCTGCGAATACCAGGTTGAGATATATCCGGCCGGGTGGAACTTCGTCAGCGCGATGCACAATCCGGGGCAGTACATTCCGTGCTCGCTGACGGGCATACGTTCTGAAAAGCCGCCGCGCGAGCTCAAGAGCGGCCAGTGGTTTTTCAACAATGGCGACGATTGCGACGATGCGGTGCTGGATTCCGGCATTGCGCAGCGTGTTGAAAGAGTCGTCGGCGGTCTCGGCAGCAAGGGCGGCGGCCGGGGCGACCGTCACGCTGAATCAGGCGAACGTCCCGCGACGCGCCCGACTGGTCCGTCCGGTGGCCGGCACGAAGGAATGCGCGGCGGACCGGGCGGTCCGGGTTCTGCCGGGATGTTTCAGGTGGCGACGCCGACCGGCATTGTGCAGCTTCGCATTCGAGGCGTGCTGGACACGCCGGCCGGCAGCGGCTTGGGCAGAAAGGCCGTCTATGTGACCAGCAGCATGTTTGAACGCATGACCGGTTTCAAATTCGGCGTCAACCGCGTTCTTATAGCCATGAAGGAAGGCGCGGACCGGGCGGCGTTCAAAGCTGACTTCGAAAACTTCGTTTCAAAGGCAAAATATTCAGCCTATCTCCAGACCCGCGAAGATTACGAGCCGACCGGCGGCATGATGCGCAAGGGCGGCGACGAAATGGATGTCATGAAGTACGCCGGCGCCATCCTGGCCCCGATTGCGGCGATGTTCATAATCTTCAACACGTTCAGCATGGGCGTGCAGGAACGCATCCGCCAGCTTGCGATATTGCGGACCGTCGGCATGACGCGAGGACAGGTCGGCAGGCTTATTGTTTTCGAGGCCATGCAGCTTGCCGTTGTCGGCTGGGTGGCCGGGCTGGCTGCCGGGTGGTGGGCGGTCCGTTACAATATGGGCGCGGGCGGCATGGGCGGTTTCGGCATGCGAAGCACGGTCAATTTCACATCGGTCGCGGTGATGGCCGCCGTGGTCGCCTTCGGTGCGACGCTGGTAGCTGCCCTTATTCCCGCATGGCTGGCCGGGCGCAAACGCCCGCTCGATGCCGTTACAAGCTCCATGTTTTACGAAAGCGGCAGATGGGCGTGGTGGCTGCCGGTAATCGGCCTGCCGATGGTCCTGCTCAATCCGCTGCTGACTTTCACGAGGATAGTTCCGGACGCCGTTCGCCTGCCGATGCTGCCGCTCAGCCTGTTCACGACGATGATCGGCTTCGCCATGATTTCGCCGCTGATAATTCTGACGTTCGGCCGGCTCTTCAACCTGGCCATCGGCGCGCTGTTCGGGCTGGACCGGCGTTTTCTGAAGCGGCACTATGCGGCCGGCAAGTGGCAGACCATCGGCTGCTTCGTCGCGATGATGGTGGGCATGGGGCTGTTCGTCGTGGTGCAGACCTGGGGTTCGACCATGCTCAAGCCTTACCAGCTCGCCAAGCGGTCGCCCGACGCGTCGGTCACTGTGTTTCCCGACGGCATTCCAATCGACCGGGCCGGCGAGGTGAAGGATATCAAAGGCATCGAGAAATCGGTCCCGATGATAGTCCGGAATCCGGAGCTTGATGAAGCCGCTTACGGCGGCTCGCTGAAAAACCTGATGATGAAGGACATGCTTTACATAGGCTGCGACGTCCCATCGCTTCTGGGCGGCGACGGCATGACCGAGGCGACTTTTGTCCGCGGCAGCGAAGCCGACGCCTTCGAGGCCCTGAAGCATGGCGGCTGCATCATCACCGAGAGCCTCTACATCAAATCGCCGGAACTGTTCGACGTCGGCAAGACCATAGAGATGGAAACCGTCGATGTGCCTCACCGCAAAATGTCGCACAGGATAGCAGGCGTGGTAAGCATGCCGGGGTGGCACCTGCTGACGATGTCGGCCCGCATGAGAAGGGGCCTGAGCCTTGTCGCCGGCGTGGTGTTTGTTTCCGAGGCGTCGGCTGTCGCGGATTTCCCGAGTGCCGGCTACAAGACATTCTGGCTGAAGCTCGCACCGGGCGTCAAACCTGCGGATATGGAAAAGCCATTCATCGCACTGGCGGAGAAGATACGCAAGGAAAACGCCGATCCGATACCGGCATCGGCACTGGGCAGGCCCTATTGCCACATCACCGATACCGCCGCGATGACGGCTGCCATCAACAGGCGGGCGGACTCGATAATCCGGCCGATGACGCGGATTCCGCTCATCGCCATATCGCTCGGCGCGCTTGCGATTGCGAGCACGCTGGTGGTTTCCATTCATGCCAGAAGCTGGGACATAGGCATCATGCGGAGCATCGGGCTGGACCGCTGGCAGCTGGTTCGCCAGATTCTTGCCGAGGGCATCGTGATATGTCTGCTGGCCTGCGTGATAAGCCTGATGTTCGGCCTGCTGATAGCGTGGACCTTTGCGATAATTGCGGCCGAGCGCATGGGCGTTTCAATTTCTTTTGTTATACCGTGGGACATGCTGTTTCTGGGGCTTGGCGTGGCTGTTGCGTCCAGCCTGGCGGCCTGCCTCTGGCCGGCTGTCGTCGCAGCCCGGAAACAGCCGCTTGATTTATTACAGACGGGAAGATCGAACGAATGACGAGACACAAAAACAACATTTTCAGAATTTTCAAAAACATGCAGACCGGCGCTTTTACGCTGATAGAGCTGCTGGTGGTCATTTCGGTTATCTCGCTTCTCGTGTCGATAATTCTGCCTTCTCTGAACAAGGCTAGAGTGCTGGCCAAGAAAGCCGTATGCCAGGGTTCGCTGAAGGGCTATCAGTTCGCCAGTGAGATGTACGCCGCCGATAACGATGACGTTTTGATGGATTCCTACAGCCATCTCGATCCTGACAGGGGAGTGCCGAAATACTGGGGCTCCAAAGGCATTCTTCCGGAAAACATAGCCCGATGCTGCGCCGACCAGACAACCGAATCGCTGGGCAGGCTGGGCAGGTTTTCGCAGTATGGAAATCTCGCCGTCAGCATCGGCTGCAATGAGAACACGATGAGCGCCAGCGCCAGAATGACCAGCATGGGCCCGATGGCGTTCTGGATCAAGCGCAATGCACTGAGAGGAATCCCCTCGCAGATGATGACCTGGGCGGACTGGCAGGACAACCTTCCAGACACCGACACAACGAAAGGCATAGCCGCCGTAGTCAAGCCGGATGACAGCGGCATGGGAACGCTCTGCTTCCGGCACGACGGGGCGTCGAACGCCGCTTTCCTCGACGGGCACGTGGGGGACATGAGGCCCACAATCGAGCTGACTAACGACGGGCACGACCTGGCGAACACGGACTGGCCGAAACCTTCGGGAGTGACATCGATAAAGCAGTCGTTCAAGTGCTTCTACCCGTTCGGCCCGGCGAGCGGCTTTGAAAGTCGGTGCAAGGGCGACTGGCCGACGGTTGTGTATAGATAGAGTCCCCGTATACCGGTGTAAATTTTCGACTAGCCCCGAGCGCAAGCGAGGGGAAAATTCAACCATTCTCGCCCTGAAGAAAACCCCTCGCTTGCGGACATTATGCACTAAGCCTCCCCAAGTACGTATCTCTTGCGAGTCTTATAAT
>CAZVYJ010000096.1:0-4875 GCA_964631565.1 uncultured Planctomycetaceae bacterium
CTCATGCGGGAACTCCGAAAGGAACTCGGCCATGAAAACTGGGGATGAGTCAGGCCTGCTTCCGCCGCTTTGAGACATATCGCGATCCCGCTCAGAGCAAAACAGAATACATGCGAATACGACATCACGTTCAAAGCTGCTTAAACCCCTTATTGCAGATGCAGGAATACCGGCGAAAATTCCCATAATAAAAATGCATAAATCAGGCATCCTGGTCGCAATTCGGTAGTTTATCGGATATGACACGAAAACAGCAAATGGTCAGTTTGTGTAAAGAAAATCGCTGCCATGCCTTGTAAAAGAGACCCCGTGAGTGTAGTTCTCAGTCAGTGAAAAAAGCCCCTTGCGGGGCGGTTATGTTTAATTAAGGAACCGCACTTGTGCTTGCAGAAGTTACTTCATCAGCTTTGGGCGGCCTGTTCGCCGTGCTGTCCGGAATGGCGTTTTGCATCGGAGCCATCCTGTTCAAGGTCGGCCAGAACCGCGACCTGACGCCAATGCAGATTCTCATGATAGCGGCTGCCGTCGGTACGGCGGTATTTGTTTTTCCTGCGACAGAGACACCGCTCGACGAAGTGCCGGCGATAGTATTCATTCTGGCGATAGCCGCCGGCGTGTCGCAGTATTTTCTCGTGACGCTGATAAGACTGGCCCTGAAATTCGGCGCGATGTCGGCGATGTGGTGCGCCGTCTCGCTCATGTTCGTGCCGGTTATCTTCTACTCCTGGCTGGCGTGGGGACAGGGACTGACCATATATAAAACGCTCGGCGCCTGCGCCGCTGTCGCATGCGTGATAACGGCTACCGAAGCCAACCGCCAGTCGCACCGGACGCACGAGCATCTTCACATGAGTTACCGCCGGGCCGCCGCGTACCTGGGCCTGCTTGTTGTAATATTTCTGGTCAACGGCATCTCAGCCGGCACGCAGTTTGATCTCAGTCAGCGTACAACCGCCGCCGGCCGAAAACTGCTCGACCAGTACGGCATGGTTTATTATCTGGTTTTCTACGCGACTATTTTTGTCGCAACAGCGGCAGACCTGGCGATTCGGCGCAAGCTGATGCCCGCCGTTCGCAAAGGATGGTGGATGGGAATACTTACGGGCTTCGGTTCGACTGCGGGTATGTATATCGTAGGATTGGCCTCGATTGCCATTGGTTCGATTACCTTCGCTCTATGCGGTGCGGCTGGGATACTCACGACCGCAATCGCAGGCGCCATCTTTTTCAAGGAAAAACGTTCGCTTGCATGGTACGCCACAATCGCACTCGGTGTGGCGGCCGTCATCCTGGGCAACCTTCAATTCAAGTAATAATATCGAAAGCATTGACGCATAAAGGAATCCGGCAAATGACACCCAAAGAACGAACTCTCGCCGTTGCAAATCGCCGCATGCCGACAGTACTGGCCTCCACGTTCAAGGCCACTCCCGAAGTGGACCAGCAGCTCGTGGAGCATCTGGGTCTGAAAGAAGTCGACGACCTCATAGGCGCGCTTGGCGTCTGCTGCCTGCACTGGCCGTGGAAGCATATCAGCACAAACAGCAAGCAGTACCGCCCCGGCCCGAACGGCCTGCAGTACGATATCTGGGGCATCGGCCGCAAAGAAGTGGCGTACGACGGCGGAACGTATATGGAGATTGCGTACAGCCCGCTCGCCAACGCACAAAGCGCAGCCGACGTGCACAAGCATCCCTGGCCGAATGTCGACGAGTTCGATTTCTCCAACGTAATCCCGGATTGCGAGCACTGGGCCGACACAGCCCTCAGCATTACCGAGTGGGGAATGTTTGAAACGTCGTGGCAGCTCCGCGGGTTCCAGAACTTTCTTATAGACCTCGCCCTCAACGAAGATATCGCCCAGGCGATACTCGACCACGTCGAGGAAACCACCTGGGCCATCATCAACAAGCTGTGGGACATCGCCGGCGACCGCTGCAGCTTCTTCGGCGCGGGCGACGACTTCGGCACGCAGGAGTCGCTGTTCTTCAGCCTGGAGACGTTCGACAAGTTCTTCCGCCCAAGATACAAAAGGGCGTTTGAGTTTGCCCATAAGCGCGGGCTTAAAACGTGGCTGCACTGCGATGGCGCGGTCCGCCCGCTCATCCCGCGGCTTATCGACGCCGGCCTGGATATCCTCGACCCGCTCATGCCGATGATTCCGCAAATGAACCCCTACAGCATCATCCCCGAATTCGGCAAGGACCTGGTTTTCCACGGGACCATGGACGTGCAGCACCTGCTGCCGTTCGAGTCAGAGCGGAAGGTCCGCGAGGAAATCCGCCGGCAGATGGACGAGCTCTGGCCGCTCGGCGGGCTGTACATGGCCCCGTCGCACTGCATCCAGCCCGGCACGCCGATAAAAAATATCCTCGCCGCCTACGATGAACTGAACAAGTTCGCGTAATACAGGACAGCGCATAAAACGGGCGGCATCGTCATGACGCCGCCCGTGATTGCGATTAATTATTGAAGCTGCTACCAGCGATGCGGCCGGTCTTCGACCCAGTACCGTTCGGTCCGATATTCATACCGTGCCGGAATCCACACGCGCTCCGTTCGCTCCGGCTGCACGCAGACGAAAATGTGCCGCCCGGAGAAATCTATGCGAAGCTCATAAAGCGCCGGAATTGTCCGCCATTCCCAGTGGCCGGCTTCGACAAGAACAAGAACGGTACGGGTTTCCCAGTGGCCGGTCGGTCTGCGAACTTCGCGAACCGGCTGGCGGTGCATATCGCGTGCCGGTGCAACCTCGCCGCGGCCGGGCTGCCTGTCGTCCCTGCGGTCGTCCCGCCTGTCACCCGCCAGCGCCGTAGTGGTTATCCCTGCCATAATTGTTAACGCCGCAAGGGCCGTGATGATTTTCCTGCCGTACATAATACTGCTCCTTTCCGTATGGTCACCAAACATCGGATTCAAATGCTTATTTGATTTTTACATACGGATAGACAGCCCTCTCCCCGGCAGGTGAGGCCGGATTGCGAAATTTTTTAAAAACCTGCCTTTGGGAGTCGCCGCCGAAAGCATAAAGGGGCTAACATCTTATCAGAGCAAGACTTAGACGGCAGAAAACCGCCCTGTAGAAGAACTATCTTCAGGGCTTTTGTCCAAACCTATATAAAGAGCGGAAACAATCGTTATTCGACTTTAAGCCCGTAAAAGCCCAGCATCGGCATAATGCGGGTTGCGTCGTATGGCACGACGGCCGGGTCGGCGCCGTATCCGCCGTGAACCACAGTTCGCCCGGCGGCCTTCCGGCCGAGCTTCAGCCGCAGCTTCACGCCGCCCGGATACTCCACTTTTTCAACGGGCACGACGCCGGCTGAATCTTCCACGCGGAACGGCACGGCATCCGGTGCGGTCGTGCCCAGCTTCGCAACGTCGGCGAAAGTTATCTCGATTGCCGCCCCGCCGCGGAGTCGCTTCGCCTTTACCGGCTGCGGCGCACGCCACGGAATGTTTCGTCCATAAACCGCACCAAGCGCAGCATCGGCGACTCGCTGTGCAAGCAGCAGGTTGCCGTGCGGCGAGTTGTGAATCGGGTCCGACAGCGGCAGGTCGAGCGTCGGCGTGACGGTTACGCCGGCCAGCTTGTTCGCCACGCGCCGCTGCGCCTCACGCAGAATGGTCCAGTTGGCGTCGCCCTTTTCATCCACGGCCTGCCTCAGGCGGTTGAGCTGCACGGTCAGGACAGCCAGCGTCGGATTTTTCAACGCCTTTCGCCACGCGCGGACAGCCGCAGCAAACCTGCGCTCGTATGTGTCGGCGATGTGCTCTATCGCATCCGTTTCGCCCTGGTACCACAGCACACCGCGCGCCTTGCCGCCGGCGCCGGCCACCGCCTGCAGCATCGTGTCATAGAGCGAATCGCTGCCCGGCTCGGTCGGATTCCACAGCCGCAGCGGCGAACCGCCGAGCGATGTCTGTATAAGCCCGATGGGGAACCCCATCGCGTTCCGCACCAGTTTCGCCCACGTCAGCCACGGGCTGTGCGCACTATTGCCGTCCTCGCGATTGGCCGTATGAGCTGAGTCGGTGGATTCGTTAAGCGGCTGGCTCGCCAGCGACCATTGCATCGCGTTGTTGAAAAGGTGCACACCGAGCTGCGGCGGGTCAGTGTATGTTCCCAGGCCGCAGCCGGCCGAGTTGCTCTGCCCCGCGATTATCCACAAGTCGCCCACGCCCAGAAAATGCCGCATGTCTCCGCGGAACGGGCAAAGAAATTCCGGCAGCTGAACCATCAGCCGCGTCTCCAGGCGATACAGCCCGCCCGCCGGCACGCCGCGAAGCACAGCCGACCACGTGCCGTTGGGCCGCATCGTGGCGCGCGACCAGTCCAGGTGCGCCGCCGCAGACTGGCATGAATCCTCCAGCACCAGGCGCACTTCAACGCCGAGCGCCTTGCCGTTATTCGTCGCCCATCGGCCGGACACGGGAATGTCGGCACAGCCGTCGGCTCCCTGCTGAAATATCTGCCAGTTGCTCGGACCTTCGTCTATCACCGCGCCGAATACATTTGACTGCGACATAATATGCTCCGTGAATATATTCATTCATCCGGCGCCAGCCGGAAAACGGGTATTATCCGCCGCTCAGCGAATACTGTAAATACTCAGTGCGAACGTGCAGTCTGCCGGCATCGTAAGACGGATTAAGTTATCGGAAGAGAAAAATTCAAATGGCCGGACGGGTTTGACCGGGCCGCCGCAAGTGATTTCCGGGCCGGGCGGCTTGACATGCCGCCGACAGCCGGTTAGCATGAGCGTCACAATTGAATAACCTTGAAAATACCCAATGATCGCGGGGTAGAGCAGTCAGGTAGCTCGTCGGGCTCATAACCCGGAGGTCGGAGGTTCGAATCCTCCCCCCGCTATT
>CAZVYJ010000097.1:0-4537 GCA_964631565.1 uncultured Planctomycetaceae bacterium
CACTAAAGAAGTCGGCTATTTTTTTGCCTGAACTAAAACTGGGGATGAGTCAGGGGCAGGCTTTCAATTAGTGTGTTGCTCCTGCGCGAACACGGCCCCTGAGGAGCCGTGGCACACTTAGATAAGGTGTAAGAACGGCCTTAAGCCGACTTATTTTGGGTCTGTCTCCGGCAGCCAGACAATGAGCCTGATGCAGCCGGGCTTGCTGTCGGCCGGGATTACCGGCATCGACCTGGCCCCGCCGGCAGGCAATGTGAAATCAAAAACGTTGTGCCGCTTCGTGACGCCGGCGTTTTTCTCCGGCGTGTCGTTCCTGGGGTCGTGGCCGGCCGGATACCACGCCGACGCGCACGCCACGGAAAACAGCATGCCATAGTCAGTCGCAGCCTTGGGCAGCACGCCTATCTCGTAGCCGGTCAGCGTGGTCATCTCATTATCGCCGGACGCCAGCTTGTGCTCGTGGATGTCGGACGCAAGCACGACCTGGCCGAAGGCGAGTTTTTCGACGCCGCAGCGGTCCAGCGTCCACAGGCCGTCAGTTTCGCCTTTCTGAAGCGCAGCCGTCACGTCGCCGCCCTTGCTGACAAGCTCGTCGAGCTTTTTCAGCGAGTCGGCCTTGCTTATGCGGACGACGGCGACGCCGATATTCTGGTTGCGGGCCTCCCGCAACTGGGCAAGCAGCCTCTCTATCTCCACGTGCACTTCCCTGGTATGCGCAACCACCAGGCTGTCGTTTATCAGGCTGATGTCGCCCCCGTATCCGCCGTTTACCTGCCATGAATCAGGCTCAATTGAATCAACAATGAGCTGGAGTATTCTGTTCAGTTTTACCGGTTTGGGTTTTGTTGATTCCTCGTAATCCAGCGGGGAAGCGATGATATTCTTTACATTCTCTTCCTCCCCGTCCGGTTTGGTCGTGGCTTGCCTTTCGGAATCAGAGGATTCCACGTTTACTTTAACCTTTTCGTTACCCAGGTCGGTAAGCCTGCTGCCTGTCCATGGCCGGCCGCCAAGCTCGTAAAAATCACGTCGCGTCGCAAACGCCAGGTCGCCTATTCTGTAAACCCGCATCATGCGGTGGGTCATAATTTCTTCCATGGTGGAAATAATGACGACGCCGTCGTCGTTGATGTAGTAGCCTATTTGGCACAATCCGCCGCCGGTATCCTCCAGCAGAAATTTCAGGACCGATTCCGCCGGCACGTTCTCCAGGTGGATGTCCACCTGCGCCGATTTGGTGATGGAATAGGCTTCGAGCCTGTCCCATTTGACGAAGATGCTCAGGCCCGTTACATCCCTCAGGTACTGGACAGCATCTTCAAACGGCGTGTTCTTGAACTCGACCTTGCCCAGCTTGAGGGCAAGTTTTTGCTCAACGGTCAGCTGCTGGTCGGCTTTTTTGGTTTCTTCGCCCTTCTCGGCTTTTTCCTGCGTGACGCCCACTTGAACCATCAGGCAGCAGACAATCAGCATCGCCGCAGCAGCCGCGAGTTTTGTTTTTACCGATTTCATATAAAAATCCCCTTTTATTTCTCAGCCGCTTCGGGCAGCCAGACGACGGCGACGGCTGCGTCTCCGCAGACGTCGAACGGAATCACTGAAAATGTTTTCACTTCCCCTGCCGCAAGCGTGAAGTCGAACATGTTGTGCCGCTTGGTGACGCCGGCGTTTTTCTCCGGCGTGTCGTTCCTGGGGTCGTGGCCCCTGGGGTGCCAGCCGGACCCGCACGCGACGGACATCACTGCGCCGCCGTCGGTGCGCTGCTTGGCGAGAACGCCGATCTGGTAGCCGGCATTTTCTGACAATTCCAGTATGTATGTTCCATCGCCGGTACCGCCGCCTTTTTCCACTACATGTTCGTAAACCTGCGAAGAGGCGATTATTTCGCCGAAGGCGGCCTGCTCAAGCTCGCAGCGGTCGAGCGTCCACAGGCCCTTCCTTTCGCCGGCCAGCAATGCTGCCTTGATGTCCCCGCCCTTGCTGACAAGCTCGTCGAGCTTTTTCTGCGAGTCGGCCGCGCTCATGCGGACGACGGCCACGCCGACGGATATTGTCCTGTCACTGCGCAGACCATCGAGCAGGCGCGCAACGGCTTCATGGTTGGCTCGCGTCTGCGTTATGACGAGGTTTGTGCCGAAAAGCTCTATGCTGCCGACCTCGCCGTCGGGGCGCCAGCTATACGGATCGACGGTGGCACATATCATGCGCACCAATTTCTTAGCCGCGGCGATATACAAGGGATAAGCATAGTCTTCTTCGTCGCTCCAAAATGAACAGTCGTTGTCTTCCATGTCCAAGCCATCTTTCGAGACGAAAACGCCTC
The DNA here is from genome assembly GCA_964631565.1 of uncultured Planctomycetaceae bacterium. GTDB lineage: Bacteria > Planctomycetota > Phycisphaerae > SM23-33 > SM23-33 > CAZVYJ01. The sequence goes on from CAZVYJ010000097.1 coordinate 2,324, forward strand.
TCAGCCACAACCAGCCGCACGATTCGGCATAAACCACTCGCGTTTGGTTAATGAGGTCGCCGACGGGATAAATCCTGGTGACGGTTCGGCGGTTCAGGTCTTCCATGATGGATATCACCACTACACCGTCGGCTATAACGTATCCAAGGTTCGCGGTTCCACCGCTGGCATCTTCCAGCATGTACTTCAGTGCACTTTCGTAAGTGACGTTCTCCAAGTGGACGTTCACCGTAGTTTGCTTATCGATCCCCGGCGCTTCCAGCGCGCCCCACTTGACGAAGATGTTCAAGCCGGAGGTTTCGCGCAAATACTGAATGGCTTCCTCGAGCGGCGTGTTCTTGAAATCGATCTTCTCGGCGACCCCGGCGAGTTTCTGTTTGGCGATGGCGTCGTAATCGATGTTTTCGGTCTTGGTGCCGGTGTCGGCCGGCGGCGCGGTGCTGTCCTGCCCTACGGCGACGGCAAGCAGGCATGCGACGGCGAGTGCGACGAGTGCGAACGGTTTCGACCTTTTTGACTTTTTCGACTTTGCTGAAATTGGCTTCATGGCGTGTCCCCTTAAAAAAACCATACTGTCTGTGGTGGTGCAGTACGTCGAAAGCACATTCTACCCCCGCCGGCGGCGCAGGTCACGACATTTCGGGGCTTTCCGGCTGGCGATAAATTCACCCGGCGCCAACAATCCCCTGCCGCCCCCTAAGGAACGGCAGGCTATATAAAATAAGGCATAAGGCAAAACGAGAGTTCTCGCAGTTCGCCCCCAATCCCAAGGAATTCGCGGCTAAAAGAGGCACGGAAACACCGCTGCCGCATAAACCCGAAATCCATTGACACCCGGCGTCGGGCTTTCTACACTGCTAATCCGTTTTACCCTGCGGGAATGCATACGGAAGTTCCGCAGCATGGAGATGCCCACGGAGGCAGCGGCGCGAATCTGTACGAGCTGAAAAAGCTTCCACGCACGCCGGATTTCTCCGAAAACCTTAACCATTAACGTTATGGAGATTCACAAGATGGCCAAGACCACAAAGTACGTGTACTTCTTCGGCGGCGGCAAGGCCGAAGGCACAGCCAAGATGAAGAACCTGCTCGGCGGCAAGGGCGCCAACCTCGCTGAAATGTCCTCCCTGGGCCTGCCCGTTCCCCCGGGCTTCACGATCACCACTGAAACATGCGACGCGTTCTACAAGCTGGGTCGCAAATACCCGGCCGGCCTGGACGCACAGATCGACGCCAACATCAAGAAGCTCGAGAAGCTCACCGGCAAGACGTTCGGCCGCGGCCCAAGCCCGCTGCTTGTCTCGGTGCGCAGCGGCGCTGCGGCTTCCATGCCCGGCATGATGGACACGGTGCTGAACCTCGGCCTGAACGACGAAACGCTGAAGGACATGATTACACTCACAGGCAATGAGCGGTTTGTATGGGACGCATACCGCCGCTTAATGCAGATGTTCGGCGACGTCGTGCTCGGCATGGAGCATCATGACTTCGAGCACGCGCTTGACACGGTAAAGAAGGCCCGCGGCGCCAAACAGGACACCGACCTTGACGTAGCCGGCCTGAAGGACGTCGTCGAGGAGTACAAGAAGGTCTACCGGGCCGCCGGCAAGAGCTTCCCGCAGAACGCTCGCGAGCAGCTTCAGGCCGCCATCGACGCGGTGTTCGGCTCGTGGAACAATCCGCGGGCGATCAAGTACCGCCAGCTCAACGACATTCGCGGCCTGCTCGGGACGGCCGTCAACGTACAGACGATGGTCTTCGGCAACATGGGCGACACGAGCGGCACGGGCGTCGCCTTCACGCGCAACCCCTCCACCGGCGAGAACAAATTCTACGGCGAGTATCTGATGAACGCGCAGGGCGAAGACGTGGTCGCCGGCATCCGCACGCCGCAGCCGATTACGCACCTGGCGCAGCAGGACCCCAAGAGCTACAAGCAGCTCATCGCCATCCGCGAAAAGCTCGAAAAGCACTATCGCGACATGCAGGACCTCGAGTTCACAATCGAGAAGGGCACGCTGTACATGCTGCAGACCCGCAACGGCAAGCGCACCGCGGCGGCGGCAGTCAAAATCGCCGTCGACATGGTGAAGGAAGGCCTCATCACCGAGACCGAAGCCGTCATGCGAGTCGAGCCGAAGGCCCTCGACCAGCTGCTGCACCCGACATTCGACCCGAAGGCCGAGAAGGCCGCCTCACAGATAGCCAAGGGCC
>CAZVYJ010000098.1:0-4409 GCA_964631565.1 uncultured Planctomycetaceae bacterium
TTTTGGCGCAATGGGTAAGATGGGCAAAGCGCATAAAGTCCGTAAGTGAGCGGTCATTCCCTTTACAACATCGGTGGGACCGCTCCTTTACAGTCGCGGCTCATGAAAGATAATTTTCAGTGCGTTTGTTTTACGGCCACTTCTTGAAGCTGAACTTGCCAAGCGAAACCACCGCGCCAGCCGGGTTGTAGTAATGCGCACAGAACGTATCGTTGCTCAGCGATGTCAGCACGAGGCCGTAGAAATTCTCCTGCTTGGCGGCCAGCAGCTCCAGGCGGTCCGGGCCGATGCGGTCGGAATTATCGACCTTCTCGAAATGTGCGTGGAAGCGGCAGAGGCAGTCGCGGCTGTCGTTGATGGTCGTCTTGCGCGGACGGTACATCAAGTCATTCTCGCCGTATTCAAGCGACGGCGGATACAGAATCGCCTCGGCGTGGCCGTTCTCGTAGAAAATAAGTCCGCCCCATGCGGTGCGGCGGTCGTCGCGGTCCTTCTCGGCCATCAGCCGCAGCGCCACCTGCACGCGAGGCCGCTTGAGCATCTCGTCCAGCAGGTAAATATTCCAGAGGTCGGCTATCGACAGCGTTTCAAGCTGCAGCATGAACTCGTCCACGTGATGCCCCGTGCCCTCGTAGCCGCCCTCTTTGGCGTGGGCGTGGTCGCGGGCGTCGAGTTTTTTCTTCAGCTCGAGCACCAGCGGAATGCGGAGCATCTTCGGGCGGAGCGGGTCGTAAGCAAGCCTGCTTATCAGGTGGAAGTCGCGAATGTTGAACCGGTATCCGAAATCCGTCGTCCAGTTGCGGACCCACTGGGCGGTCCGCTGAAGCTTGTCGTTGTCAAGTTTATAGATAGTGACAGCCGACAGCAGCTCCTGCTGGTTGGCCGGCAGATAATCGAAGCCCTGGATGAACGTCTGGAGAACCGTCATCGCCTCGGTGCGGGAATTCATCTGGAGAATTTTCTCGCGCAGGACTTTCGGGTCCATGCGTTTTTCCAGTATCTCCAGAGCCGAGCCGCGTGCGAAAAACTCCGGCGTGTTTATGCCTTCAAGCAGCGCCTGCTCCCATCCCGTGCCGCTTATCCGCTCGACGATAAGGCGGTACCGCGGCTCGTCCGGGCTTGTGGTGGACTGTTCGTCGGCCCACTGCTTTACGATTTCCGAGAGGACGGCCGGCTGCGGATGCTTGGTAAGCCACGTGAGAATCGCCTCGCGAAGCTCATTATCGGCGCCCATGCTGGGCAGGGCCTTGACGACATGAACGGCCAGGCCGGGATGGTCGCGTTTCAGGAGCAGCCTCAACACGACCTGCTTGAGTTCGGGCGGGCTTTCGGGATCGGTCAGAATCTCAGCCAGTTCGCCCTCGTCGCCTATATCCTGCTCACCGAGATATTCCAGAAGCTCCAGCGATTTGGCGCGATCCGCCGCGGACAGCTTTGGGTCCATGAGACGCCGACGGTTGAACATGGCGATGGTTCCCTTCGGCCAAACCACTCGCTGAGTATCTTCGGCTTTTTTGTATTGCTCGACGCTTACCGGTGGCGAATTGTCGGGCGGCGGACAGCCGCATATCACCGTCAGTATTGCCGCACATGCCAGTAGCAACAGAACTCTAGTCGTCATAACCAAGCTTGCCCCTTCGGGTAACTTTAGAGCATATCTGTGGCCAAGATTCTAATGTCCCCGGCCCGCGTGAGCAAGACAACATTCTTACTTGCTGCAAAGGCATATTGAAAAGCCTCTTAACACAGGCTAAACTCGCCCCGCCATGAGTAAAATCGACGACAACACGCTGAAACAGCAGGTCATGCTCCTAACCCGCGGGTGCGAGGCGGTATACACCCAGCAGGAGCTTGAGCATAAACTCAAAAACGCCGGCAGCCGACAGCTTCGCGTAAAATACGGCATGGACCCGACCTCGCCGGACATCCACCTCGGCCATACCGTGCAGATGCGCATTCTGCGGAAGTTCCAGGACATGGGCCACCGCGTCGTGCTGATTATCGGCGACTACACGGCGATGATAGGCGACCCGTCCGGCCGAGACACCACCCGCCCGATGCTGACCGCCGAAGAAATAGCCCGCAACGCCGAAACCTATCTCGACCAGGCGGGACTGATTCTCGATACCGATCCGGCCAAACTCGAAGTCCGCCGCAACAGTGAATGGCTGGGCGGGCTGAGCTACGCCGACCTGCTCAAGATTACCTCAATGGCCACCGTGCAGCAGATGATAGCCCGCGAGAATTTCAAGAACCGCCTGGAGGCCGGCCGGGAAATCGTCGTCACCGAACTGCTCTACCCGCTGATGCAGGGGTACGACTCCATCGCCATCAAAGCCGACGTCGAGTTCGGCGGCAGCGACCAGACGTTCAACTGCCTGCTCGGCCGCGACATGATGGCCAAGAGCGGTATGGACCGACAGGTCGTCATGATTACGCCGATACTGGTGGGCCTGGACGGGGCGGAAAAAATGAGCAAGTCCAAGGGCAACTACATCGCCGTTCGCGACGATGCGAACAATATGTTCGGCAAAATTATGTCCATTCCCGACTCGCTGATGGACAACTATTTCACGCTGCTGACCGACCTGCCCCGCGGGCAGATAGACGAGCTTGTGAATCCGCAGAAGACGCACCCGCGCAAGGCCAAGGCCGCCCTCGGCGAGATGATAGTTGCCGGCTACTACGGCCAGGCTGCAGGCAAGGCCGCCTCGGCCGAGTTCGACCGCGTCTTCGCGCAGAAGGACGTTCCGACGGACATGCCGGAAGTGCAAGTGCCGGCCGCCGCGATGAACATCGTGGAACTTATCGTCCATGCCGGCTTCGCGAAGTCAAAGGGCGAGGCCCGTCGGCTCGTCGAGCAGAACGCCGTCAGCATCGACGGCGACAGAATCGCCGACATCGACGCCAGCATTTCTCTCAAGACCGGCCAGGTGCTGAAGGTCGGCAAACGCCGCTTCGGTAAAATCGTGGTTGGATAATTCGCGAGTCGCGAATTAGGCATTCGGCATTAGTCATTCATTAGGCATTAGAACATTAGACATTAGGCATTTGCTTCCCCTTGCCTCTTTTCGCGGCGGTGCTGGGGTTGTACAATCCCCCCGCTATGAATAACAAAGACAGACACATAACGCTGCCGGGCGGGTTCGTCGCGGCGGCGGCAGAATGCAAGCTCAAGAGTAAGGGTGAAGACCTCGCAATCATCGCGGCCGAGCGCGACGCGGCGGCGGCCGTCGTCACCACGCGAAACCAGGTCGTCGGCGCGCCGGTCATCTGGTGCCGCAGCATCATGCCGCGAGGATACGGGAAGATGCGCGGCATCGTCGTCAATTCCGGCTGCTCCAACGTATGCACGGGCAAGGCCGGTCTGGCCGACGCAAGAACCATGGCGGCGCTTGCCGGCAAGCATCTCGGCTGCAAGGCGAAGAAGGTCCTGGTCGCCTCGACTGGCATAATCGGCCATCGCCTGGACATGGCGAAGGTGCGCAAGGGCATCGCGGAGGCCGGCGGCAATCTCAGCCGAAAGAACGACTCATCCGTCGCCCGCGCGATAATGACGACCGACCTGCGCCCCAAGTCGGCAGTTGTGCAGATCAGCATCGGCGGCAGGATAGTAACGGTGGCCGGCATCGCAAAAGGCTCCGGCATGATAGCCCCATCGCTTGCGACGATGATATCCGTGATAACCACCGACGCGGCGATATCGCCCGCGGCGCTGGGCAAGGCGTTGAAGGCGGCCGTCGCCACGACATTCAACGCGGTGACCGTGGATTCCGACACGTCAACGTCGGACACCGTCGCACTGTTTGCGTCCGGAGCCGCCGGCAACAGGCCGCTTGCTGTCGGCTCGGCTGCGTATAAAAAATTCGCGGCAGCCGTCCGCGAAGTCTGCGACGCCCTGGCCCGCCAGATAGCTGCAGACGGCGAAGGCGCGACGAAGACGATCGAGATTACCGTTCGCGGAGCAAAGAGCGATTCCGACGCGCAGCTGGCAGCCAAGAGCGTGGCCGACTCGCCGCTGCTTAAGTGCGCCGTTCACGGCTGCGATCCGAACTGGGGGCGAATCGTCATGGCCCTCGGCAAAAGCCGCGCAAAAGTCGTCGCCGAAAAGCTCTCGGTGAAGATAGGCCCGACGGCCGTCTTTTCACACGGGGTGCCGAAGAAATTCGACGCCGCGAAGGTGTCCAAATATCTCGCCGGCAAGGAAGTGACAATCGACTGCAATCTGGGCCTTGGCAAGGGCTGCTTCACCGCGCTGACGTGCGACCTGTCGCGGGAATACATAGCGATTAATGCGGACTACCACACGTAAAAAAGCGGACGCGAATTCTTGCCAACAAGGCGTCAAAGCCCGCAACGAGCCGCGAACGTAAGGACATTATGCACTAAGCCTCCCCAAGTACGTATCT
>CAZVYJ010000099.1:0-4402 GCA_964631565.1 uncultured Planctomycetaceae bacterium
CACTAAAGAAGTCGGCTATTTTTTTGCCTGAACTAAAACTGGGGATGAGTCAGCAAAGTTACAGAGTTTTCTTCGCACGGCGGGTCGGGCGTGTAAGCGACCCGCTGTGCCGCTTTTCTAGCCGGCTGCTGACGCGGCGAATCTGCGGAACGCGGGCGATTTCATTCTGTTGCTATAATTAGTGTTTGCTATCAGGTCACGATACAGGAAGGCTGAGGTCGGCCATGACTACAACGATTCAATGGTTTGTTGCAATATGCGCCATCGCGATTGGACTGGCGGCGTTTACGCCGGCGTCCGCAGGAGAGAAGGATATGACTGTTTCACCGTCCGCGTTGAATATCGCGTTATTTGCCCGTGTAGTCACGTCCGACCCGGCCCGCACAGACGGCGCGAAGGCCGGCCGACTGGAAGAATTCCGGGCCGAGGATGTTTTCCTGACCACAGAAATCCTGCCCGGCAAGAACGGCTGCTACGAAGCGACGAAGCATGAGGACGGGCGTGCGTGCATCGGCCTGCAGTGGGCCGAGAAGCGGGTGCTCTCCGAAGTGTCGCTGCAGTTCCCCGCCGGCGCGAAGCTGTCAGCCGAGGGCATCGAGGTCCAGTACTGGTCGTCGGCTGGGCGGGAAGACTCGTGGGGCGGCATCGGCCAAACGCCGTGGCAGGGTCAGTGGGAAAAGCTGTCCGGCGAAATCAAAGTTAAAGGCGACAGCCTGGTTGTTTCCATAGACGGCGAGAAGGTTCCGGAATTCAAGAATGGCACGGGCACGTTCGGCGTGCGATGGATATTTCCAAAAAGCGACGGACGTTTCGAAGTCCGCGGCCTGTCGGCACTCGGCGTTTCAAAGTGGACAGCCGGCAAGTTCCGCCTTGAGGCTGCATCCGGCTCGGCTGGGCCAGTGACGATACACGCGTACAACGGGCTTATTTCCGATTCGGATAACGGCGACGGCCTGACGAAGAAATGGCAGCCGGCCAGGCCGCTTGATATTGAAGTGCAGTACAGTGTGCCGGCCGCTTCCAAGGCCGACCGCACGCTGATTCGCTTCGAGCTGCCGGACGGCGGCGGGTTCAGCGTGGCCATCGAGGACGTCCTGAAAAACGACGGCGTTTATGTGAAGGATTACGGAATCTTTGTCACCCGCAGCGACAGCGGCGTCACGCTCGATAAATATCGCGAGGAAATCGCCGGCAGGGAAACCATCCTGGAAAAAGTCCGCAAGATGCCCGACCAGACGTTCGCCGAGGCGATGAAGGTGCTCCACCGCGACAGCCAGAACACCGGCCCGACGATGCTTTCGCTGGCGTGCGACAACAACAAGTTCATCATCGACCGCAACGGCACGATTCACGGCGGCAGGCTTATGGTTACGCCGCACTTCTGGCTGGGCAAAGCCGACCTAGTGCACATGGACTTCGGCGAAATAGGCTTGGACACCACCGTTCGCCCGCCCGGGAGTAGCGGCCTGCCCATGCAGATAGCCGACAAGACTTACAAGAAGGGCGTAGGCCTGCATGCAAACGCTGAGCTTGTCGTTCCGCTCGGCGGTAAGTTCGAGACGTTCGAGGCTGAGGTTGGCGTCTATCCGTCGCAGGGAGAGGGCGGCTCGGTCATTTTCCAGATAGATGTCGACGGCGAAAATAAATTCGACAGCGGCGTGATGAAAAAGGGCGAGGCCGCCAAGGCGGTCAAAATCTCTCTCGCCGGCGCGAAAAAGATGCTGCTGCGCCTGCGGGACGGCGGCGACGGCATATCGAATGATGCGGGCAACTTTGCCGACGCCAGGCTGACGCCGGCCGGCGCGAAACAGGCCGACGCGGTGTACCTCAGCGATTTCCTCAGGCAGCTTGGCTTTGCCGACACCGCATCGGAGCGACGGCTCGCCGATGACGGCTGGCTGCCGATTATCGAAAACAGGGCGACCGGCGGCGGGATTGTCTACCGCCAGCAGACTTATGTCGCGCCTTATGACCTCCAGCAGCAGCCGATGGATGCGATCGGCAAGGCCAGGTCGGTCTGCGTTGGCGAGTTTGTAATCGAGAATCCCGCTTCGACGGCTGCCTCGGCGAACATGCGGCTGGACTTCAGCGGCGGCGGGGCCGAACTTAAACTGGCCGACGGTCGACTGCTCGTGACTGCCGGCGAGGGCCTGCTGGCCTGCGCCGATATTGAAGGCTGGGGCGAGAAGGAAATATCCATAAACGGCGGTACGCTGGAGCTGTCCTGCCAGATGCAGCCGAAGACGACCAGGAGCTTCCGGCTTTATATCCCCGCGTGGGAGATGAAGGCCGATGACAACAAGATTCCGCCCGGCAATCAGAACCTGCGCAACGAAGTCGGTAAATACTGGAACGCCGCACTGGCCGGCGCAATGCAGCTGGACGTGCCCGAGCCGCTCGTCGGCAAGGTTTACCGCGCGACGCAGGTTCACTGCATGATGGCCGCCCGCAACTCCGCCGACGGCGCGCTCATCGAGCCGTGGATAGCATCGAACACGTACGGCCCGCTGGACACCGAGGCCCAGGCGGTGATTCTCGGCATGGACTACAGCGGCCAGCACGAGTTCGCGCGGAGAAGCACGGAGATGTTCATCAACAGCTACAACGAGCACGGCATGCTGGTCAAGGGCTACACGCTCATGGGCCTCGGCCAGCATCTCTGGACGCTCGGCAAGCATTACGAACTGGCGCCGGACAGGCAGTGGCTCAGGAAATTCGAGCCGAAGCTGCTGCTGGCGTCGCAATGGATAGCGGCACAGACGCAGAAAACCAAAAAGCTCGACCCTGCCGGGAACAGGCTGCCGGAATACGGGCTTGTCCCGCCGGGCGTACTCGGCGACTGGAACCGCTACGCATATTACATGTATGTGAACGCCCACTTCGAGGCGGGCCTGCAGGCCGTCGCCGAGATGCTCTCGGAAATCGATTGCCCGGAGGCCGGCCGGCTGAAGCAGGCCGCCGATGAGTACCGTCAGGACATCCTGGCCGCCTATCGCTGGAATCAGGCCCGCATGCCCGTTTTGCCTCTGCGGGACGGAACGTGGGTACCGGCTACCCCGTCGAGCGTATACACCTTCGGGCTGACCAGGGAGTTCTTCGGCGGGATAAGCGCCATCGGCCACGACGTGGAAGCCGGCGGAAACCATCTCATTCCGCTCGGCCTTATCGACCCGAAAAGCCGGCAGGCCGACTGGGCGGTGAACTATCTTGAAGACCGCTGGTTCTTCATCGACGGCCTGTTCGGGGCCTACCCGTCAGCCGAGGCCGAGCAGAACTGGTTCGACGAGGCCGGCTTCTCGAAGCTCCAGCCTCACTACACGCGAATGTGCGACATCCACGCGCTGCGCGACGACGTCAAGCCGTTCATACGAACTTACTTCAATATGTTTCCGCTGCTGCTGAATATGGAAAACCTTACCTACTGGGAGCATTTCAACGCCGGCGGCGGCTGGAACAAGACGCACGAGAGCGGCTGGTTCCTCGAAATGACGCGAACGATGATGCTGACCGAACGCGGCGATGATCTGTGGCTGGCGCCGTTCGTGACGTACAACTGGCTGAAAGACGGCATGACCGTCGGCGTGAGCAACGCCCCGACGCGCTTCGGGCCGGTCAGCTACCGGATAACTTCGTTCGTGAAGCAGGGGTACATTGAGGCACGCATCGACTTCCCGACGCGGAGCCAGCCTGACAATGTTGTCATCCGCATCCGCCATCCCGAAGGCAAAAAGATGCAGAGCGTCACGGCCAACGGCAAGGAGTATAAAAACTTCGACCCCGCAGCCGACACGATAACGCTCAAGTCCACAAAGGCTCCGGTCGCGCTGCGGGTGAATTATTAATAATCAGCAACGCATAAGCCCGGCGGCCTTCCCATGCCGCCGGGCATTTTTGAAAAGCATTTTATCGAGGCGGCCTGGGAAGGCCGCCTCGCCTGAATAAGGGGCTTGGTTTGTGTCTTTCGGCCAAGCTGCTTCTTGCACCGACGCGCCGCTCGGCTTGATTGCATATGCTGAATCTACTCCGCGAGAAGCGAACTGCAAGAAAGTCCTCCCGTAAGACATGAATTATTATGCATATAGACATCACAGACTTGCTCGTCTTAGATTAATTGGTCAAATATTGTATTCAGTTGTAGGGCGTCCCTAAGGGACGCGCAATGCTTCTTTTCCTGTATATTCCGCGAGCAACAAGTTGCTCACCCTATTAATCTGCAGATAAAAGAGGCCGAAACGCGGTTTCCATGTTCCATTTCGCGGCCGGCAAGGGAGCAAGCCGCGGGATAATCGGCGTCAATTTCACAAAGCCCCCGGACGAGCAGGCCATACGGGGCGGAAGGCATCTTGGGGTGTGCCACGGGATGCTTGCATCCCGTGTAATCTCAGAACGCACACGGCCACTG
>CAZVYJ010000100.1:0-4326 GCA_964631565.1 uncultured Planctomycetaceae bacterium
TTCCATATGAGCCTTTTTAGAGCCTTTTATTGGCATTCGGATAATGCCACTATTCATTCGGAATTTTGAACTAATAAACCGAATATATCATGCTTTCGAATTTTGTCAACTGTCTTATTGATTCATTTGGTCACAAACCCATTACCAGTTGTCCAAATGACGTATAACTCATTTTTTACAAAGGGATAACATCCAGCCGACCCGACTTAAATGAGGCGTTGCAATTATATCGAGTGGTTTCATTAAGAATCCACGGCGTTTCGCAGGTCGTCGCATGTGCGCATAAAAACCGTGGCCGTCGACTAGACGGCCACGGTGTCGGATGCTCAGAGGAACCGTTTCTAAGCAAAAAGAGTCTTTACTGATTGTTACTTTCTGCGGCGGACAAGCAGTCCGATGCCGCCCAGGCCCAGAAGCGCCATCGTCGCCGGTTCGGGAACAGTTTCATAGTAGCCCATGTCGTAGCTTAAGCCGTTGTATCCCGGATAGCCCGCCGGAACATCAGTGGTGCCTGCATCAACGCACTGGGAGGTGTTCGAGATGCGATAATCGCCTCCCGATGCATTAATGAAATCCGGAATCTCTGATATATTATTGGCCCCGTGCGATCCTGCAAAATCAGTCACGTTGTTCCACACGTCGTTGTAATCTACCGTCGCCCCTCCGGCATTGTTGATGCCGACGAAGGTGGTGTTGGTGACGATATTGTTGTATACCTTGACGTCGCCTGCGGCGTAGATACCGGCATTGCTGTTAAGCGTCAGGCCGTCGATGGTGTTGTTTGAGATATAGCAATCCCCATCGGCGCCGGTGACGATAAGGCCATGCCCGCTCGAGTTGTTGTAAAGCAGGTTGTGATGCACATAGACGGCCGTGTCTGCATCCATGACGTGAACCAGGCCGTAAGCGCCGGTGTTGAAATTGTCATGGATGGTATTGTAGGCGATCTCCAGATTTTGACTGCCGCCGCCGTTGTTCCAGAAATGGACCACGCCGGCAGCACCTCCGCCGCCGTTGCCGGTGAACGTGTTTCCGATAATGCTGACGTTGTCATTGTTGCCCAGGAACAACAATATCTGCGAATTGGACCCCGAAAGGGTATTATTGAGAACCTGTATGTTCCCCGCTCCCGAACGGACATGCAGCAGTCGATTGTCGCCGCCCGATCCGACGGCGTTCAGCCCCTGCACTATGAGATTGCCCGAATAGACATCGAACGCCCCATACGAATTGATGTTCAGGTTGACCGTTTCGCCCGCGTGCGCCTGTATGGTGAGCAAGTTGCCGTTCGTATTGTAATTGATCGTGTTTGTACCCGGGGAATAGTCGCCGCTGTATATGTCTATGACATAATCGTCCGTCCATGCCGTCGTCGGCAAGGCGGCAATCGCCTCCTGAACGGTTCCGTATGTCCGCCCTGCGCCAACATCAAAGATCGTCGCCCCATCAGCCGTCGTCGGCAGTAATAGCATCGCACCCATTAGCAGCAGGCTGCCTATGGCGGCCGCCCGCCTTCTCATTTGAAAGCTCATAGCTTTTCTCCTTTCACTCTCCTGATTAAAAAGTTTGTCTGACATGTGATGCACTGTGAACCATGATCTTCAAACCTGACGATTTTCACGCTATTTCTTCCTCGAAACAGGATGAAATCAGCACCTTCCCCGGTACAGCCTCCTTGCGCCGCTGCATCGCGAGCAGATCCAGCGCTTTCCTTAGCAGAACCCTGGCGTCAAACCCAAGCCTTTTGACGGACATGCCGAGCTGAAGCCTGGACGGAAAGTTCGCATGAGCCACCACTTCTATATCATCAGGCGCCTTTACCCCAGCCGATATCAGCCCGGCCACCGCCTCTTCCACAAGGTTGTCATCGTGAATAATCAGTCCGTCGGGCCGCTTGTCGCCCTCAAGCTGCATCAGTAGATTCGCCACTTGCTTGGTGCCGTGCAGTTTTTCGCCGACGCGAACCGGCTGAATCCAGTACTCTCGAACATCCGGAGTACATTTCCTGGCGATGGCCATGAACTCATCCACCGAACTCCATGCATAGTCCAGGAACAGATGTGCAATCCTGCGGCGTCCCTTCGACGCGAGGTATTCCACGGCCCTATCCCGAAAAGATTCGCCGTCAACCTGCAGAACCGGATACTTCAACCCTTCGACCGGCTGGAACAATACGCAGGGAATATCGACGTTCAATAACGTCGGCGTATCGGCAAGGTCGCTCGCCAAACCGCCGAAGATCACGCCGCCAAGACGATGATGGACTGCATCCCTGCAGAGTCTTATTACGTCTCCCCGTTCGCCGACCTCACGAGATACGCAGTATTCCTTAAAACGCACATCCGACTGTCCCATAATCATGTCGCTTGCTTCCCGCAGCGCCATGTACCACTTGGACCACCGTCCGGATGCGGGTATCACAAACGCAAACTCGCAAAGATGCGGCGGGTTATCCGACACAAAGGTTCCCCCGCGACGGGCTTTCGTATATACGAAGCCGTCCTCGATGAGGCTATCCAGCGCTTTTTGAACCGTAGCCGTGCCCAGACCAAATTTCCGCATTATCTCACTGCGAGTGGGCAAACGGTCACCGGGCTTATAGTCGCCGGAAACGATGCGGTCTCGAATCATGTTGACCACACGGGAGTACTTAGTGTCTGTTGTTAAATCTCTAGTCATACTTTTATAATCTGTTTATAAACCACTTATAGTAGATTATAAATGAAACGGCTATTATGTCAACGGAAAATGCATAAAGGCCCCCGATAAAGTGAGCAGGAGAAAGTAGTGAGTAGAAAGGAGAAAATACGTCTGACGCCCCGACAAAGGGCCCGTTGCAGCCCGCTGCTGTAACTTCTCCCGCGATTTCCTTTCAACTTTCTGCTTTCTTCTTATCGTAATTTGTTGAATGGACGACAAGTTGACGCTTGCCAGAAAAGAAGGCCACTCACCCTGCCAAACTATTGATGCCCCACCCAAAAACGAAAAATTCAGCATTTGTTCCCCGCCGTAACGATAATTACTTTCATAACAGGAAGTTAAGGCGTTTAAGCCGTTGTGCGACCGCAGTTTGCGGCCGAAGGCCGCCAAGCACATTTTACTTTGACATGGCCGCTCGGCTTCGCTTCGCAAGCCACGGCGCCGTCTTACTCATTTTGAATTATGAAGGTCTTCTATAGTTCAATCGCCGGGAAATCGGTAATATCTCTCGTATGGCCCTGTTCGATGAATCCGAGAATGCTGCGATAGCTGCCGGCGCGCCGCTGGCCGTGCGAATGAGGCCGAGATCGGTTGATGAGATACTCGGGCAGGACGATTTTCTCGGCCCCGGCAAGATGCTGCGGCGGATGCTGGAGGCCGAAAAGCTTACAAGCCTGATTTTCTACGGCCCGCCGGGCAGCGGCAAGACGACGCTCGCGCATGTAATCGCGATGCACTGCGACTGCGAGTTTCACATGCTCAATGCGGCGTCGGCGTCGGTAAAGGACGTCCGCGACATAATCGAGCGGGCAAGGGCGACCCTTACATCAACCGGCCGCAAGACGGTGCTGTTCCTCGACGAACTTCACCGCTTCAACCGCGCGCAGCAGGACGTGCTGCTGAACGATGTCGAGAGCGGGCTGATAATTCTTATCGGCGCGACGACGGAGAACCCGTTCTACACAATCAACTCGCCGCTGCTTTCGCGCTCGACGATATTCCAGTTCGCAGCCCTCAGCGAGGAAGACATCATCACGCTTCTTCATCGCGCGCTGGCCGACAAGGAACGCGGCCTGGGCAAAATGAAAATCGACGCACACGACGACGCGCTGCGCCACCTTGCGACGATATGCGACGGCGACGCCCGCCGGGCGCTGACGGCCCTTGAGGTCGGCGTCATCAGCCAGGCCAAATACACCAAGGAAGGCAAGGCGATTGTCTTCGACCTGGCGGCCGCCCAGGAATCCATCCAGGCCAAGGCCATCCAGTACGACCAGGGCGGCGACATGCACTACGACGCGGCGAGCGCGTTTATAAAATCCATGCGGGGCAGCGACCCGGATGCGGCTGTCTACTGGCTGGCGCGAATGCTGACGGCCGGCGAAGACCCGCGGTTCATCGCACGGCGAATCGCGATTCTGGCCAGCGAAGACGTGGGCAACGCCGACCCGCGGGCGATTTCCGTAGCGGCGGCCGCCTTCGAAATAACAGAGCGAATCGGCATGCCGGAGTGCCAGATTACGCTCGCACAGGCGGCCATCTACATGGCCTGCGCGCCGAAGTCCAACGCTTCGTACCGCGCCATCGCCGAGGCGACCGACGACGTGAAGAACAACCGCACCATAC
>CAZVYJ010000101.1:0-4044 GCA_964631565.1 uncultured Planctomycetaceae bacterium
GCGCAATGGGTAAGATGGGCAAAGCGCATAAAGTCCTGACGGTCGCGGCTCGTTTATGTGCGTTTTAATATCTATTCTGCGGACAGACCGTGTTTTGCGAGGTTGTCTATCCGTTCGCTTATCGAGCCGGGCACGAATGTCGTGTCTATTGCCTCAAGCTTGCACGGACCGCCGGCGGCGGCCTTGATGGCCTCGCTCTGCTCATAGGGCATCGACAGGTTCAGCATCCCGTGAATGATGAGCAGCGGGCACGTGAGCCTGGCGGCTGCGTCGACGGAAGACGTTTCCGCTTCGTTGAAGTCGGCCATCGTCGTCGCGATTTTCATCACCTTCTCGAAATCCGGTTCCAGCATCAGCGGATACCAGCATCTGCTGGCGGAGCGGAAGTCCTTGTACGGCGTGACGGCCATCACGCCCTTTACGCGCGGGTCTGTTGCTGCGTACTGGATGGCCACAGCGCCGCCGAGGCCCTCGCCGAACACATAGATCGGCCCGCTAACGAGTTTCTTAGCCGCCATAGCATCCACGACGGCCTTGATGTCCTTCTTTTCCTTGGCGCCGTAGGTGACATACTTGCCTTCGCTTCGGCCCTGGGCGCGGAGGTCGGACAGGATTACGTTGTAACCCTTTTCGATAAGCTCATTGGTCAGGTCGGGCAGCGGGTATGAACTTTTGTTTTCGCCCATGTCGTGAATCAGCACGACCGTGCCGATCGGCTCGAGCTGCGACGGCGTGACCTTGGCCCGCTTGACCCATGTGTCAATCTTTGTGCCGTCGAAGGATGATACCTGTTCCCAGTAGTCGATTTTTCCTTCCTTGACCAGTTCCTCTCCGGAGCCGACAAGGAAGTAGGGAGCCTTGTCCGGGGCGACGAGCGCCTTTGCGTGTGTTTCGTTGGTGCAGCCGGTGGCGGCCGCCAGAAGTGCTGTCAGTCCTGCTGCCAGGAGCAATTGCTTCATGATTAATTCTCCCTAAGGGCAGATTCGTCCATCCATGGCTCGCCCGCTCTGCCTGCGGGTGGGCTTCAAATAAAAGTGTAGCAGGTCTGCGGGCGGTTTCAATGGGCGGCTTGCCGGAACTTTCCGTCGGCGAGTTTTTCCAGTTCGTCGGCGAACCATGCCTCCCGGCCGGCGAGAATGGTCGAATGGCCGGCCCAGTCGACGGTTATAAGCATGGCGTTGCGGCCGGCGGCCTCCACGACGGCCTGTCCCTGGCTGTACGGCACGACATTGTCGATTTTTCCGTGAACGACCAGCAGCGGTTTGTGCAGATTTTTTGCCGCGTTGACGGTTGACGTTTCATTCGGGTCGAAGCCGGCTATCTCGCCCGCCCGTTTCCAGACGGCCTGGAACTTTTCGTCACTCATCATGGGCACGAAGCGGCGCGTGACGCTCGGCCCGTCTGCGTAGGGGGCGACGGCCATCACCGCGGCGCAGTCGGGATCGATTGCAGCGTACTGTATGGCGATGGCGGCTCCCATCGACACGCCGAACGCGTAAATAGGCCGGTGAATCGTTCCGTCGGCCGACAGGGCGTCCATTACGCACTTGACGTCGTGCTTTTCCAGTGCGCCGAAAGTCACATACTCGCCGCCGCTGTGGCCGTGAGCGCGAAGGTCAAGCAAAACCACATCGAACCGCATGCAGGACAGCCTCTCGCCGAGCCGGAGATAGCCGGCCTTGCTGTCGCATATGCCGTGAGTGATAACCACCGTGCCGCGAGGCGGTCCGTAGCGGGCGTTTATTACCCACGTGTCGATTTCGACGCCGTCCTGCGCGGCGATACGCCTGTGGGAGTCGATGACCCCGCATTTAATTAGCTGATCGTCGCTGCCTAGCATCGCGAGCCTAGCCTTGCCGGGCGAGGTATCCTGCCTGAGCAGGCGATTGGCGTAGTAATCGACGCTGCAGCCGGGCAGGACCGCTGCGGCGAGAACTGCCAAAAAACACAACTTTGATTTTGCCCCCATCTGCGCAACTCCGGGCTATGTACGTTTGAACTGCTTTTCAAGGTCTTTGGTCGAAAGCCTCAGCGTCGTCGGCCGGCCGTGAGGACAAGACGAAGCCTTTTCCGTTTCGCCGCGTCGTGCGAGCAGTTCGTTTATCTCGTCGGCCGTCAGCGGGTCGCCGGCCTTGACTGCCGCCTTGCAGGCCATCATTTCGAGCAGGTCTTCCAGAAGCCGCTCGCCGTCGGCGGTTTCATCCTCGGTGAGCTTGTCCAGACACTCTCTCAGGAATATAGCCGGCGCGGCGCCCCGCTACGCAAGAAGCATTGGAAATTTCTGTATGGCGAGCGTTTCCGGGCCGAACTGTACGACCTCCAGCCCGAGGCGTGCGAGTATGTCGGCGTGCTCGTTGACGGCGGCGGCCTCGGCGGCGGTGACGGCCAGCGTCTCCGGGATGAGCATCTGCTGGCCGGCGAGCGGACCGTCAGTCAGGCGGCGGCGCATCTCGTTGTAGAGAATCCGCTCGTGCAGTGCGTGCTGGTCGATGATTACAAGCCCGTCGCCGTCCTCGGCGACGATGTACGTGTTGTTTATCTGTATCGCGTGGCGCAGGTCCGCCGGCGCGGCGGCCGGAACGTGCATCGGCATCTTGTGCGGTGCGACGGTGGCCGGCGATTCGTATTTTTCATGCTCGACCGCGGCGGCAGGCATGCTGTAAGCCGGCCGGGGCTCAGCGGATGACGGCGAGGCGTCGGGGAAATCGAAGCGCGGCTGGGCGGGCGGCACGGATTTGAAGAAATCAGCCATCGCCTTGCGAAGCGAATCGCGACGGGCCTCGTCGATCGGCCGGGCTGCCGGCTCTCCGAACGGGTCGGCGGTATCCAGCGACCCCTTGGGGGTGAGGTTCGAGCGGTTCAGCGTTTCCTTGATGGCCGCAAGCATCTCGCCGTGGACGGCCTGGCTGTCGCGGAAGCGAACCTCGATTTTCGTCGGGTGGACGTTTACGTCTACGTCGGCCGGCGCGACCTGCAGAAACACGAAGGCCACCGGGAAGCGGCTTGGATCGACCAGCCCGCGGTAGGCTTCGCGCAGGCCGTGCGTGAGAATGCGGTCGCGTATGTATCGCCCGTTGAGGAAGAAGTACTGCCACTTTCCGCTGCCCCTTGCCCCCTGAGGGGGGGCGATGAAGCCGGCCACGTCTACCTTGCCGCCACGCCGCGTAATCGGCAGCAGCGAGGAGGCCATGTCGTCGGTGAAAATATCGCGGATTCGGCTTATAGTGGAATCTACGACCGGCAGGTTCATTGTTTCGCGGCCGTCGTGCGTGAGGCTGAACGCTATCTGCGGGTGCGGCAACGCCAGCCGCGTAAGCTGCTCCACGACGTAGCCGTATTCCGTGTTGCGCGTCCGCATGAATTTTCGACGGGCGGGTGTGTTGAAGAACAAATCGCGAATGGTGACCGTCGTGCCGACCGGCGCGGCGCACGGTTTTACGCTGCCTATTGTCTCGCCTGTGGCCTCGGTTTCGCAGCCGGCCTCGTCGTCGGCCCGTCGGCTGCGTATGTGGGCATGCGATATCGACGCTATTGACGCCAGCGCCTCGCCGCGGAAGCCCATGGTCATTATGGCTTCCAGGTCATCCTCGGCGGATATCTTGCTCGTGGCATGCGGGGCGAAGGCAAGCGCCAGGTCCGCCTCGCTCATGCCGCAGCCGTTGTCGGAAACGATAATCGCCTTGCGCCCGCCGTCCTCGACTGAAATGTCGATTCGCGTCGCGCCTGCGTCGATTGAGTTTTCGACAAGCTCCTTGAGCACGCTGGCCGGCCGTTCGATAACCTCGCCCGCGGCTATCTTGTTCACAAGGTGCTTCGGCAGTACGTTTATCTGCGGCATCGGGGGAAAGCTCCGTTTGTCTATGCGGAAGAGATTCTACGCCGCTGGAGGGAAGATTAAAAGCGTTGAATGGATTATCAGTGTGTGACAGGTAAAAATCCCGCTCACTGCCGTTTGCAGCCAGTATTACCAATTGACGTTCCATTTTCTCACTAGCCGCGAACGGAAGGACTTTATGCGCTTTGCCCATCTTACCCATTGCGCCA